>NZ_JASOKT010000009.1 GCF_030216305.1 Actinotignum timonense | reverse complement strand
CGAATGCCGCTCGTAGCGGCGCTAGTTGGAGCCCGGGGCTTTCAAGGTCCGGCACCGTGGCTTCAGAATAACAAGAGCGCGGCCAATCGGAAACTTTTCGTCGCGCTTTCGGGCCAAGCGTGAAAAATGAAGACTTTTTCGCTTCGACGTGGGAAAATAGCACTAGCTATGGGCTGCGGCCGCCGCGGGCCGCGTGGGGCCGGAACTTTGGGTGGTGCATGGAACTTTGGGCCGCGGCCGGCCAGGGCGGGTAATCTGAGCATATGGTCTTTGCAATCCCTGAAAATCTCAGCCCGGAAACCTATCCGATGGCCTGGCTCGTTGATACCTGGCGCGGCGCTGGCCTCCTCGAATACGAGGGCGTGGACGCGGCCGGTTACCTCCACGAATTGCGCATCGATAATGATGACCACGGCCCCTACCTGCGTTTGCGTTCGACAACCTGGCTTTCCCAGGAGCCGGCCGGGGCGGTGGATCGCGAGGTACCCGGCGGGCGGATGTACGCGGCCCTCACCAAAGGCCAGCTCTGGTCGAGTTTCGAAGGCTACCTGCGTGTTTCTCCGAATAACCTCCAGGGCACGGAGGGCCGTTTCGTGCTGGAAGGCATGGTCGCCACCTCCGCCGGGCACGCCATGACCTGGGCTGGTTTTATTAAGGGCCCGCAATTCCAGATCGTTGCGGACGCCATCGCCGCCACTCCCACCGCCGCGAGCTACACCGGCGGCCAAATCATGGGCGGCTACGTGGAATCCGAGCTTTTCTACGCCTACGATATGGCGGCTTTCGGGGCGGATATGCGCAGCTACATGGCCGGCCGCCTCCAGCGCCTGAGCGATTGCCCGGAAGCGGAGCCGAAGCCAGCAACGCCCGAAGCTCAGCCAGAATCGTGATACCCAGCCCGCTGCTGCGCTGGCCCGGCGCGGTTCCCGGGGAGGGAGAAGCGGTCGGGGTGGCTGCTTTCTACACCAATCCCTATGTGGAACAGCGCGAGCTGGAAGCCGGGTGCGGCTTCGTGGACCTTTCCCACTGGCAGGTGCTGCGCGGCGAGCCCGGCGCTTGGCCGAGTGATTGCCCGGGCGTGCATAACGAGCTACCGGGTGCACATCGCGAGTACCTGGACGCATCTCACGCGCGCGAAGTGCTGGAATGCGACGCCGCGGGTCGGATTCTCAGTGCCCTACTGCACTGCCCGGGCAGCGGCGCGGATATTTTCCTGAGCCCGCCGGGCGGGCCCGATTGTGGCATGTCCCCAGCCAACTACATAGCCATAGGTACGACGACGCAAGGAGCTGCGCGCCTCCGTGCGACCATGCACGGCCAGCCCGGGCTATCCGCCACTTTCTGGGAAGACTGGTGGCCGGGCAGCGATAGGGTGATCCTCCTGGTCAAGGACATTGAAATGCTGGCCCGGGCTGGGCAGGCCGCCGGCATGAGCCCGGTAGGTTTATTCGCCTGGACCGCCCACCGGGTCGCCGCGCGCCGCCCGGATCCCTTCCGGGCGGCGCGCGCCCGGGCACACCTTGCTGATATATACGGACCTGGAGTAGCGGGCATCCGCGAATCCGGGGAAGCACGCGCCCGGGGAAGCCGAGAAATAGGCACCTGCGAATCCGGGGAATCCGGTACCAGCCAGCTCGGGGAAGCGGGGCGGAAGAGCCTGGCGTGCCTGTATTTAGAAGGTCCGGACGAAGCTGATCTGCCCGAGGCTGGCACGCCGGTACTTGCGGAGCGATCCGACGAGGCGGTTGTTGGCTTTGTGACCTCCGCGGCGCGGCATTGGGAAGAGGGGCCGCTCGCCCTCGCCTTAATCAGGGAACCAACAGCGCTGGGGGCGGTGCGGGTAGCGGAATTCCGCTGCGGCGTCGAACCTATTCCTCTACCTGCGCGCACGCGCCCGTGGCGGTGACCATTCGTGAAAGCGGCGAAAAAAGTGTCGTAAGCCGTGATTAGAATGAGGGCGAGCACCACGCTTAGCACGAGGACGGAGAATCATGAACCTAACAACCTTGCGGCTCGTCACGGATATCTGCAACGGGATATTTTTTGTGATCCAGCTGGCGATTCTCGCGTTTATGGTGTGGGCGCTGGTGGCCTGCCTGCGCCGGCCGGATGCGGATTTTCGCTATGCCCGCAAAGATAAAAAGTTCTGGAGCGGGGTGCTGCTCGGCTGCGCCCTGGTCACCGGGATCGTGCTTTTCACGCCCATTCGCCTACCTTTCCAGCCTTTCCTCATGCTCGGGGCGGCCTACGGGGCGCTCTACTACCTGGGTCCCGAAGAACAGCGGATGGGGCCGCGGCGCGGTTCGCGCGGGCGCGGGGGCGGGTCCTGGTAAAGCCCGGTAGGCGCAGGGCCTAGCTGCGTCGTCGTACTCATAACACCACGAAGGAGGAAGAATGCGAGCAGTTATTCAGCGCGTCAAGCGCGCGTCCGTCACGGTGGACGGCGCCGTGATTTCGCAGATCGGCACGGGGCTGTGCGTGCTCCTGGGCGTGACCCACGGGGATGGGGCGCCGGAAGTGGAGAAAGTCGCGCGGAAAATCGCGCAGCTCAAAGTGCTGCGCGCCGCGGACGGCACCGATGATCCCAATAGTCGGCGCAGCGCGGAAGAAGCACAGGCGCCCGTGCTGCTCGTTTCGCAATTCACCCTGTACGCGGATGTGCGCAAGGGCCGCAAGCCCTCGTGGTCCAAGGCTGCGCCCGGGGAAGTTGCCGATCCGCTCTACGAAGCGGTCGTGCGCGAATTGAGGGAAACGTACGGACTGGAGGTTGCTACCGGGCAGTTCGGGGCCATGATGGATGTGGAACTCGTCAATGATGGCCCCTTCACGCTCCTCGTTGAGGTGGAATCCGCGGGTGCCTAAAGTGGTGCGTTAGCCCGCCGCGGCGCGCCGGTGGTGCTCGCAGTCCGTGCGCCTCCGCAGCGCCCGCGGTACCCCGCCAACGTGGGCCCAAAGGCCCGGCGATAGTGAAATAAGCTCAGAAATCTTATCGATAACAGCACTTTCCGCGCGAATTCGGCTTTTTCCCTCAGCAAAATGTGAGCCACACACTCATGCCACTGGCGAACAGGGGACGGCTCCTGGGCTGAGGGCCGTTACTCTTTTAGAAGATTGCAAGTGCAAGGAGAGTTATGTTCGAAAGGTTCACCGACCGCGCTCGGCGGGTCATCGTGCTCGCGCAGGAAGAAGCACGGAACCTCAAGCACAACTACCTGGGGACCGAACATATCTTGCTCGGCCTCATTCGCGAGGGCGAAGGGGTGGCCGCGAAGGCGTTGGAAGCCCTGGGGGTGACGCTTGAGTCCGTGCGGACGCAGGTCATCGACATTATCGGCGAAGGCCAGGAGCCGCCCTCGGGTCATATTCCCTTCACGCCGCGCGCCAAGAAGGTTATTGAGTTCGCGATGCGCGAGGGGCTGCAAATGGGCCACTCGTATATCGGGACCGAACATCTCCTCCTCGGGCTCACCCGTGAAGCGGACGGCGTGGCCGCACAGGTCCTCATCAAGCTCGGCGCGGATATGCCCACCGTGCGTAACCAGGTCAGCCAGCTCATTTCCGGTTTCCAAGGTAAGGAAGCCGTGGGGGTGGGCGGTGGCCCGCGCGAAGGCACCAAGGCCGGTTCCACGGTCCTCGATCAGTACGGGCGTAACCTCACCGCCGCCGCGCGTGATCACAAGCTTGATCCCGTGATCGGCCGGCATACCGAAACCGAGCGGGTCATGCAGGTGCTCTCGCGGCGCACCAAGAACAACCCGGTGCTCATCGGCGAACCCGGCGTGGGTAAAACCGCGGTGGTGGAGGGCCTGGCCCAGTCCATCGCCGCCGGTAACGTTCCGGAAACGCTCAAGGATAAACAGCTGTATTCCCTCGATATGGGTTCCCTGGTGGCCGGCTCGCGCTACCGCGGTGACTTCGAGGAACGCATGAAGAAAATCCTCAAGGAAGTCAATACCCGCGGGGACATTATTCTTTTCATCGACGAAATCCACACCCTGGTGGGCGCGGGCGCCGCGGAAGGCGCCCTGGATGCTGCCTCGCTGCTCAAGCCGATGCTGGCCCGCGGGGAACTCCAGGTTATCGGGGCAACCACCCTCGATGAGTACCGTAAGTACATTGAAAAGGATGCCGCGCTGGAACGGCGTTTCCAGCCCATCCAGGTGGAGCAGCCCACTGTGGAACAAACGATTGATATTTTGCGTGGCTTGCGGGATCGGTACGAGTCCTACCATCGCGTGACTATTACCGACGACGCCCTGGAGGCAGCCGCCACCCTGGCGGATCGGTATATTAACGACCGTTTCCTTCCCGATAAGGCCATTGACCTCATCGACGAAGCGGGGGCGCGCCTGGCTATCCGCAAGATGACCGCACCGCCGGAACTGCGCGAACTGGACGATAAGATCGCCTCCACGCGCCGCGCCAAGGAAGCGGCCATTGACGCCCAGGACTTCGAAAAGGCTGCCGGCCTGCGTGACGAAGAGCAAAAGCTTGGCGAAGAACGCGATGCCCGCGAGCAGGCCTGGAAGGACGGGGATATGGACGTCGTTTCGGTGGTGGATGAAGATCTCATCACTGAAGTGCTCTCCATGTCCACCGGTATCCCGGTCTTCAAGCTCACCGAAGCGGAATCCGCGAAGCTGCTGCGCATGGAAGATGAGCTGCATAAGCGGGTGATCGGCCAGCATGAAGCCGTGACCGCGCTCTCCCAGGCGATTCGCCGTACCCGCGCGGGCTTGAAAGATCCCAACCGCCCGGGTGGTTCCTTCATTTTCGCCGGGCCTACCGGTGTGGGTAAAACCGAACTCGCCAAGGCGCTCGCGGAATTCCTGTTCGGGGATGAATCCGCGCTCATCACCTTGGATATGTCCGAGTATTCGGAGAAGCACACCGTTTCGCGGCTCTTCGGTGCCCCTCCGGGATACGTGGGTTATGAAGAAGGCGGCCAGCTCACCGAGAAGGTGCGGCGCAAGCCCTTCTCCGTGGTGTTGTTCGACGAAATTGAGAAGGCCCACGCGGACCTCTTCAATTCCCTCCTCCAGATCCTGGAAGAAGGGCGCCTCACGGACGCGCAAGGCCGGGTGGTGGACTTCAAGAACACCATCATCATCATGACCACTAATTTGGGTACGAAGGATATCGCGAAGGGCGTGCAGACCGGTTTCCAGTTCGACGCCGATACCACTTCCTCCTACGAGCGCATGAAGGTCAAGGTGGCGGAAGAACTCAAGAACAACTTCCGGCCCGAATTCCTCAACCGCGTGGATGACATTATCGTCTTCCCGCAGTTGGGCCGCCCGGAGATTTTGCAGATTGTGGATCTTATGATCGGCAAGCTGGATAAGCGCTTGCGGGACCAGAACCTGTCCATCGCCCTGACGAAGGATGCGAAGGAACTTCTGGCTGACCGCGGTTATGATCCGGTGCTCGGGGCTCGCCCGCTGCGCCGCGCCATCCAGCGCGATGTGGAAGATGTGCTTTCCGAGAAGCTGCTTTACGGCGAATTCTCCAAGGGGGACATCATCGTGGTGGATGTGGATAAGGACAATATTCCGATGTCCTTCACTTTCACCGGCCAGTCGCCTGACCAGCCGCTACCGGACGGCGTGATCGAAGCGCACGAACCGGCCCAGATGGAAGGTCTGGCCTCCGGTGTGAATACCCGGCCCAGCGGTGGGCCAGTTGCCGGGGCCGGTGCGCCGACTTCCGGAGGCGGCCTGGCCGCGGCGAACTAGGCTGCTGCGGCCCTATGTGAGCGCGAGTTGAGGTGCCGCGGCAGGGCGCCAAACTCAAGCGCAGGCTAGGGCCGGGGCTAAGTGGCCGGGTAGGGCCGCGGGCTAGGAATAGCTGATATCGAGAGCTCGAAGCTAACCGATAAGGTGGGCTTCGAGCTCTCGCGTTATCACCGGGGAGGTTTCGGATCGGGTGGTGAGGAGCTCCGGCACCGTGCGGCTCTGCCCGGCAATGCTGTACCGAGCCTCCCACTCCACGACCAGCGTGGCACTCACCTCCTCATTAGCCTGGCGGTAGATAACTTCCGTAAAGGGTTGGCGGGCCGGGACGGTCTGTGCTGAGTGAGCGGGGAGCGAGCCTGTGGACGTGGCGTTCCCAGCGTTCCTTGTAGTTGTGCTCCCCGTGCCACCCGTGATTTCTGCATCCGGCACCTCCCAGATGGCCCGCACGGGAACCAGGTCAATAACCACCTCCGTACCGAGCAAAGTCACCGTGTGGCGCTGGGCCGGCGCGGAATAATGCAGAAGGACCGGGTAGTTGATGGCCACCCAACCGCGCGCCGGTTCCATCCACGCCTCAGCGTTCGCCGCCGCAATCCGGATACTCTCCGTGTGGATGATCGTCTCCAGCTGCGCGGCGGTGGGAGCGCCGCCGGTGTGCGGTTCAGCTGGTGGAGTGCCGTTCGCCAGTATCCAACTGAGAATCCCGGCCGCCCCGCGCACATGCCCCGGTAGGGAAGTATCCCGAACCGCGGCAATGAGCGCGCGCCGAGACCACGGCAGCCCGTAGGGCCCGGTGGCCGTCCCGGCACCTGAGCCACGTGCTGTAACGGCGCCGCCTTCCAACCCGGAGCTTGAATATCCAGGGTCCGCGCCGGCAGTGTCGCCCGCGCCTGAGCTATCCGCGCCGCCTGATCGGGACGGCGTACCGCCCGCCCCGCTGGGCAAACGCCGGGTGTAACTACCCTGAGCTTCCACGGTTACTCCGCCGGCATCGGTACGGGCGGTATAGATCCGTTCCTCGCCGTCCTCATATTCGCGGGCGAGCGCCGGAGCGCTTACTGTGCACGAACCAAGAAACACCACCGCGGCCACGCCTATGATCAGGCCCCTCAGGAACCAACGCGGCCTAAACCTGGGGCTGGTATAGCTTCTCATCACACGCCTCCGTCCAAAACGTCATCGTTCATGCCCACCGCATCCACGATCCAGTTGTCGCCCGAGCGGAAAATTCGCATGGTCACGAAGAATTCTTCGGCGCGATCTGTCTTTTCGGCACCCTTGCGGTTCACCACCGGATTAGGCGGATGAGAGACGGAGAACTGCACGGTATAGGCGGCTATCGGATCATTCCACCGCCCCCGCGCATCACTAAAACTAAAAACAGTTGCCTGCCGGGGCCGGAAATCCGTTTCTTCGCGTTTCGCAATCTGGTGTTGGCACCAATCGCATTGCTCCCCGGCGAGCGGGGTGAGAGGCGCGATATCACCGGTGATCGTGGCGTAATCGAGGAGAGTGAAAAGATACTGCCCGGCCGCGATGGCTCCCTCAACTGATTCTTCGGCCATCTGAGTGGGCGGGGGAGGAACCGGAATCTGCACCGGCCAGGTGGGCGGAGCGGATGGCGAACCTGCGGGCGCGGAAGAGTCAGAGCTGGGGGCAGCGGGACCGGAGCTCCCGGTAGACGAAGCGGAACTGGCGGCAGACGAAGCGGAGCTAGCGGCCGGCGGGCTGGAAGCACCGCCAGGCGAGAGCGCTGGGGGAGGCGCACCCGCCCCAGCTCCACATGCGCTGAGAAGGAAACAGAGGATAGCAAGAATTCCGGCGCGGCGCCCGGTCATAAGTACGTTCATGGCGCCACGTTAACAGCCGCGTCGCCCCCACCTAGCGCCTATCCACAGGAAGGCTCGCAGCGGCGCGTCGTCCACAGCTTTGCGCCACGCACACCGCGACACCTACGCAAGCCACGCCTGAACGGCTCCCCGGCTAGGCTCACCTGCGTAGCGTTGCCACTTACGCGCCAGCAGCCTCCGTCACCACAACCCGCGCTTCGACCTCTCGGCTAGCGCCCGGCTCCAGCAGCATCTCGCGGCCCTCGGCCCGGTTGAAAGCATTAGGCAGTGCCTGGCACGGCTCCATGGCTACTGCCTGCCCGGCGTCGCGCGCCAGCCCGGAGCCAGCAAAAATATGGAAATTCTTCGACGGCCAGTCACCCAGCCGCGCCCACAGAGCCACCTCGCGGTTTCCGGTGTGCAAGCGCGCCACATTCCAGCCAGCCCCGGTGCCACTACTTGCGTTCGCGCTGCCGGTCGAACCGACCGCATCACCGCTAGCCCCGGCCGCAACCGCGTCCGGACCGGCGCTATCGGCAAGCCGCGCGTAGGCCCAATCCGTGGCCGGGTCGATGGGGGAGTCCGCGAGCGGCTCGCACGGCGCGAAAGCGCCGGCGCCGTCGTACGGAATAAGCGCGGCATCGGTGGCGATCCGCGCGCGGCAGTCCAGGCTCAGGCGCGCATCCCCCAGCGGGCCGGCGAGCCGGAAATACGGATGCCAGCCAAGCGCTACCGGCGCGGCTACCTCGCTGAGATTCTCGGCGCGCAAGTGCACGTGCAAGGAGCCATCCTCCCCAATGCTGTAAACAATGTTTACGGCGAGGTCGAAGGGGTAAACACTGTTCGCATCCACGCGGGTGGCGAACTCAAGAACGCCGTTTTCCGCGCGGATAACCTCGAATTCCTGAGTGGTGACCAGACCGTGTAGGCCCGGTTCCGTATCGGGAAGCGGCGCCGGTACACTGTGAACGCCGTTTACTGGAACCTCGGCGTGGAGGCGAGCACGCACGGCGGCGTCGTCGCCATGATAGAGCGCGGCGGGGTAGCGCCCCGCGCGGATGCGATTGGACCACGGTACCAGCACGGCGCTGCGGAAACCGTTGAGTTCGCGCAGCTCAGCGGGGTCGCGGTAGCCGTCGATAACCTTGGTATCGCCCAGGCGATAGCTGAGCAGGGTGGCGCCGCGGGTGGCCGCGCGCAGCGTAACGGTCCGGCCCGCGCACTCGCGTTCAGTGGTGACGATCATGGTCCTTCTTCCTCGTAAGTACGGGTACGACGACGCCGCAACTGCGGGCGCCTCCTTTAGCTTCCCACGCTCTCCAGGGTACGCGCCAAGGCCTGGTAAGCGGGCCAGGCGTTTACTCAGTAAATGGATTATGTGTCGATCTTTAACTGGATTTCCGGTAGTGAAGAGGCATCTACCGGATTGTCGTGGTCCGTGTGCTCCCTATCCCAGGTTTCGGGCCTTCCTAAGAAGTTGGCGATTGCTAACCAGGCAGCTCCGCGGGAAAGAGGTGCTCCCCGAGCGAGGGTAGCCCGAATATCCAAAGGAGCCTGACCACTCCAAATCACGCGGGAACTAATTTCCTTTTGGATATTAGGGAGCAAGAAATCGTAAATATCGGCGAGTTGCCCGCCAAAAATCAAAGTAGGGGAGTGGATCAGATTAATTGCGCTAGCAGCTGCCCGGCCGATTAGGGTAGCTACTTCCTTGACCACTTTGGTAACAGGGGTTTCGTTTCGCTTAAGCAAGGAAACAAGGGTTCCAATCGTTGTTTCAGTCGGTAGGTTGCTGGCTGCAACAATTGCAGATCTGGTAGCAAATGCCTCAAGACAGCCGTTTTGTCCGCAGGTGCAAACGCGTGCTTGATCCGAAACGTAGATGTGACCTAAAGACCCACTCCAGCCGGTGCTATCGGGTGAAAGTGCTCCGTCTAATATATGTACGGCACCGATGCCTGAATCGAGGTTGACGTAAAGAAAATTATCAAGCTGCTCGTCATTACGGTGAAGATAGACCGTTTCCGCGCTCGCTCCCGCTGTTGTGGAATTGGAAATGACGATATTGCAATCAATTATTCCCTCGACAATTCGAGATAATTCGACGTTTATCCAACCAAGGGGGGTGGAATTTACTACGGTGGACGTGGCTGGATCTACGATTCCAGGAAACGTGATTACAACTTCCTTGAGCGAGAGTCCGGCAACGTTGCATTGCGTTGATACGGATCGCAGAATTGCAGCAATATCATCGAGGGTTTGAGAGGTTGAGTCTGGGGGCATGTCAATCAGTCGTTCGATCAGCACGTTTCCCGTCAGATCTATTAGAGATGCCTCTACCGCTTCAGCGGAAACATTGATCCCGAGGGCGCAGTATGTTCTTGGGGCTGGCGTTAAGGGCGCCCCGGGCCTGCCAGGGCCAGAGACTTCGACTTCGTTTTCCCGCACGATATCACGGTTAACAAGCTCGTCAACTAGTCGTGAAATAGTGGACCGATTCAATCCGGTTGAGCGGGCTAGATCCGCCCTTGATGGGGCTGAATTAGTGAATATAATCCGGCTTGCTAAAGAAGCTAAATTTTGGTTGCGGATAGCACCGTGAGAGGTCTCAGCAGCTTTTCGCACAGCAAGTCTCCGTAGATGTTCCGAAAGGGTTGATCACCACTTAATGATAGAGGACGCTATTAGCCGAGCATGTGGCGCGTGACACAGAAGTGCCGACGTGCGCATTGTTGCATTTAATGCAACTGGACGGGTATATTGCAAACAGCAACAAAATCTAACGCTGGGGTTGGAGGTGCAATGAAAAAGAGCAATGTCGCTGGTATTGACTTGTCTACACGTTCCTGCCACGTAGTAATTCGTGATCTGGAAACGGGTGAGCTGGTTCGCGGCGCAACTGCATCTTTCCGCACTAAGACAGAGACCAATCCGCGGACATGGATGGAGGCGTATCGTTCAGCGGTCGAACTTGCTGGTGGATTAGATGATGTAGTGGCGATGTCTGTTGCCGGACAACAGCATGGTTTCGTTGGTTTAGGCGCTGACGGGAATGTCCTGCGTCAAGCGATTCTTTGGAACGATAATCGCTCCAAGGAAGATGCCGAAGATCTGATTCGAGAATTAGGCCGAGGCGATGTTTCTGAGGGACGTAAGCTGTGGGCTGACAGCGTCGGAAGCGTGCCAGTTTCGTCGTTGACAGTTTCGAAGCTGAGGTGGTTCGTTGATCATGAGCCTCAGCTATTCAAACATTTGTGTGCCATTGCATTGCCTCATGATTGGCTCACGTGGCAACTTATGGGTGCTGATGGCTCCCGAGACGGCCTAGAGAAAAAGCGGGATATTCGGGAACTCGTTACAGATCGCTCGGAGGCTTCGGGCACCGGCTACTACTGCGCGGAAAAGAACGAGTACCGCAACGACCTAATTGACTTGGCGGCAAGAAGTGAATTATCTAAGAGACTCGTTTTGCCACGTGTTGTTGGAAAAGCAGAATCTGTAGGAGAACTGAAATCTAAAGGCGAGGCAATCGTTTTGGGTCCCGGATGCGCTGACAACGCAGCCACGGCGCTGGGGCTGGATTTACCTCCCGGTGAGGTGTGTGTTTCTATCGGAACTTCTGGTGTTACTTCCTTGGTTTCGGACAGTCCGATTAAGGACAGGACTGGTCAGGTTACTGGTTTTGCGGATGCGACTGGACGGTATCTTCCTTTAGTCGGAATGCTTAATGCGAGCCGTGTTCTCGATGATGTTGCACTTCTACTTGGAATGACGCTAGAGGAACTCTCACGTGCCGCACTTAATGCCGCGCCTGGGGCGGAAGGCCTTGTCGTGATTCCATATTTCGCGGGAGAGCGAAATCCGCGGCTTCCGGAAGGAATGGGAGCTGTTTTGGGAGTGTCATCACGAAACCTCACGGCACCGAATCTCGCGCGTGCGGCATATGAAGGAATCGTAGCGAGTGTAGCTCGAGGTCTTTCCGCATTTCGACGGCTTGGTGTGGAGGTTACCGGTATAACACTGGTAGGTGGGGCGTCGCGTACGCCAGCTATGCGCCGGATAGCCGCATCAGTGCTCGGTTTACCTGTGAGCGTTCCTGAGTATTCAGCTTACTCAGCCGATGGCGCAGCACGACAGGCGGCATGGACTTATACGGGAGGAGACGATCCTCCAGCATGGACTCCACGTCTCCGGTCTCAGTACCAAGCGAAACACGACTCTTTTATTATCGAGAGATTTGAGGAGGTTGCAGAAAAATATCTTGCAACGGTCAGATGACTGTCTATCTTCAATAGATCCGGGAAAGTTTTGGCAGTAGGCATCCGGTCTCTCGATCTGTAAAAGCGAAGTCATGCAAAGGAGCATGTAATGAAAAAATTCCGCGTACCGCAGGAGGCGGGAATCTTTGGTGTTGTGCTGATAGTGGGTGCTATTATGGCGCTGCTTTCTCCAGCATTCCTCACAATGAATAACATGCAGGTTCTCCTGCTCAATGGGACGGTCGTGCTTTTCCTTGCAATGGGGCAGACATTCGTTCTCCTAACTGGTGGTATTGACCTTTCGGTAGGATCCAATATCGCGTTGACTGGAATGATTGCAGCGCTGGCGATGCAGGGAGGTCTCCCCTGGTGGCTTGCCGCATTGCTGGCCATTGTGACTGGTGCTCTCGTTGGCGTATTCAACGGCGTTTTTATTCATTTTGGGAAAATGCCAGCATTCATCGTCACGTTTGCTACCTTTGGGATTTCCGCTTCAATTCCGAAGATCCTGACGCAAGCCCGGTCAGTAACTGTCGCTGATCCAATGTTCGCATTCTTCGGCCGAGGGAGTATTTTCGGCATCCCTATTCCGGTGGTTTTAGTGCTTATTGCTGCGGTTATTCTCGCTTGGTTCTTGCACCGGACAAAAACGGGTCTCCATATTTACGCGGTTGGCGGCAACAAAGAAACGGCCCGTCTTGCCGGTGTTAATAATGGAAAGATCATCATTCTGGTGTACGTAATCTCCGGTATTTGTTCTGGGTTCGGGGGAATCATTGTTACGTCGCGACTTATGGTCGGCTATCCGACAGCCGGATCGGGTACTGAGCAGTTCTACTCAATCGCTTCGGCAGTTGTTGGTGGCGTTTCGCTTTTCGGTGGTGTCGGTACCCTTCTCGGCGCGTTCCTTGGCGCCATTTTGATCGCAGAAGTTTCCAATGGAATGAACGTTATTGGAGTGGATTCTTATTGGCAGCCGCTTGTCATTGGCGTAATTATTCTCGTTGGTGTTCTTCTCGATACTAATCGCCAGCAGCTGTCCCTCTCGAAGCTGTTCCGCAAGAAGCAGCAAGCTACGTCGGTGGCATCGCATGCATCTGCGGATACGACCAATTCCGAAATTAGTCATTCACAAAAACAACCTGCTGGAGTGCCCGGTGGGAAGAAAAGTATCCAAACCCATGACCGAGACAACGAGGTCTAGGAAAACAGAGGAGAAAAACATGAAAAAGAAGCTCTTTGCAGCTATTGGTGCGACAGCTCTTGCCGCGACAATGGGAGCCTGCGGGGGAGTCGATACCGGAACCGGTGAAAATAGTGGTGGCACTGGCGAAACCGGGAAGGCAAGCGTTCAGATTCCTGAAGCTTGTAACGCTGAGAATCCATACCTCGCAGTGTTGCTTCCTAACCAGCAGAATCCTTACTACGTCGCAATGAAGCGAGGATTTGAAGAAGAAGGCAAGGCGAAGGGGTTCAATGTTGAAGTCCAGATTGCCAATGACGACGATGCAAACCAGCTTGCTCAAGCTCAGGCTATGTTGCAAAAGAATCCTTGTGCTTTGGCGCTTAACCCAGTGAAGTCCGAACCCGCGGCTGCAATCGTCAAGGCAGCTAATGATGCCGGGGTGCCGGTGTTCACTGTGAATATTATTGTCGATCCTGATGCATTAAACGCCCAAGGTGCGAGTGTCGTTCAGTATGTGGGCGCCAACAACCATGAGGGTGGCGTCCAGATGGCAGAGAAGGTTCTTGCCGATTTTGGTGCTGACGCAAAGCTGAACATTGGGTACGTTACTGAACCGGATGAATTGCCTGTGGTTCAGCGCGATCTTGGATTCCGGGAAAAGATGAAGAGCAACCCGAATGCCAAGGACGTTGCGGAAGTCGACGGCAATGTTAAACCAGATGACTCACTCAATGTTACATCTGCGATGATTCAGGGTAATCCTGACATTAACGTAATTTTCGCGTCGACTGGGCCTGCCGCGTATGGCGCACTGCAGGCTGTCCAGGCATCTGGTAAGGACATTAAGGTCTACGGTTTCTGTGCCGCTGGTGAAACCCTCACTGATGCTTATCCCGGTTGCGTCGCCCAGGAGCCTGAAGAGTACGGACGCATCCTGGTGCAACAAATCGCAGAATATAAGCAAGGTAAGTCTGTTGAGAGTGAGCTATTGCAGTCGCTTAAGCAGTTCGAGAAGGGCCAAACCCCTGGTGAAGGAGAATTGGGGTAAAAGATGACAACGTTGGAAACGCCGGGGAGCAAGCGGTCCCTCAAGGCGGTCGATATTTGGAAGCTTTTTGCGGGTACACCCGCTCTCTCCGGTGTTTCTTTAACGGTTCACCCTGGCGAAGTCGTGGGGCTCGTCGGGCATAACGGAGCGGGAAAATCAACTCTGCTTAAAGTACTTTCAGGCGCATACCGTAACGATGATGGTTACCTTGAAGTGGACGGGGAGAAAGTAACCTTCGCTTCCCCTTCAGATGCCCTTTCACACGGGGTAGCTACTGTTTACCAGGAGCTTTCTCTTCTTCCTAATCTCTCGGTGACCGAGAATACGTTCTTAGGGAGAGAAGTTAGAAAAGGCCCTAACCTCGACCGGTCAGCTATGCGAAAATCTGCCAGGTCTCTTATGGAGAAATACGGAATTGATGTTGATGTTGATCGTAAGGTAGGTAGCTACCCCGTTGCGACTCGGCAACTGATGGAGATTGCTATTGCTACAACTCGAAACACGCGCTATTTGCTCCTGGATGAGCCAACAACGTCGCTCGAAGGTGAACAGGTAGAGAGTTTCCTGGAGTGGGTGCGTGATCTTTCTAAAAAGGAAGGTATCGGGATTGTACTCGTCAACCACAAACTTGATGAGCTGTACGCCGTGGCCGATAAGATCGTTGCTCTTGTTGACGGTAAGGTAAGGATTTCGGGAAGGGCGGACGAGGTTTCGCATGCAGAGGTTGTAACCGCGATCGCCGGTGAAGTGAATGCGGGTACAGATGTATCCGTTGAAACTAGCGCTACTGTTCGTGAACGGCAAGGGAAGGTGCCGGAAGGCGTACCTGCACTTTCTGTTCGGAATCTGCGTTCAGCAGCCCATAAAGGTGTGTCGTTCGATGTTTATCCGGGTCGAGTCCATGGGTTCTACGGGTTAATCGGATCTGGGCGGACCGAGGCCATGCGTTGTATTTACGGGGCTGACGAATATGAGTCGGGTGAATTTACGGTTAATGGGAACCCGTATAAGCCTAAGAACCCGAAAAGCGCGCAGAAAGCTGGGTTTTCTTATCTCACAGAGGAAAGGAAACTTGATGGGATTGTTCCTCAATTAAATAGCTATCGAAATGCCACACTCCCAATTACAGACCGGTACTCTAAACCTGGATTCCTTGACCGCAGGAAGGCACGGAAGGCATCGAAACGACAGTTCGACGCTTTAAAGGTGCGAGGTAATGTTGAGGCGTCGATAGAGTCGCTTTCTGGGGGTAACCAGCAGAAAGTTCTCCTAGCTCGAGTCATAATGGAAGACTCGCAGATTCTGATGCTAGACGAACCAACAAAGGGCGTGGATATTGGTGTCAAAGCTGAAATTCATAGAATCGTCCGGGAACTCGCGCATGAAGAGGGTCTTGCTGTCATGGTCGTATCGTCCGAGGAAGAAGAGATTCTTGAGCTTTGCGATGATGTGACTGTTTTCGCGCATGGCCGAGTTGTCCAATCAGGAGTTCCTGCGGGAGATCTAAACGTTACGCGGCTCCGTGAGATGGCGTGGCAAGAGATTTCTGAATAGGTTCAAAAGATAGTGGGGTGTGAGGCTGCTCAACCGTGGCCCTCGCACCCCACCTTCACTTAGGAAAGAATAAAATATGAAAAACCAGGCTGTTTTGGAAGCTGCACGTCAACAAATTGAACGGGAAGCTAGGGCGGTTGCTGGAGTAGCGCAGTTGCTGAACAACTCTTTTATAGAGGTGGCAGACTTATGTTTGCATATGACAGGAAAAGTTATAGTTACCGGAGCGGGAACCTCTGGACATGCCGGGCGCCGAATGGCTCATCTTTTATCCGTATCTGGTACGCCAGCGGTTTTCCTTCACCCGATGGACTGTCTCCACGGCACCATGGGAGCTATCACCAAAGACGATGTTGTTTTTGCGATTTCTAAAGGAGGCGGATCCGACGAGCTTAATCAGCTCTGCTCGATTTTGCGAGAAAAGGGAACGAAAATTGTAGCGTTGACTGAGAACGAGTCTTCGGAACTTGCTGGACTAGCTGATGTAACTGTCCTCTTACACACGCCCGATCAAGCGGATCCGGGCAACGTTATCGCCATGGGATCAACGCTGGTTTCCGGGGTATGGGGTGATGCGTTGGCTTATGTGCTTATGCGTTTACGTAAGAGATCGTGGAAAGAAACGCTTGAAATTCATCCGGCGGGCGCAGTTGGAAAAATGCAGACGGCACCTGAAGAGCTCAACAGATTGGAGCAATGAAAGTGTCCTTTGTCCTTGGGATTGACTGTTCAACCCAATCCGTAACCTTAGAAGTGCGGGATGCGGAGACGTTTCACGTAGTTGATTGCGTGTCAAATCCGCTACCGGCTACTCAGCCACCAGTGTCGGAACAGAATCCGGAGACCTGGTGGGACTCTCTAGTAAAAGGGATGCGTCTCCTCCATGCGCGTGGTCTTGAAGTGTGCAAGATTGGAGCTATCTCAGTTGCAGGTCAGTGTCATGGACTTGTGCCTCTAGATCGAGAATGCACAGTCATTCGGCCGGCGAAACTGTGGAATGACACGACCTCTGCACTTGAAGCAGAGATGCTCGTTGAAACGTATGGTAAAGAATTCTGGGTAGAAAAAGTCGGTTTCGTTCCGAACGCTGCACATACGGTTTCAAAGTTACTCTGGCTCGCGCGTCATGAAGTAGATACGTTGGAGCGGATTTCTAAAATCTTGCTTCCGCATGATTACCTTACCTATCGCTTAACTGGTCAATTTGTGACAGACCGGAGCGAAGCCTCTGGGACTGGTTATTTCGATGGTTTGAGAAACGTCTATCTCTTAGAGTTGGTATCTGACGTTATAAGCAACGCGTTTGGGAAGGAAGGGGAGGGGATTCCTTCCCGATCTTGGCATGATGTTTTCCCCGAAGTTCTCGAACCGTCGGAGGCTGTAGGCTCAATATCTCCTGAAGCGGCCGTAGACCTAGGACTTGCCTCTGACGTCATTGTGGCGGTTGGGGGTGGCGACCAGCATCTTGGTGCGGTCGGCATAGGTCTCGACGACGGCGATATGTGTTTTTCAATTGGTACATCGGGAGTCACTTTCAGTTCATCTCCTACGCCTGTTCGCGATTATTCTGGAGATGTTGACGGAGTCTGTAATGCCACAGGAGGTTGGCTGCCATTAACGTGCACGCTCAACTCGACGAAAGTGACGGATACGGTGGCGAAATGGTTAGGAGTATCCGTTCAGGAGCTAGGCAACCTGGCGGAATCGGTGAGCGTTTCTTGTAATACGCCACTGCTGGTTCCATTTTTTGATGGTGAACGTTCTCCGTCGATACCGAACGCAACCGGATTGCTTGAGGGGCTAACAAACGGTACGACACGCGAGGATCTAGCCTTCACTGCCTTCGAGGGCGTTGTAATGGGTTTGTATGCCGGATCAAGAAAAATACGGGCTCTAGGTTCGGGTATCAACGGTGTAAATGTTGCTGTGGGTGGAGGTGCAAAGTCGGATGTCTACTGTCAGTTATTGGCAGACTTTATGGGTGAGCCAGTCTCCCGTCTTGAATTGACAGAAGCAACTGCTAGGGGCGCGTGTGTCCAGGCGTTGGCGGTGATGACGGGTGATTCGATTGACGCCGTTCGGGCCCGGGTTCGACCTACTGTTTCATCTACATTTACGCCGAAAGCCGAGCGCGGGCGAAGCGACAGATTCTCGCGTTATCTCGATATGGTAGCTAGTAGAAAAGCTAATTGTCGTTGAAGAAAAGGTAACGTCCCTGAATGAGCGTGGCTCACTATGACACGAGTGTTCTTTGCCGATACGTCAAAACGGTCCGGATAGCAATTACGAATGAGAGAGATAAAATGGCGATCTATTTTGACAGTGCCGATTGTGCGCTGATGCGTAAGTATGCATCAACAGGAGTTTTTTCTGGAGTGACATCGAACCCTACCATTTTGGCGAGGCAGGGGTTGCGCCAGCAGGATATCCCAGAGCTTTATCGCACTCTCCAAGAATTTGGTTTTGATCGATTATTCTTCCAAACCGCAGGGTGTACCGAGAGTGAGATTGAGGATTCTGCTCGTCAAATTCTAAGTCTAGGCGATGACGTTGTGGTTAAAATTCCGGCGACGCTTGAGGGGCTATCTGTTGCGGCTAAAGTGACCAACGAAGGACATGAAGTGCTGCTTACGGCGGTTTATGACTCTACACAGGCTGCTATTGCTGGAGAATTAGGGGCGTGGGGACTTGCTCCGTATTTTTGCAGAATGCGTGACATTGGCAAAGATCCGGAATTGGAGCTCAAACGTATGGCTCGGATTCTATCTGAGACAAAAACTCGTATCCTCGCGGCGTCGCTTCGGAAAGTTGAAGATGTATCAGCGGCGTTTGCAGCTGGTGCAGATGATGTTACAATTTCGCTCTCAGTAGCTGAGACGCTGGTAAATAATCCACTCTCAATTGAGGCACTGACCACGTTTGAGCGTGACGGCGGAAGAGTTTAACTGCACATCGGGTCGGTTGTAGAAGACGATCCTTCGATCCTGGCTTGGATGAGAGTACGCATTTGCCTGCTATCTCCTGGTTGTACAAGTTTATTTCCGACATCATGTCGGTTGAAGGCATTAACAATAGCCTGACATGGTTCGATGGCAATTGAAGTAAGAGGATGTCGCTTGAGGTTATGACCGGTGAACACATGGAATGTGCGCAACGGAAGATCGGCTCCAAAATTCACGTACATGTGAATTGAGCGGTTCCCAGTGTTTAGATGGGCATAACCCGAAAAATCCCTCGAAGCTTTGCCGTCAAGCGATGTAATCGCACCTGTAGGGGGATTGCAGTGCTCAATATCTTGGAGGTTTTTCAGGTGGGTGTACCCCACGTCCGCATAGGCCGAGACTTTCCCAGGCGCGGGACTTTGTATCGGTTTAAATGCAGCGTTTCCTGGAAGGGGAATGAGGTCGTCGTCGGTTTTCACTACTGAAGATCCATATATGCGCAGGTCGGCTTGCCCTAGAGGGCCGTCAAGAAGAAAATATGGATGCCAACCGATAAAGATTGGGCAGGCGATCGGAGATTGATTCTGCGCGCTTATTCGTGTGACGAGGTCTCCGTCGGGTGTTATCTCGAAACTGACGGAGATTAGTAGTTCAAAGGGGTATCCAGGTTCGGATTCCAGATGAAGCTCTAACCTCAGAGCTTTGGAGCTTTTCTCGACAACCGTGAAATCTTTGTCGTAAACAAGACCGTGAATGCCAGGTTCATACTTCGGGTTTTTTGCCGAGAAAATGTGATCGGCAGCGAACGGGCCGGGGCTCTGACCAATGCGCGGACGGTCACCTACACCGTCGTCCTTGTAGATAGCGGAAGAATATCTTCCGTCACAAAGTCGATCTGACCAGGGCACCAACACTGCAGATCTGAAACCATCTTGTGTTTGCAACTCATCTTCGTTGAGATAACCGTCTATAAACTCGGTCCCATCTATTTGATAGCTGAGAAGGGTTGCGCCGATTGTAGATACTTTTAACGTAACTTGTCCACGTGTGGAAGTGCGATCGTAAGAAAGAATCATGTCCCGCGTTCTCCGGATTGATAAAGGATGAAGTAGTACGGTCGCTATTGCGATTTACAGTTAGGCTGATTCAGGACGAAAGGTCGGGTAGCTTTTACGAATTGACTCGGAGACGGCTCTATAGCGTTCCCAGACGCTTTCATTCTCTCGCGGCTTGTATGTTTGGGTAATGTCTGGGGACCAAGAGTTAGTATTCTCAGGAATACCCGCAACCACGGCGGCTTGCCGCGCTGCACCCCTAGCGACGTATTCGGAAGTTCGCGGAACGCTAATAGGAATTTCGAGAACATCCGCAAGAATCTGGTTGAGCGTTTCTGATTGTGCGCCTCCGCCGATAAGCATGGCATCATTGACTGATATTCCTCCGCCGCGAAGAGCTTCGAGCGCCCCGCGCATTAGGCAAGCAAGACCCTCGTAGGCCGCACGGGCGAGGTTTTCACGTGTGAAATTATGAGAGGTGAGCCCCGCGATATGCGCGGTTGCGTAAGGCAGATTGGGTGTTCTTTCTCCTTGGAAATAAGGAACCAGGGTAACGCCTTGGGCTCCCGGTTGTGCTCGTTCGGCAAGGGTGCCTAACTCTTCAAAGCTCACGTTTAGGATCTTGCGGAAGTAGTCCTGGATGAGGGCACCATTGAGGGTGCAGGCAAGCGGTAGCCATTTGTCTGTGGCATCTGAAAATCCGGTAACACCGAAACGAGGATCTTGAATAGGGGTGTCGGAAATCGTCGCGATAACGCCGGAGGTTCCGATGGAGATTGATGCCTGGTTAGTTTGAAGGTTAAGACCAAATGCCGATCCGGCGTTATCACCCATTCCGGGGCCAATTAGAATTTGTTGACGGGAAGGTTTGTCGGTTATCCATTCCTGTGCGACAGTTCCAACGCTTTGGTTATAGGGAACAATTCGGGGAAGAATTATATCCTTAGCTTTTTCGGTGGTGATGTGTAGAGCGTGCGCCAGGATATCATAGCGGTATTCGTCAGTTGAGCAGTCTACATATCCTGTCCCAGATGCATCGCTGCGGTCAGTTGTAAGTTCAGATAGCCTTGTTGACCCAGATAATTTCCATGTTAACCAGTCGTGAGGTAGACATATCGCCTTGATCCGAGCGGCATTGTGAGGCTCGCTATCGGCGAGAAAACGGAGTTTGGAGACCGTCAAGGAAGCGACGGGAACGGAACCGGTCGCTTTTGCCCAAAATTCGGGCCCCAACTCATCAACAAGCGCGGCAGCACCTGGCCCGGAACGCGTGTCATTCCAGAGAAGCGCGGGTCGAATAATATCGCCGTTCGCATCCAATGCGACCAGGCCATGCTGCTGGCCGGCGATGGAAATGGAAGATACGTCGCTTATTCCACCAGCTTTTTGGATAGCTGTTCTCAAAGCTGTAAGCCATTCGTTAGGATCCACTTCGGTTCCCGAAGGATGGGGACAAGTGCCCATCCGAACAACTGCGCCGTTATCTGTGTTGACAATGAGAACTTTTGTTGACTGAGTAGAAGAATCTACACCCGCTACAAGTGCCACTATGTCTCCTTTGACTATTCTGTGGGTGACGTTAGCTTTAACTAAGAAATAGTCTATCAGTGTTTGTTGCCGCCAGGAACTAATGTTTTGTCTTTTGCCCGACAGAGGCTCGAGTGGAATACAATAGAGGGGTCAATGTCGTTAGGGACAAGGAAGTCAACACGATGCCTGTTTTCTCATCTCAGTTAAATTCGTCTGAAACTCCAGCGTTTTCTGATGTAACCCACCAGGAGTACCTTTTATGTGAGCGCGAGAGGCTTTTGGATCATTTCCAGCCGCGGGTGTGGCAGTCATCGGATCTGGGGTTCGCTTATCTGGATCGAGATGGCAATCCTATGCCTGAACGGGGTGCTGAACTGTATCTCGGGGCGCGAATGATCCACTGTTTCGCGGTCGCCGCAATGCTCGGTCGGCAAGGTGCGGAAAAACTGGCTGAACAAGGCGTGCGTTTTTACTTAGATGGGCCGGGTAAGGATCGCGAATATGGTGGGTGGTATGCCACCGTGGGAGGTAATACCCCATCGGATCGGAAAGAGCTCTACGGTCAGGCCCATATTATGCTTGCTGCCGCCTCGGCAACTCTTGCCGGCATCCCCGGTGCGGTAAAACTACTCGAAGAATCCATCGACTTAATCGATACGAAATACTGGCTCGATGACGAGGGACGCTGCGTCGAAGCCTATGATCGGACATTTACAGACCTTGATACCTATCGGGGCCAAAATGCAAATATGCATCTGACTGAAGCTTTTCTAGCTGCATATGAGGCTACAAACGATAAGGAATTCCTCAAACGTGCTAGTCGTATTGCGGAGAATACAGTGGGGCAGGCCGTATCTAGCGAACAAGGAAGTTGGCGTATCCCGGAGCACTTCGATGAAGAGTGGCATCCGTTGCGTGACTACAACCGTGACGATCCGCGACATGCGTTCCGTCCTTACGGATCGCAACCTGGACACTGGCTGGAGTGGGCGAAACTGCTTATGCAAATTCGTGGTGCAGGAATTGAGCAGGATTGGATGCTCCCAGCGGCGAAAAACCTTGTGAAGGGAGCATTCGAAGATGGGTGGACTCGAGAGGGAGGATTTGTTTACACCGTTGATTGGGATGGGTCCCCTGTGGTTACGGAAAAATTCTGGTGGCCACCCGCCGAAGGAGCTGGCGCTACTCGCTTCCTGTACGAGGAGAGCCCGGATGTTGGACTATCTAAGCTGTACGAACGTATTTGGCGTTGGATTGATTCGGTAATCGTAGACAAACCTGGTGGTGGCTGGTTCCATGAAGTTGACAGGAGTAACGTTCCTGTAACTTACACGTGGCCAGGACAACCGGACCTCTATCATGCTTATCAAGCGACCCTTTACCCGTTCATGTCGTCGAAACAAGGGATTGCCTCGTGGGCTCGTAGTTGCCGTGAAAATAATAAAAGGTGATTGTTGTATTGCTGTGAAACACGAAAGGGGACGAGCAGTACGAAGAATGGCTCGGACGCGGTAGGGTCTCGGCTGTTAGCTAGGAATGGGGTGATCGTAAAAAACCGCGAGGCAGTTTATGCTGTCTAGTACCTAGATTCTAGTTTGTCGAAACGGCACGGGAGGGTAGCTGATGGGGAAAAGTGGCAAAACGCCCACCTCGCTCCGGATGGATAACACTAAACTTGTCCTAAAGACGATCCTCTCCAGTAAAGTCCCCCCATCACGTGCCGATGTTGCAGCTTCCACCGGTCTTACGCGCGCCACGGTTTCTCGCTTAGTAGATTCACTCCTGGACTGCGGCATTATTAGCGAACTGCCACCGGTAAAATCAGCAATTGGGCGTCCCGCATCTCCCCTTGTGCCTCGTACATCGCGGCATGCTGTCGTTGGTTGCGAGGTCAATGTGGCTTATTTGTCTGTTGCCGTGATGGACCTCTCCGGAAAACTCCTCTACTCGCAAATCAAAAAAATGAGCACGCGTCACTTAGGTCCAAGTGGTGCCTTGAAAGAACTTGAGAAGATTTACGGGCAATGGAAGCAACCCAAAGCTGTCAAAGTTCTCGGTGCCGGGCTTTGCGTTCCGGGATTGATTGCCGATGATGGTGCAACGGTATTGACTGCCCCAAACCTGGGCTGGACGGGCGTTCAGATGAAAGAACTATCTTTTACCCAACCGGGATGTTTTGGGGGATTTCGTCTTTTTAACGAGGCTGATGCTGCGGGGTACTCTGTTCTCCATTCAGCTCCCGGAAAAGTATCAAACTATAGGGATTTCCTTTATGTTTCCGGTGAGGTCGGTGTTGGTGCTGCGGTGTACGAAAAGGGCCGGCGTCTGGGTGGCTCTCATGGCTGGGCTGGAGAGTTTGGACATGTTTGTGTCGACCGATCAGGACCGAAATGCAACTGCGGTTCTAATGGTTGTTTAGAACAGTATGTTGGCGAATCGGGATTAGTGCGAAATGCAGGTCTTCCTGAAGGTACCGAGCTGTCGAAGCTAATTGAGCTTTTCCGAGAGGGAAGTGAAACTGCTCGGGATGCGATGGACGCTGGAGCTCTCGCCCTAGGCCTAGCGCTCGCGAATACGCTAAATCTTCTTGATCTGGACACGGTTTTCTTTGGCGGGACTTTCGTAGATTTATATCCATGTTTTGAGACGATTCTTAAAGCTGAATTGAAGTACCGTGTGCTTTCGTCGCATTGGAAAGATATTGAACTCATTGTGAATCGAAAGGGTGAGATATCGGCGGCAATAGGCGCTTGTCTATGGATTTTTAATGATTTGATAGAGGATCTAAGCGGTTTCACGGGCGTCTAGCCACACTAGCTATATGTGAATCGCCTCACAATAAGTTTGACTTACGCTTTGTTTTGAGCCAAATCAAAATACCTTGATTTTCGCCCCCTTGACGCACCGTTTTCGCGCCCTTAGTTTAGAGGTAGAACAAAGGAGTTCGGCTACGCAAGGAGGAATAATGAGAAAGCCTACAAAAGAAGATAAGTTCTCCTTCGGTCTGTGGACCGTGGGGTGGACCGGAACCGATCCCTTCGGCGGGGATTCCCGCCCGGCCCTGGACCCGTGGGTCTACACGGAAAAGCTCGCCGAGCTGGGCACCTGGGGTATTACCTTCCATGACAATGACGTTTTCGCTTTTGACGCCAGCGATGCGGAGCGCGCCGAGCGGGTGGGCAAGGTCAAGGAAGCGGCTGATGCCAACGGTCTGACCATCGAAATGGTCACCACGAACACCTTCTCCCATCCCATCTTTAAGGACGGCGGCTTCACCAATAACGACCGCTCAATCCGGCGCTTCGGCCTCCAGAAGATCCTGCGTAACGTGGATCTGGCCGCGGAAGTCGGCGCCACCACCTTCGTGATGTGGGGCGGGCGCGAAGGCGCCGAATACGATTCCTCCAAGGATCTCAACGCCGCTTTCGAGCGCTACAAGGAAGGCCTGGATACGGTAGCCGGCTACATTAAGGAAAAGGGCTACGATCTCAAGATCGGCCTGGAACCCAAGCCGAACGAACCGCGCGGTGATATCTTCCTGCCCACCATCGGCCACGCCCTCGGCATTATTGCTGAGCTGGATAATGGCGATATCGTTGGCCTCAACCCGGAAACCGGGCATGAGCAGATGGCCGGCCTCAATTACACCCACGGGCTGGCCCAGGCGCTCAACGCCGGCAAGCTCTTCCATATTGACCTCAACGGCCAGGCCGGCCCGCGCTACGACCAGGACAAGTGCTTCGGTCACGGCGATCTGGCTTCCGCCTTCTTCACGGTGGACCTGCTGGTCAACGGCTTCTCCAATGGCGGCCCGCGCTACGAAGGCCCCATCCACTTCGATTACAAGCCCTCGCGCACCGAAGGTCTGGAAGGCGTATGGGAATCCGCGGCCGCGAATATGGAAATGTACCTCATGCTCGCGGAGAAGGCGAAGGCCTTCCGCGCCGACCCGCGCACTCAGGAAATCATGGAAGCTGCCTCGGTTCCCGAACTGGCCGAACCGACCGTGGCCGAAGGCGAGAGCCTGGATGATGTACGGGCGGAGAAGTTCGACGTCGCAGCTTTGGCCACGCGCGAATACCACTACGTTGAGCTCTACCAGCAGGCCATGCGCCACCTTATTGGCTAATCGCCGGTGTCCGCAGTCGAAGAAAGGAGGTTCCTGTTTTTGAAGTACTGCGGAACCGGTCTTGTACGGAAACCCTCGCGAGGACGCGAGAGCGACGCGGGCCATTGTTGGCCACTAATTAGAAGACATAACTGGATAACAAGAAATACCTAATCGTCCAATTCACAAAGGAGTGAGAATCGTGAAGGCTAAGCAATTTAGCGATTATGTATCCGATGTAAAGAATGGTGGGTCCGCAAACGCGGTCGCGCATGATATTTACGATGCACTAACGGAAGATGAACGTATCGCCTTACTGCAGGGCAGTGTGCCGTTCTGGCAAGGTATCGATGCGATGATGGGGCCCGATGTTGGCTACAACGCGCAACCATTTGTTATGGGTGCCGTAGAGAGGATCGGATTCCCGGGTATCCGGTTCATCGATGGTCCGCGTGGATGCGCTGTTGGAACTGCCACGGCCTTCCCAGTTTCGATGGCTCGCGGAGCTACTTGGGATACCAACTTGGAAGAACGAGTTGGTGAAGCCATCGGAGAAGAGGTTCGAGCCAACAGTGGAAACTTCTTTGGTGGGGTGTGTGTCAATCTTCCACGGAACCCAGCCTGGGGACGCGCCCAAGAAACCTATTCGGAAGAGCCGGTGATCCTCGGCAATATGGGCTCGGCGTTTGCCAAGGGTATCCAGAAGAATGCGATGGCGTGTGTTAAGCACTATGCGTTGAATTCCATGGAAAATGCGCGCTTCTCTGTAGACGTAACGTGTTCTGACAAGGACCTGCATAAGCATTATCTGCCGCACTTCCGAAAGATTATCAAATCCGGAGTTGCGTCAGTTATGTCCTGCTACAACTCTGTAAACGGCGAATGGGGTGGTCAGAATCGGAAGATGCTTACCGAAATCCTCCGTGATATCTGGGGCTTTGAAGGTTTTGTCATCACCGATTTTGTCTGGGGCATGCGTGATCCGGCGAAGGCTCTGGAGGCAGGACTTGATATTGAAGCGCCCTTTGCTCAACAGCGTAAAGACGGGATGCTTGAGCGGATTGCAAACGGTGAAACAAGCTGGGAAGCGGTAAAGCGTGCTGGAATTCGGATTATCCGTACTGTTCTGAAGCACTACGCAAATCTAGGCGAGGTGCCTTCGAAGGAAGTGATTGCCTCCCCCGAACACGCAAAACTGGCTTTTGATGCGGCCGCACAGTCGATGACTTTGTTGAAGAATGATTCGATTGGTGGTGCGCGGTTGCTGCCGGTCTCGCGAGACTTCTCTGGCACTATCCTGGTTGTTGGAAGACTTGCAGACCTTGCCAACACCGGTGATAACGGTTCCTCGAAGGTAGATGCTCCGTACGTGGTTACACCCTACGAGGGTATTAAGAGGAGTTTCCCCGCTGCAAATGTTGTATTGGCTGACATGGACTCTGACGAGTTTGACTCTCAGGTAAGAACCGCTGATTTAGTAATCGCGGTTGTTGGGTATACAGCGCTAGAAGAGGGCGAGTTTGTTGATGGTACCGTAATGCAGCGTGATGACCTTCTTAAGCTGTATCCCGAACCCGTGACGGAAGAAGAGAAGCGTATTGCGGAAGCTTTCGCCAAGAGTGGTGCCGAAGGCCAATCTGTTGTTGGCGGCGCGACAGCTGGTGGTGATCGCGTTAGCCTTGCGCTTCCGGAGGGAGACACCGACCTTATTCGCCGGGTCGTGGATCTGAACGAAAAGGTTGTAGTCTCCGTGGTGACGGCAGGCGCCGTTATTATGACCGATTGGATTGATTCAGTTCCGGCTGTCATGCTCGCGTGGTATTCGGGACAAGAAGGCGGTAACGCGCTGGGAGCTGTACTCTCTGGTGAGCGCGCTCCGGGCGGACGTCTTCCCTATGTAATGCCGAAGAAGCAGGAGCATACTGCGCCTCTTGATATTAACGCTACGGCTATTACTTATGACGATAAGTTCGGGTCGAGGCTCCTCGATGAGATAGGTGAGGAACCGCTCTTCCCGCTCGGATGGGGCATAACGTACACCACTTTCTCGTTAAGCGACTTCGAGCTTGTTAGCGCAAGCGAAACTACGGGTAAGGTTCGTGTAACTATCGGTAACGATGGGTACCGACTAGCTCATGGAGTAGCCCAGATTTACGGTTCTGTTTCCGGTGGTGTGCGCGAGTTGCTGGGATTCACTTCGGTATTGCTCGCTCCCGGTGAATCGGTGACGACGACAATAGATATCGATCTGTGGCCACTGTGTGAGTGGAACGAACAGTCAACGGAGTTCGACCCACTCCCAACCGGGGTAGTACTCGAGGCTGCGCAATATCGCGGTGCCCCAGACGCTTTGGCTCTCTCCGTCGAGATTCCCGAAAGGAACTGAAATGGAGCGGAAAGAGAATCGTGCGGATCCTGCCGCAGTATCAGAGCGTGCAAAAGATCCCTTTAGTGGGCAAACCAAGCCACCTTACCGAGTCGGCGTTGGCGTCACGATCGGCGCGCTCCTCTGGATCGTCCCGTACTTGGGGATCAATGCTCTTTTACTTCCTGCCAAGGTTGTCGAGATTGCACCTGATCAAAAGGAAGTGGTTGTCGCGACCCTCGCAACATTTGCGATGGTGACGGCAACTCTCGCCAATATCATTATCGGGGCTTTTTCCGACTTGACTAGATCAAGGTTCGGTAAACGAACGCCTTGGTTATGGGTGGGATCAGTCGGTACTGCCGCGGCGACAATGCTCGTGTACTACTCGCCGTCAGTACCAATTCTGATTCTCAATTGGTGTGTCTATCAGGTCTTCTTGAATTCGCTTGTCGCGCCGCTGCTAGCAACAATTGCTGATCGGGTTGCTCCTAAATTCCGCGGAACAATTTCGGCAATGTATGCCATCGGTTTTACGGTGGGCATGGCTTCGGGTCAGCTCATTGGAGCGCAGTTCCTTAAGGATCTGCGAATGGGATACATCGTCATGGCAGTTCTAGTGTTCTGTGCGGCGCCGATCTCCGCAACGATTATTCGGGAGCCGTCTAGCGCAAGCATGCCGAAGAAGAACTTCAATAAGGAGACATTCCTTACGAATTTCATGTTCCCAACCAAGCATTGTCGGGATTTCTACCTGGCACTATTTGGGCGCTTGTTTATCTTGGCGGCTGGATTTGCGATTACGGGTTATCAGCTGTATATCTTCACCGATTACATTGGTGCGGACGACAGTACAACACAATCGACTATTACGATCATGTCTCTATGTCTGATGGTGGTGGGTGTAATCGTTGCGGCCATTATTGGTCCGCTCTCCGACAAGCTTGCTGTCCGGAAGATGCCCGTAATTGTGTCGGCATTCCTAATTGCTATCGGTTTAGTTTTCCCGTGGATTTTCCCATATCCGTGGGCAATGATTGCCTACGCAATTGTCGGAGCTGGTATCGGTAACGGCGCATTCAATGCCGTTGATCAGGCGCTGAATTTGGAAGTTCTTCCGAACCCAGAGACTGCCGCGAAGGATCTAGGAATTCTGAATCTCGCGCAAAGCGGATCGCAGATTATCGGCCCATTGATTGCCTCTGCTGTCATCGGTATCGCTGGCTACCATGCGATTTTCCCGGCGAGTATTGTTCTCGCGATGGTGGGATGCGTAGCTATTGCCATGATCAGGTCCACCAAGTAAGGAGGCTCGTCGAGGTAAGCCCATTACGGGATGCCATCGGACTGCTCACGTTGAGCGTAAAACAGCGTGCCAAGGCTAATGGGCTTGGCTCGTGATGCAGGCTGGGGTTCCCAATCTCCGGAATTGCACTCCTCCGGGGTCGTGCGGGGCGGGTAGGTCACTACTCGCCCCGCACGGGCGTCGTCGTACTACTTTTCGACCGTGGCTCACACCGCGCACCGTTGCTCACACCGCGCGCCGTTGCTAACACCGCGCATCAACTTAAGGAAGAAAAATGCCCGAAACTCCCCGCAACCCGCGCCATATCGCCCGCCCGCACGTCGCCGAGCTGCCCGAACGCTCCCGCTGCCCGCTTCCGGGCGAAGAATCAGACGTGCAATGGCGGCGCATGGTGGAAGGCCGGCTCTACCGCTGGGGCCCGACCCAGGCGCGGGTGCGCGAACGCGCCATCGCGCTGCTGGAAGAATTCAACGCCGACGCTGCCTGGGGCAGCCCGCGCGCAACCGAAATTCTGCGCGAGCTCCTCGGCGGTTTCGAGGCCGGCGCGCAGATCGTGCGCCCTTTCACCTGCGATTACGGCGTGAATATCAGCCTGGGGGAGGGCTCGTTTATTAATACCGGCGCGGTGATCCTGGACCTGTGCCCGGTGCGCATCGGCGCCGGGGTACTCATCGCCCCGCACGTGACCATCTCCTGCGCCTCGCATCCCATCGACCCAGCTCTGCGCGCCACGCGCCTCGAATACGGCCGCCCCATCACCATCGAAAATAACGTCTGGATCGGCATGGGCGCGTCCATCGCCGGCGGCGTGACCATCGGCGAAAATTCCGTGGTGGGCGCCGGCGCCGTGGTGCTGCGCGACGTCCCGCCGGGGAGCGTGGTCGGCGGGGTTCCGGCTCGCGTGCTCCGTTCCATTAATTCCGACGACGCCGCCTTCGCGGCAGCGCTCCTCGCCGACTACCAAGCGGAGGTGGGCGAGGAGCCGCTTTCGGAGTAGGCGGGGATGCGCGGGCGGCGCATTATCGCTACTCTGGAAAGGCGCCGAAGGAAGGAAGTTTTGTGCCGCATCGTCACCGTCGACCCAGCACCGCCACCACGCCATTCACATTGTCGCGCACCGCCCGCCGCCCGCACCTGGCCGCGTTCGGCCTGCTCACCGTGCTGGCCCTTGTGCTAGCTCTCAGCCTCAGTTCATGTAGCGGCGAGCCGAGCGCCGCCGAGCGCGGACCCATCGCCGTGCATCGCGCACCGCAAGCGGACCTGGTACTCCCCGCCGCGGATGCGGAAGGCGCCATCGCCGCCTCCGCCGCGCTTTTTGTCAGCGCCCACGTTGCGGTGCTGAGCGGCCCGGATTCGGTAGAACAGGCCGGTGAGTTAGCGCAATCGCTGGGCGTGCCGGTTTTCCTGGTGGAGAATGCGGAAGCGCAGCCTGAAGCGCAGGGTGCGCGCGAAGGGGATCAGCACCCTGGAGCTCCGGCTGCCGGGAACGCCCTCGCCGCGGAATTCGAGCGGCTCGGCGTGCAACATACCCTCCTGGTGGGAACCGCGAAGCCGGCCTGGTTGAGCGGCGAAGCCGAAGAGTACCCGCCCGCGGCGGGCCAGGGAGCCTCGCAGCCCGCAGAATCTGCGCAGCCGGCCGGCACTGCCCAGCCCACTCAGACCGGCCCAACCCACCTCACACCTGCCGATATCCACTACCTGCCGGCCACCACCACCGCTCCATTCCCCGCGATTACTGATGGCGCGAATCCCGCTACCTTGGCCACGGTGCGCGCGGCAGGTGGCGCCGTCGTCGAATCACATCCTGATCCGCGCGCAAGCAGTGCAACTATCCAGGCGCTCGCGGGAAGTGCGGCGGCGGTGGCCAGTTTCGGCGTCGACCTTCCGGATCTTTCGTGGCAGGTGGCCGCGGCGCGCAGCGGCACGGAACTACCCGGCGGCGGGCAGTTGGTGCTGGAGGGCAAGCGGTACGTGGCGCTCTACGGTTCGCCGGTCACGGCCGCGCTCGGGGTGCTCGGCGAGCAGGGCGTGGAGGAAACCGCGGCGCGCGCCGATGCGCATGCCCAGCCCTATCGCGCCCTCACGGAGGATGCCGTTATTCCCGCGTTGGAACTCATCGTGACGGTGGCGGCCGGGCAGGCCGGTGACGATGGTAATTATTCGCACGAATGGGATCCGGATATTTTCATCCCCTATATTGAGGAGGCCGCGCGGCACGGCCAGTACGTGGTCCTCGATTTCCAGCCCGGGCGTTCCAGCTTCCCGGAGCAGGTCAAACGCTACGAGAAGCTGTTGCGCTACCCGAATGTGGGTATCGCCTTGGATCCGGAATGGCGCCTGGGCCCGGATGATTTCCCGCTCGAGCGCATCGGCCACGTGGAGATCAGCGAGGTCAACGAAACCATTAATTGGCTCGCTGATTTTGTGCGGGAGAATCAGCTACCCCAGAAAGTCGTGATTCTGCACCAGTTCCAGGTGCAGATGCTGCGCGACGTCGATCAGCTCGACCGGTCCCGCGCCGAAGTCGCGCTGGTGATCCACGCCGACGGCCAGGGTAGCCAGGCCGCCAAGCAGGACACCTGGCACACCCTGCACAGCTACGCGCCCGCGGGTGTGGCGTGGGGCTGGAAGAACTTTTACGATGAGGACACCCCCATGCTCACGCCGGAGGAAACCTACACCCAGGTGGAGCCAACCCCGGCTTTTGTGAGCTACCAGTAAGCGCGGTCGAATCCGCGCGGGGCACGGGCCCGGAAACGAAAGGCGTGACATGCGGAGCAAGAACATGATGGCGGTTGCCGCGGGCGTGATGGCTGCGCTTTGCGGCGTGGCGGGCCTGGGCGGCTGCAGCGGTGATACGACGACGCCGCCACCGGCCACGCCCCTCCCCGGCGGCCCCGGGGATACCGAATCCGGTCCCGCTGCGGCTATTGCGCACGGGACCGGGGAAGTGAAAGTACGCGGCGGGGTGATTATTAGCGGCGGGGTGGCCACCATGTGTGAGGTGTTTATGGCGAGCTACCCGCCCCAATGCGGGGGAGCGCGGGTGACTATCGCCGGCCTGGAAAGCTATTCGCCCCAGCGGCTCGGCTTGCAAACCGTGGATCCGGCAGTGGTGACGCGCCCGGGTGAAACTCCCAAGCCGGCCAGCCCGGATCCGGCCTGGGGTGAGCTGGCCCTGACGATTGATATCACGGAGATCGCCAAGGATGGCCAGTCCGCCACCGCGCAGCTGGTGGAAATTCACGGGAAAGAAACGGTGAGCCACCGGTAGCGGGCGGTGTCGGCGGCGGGTGTGGCGGCGGGTGTGGCTGCGGTGATGCCGGCCGCGCGGCCCACCCGGAGCGCGCGCGAGTAGCGTACCGTGGAGATATGGCTATTCATCTGGACCTGGAAGCAGAGCTTCCCGCAGACCTTCTCACCATTGACGCGCTGGCCCTTGATTTGGACGGCACCCTGGCGCGCAATGACAAACACGTTTCCGATGCCACGATCACGGCACTGGCCCGGCTGCATGCCACCGGCGTCGCGATTATCGTAGCGACCGGCCGGGTATACCCGGCTACCGTGGGGATTTACGAGCGTGCCAATATTGACGGCCCGCTGATCGCGGCTAGTGGCGCTATGGCGGTGGCCTCCGTGCGGGATTATGCGCATGGTGAGGTAGGCGCGGCGTCGTACGAACCTATGGATGATGAACTCTACGAGCGCATCCTCGACTTTTGCCGCAAGCATGCCCTCCAGCTGGTTATTTTTGGACGCGACCACCTTTTCGCCAAGGAGGACGGCGAAGCGGTGCGGGTGCTCGCCGAACGCAACGAAGGCGAGCAGCCCATCGTGGCGGATCTGGAGGAGCTGCCCCGCGAAGACCGCCTCAAGGCCGCGCTTTTTGCTAACGACGCAGAGTATGAGCGTATCCGCGCTGATCTTGCGGCGGAATTCCCCAACGCGGCGCGCTCCTATGACGGCACTATTGAGGTGACCAGCCCGGCTACCGATAAATGGGTAGCGCTGCGCACCATCCTCGAGGGGCTCGGCGCCCCGGTTGCTCGCACCGCCGGCATCGGCGATTCCGCGAATGACCTGCCCTGGCTGCGCGAAGTGGGTGTGGCGATCTGCCCGTCGAATTCGGTAGCGGCGGTCAAGGACATTTCCGCCTATGAGATCGGCTCCAATGACGAGGATGCCGTGGCTGCGCTGTGCAATCGGATCGCGGAGGCGCGGGAGGCACGCTGACGGAGGTGTGGGAGTCGCGCGAAAGGCACGGAGGCGCGCTGATCAGCAAGCCTACGGACCTCCCGAAAAAGCTAATAAAGTGCGGGCGGCTTGATGAGTGCAGTCAAGCCGCCCGCGGTTATCGCAGCGGCGTTCCTTTGCTTAAGTGACCTTGACTCAAGTCCCGGAGCTGGCCCAGCGCCCTCGGTATACTATGCCCATACCCCCGCCTCTGTGACGCGATTCTTTGCGTGCTAACGGCGCGAGACGGTGGGCGAAGAGTGTGTTCATTGGATTCCAAGGAGTCGCCGTGGCCGTCACCGGTTCTCTGCTTAAGCGTCGTCGTGCTGCTTTGCGTGACGAGGTGTATTCCACCATACTCGATATGCTGCTGGGCGGCGTGTTCCAGCCGGAAGAATCTTTGAGCATTGACGGCCTGGCTCGTGATCTCGATGTCTCTCCTACCCCGGTACGCGAAGCCATGGTGGAAATGGAGCATACTGGCTTGGTGGAGCGTCTAGCTCGGCGCGGCTACCGGGTGGCGCCCCCCATCTCTACCGAGCAAATTCGCAAACTCATTGATGTCCGTAAGCTTCTGGAACTCCAGGCGGTTGACTGGGCTTATCCGCACGCCAAGCGACTTCTTCCGGAATTGCGCCAGGCCCACGCCGAACACGAAGTCGCGTGGCAGAATCTCGAACATGAAAAAGGGCACCTTGACCTCGCCCATATCCGCCACTATTTCGATGCTGATTGGAACTTCCACCGCGTTATTATTCGCTACGCCAATAATTCATACCTGGAATCGGCGGTGGATAACCTCGCTTTCCAGGCTCACCGCATTCGCCAAACCGTTGGGGAAGGAAGTTCTGACGGTGCGCAGGCCACTGCGGAGCATCATGCTATTTTGGAGGCTTTCGCCTCGGGTGCGCGCGAGGATGCACTAGCTGCTATGGAAGCCCATCTCAACGGGGTGCTGCGCCGATCAATTTCTGACGCGGAATAAATCGTTTATTAGCATCCACGGCCGGCTTGGCGAATGCGCCGCGCGGCAAGCGCGAGGCTGATAAAGATCCACGCAGGCCAAGCCCAGCAAGTAGCTAAGGCGAAGTAGGTGGTTCGCCGTGCGCCCCGATCCAGCTGCGAGTGGGGATCCTTTGCTGCGTGGCGCAATCCGCGTACCAGGTTAATAGCCCAGAGCACCGCGACACCTAGGTAGATAACAATCCCGACCGTGATGAGAATCTGCCCCATCGCTCCTCCTTCGGCATCGGTGTGACGGCTGAGAACGTCTCGCTTTTGTGTAGCTTCGGCATGTCACAGTACCGCGCGACCCTTGTCACAGAATCCTATACGATATAGGATATTGGAAACTTAGTAGCGCGCGTCACTGTCGATGTCGGTTTCAAAGCAGAAACGTCATCCCTACCACAGAAGTGCACTACCAGAAGGAAAGGTTGCTCGATGAGGAGTACAACGGTGAAGACCGATGGAGACCCTGGGATGCACCCACCCGGCGCGGTTTCTCCGAACACCACGGGTGCCACCACAAGCGCGCCGGCACAAGCCCAACGCCAGTGCGGAAATCGGGATATCGGCGCACTGGCTTTCCGCCTCGTTATTTTAGGTATCGGCATCTACGTCATTGTGTCGGGATGGAATTACGGACTATCAGAAACCAATGGCGAAGTTGGTGCCGGGCTCATGCCTTTCGTCGCCGGTTGCGTTATTGTCCTCGCCTCGATTTGGGATCTCATTCGCTCCAACATCACGAAGCCCGCGCCGGAAACTGACTCAGAAGATGACGAATCCGTCCAGCTGATGGAACAGTATGCGGCAGAAGAAACGCCCGCGGAAGGTGAACGCACCGAACGCCAGCGTCAGCTCGCGGTAGTCTACGTCTTCCTCGCAATGCTTGGCGCAATTATCCTCACCCGCGTGATCGGCCTGCTGTTTTCCGTCACGCTCATGGTCTTTGTCCTCGTTGTTTTCGTGGAACGGCGCAAATGGTGGCAGGGGCTCCTCGCTGCTATTCTCACCTTCCTCTTCGGCTACGTGGTTTTCTCTGTGCTTCTCCAAGTGCCGCTTCCTACCGGGATGCTTGACCTGGTGTAAGGGAGGAACGAACATATCATGATTGAGAATCTTCTACTCGGTTTCCAAACATCTCTCACCCCAGACAACCTGCTCTGGTGTTTCATCGGGGTACTTCTCGGTACCGTTATTGGGATGCTCCCCGGACTGGGGGCCACCACGGGCGTGGCAATTCTGCTGCCTCTTACCCTCACGATGGAACCGGTCACCGCGCTCATTATGCTCGCGGGTATTTACTACGGGTGCCAGTACGGCGGCACGATTGCTGCGGTCCTCATTGCCACTCCGGGAGATGCGAGCGCCGTCGCAACAGTTATAGACGGCTACTCTCTAGCCCGAAAAGGAAAAGCTGGTAAGGCGCTCGCGATTGCTGCCATCGGCTCCTTCTTCGCCGCCATTGTTTCCCTTATTCTGCTCTGCTTGGTGGCAGCTCCTATTGCTCAATTCGCGCTGCGTTTCGGCCCGGCTGAAATGCTCGCCATTATGATCATGGGCCTGCTCACCATCATCTCCTTCTCCGGCGATAACCTCGCCAAGGGCCTCATGATGGCCGGTATTGGCCTAGTGCTCTCCACCGTGGGAATGTCCTCGGCCTTCGCGGCTTCGCGCTTCACCTTTGGAAGCGTGAGTTTGCTGGGCGGCATTGATTTCGTCGTCGTTATGATCGGAGTATTCGCCATCGGTGAAGTAGTGTCCCAGATCGGTGCGGGCACCGCGAAACCGATTCGTGCCCGCATGCGTGACATGGTCATTAAGCCCTCCGATATTAAGCAGGCTTTTCCGGCCATTACTCGTGGTACCGGGCTTGGATTTGTACTCGGCTGCCTGCCCGGTGCGGGGTCCACTCTTGCCTCCCTGGTTGCCTACGGCGCGGAAAAGCAGGTCTCCAAGAACTCCCGCAACTTTGGTAAGGGCGCTATTGAAGGCGTAGCAGCCTCCGAATCTGCAAATAACGCCGCGGCCAATGCGAATTTCGTTCCGACTCTCGCGCTGGGCGTTCCCGGTGGTACGACGACGGCAGTTCTCCTCGGCGCATTTGTCATGTACGGGATCCAGCCGGGGCCCCTCCTCTTTGAGAATCAACCTACGTTGGTGTGGGGTTTGCTAACGTCTTTCTTCATCGGGAACGTTATCCTGCTCGTCCTCAACCTGCCCATGGCACCCGTCTTTGCCCAAGTTCTGCGCCTGCCTTACTCCTACCTCTATCCCCTCATTATCTTCTTCTCGATGTTTGGGGCATTTGCAGTAGAGAATGGTGTTTTCGCACTCACGGTTCTTTTCGTTGCTGGCTTGGCTGGGTTCTTCATCAAGAAATATAACTATCCGACGGCGCCGCTCATCCTGGGCATGGTGCTTGGGCCCATGGTGGAACGTTATCTGGTGCAGACTTCTGCTTTCAGTCAGGGCGATCTCACCATCGTATTCCGTCAGCCCCTAGCCTTGACCATCCTTGGCATCACCCTTGCCATCATGGTGGTCCCGGGCCTCCTCAAGCGTTTTTCACGTAAATCCAGCCGCAAATCCGCGGCGGCCGAAGTTCCCGCAGAAGCGACTTCCGCGATTGAGCCTGTGCCGTCCGTGGATGCTGCGCAACCTGCTGCCGTGGGGGAGTGCACCGGCTCGGCCGCGCGCGGAACCCGCGCTCTCGACACGACAACCACCCCACCGCCGGGTCTTGCGCTAGGCGGTGACATCCCCCAATCCGGATCAACGACGATCAACTCTAAGGAATAACAATGAAAATATCACGACTCATGAGCGGTATCGCCGCTGTTAGCTGCGCGCTCCTTGCCCTCTCCGGCTGTCAGGATAAGGGCGGGGGTTCCTCCGCGGGAGGAAGCGATTTCGATCCCGGCGCCCGTATCACCATGGTGGTACCTATGGCCCCCGGTGGTGGTTCCGATATGTCAGGCCGTGCCATCGCCTCCGGCCTGGAGAACGTCACAGGTAAGTCCATCTCGGTGGAGAATCGCCAGGGTGCCGGCGGCGCCGTCGGCTATGCTGCGTTCCTGGGCGAAGAAGGTGATAGTTCCAAGCTCCTCGCCACCGAAACCGCCCTCATAAACCTTCCTCTCACCGAAAATGTGCCCTTCACGTGGCGTAGTTTCACCCCGATCATGAAGGCGGGTCAGGACTCGACGATCATGGTTGTAAAGAAGGGCTCTCCTTACAATTCCTGCCGTGCTGTGGTGGATGCGGCGAAGGCCGGTCCTGTCAAGGTTTCCATATCCGGTGGTGTGACCGGTAACGACGCTATCCAATTTGGCCTTATCGAAAAGGACCAGGGTGTGCAGTTCCAACGCGTGCCCTACGAATCCGGAGGTGAAGCCGTGACTGCGTTGCTCGGCGGACACGTTGATGTCGCCCTGGGTAATCCCAGCGAAGTGATGGGCCAGCTGGAAGCCGGCGATCTTGTTCCCCTGTGCGTGATCTCCGAAGATCGCTATAGCTACGATGCGCTCAAGGATATCCCCACCACCGTGGAGGAAGGCATTAACGTGACCTTCTCCCAGTTCCGCGGCCTTATCGCGACAGGTGGGATCAGCGAAGAAGCCCGCGAGTACTGGATTGATGCAGCAAAGAAGTACAGCGAAAGCAAGGACTTCACCAACTACATGGAAACCAATTTCATGCAGATCGATCCTCTCTTCGGCGATGATTTCGTCAAGTACCTCGAAGGGTACGAAGCAGATCTCAAGAAGGGACTCGGGCAGAGCTAAGGCTCGCTAGCAATAAGCAGATAAGCGCCGGCCCCGGAACCGGGGCCGGCGAAAGGAGTGATGAGGTGTATACGGCGGATACCTGGCCAATTGCGGCCAAGATGAATTTCGGATCCCGCACAGAAACAGGGGAGGATATAGGAACCGCACCGGTAAGCATATGGGAAGACCAGCTTCTCCAAGTCAAGGAGCTTGGTTTCGGTGCCATTGATCCGATGGATGATTGGGTTCCCCTTGTTGAGATATCCGAGGAACGCTTCGCGTCTTTCCGGGATATGTGCCGCGATCTCGACCTCAGCATTCCCGCTATTTCCGTAGGTAGGCGTTCCGTCGTCGATGTTCGCAACGGAGATACCAATCTTGCCTTCGTACATGACCTCATTGACCGCGGGCATGAGCTCGGGGCACAGGTCATCAATATCGGCTTTATGGAGGCCCTCACCCCGGCGCAGGAAAAAGCGCTGTGGTTCTGGCTAGCACCCGGGCACGTATGCGATCCGCAATTGCGTCCGCTCGCGGTGGAACGGGTGCGGGAACTAGCCCGGCACGCCGGCCAGCTCGGAATGCACATCAGCCTGGAAATGTACGAAGACACCTACGTGGGAACCCACGACGGCGCGGTGAGTTTCGTGCGTGATATTGACCGTGACAACGTGGGGCTTAATCCGGATATCGGCAACCTCATTCGCCTGCACCGGCCCATGCCCAGCTACCAGGACATGTTCGATGCGGTTCTTCCCTACGCCAATTACTGGCATATCAAGAACTATATTCGCGATGAGGACCCGGAAACTGGCACCTATATGTCCGCGCCGGTTCCCCTGGAAAGCGGACTTATTAACTACCGCGCCGTGATTCGGCAAGCTTTGCGGGGTGGCTTTACCGGAGCATTCATGGTGGAACACTACGGCTCGGACTGGCTGGGAGTGGGAGCAACAAATGCCCGCTATATCCGCCAGGTACTGCGCTCCGCACTGCGCACCATTGATCCTTTCAACGCGAATCTTTCCGCCACGGGCCAGGGTGCCATTGGACAGATTACTCGTGAGTCGGCCCCCGCACCGTCGTACTAATCCCCGAACCTATTTACCCCAGTTATCCGTCCGTCACTGGCCGCACGAGCGACCACAGCTACAAAGGAGAAAACAATGACTATCGTTCCCAATCTTGCTATGACTATCGGTGATCCCTCAGGCATCGGCCCCGAACTGGCGATGAAGTTATGTGCCGATGAGGAGAACCGTCAGAAGGCCAATATTAAGCTGCTTGCATCGGCTTCCGAAGTAGAGAAATACTGCGCGGAGCTCTCTCTGAGCTTCCCCTATTCGGAAGAAGCAAAGCCCGGTGAGGTGCAGATCGTGGGATCCGAGCTCCAAGATCAGCCCGTTAAACGCGGGGAGCATTCCGTGGAAGGCGGTCGGCGTGTGAAATCCGATCTCCTCAAGGCTATCGGCATGTACAAGGACGGCAAAGCGGATGCGATTATTTTCCTCCCCCTCAACAAAGCCGCGCTCCACGAAGCCGGCATGCATGAAGAGGACGAGCTGCGTTGGTTCGCCAAGGAACTCAATTACGACGGCTTCACTTCCGAACTCAATTTCATTCCCGGGCTCACCACTTCGCGCGTTACTTCGCATTGTGGAATCTCGCAAGTAGCCGCCCGTATTAACGCCCGAGCGGTTCGCGATGCCATTAACCTTCTCAACGATGTTATTAAGGGCATCGGAGTAGAAGAACCGCGTATCGCGGTATGCGCGCTCAACCCGCACGGTGGAGAATCCGGGCAGTTCGGCCGGGAAGAAATTGACCATATTGCCCCTGGGGTGGAACTCGCCCAGTTTGATGGTGTTAATGTGCAGGGTCCCTTCCCGCCGGACACCACCTTCATGCGAGCCCAGAAGGGGAATTTCGACGGCGTTGTCACGATGTACCACGATCAGGGCCAGATTGCTCTCAAGACCATTGGCTTCGATAAGGGTGTGACGGTTCAGGGAGGTTTGCCCGTGCCGTTGGCCACCCCGGCCCACGGCACCGCCTACGAAATCGTGGGCCAGGGTATTGCCTCCATCGGTCCCTCCCAGCGAGCCTTTGATATTGCTACTTCCCTCGGGGTCAAGACCGCAGAAGCGGCCCAGGCATAGAAAGCCGGTTCACCATGTCCGTTAATAAGCACGCAGTGAGCCACCCACGCAAGGGTAAAAAATCGAAGATTCGCATTGAAGTCTTCATGATTTTGTGGCTCATTATTCTGCTCAACTACATTGACCGCACCACCCTGTCCATCGCCCTGCCCTTTATCGATAAGGAACTGGGCATCGATGAGGATATGCAGGGATGGATTCTTTCTACTTTCTTCTGGACCTACCTCATCTTCCAGGTTCCGGGTGGTTGGCTCCTCGATAAATTCGGGCCACGCCGCGTTATCGGTGCGGCCGGAGCACTTTGGGGCGGAACCCAGATGGTTATTGGTTTTATCCACACCGGCTTGGGCTTCGGGGTATCCCGCTTGCTCCTCGGTGCATTGGAAGCACCGTGTGCGCCCTCGGGCTCCAAGCTCAACTCTTCTTGGTTGCCTTCCGGGGAACGTGCCCGCGGCGCCACTTTCGTGGATATGGCCGGGGCCTTCGGATCCGCTGTGGGTGGCATTATGGTCACCGCAATAATTGGATTCTTCGGGTCCTGGCGCTGGGCTTTCTATATAACCGGCGGGATCACGGTGATCGTTGCGATTATCTACTACATCTGGGTGCGTGACACTCCGGAAGAACACCCACGGGTGAGCGCGGAAGAACTCGAACACATCCGCGAAGGTGAGGTAGGTCAGGAAGGGGCCGAACTCACCGCAGAAGAAAAGGCCAAGCTCCCGCGCATCGTTGACTATGCACGTTCCACCTCCTGGTGGGCCTTCTGGTTCGGGCGTCTTGGCTGGGCCACAGTATGGTGGGGCCTCATTTCCTGGACCCCGTCCTATCTCTCGCGTGCCCGCGATTTCGATTTAGCCGGCCTAGGCTGGGGCACCTTCTTCATGTTCATGATGGGCGTGGTGGGCCAGCTGGTAGCCGGGTGGCTCGCGGACTGGGGCCGGCGCACCTTCAATGATTACAACAAGGTCATGAAGGCATTACTGGTCGGTTCCGCCCTCGGCATGGCGGTATGCGTGGCGGCAATTCCCTTCGCACCATCCGGAATGACCGCACTTTTCCTGCTCTCTGGCGCGGTGTTCTTCACGAACTTCGGTGGGCTGTACTGGGCTATTCCGGCTTGGCTCGCCCCGAAGAGCCAGGTGGGAACGGTTGGTTCTGTCATGAACATGGCCTCATCCCTGGGCGGTGCGCTTGCTCCCATCATCATGGGCTACGCGATCAAGGCAGCCGGGGGCTCCTTTACTGGAGCGTTCGTCTTCCTCGCCTGCGCGGCAGGACTGTACATGATCGGTTCTGCCCTCATTAATTTCAATCGTCCCTTGGCGCAGCGGCGGCCTATCGCCTAAGCGCGCCTCGTAGCGACGAATTTTTGGGTGCGGTGGTGCCATTGCGGCATGTGCCACCGAAATGGCACCACCGCACCCGGACCAAGGAGGAAACAATGGAGTTATACACAGGTCCAGTTATTGACGCGCATCATCACTTTTGGGAGCCGCATCTGGGTTACCAACCCTGGTTGCGCCCCGATGCGCATATCCCCTTCCGCTACGGAAATTACGATCCAATCAAAGTTGATTTCGTGCCGGCGGATCTCACCGATTTAGCCGCGAGTATTAATCTCAACCTCGTCGGTTCGGTAACGATGGAAACCGAATGGGAACTCGATGATCCGGTTGGCGAAATGCGCTACACCCAAAATATCGCGGATCGCTTCGGCCTCCCCAACGCCGGGGTAGGGCATGCGATTCTCAAAGATCCGCAGGTGCAGGGAACCCTTGAAGAACTAGCTGAGATTCCTATTGTGCGCGGGGTTCGTAATAAGCCCGGGCAGTCAGATTCTCCGGTTAGTGCAGAAAGCAACCCGAGCCTGCTCACCGATCCGCAGTGGCAGAAGGGTTACGCAGCGTTGCGCGCCGTCGGATTTAGTTTCGACCTGCAGGTGGCCTGGTGGCATATGACCGAGGCGAAAACCGTTCTGGAGCAGAACCCGGATATTCCCCTCATCATTAACCACTCCGGGCTGCCCGCGGATCGCCACCCGGATATGATCGCCGGCTGGGTGCGCGCACTGGACTTCATGGCGCAATATCCGCAGGTCTCCATCAAGATTTCCGGGATCGGGTTGAAAGACCAGCCCTGGACCGTGGAAAATAACCGTCCCATCGTGGAAAGAATCACCGAGATTTTCGGAACCGAACGCATTATGTTCGCCTCGAATTTCCCGGTCGATTCCATTGCCGGAAGCTTCGCAGACATCTGGAATGGCTTCCGCGAGATCACGAGCGGATGGTCCCAGGCGGAACAACGAGCCGCCTACGCAGAGAACGCGGTGCGGATCTACCGCCTCCCGCAAGACCTGCTCAACACAACATCGGAAGCCGTGCGCACGGCAGCGCACGCAGAAAAATAGGACAACTACTATGGGATTTTTCGATCACTACCGCGTCGTCGACCTGTCGATGCTTATTGAGCCGCATTGGCGTTTTGCTCCGGAGTTCGCTTTCAAGGAACTCCCGAAACCGGAATTTACCTTCCGGTCCACTGTTCTTAAAGATTACGGTGCCCATAATTTCTCCCATTGCGATGCGCCACAGCATGTTGATCGAGCCCTCGAAACCATCGAGATGCTCCCCATCGAGCGTTTCTGCGGGGAAGCAAGTCTTATTGACGTCGCAGATTTGGGTGGTAACGCTGCACTTTCCCGTGAAGTTCTTGAGGCGCGGGCGGGCGCGGTACGCGCCGGCGACGTCATACTTATCCGCAGCAACCAGGCACTGCGCCACCCCACAACCGTGCCAGAATTCTGGACCAGGTCCCCGTGGATCACGAAGTCCGGTGCGGAATACCTCCTCGAGCTTGAGGCCAAGGCAATTGCTTTTGATTTCCCGCAGGACCGCGCGATCCGCGAACCGTACCTCACGGATTTTGAGCACCATGAACCCGTTGAAGACTGGGCCTGCCATACCGTGCTGCTTCCCAAAGGGATTCTGCAAATCGAATACTTGGCCGGGCTGGAGCAACTTAGCCAGGAACGCTTCCTCTTCTTTGCTGCACCCTTGAAAATCAAAGGCGCGGATGGTGGTCCCGCACGCGTCTATGCGCTCGAAGTAATCGCCGAGGAGGCATAAATGACAACCCCGGTCCACGTTCCCACGTCAGCGCGGCGCCGCTGGAAAATTCTCATTCCCGTTATTATCACGATCTACATCATCGCGTATATTGACCGTGTCAATATTGGCTTCGGCATGGAAGGCATCCGAGAAAGTCTCAATATGGATGCTTCCCAGGCCGGATTTGCCGCGGGAATCTTCTTCATAGGGTACCTCGTACTCCAGGTCCCGGGCGGCTACCTAGCGCAGAAGTGGAGTGCCCGGAAAGTTGTCTTTGTGCTCATGATCGGGTGGGGAGTCTGTGCGATTCTCGCTGGTTTCGTCCACTCGTATACGCAGCTACTTATCGCTCGTTTCACGCTCGGGGTATTCGAGGGTGGGGTGCAGCCAGCACTCATGGTTCTCATTTCGAGGTGGTTCTCCAAGGCGGAACGCGGGCGGGCCTTCTCGCTGTTCATCATGCACAATCCCATCGCCACGATCATCACAGGCCCCTTCGCCGGCCTTATCCTCATGTACGGGAACTGGCGCGAACTCTTCATTATTCAGGGTGCGCTGCCGCTGGTCATCGGCGTGGGGCTGTGGTGGTATTTCGCGGCCGATAATCCGGATACCGCCCGGTGGATTGACCAGGATGAAAAGGACGAGATCCGCGCCCTGCAAATCATTGATGGTAACGAAAAGCCGGTGGAATCGGATTGGCGCCTCGCGGTGCGTAATCCCTTCACCTGGTACCTGGCCTTCCTGGGGATGTTTGTGTGGCTGGGCTTCTACGGGCTCCAGATTTGGCTTCCCACCCTCCTCAAGCAGTCTTTCCACGGTTCTCTTACGGTGGGTCTAGTTTCCGCGATCCCGCCCGTTTGCGCTGGTATCGCTATTTGGTTCAACGGGAAGGGCGCGGACCGAGATCAGCGCTATTGCACCCGCGTGGGTATTCCGCTCATCCTTGGCGGCATTATCCTGGCGCTTTCCTCTTTCGTGACGGCGGACCAGCGATGGCTGGTGGTGATCGCCCTCGCGGCGGCAACCGCCTGCCAGCTCTCCTTCTTCGCTCCGTACTGGACGATCAACTCCCTGCTGCTGCCCCCTGCGGCGGTGGGTGCCGGCTTCGGTATCATTAACGGTATCGGGAACCTCGGCGGGATGCTCGGCCCGTACCTCGGCGGATGGCTGCAAGACCTCACGAACGGAAATATGTTCGCTACCACGGTGTTCTTCGGGGTATCGGTCGCCGTTGCCGGGATTATGGCTTTCGGCCTGTCCGGTGCGGTGCGAGCCAAAATCGCTGAGGATCGTGCCCGCCAGAGTGCAATCCTCGCAGATCAACCAATGGAGTAACAATGACGTTTATCTACAACGATCCTAAACAATTCCCCGCTGAAGCCCTCGCGGGTTTCATCGCCGCTAATGAGCGGTACGTGGAGGCGGTGCACGGCGGCGTCGTACGGTCTACTACCTCCCCGGAGGGCGAAGTGGCGCTGGTCATTGGGGGTGGTTCGGGGCACTACCCGGCCTTCCCTGGCTGGGTCGGCCCAGGTATGGCGCACGGTTGCGTATGTGGGAATATTTTCGCTTCCCCCTCGCAGTCCCAAGTCACCGCGGTATCCCAAGCTGCTGATAACGGCGGTGGCGTGCTCCTCATGTACGGCAATTACGCCGGGGACGTTCTCCACTTTGGGAAAGCCGCCAGTATTATGCGTGCGGACGGTCTGGATGTGCGCGAAGTACAGATTTCTGACGACGTCGCATCGGGGATCCCGGAAAAACACCGTGAGCGCCGGGGTATTGCGGGTGACCTTTTCGTCGTGAAAGTAACCGGCGGGGCAATCGCCGCCGGGTACAACCTGGACGAAGCCGAACGCATTGGCTGGCACGCCAATGATTCCACCCGTACCCTCGGGGTCGCTTTCACCGGCTGCACCCTCCCGGGATCGGGCGATCCGCTCTTCACCGTGCCTGATGGAAAATTCGCTCTCGGGCTTGGGATTCACGGTGAGCCCGGGATCTCCGAACACGAACATGCCACCGCGGATGAACTGGCAACCCTTCTGGTTGACGGTGTTCTTGCCGAAGAACCCGAGCGCCGCGAGGGCGGCTACAGCGGGCGCGTGACGGTGATCGTTAACGGGCTGGGCGGAGTGAAGTACGAAGAAATGTTCGTGCTCTACCACGCAGTCTCTAGCATCCTGGCCGAACGTGGCCTGGAGGTCGTGGCGCCGGTCGTAGGTGAACAGGTGACCTCACTCGATATGGCCGGTGTTTCTCTCACCGTTGCTTTTCTCGATGAGGAACTGGAGAAGTTCTGGCTGTCCGGTGCGGATACCCCCGCTTTCCGTACTGGAAACGTGGAGAACCAGCAACGCCGCGAACGCCCCGTTGCGGAAGCGCACGCGGTGGAACTCAGTGCCGGCACGCCCGAATCGGCAGCGCAGGCGGAACGCATCGCCGTCGTCTTCACCGCTTTTGCCGATGCTGCTATCGCGGCGGAAGCGGATCTGGGCAAGCTGGATTCCATCGCTGGGGACGGTGATCACGGTCAAGGCATGACCCTCGGCTCGGTAGCTGCACGCGATGCGGTCCGCCGGGCCTTCTCCGCCAAGGCGGGAGCTGCGAGCCTGGTGGACTCGGCTGGCAAAGCATGGTCCGAAGGCGCGGGTGGTACCTCGGGTGCACTCTGGGGAGATGCCATCTGCCAAGCTGCCAGCCATCTTGACGATGGAGGAGCGGTTTCGGCCGAAATATTGGGCGCGGCCGTCGTTGATGCGGCGCGAAATGTGGCGCGCGACGGTGGTGCCGTCGTCGGAGATAAAACGATGGTGGACGCAACCGAACCTTTTGCCGATGCACTGGAAAAGGAGCTTGCCGAAGGCGTGGGGCTCAAGGACGCCTGGACGCGCGCGGCCGAAGTAGCCCGTCAGGCCGCCGAAGCTACTTCGGAGCTGGCTGCACGCAAGGGCAGGGCCAAGACACACGGCGATGCGTCACTCGGTCACCCGGATCCGGGCGCGGTGTCTTTCGCCCTCCTCATGGCCGCGGCAGCGGAGGCGCTCTGATATCAATCTGCATGAACCGCGCAAAAAGATAGGATAAAGTGATGGCAAGACGCTAAAATGTGGCTTTTTGCGCGGTTCGTGTGGTGGAATAGCGGTGAGCGGTTGTTACCTCAATGTGGCGTGGCTCGTAAGAATGTACCAACCCGTATATACGTGGCTAGAAAAGAAAACAAAGGAGAAAACATGGGATTTCGTGTGGTGGTGCTCGGTGATTCGGCCGGGTACGGATACAAGGACCTCATCAAGGCTGATCTGGAGAAGGATGAGCGCATCGACGAAGTGATCGACCTGGGTCTCAAGGAAGGCGAATCTGCGCTTTATCCGAACCTCGCTACCGCGGGTGCGGAAATGATTGCGCGCGGCGAGGCTGACCGTGGTATTTTCGTATGCGGGACCGGAATGGGCGTGGCTATGTCCGCTAATAAGGTGAAAGGCATTCGCGCCTCGACCGCGCATGACTCCTATTCGGTGGAACGCCTGGTGCTCTCCAATAACGCCCAGGTGCTGTGCCTGGGGCAGCGGGTTATCGGTGCGGAACTCGCGCGACGACTGGCCAAAGAATTTTTCAATTATGAATTCGACCCGAGCTCGCATTCCAAGGCCAATGTGGATGCCATTTGCGCCTATGACGGTTCACTGGAGGAATGATGCTTTGGGTTGGAACTAGCTGGAAAATGAACGGCACCCGCGCTTTCGCACGGGACTATGCTCGCGCACTCGCCGGCCTTGATGTGGCCAGCCTAGGTGATATCCAGCCTTTTATTATTCCTTCGTTTACTGCCATTGATGTGGCAGCTAGCGAGCTTGAGGGAACCAGAATCCTGGTGGGTGCGCAGAATGCGGCCTGGGAAGATGCCGGGGCGTGGACCGGGGAAGTATCGATCCCTCAGGCAATCGATGCCGGGGCCACCCTGATTGAGATGGGGCATTCTGAGCGGCGTGAGTACTTCGGGGAAACGGACGAGACTGTTAACCTCAAGATCAAAGCTGCGCTGCGCCACGGGGCTATCCCACTGGTGTGCTTCGGTGAGCCGGCTGAGGTATTTGAGGCGGGGGAGACCCTTCCCTTTATCACCGCGCAGATTAATGCGGCCCTGGATGGGATAGCGGATACTTCCCGCGTGCTCCTCGCCTACGAACCGATCTGGGCAATTGGGGAACATGGGCGCCCACCGCGGCGCGAGGACCTGGTACGTACCTTTGCCGCGCTCGCGGAGCGTTACGGGGATCGCGTGGAGGCCATCCTCTATGGAGGCTCCGTCAATCACGATAACAACAAGGATATTCTGGGAATCCCGGGCGTGGGTGGCCTGTTTATTGGCCGTTCGGCATGGACCGCGGAAGGATATATTCGCAACCTCGAACTCGCTGCGGAAGCGGTGCGCGAGTAGCGAGAAGAAGGTGTGGTGTCGCGGGGCTCTTTCTATGCTTTGCGAGTACCTGCGTTGGGTAGGCTGCCGTTGGAAACAAATTCTGGACGGCAGCTTGCCCGAACGTAAATTAATTATCTAAGGTTGTCCGTGATCCTCGTTGACCCGTTCTGCTTGGAGAGCAAACTTATCGAAATCTGATTCATAGGTGAGATCCTGCACCACTCGATATTTGGAGAACTCCTCTAGTGCGTGTTCATCGGCAAGGTTCTTTGAAATTTTTCCCGCATTGTTCAGCAGTTCACGACTATCGAGGGTAAGAACTTGGTCGAGGAACTGTACCCAGTCGTTCATAGTAGTGGCAATGTGACGGCGTGCGCGTGACTCTGCAAGGTTTAAATACGCTTCTACCAACCGCCCCAAATCATCAAGCTCGTTCTTGGTGAGGTAGTTTTTGCCGATGGTCACGTCACCCGCGAGCACTTTACCGTCAGGCGAATTTTTCCACGAAGTTAAACCCATATGTGGTTTCTTAGCATCGGCTCTCTCGGTGATGAGTTCCGCCGCGGTGTGTCCGTGTACAGCATAGTGAAGCTTGTTTTGGACAGTAGCGAAGAAAGTCCGGGTTGTGGGCGCTTTGGCATCATAATCGACAGCTGTTGAATAGATGTCGGTTATCTTCTGGTAGAAACGCCTCTCTGAGAGCCTGATTTCCCGCACTTCTTGGAGGAGTTGCTCAAAGTAGTCCTCGCCAAGAATGTCGCCAGTTTCCATACGTTCTCGGTCAATCACGTAGCCACGTAAAGTGAAATCACGCAGGATGCCAGTGGCCCACTGCCGGAATTGAGTGGCGCGTATTGAATTGATCCGGTAACCAACCGAGATAATTGCGTCCAGGTTGTAGTGCTGTGTGAGGTAGTTTTTTCCGTCAGTAGCAGTTATCCGGAATTTCCGGATAACTGCAGAATCCGACAACTCCCCCGATTGGAAAATATTTCGCAAGTGTTCGCTTACGGTTCGGACGTTGACGTCAAACAATTGTGCCATCAACTTCTGGGTAAGCCAGATGGTACTTTCTTCGTACCGTACTTCAACGCTGTTAGCCGCATTGGTCGTAAACACCAAAAACTTAGCAGTGCTGTGCCGAACAAGCTTCTTAGACATCTTCAACTCTTTATGCTTCATAAAACTGAATGACTATCGCATGGGTGCGTAAGTACCTACTGTGTACTCCCGCATTGTTACGAGCAGCCTCTTCGCAGCCTGCACGCGCATCGGTGGTGGTGATGGCAAGCTGTGGAGAGTCAGCTATAGACATGCTTTAGTTTACCGTATCGGTGAGATGGAGCAAATACCCATGGACTCTAAAATTGAGTGCAACAACTTTTACGATTACAGGTGTCCAGTCCGGGGCGCCTCGAACCGTTTACCCGATCCGTTTCACCGATGCACGCGTCACCACATGCATGGGGAAAATATGTCCGCTGGGTGCCTGTCCAGTTGCGGTGTCAACAATAGCGCGCAAGGCAGCTTGTGCCATATCTGCAATGGGTTGTTGTACTGAGCTCAGACCCGGATGAATCCAATCGCACAGGCTAATATTGTCGAATCCGATGACGGAAAGGTCATCGGGAATATGCAGTCCACATTGCTCTGCGGCACGGATAAGACCAATGGCCACCACATCCGAACTTGCGAAGACCGCAGTAACAGGATCCGGGGCGGTTAAAAGCCGTGGTAATGTGGACGCACCAAAAGCCTCGGAGTAGGGACCGTGGAAAATGTAGCGCTCATCCACCTTGAGCCCGTGGAATGTTATGGCTTTCCGGTAGCCGAGTTCTCGTTGATGTGCGGAGAGAAGTCCCTCAGGTCCACCAATGAACGCCACGCGGCGATGCCCGAACGCCAGAAGATGATTCGTTGCCTGGTAGGCGCCATTAGCGTTGTCCGCTACAACGTAGGGGATAGAGCTCGGGCGAATATTGGTGTACCCCAAGGCTGAATTTTCGAGAGCTGCATCCACATTGAGAACCATCTCGTCAAGCATGACGAAGGGTTTAGTTAGGCTCACGGAATTGATATCTCCATCGAGCGAGTTATTTCCAACCAGGATGATCGCGTCAACTGTAGGATTTGCGAGGGCTTCCTCGATGAGTTCCACTTCGTTATCAATTTGCCCTCCCGAAACGAATACAGCCACTGTTTTCTGTGCAGCGTCACCCGCGGAGATAACTTCGGCCCCTAGCTTTGCGAAAAACGGGTTAGTTAGGTTGGGGATAATCAGGGCGATTGTGCGCAATGAAGTGTTTGTCAAAGTGGGAGCTTGCCAGCCTACTTGGGACATCGCCTCTTGGATTTTCTCTGCGGTTTCCCCTCGAACATTGAGTTCCCCACGCGCGAACCGAGAGACTGTCGACGGTGAAACGCCAGCAATTCGTGCTATTTCGCTTAGAGAAGCTGCCATGGGACTCCTGATGTAAACGAGGGTCTTGTGTGAAACACCTCAAGCCTATAACATAACAACCAGACGTTGCGTAACGTTGCGCAACGCTCGTGATGGTTGTGGTGATGAAAGTCGTTTCCGACGGCTCTGTCGCTACCTTGAGCGAAACATAATTGGTAGTCGAAGGAGACTGGAATGGTAAAAGTTCTGCTTGCAGGCGAGTCGTGGGTCAGCGATATTGTTGACCATAAAGGCTTCGATCAATTCCCGCACACTCAAGTACATATCGGTTGCGCAAAACTTCTCGAATGTTTGCGCAAAGCTGGGCATGAAGTGACCCATATGCGATCGCATGATGTGGCGGTCGAGTTTCCTTTTACGGAAGAGGAACTCAATGAGTATGACGTCCTCATTTTGTCGGATGTTGGAGCTAATACCCTCCTTCTCCCGCCGCAAGTTTTCGAAGAGGGAAAGCGTGTTCCGAATCGACTCACTCTCATTCGTGACTGGGTGAAGAACGGGGGCGGATTAATGATGGCGGGCGGCTATCTCAGCTTCCAGGGATTCCAAGCGATGGCGAATTATGCGGGCACTCCAGTTGAGGATGTACTCCCGGTTACTATCCACCGCTATGACGACCGTATTGAAGCGCCTGAAGGTGTCCGCGGAGAGCTCACGGATGTCAATCACCCCATTACTCAAGGAATAGATAAAACGTGGCCGTATCTGCTCGGTTTCCAAGACCTCGTGGCGAAAGAAGGCGCGAGTGTCTTGGCAACTGCGGCGCATAAGCCGCTCTTGGTGGCACGTGAATACGGGCGAGGCCGGTCGGTAGCTTTCGCCTCGGACATCTCCCCGCATTGGGCTCCGCAGGAGTTCATGGAGTGGCCCGGCTATTCCACCCTTTTTGGCAATATCGTCACCTGGCTCTCGGGAAAGTAGGCAATGATGTCTTCATTAAAATCTGATTCGTGCGTTGTGGATACTGGCGACGCAGTGACTAATTCTCAACAAACGGAAACTCATGCGGCGGAGAAGCGCGTGCGTGCACACGGAAGTGCTGCGCAAGGAACTGCCATTGTGCTGTTTACCTTCCTCACCGTTCTGGCGGGCATGCTCGGTCCCATGCAGAGTTCCGTCAACGGGCGGCTCGGTGTTGCGGTCGACGACGGACATCTGGCCGCGTGTATTTCATTCTTCTCGGGACTTGTCGTCATGTTCATTATCGTGCTGCCGCAGCGCCGGCTGCGGAAAGCCCTCATTTCGATTCCGGGGCATCTGCGGCATGGAACCTTGCCGTGGCCGTACTTCTTCGCAGGTCTGTGCGGAGCCGTTATTGTTCTCTCTGAGGGTGTTTCCGTCGGAGCGCTCGGGGTGGCGACGTTCCAGACCTCATTGATTGCAGGCATGGTTATCTCCGGAATTATTTGTGACCGTTTCGGTATCGGAGTTGAGTTCAAACAAGCGCTGAATATCCCCCGTATTTTGGGGGCACTCCTCGCTATTGCAGCGACCGTGCTGGTGGTATCGCCGAATTTCACGGCTCCCCATATGATTGCGTTGGCAATTCTGCCGTTCTGTGGTGGTCTCCTTGCTGGATGGCAACCGGCGGGTAACTCCAAGATCGGCTATCTTGCGGATTCTATGCTGGTATCCATTACCTGGAATTTCATCATTGGGTTTTCCGCGCTCGCTCTTGCGTTCATTATTCGATTGGCGATGGGTGCTGCTACTTTCCATCTTCCGACTCAGTGGTGGATGTACCTCGGCGGTCCTTTGGGTCTGCTCTCCATCGCACTCATGGCACTGCTGGTTCGCAAGCTTGGTTTGCTGCTCCTCGCTCTTGCTTCAACTGCGGGTCAGCTTATCGGATCCATCCTCATTGACCTCATCCTCCCGCAAGAAGGGCACGTCATTTATGCCGTTACGGTTGCGGGCGCTGCGGTAGCGCTGGTTGCCGCAGGAATCGCCATGGTCCCGTCTCGCAAGCTCGGAGCAGGTACCGAACATAAAACTGAAGAATCTCACTAGGCAGCGAAGAAAGGACAGCTGCAATGTCTCAACTGAAGAACGGCGAACTGCAAACCGTTCGCGGAATTATCAAGGCTCAAGATATGGGGATGACACTTCCCCACGAACACCTTTTCAATGACTTGTCCTCGGTTGTGGATGAGCCCTATTACGAGTTCTCCAAGGAAATAGTCGGCAAGAAAGTCACGCCGGATCTTATGTATGGCCTGCGCCAAGATCCGTACTGCAACGCGGATAATATGGCGGATAAGCCGGCTCAGGATGTGATCCTGGAAGTCCGTAAATTTGCTGAGCTCGGCGGGCAGACTATCGTTGACGCAACTGGAACCGTCAGCATCGGCCGTAACCCGGCGCGCTTACTAAAAGTTGCGGAAGTGACTGGACTCAACGTTGTTATGTCGACCGGGCCATATCTTGAAAAGTTCGAAGGCGAACGCATTACCGCGCGTAGCGTTGACGCCATTGCGGAAGAAATTGATGCCGATATCAATGAGGGTATTCCGGCAATTGATACCGCTCCGGGCAGTGCGGCGGAAAAGTCGGAGGGTGGCGACCGGAAGATTAAAGCCGGCATGATCGGTGAGATAGGGGTATCTCCCTTCTTTACAGAAGGGGAACATGCGTCCTTGCTTGCCGGAGCCCTTGCTCAAACAAATAATCCGACCGTAGCGCTCAATATTCATATGCCCGGGTGGCAACGGCGCGGAGATGAGGTTCTGGACCTGGTCTTTGCGCAGGGCGTGGCGCCGCATAAGGTTTCCCTTGCCCACTCGGATCCTTCCGGTGCTGATAAGGATTACCAGCGTCGGCTCCTCGATAGGGGAGTGTGGCTGGAATTCGACATGATCGGCCTGGATATCACCTTCCCGAAAGAAGGTGTATCTCCGTCAGTTAACGAAACTGTGAGTGTTCTTGCTGACCTCATAGCTGATGGGTACGCGGATCAGATTATCCTCAGTCACGATCTCTTCCTCAAGCAAATGTGGACTCAGAATGGCGGTAATGGATTTGCCTTCGTTCCAACGGTCGTCATTGACCTGTTGCGCCAGGAAGGCGTGAGCGAAAGTGATCTGCACAAGTTACTGTACGAGAATCCGGCCAGGGTGTTGACAGCTTAAGCGGGCACCGGGCAGAAGATAGTGCAGAAAATAGAGACGGGGGAGCAGTCATAATGATTGTTCCCCCGCAATTCTGAAATGACATAGAAATGTAACTAACTTGGCCGCAGGGCCCTATGCTGGAGGCGGCAGGAAGATATTGCGGTTTATCTCCGCGTGGTATTAGAAGACGGCGATCCAGCGCTTCTTCAAACGGCGTTCAAGGACATTGTGAAATCTCTGGCCTTCAGAGAGATTGCTCCTAACGCCCGGCAAACGCAGTCGCAATAAACTCACTTATTCGCGCGCGTACCTGCTCCCACACCTTCGTGCCGGGGGAACATAGCATCGCATGGAAAGTCCCCGGATACATGTGGAGTTCCACGGCCGCGCCGGCGTCCATGAGGTCGCGCGCCCAGTCGAGGCCCTCGTCGCGCAGCGGATCAACCGGATTGACCACAAGCAGCATCGGCAACCCTGAATACGGGCCGCTACCTGCGGAAAGTGGCTCGGCGCGGTACCCGGAATCGTCAGCGTAGGCGTTCCACGCCGCGGCCGCGGCCTCCCGCGTCCATACGGGGCCGTCGCGATAGGTTCGATAGGAGAGCGTATCGAGGCGCGGGCTCACGCACGGTTCGAGGGCGACGACGCCGCACAAGCCCGCCAGTTCCTCTGGCTGCGCGAAGCGCAGCACCTGATCGGCCAAGCCGGCCCCGGCCGAATCTCCGAAAACCAGCACGGGTGCACCCGGGAAAACCCGCGTAATATAAGCGAGCGCAGCCCGGCAGTCGTCCACCGCTGCTGGGAAAGGATGCTCGGGTGCCAGCCGGTAATCGGGAACCACCACGGTGGCCTCGGCCAGCTGGGCGATCTCAGCATTGCGGGCGTCGTCGTAGCGGGCGCGGCCCGCAACGTAACCGCCGCCATGCAAAGACAGCACCACGCGGGGCTGCGGCGGCGTCGTGCTATCGGGGTGGAAGATACGCAGCTCCAGGCCGTTCTCCACCACAACCTCGCGGCGGATACCCGAGGGCAGTTCCGGTTCGGCACCCAGCAGCGCTTCGCCTTCCGCGCGCATCGCCGGAGCATCCCAGGTGGTTTGCTCGGGCACGCCCGCGAGCAAAGGCGTGAGCTGCGGATCGAGGTAAGGCTGCGGGCGCTTCTGCGCCTTCGCGCACTCGGCAAGGAAGGGGTCCACCGCGGCGTAGAAAGCGCTCTCCTGGTCGCGGCGGACCGTATGGGTGGAGTGCGGGATGACCGCCCCGCGCAGGTGCGGATTGTGATGCTCAGTCAGTGCCTCGATGCCGGTGGCGCCGAAGAGCACATCGTCGCCGTCGCCGGTCACGAGGAGGGTGGGCATGCTTAGCTGGCCAAGCACCGCGCGCCCGGGGCGGCCCACCACGCCGGTGGCAATGAAATCGAGGTCCACCTCGGTCTTACCCTGTGCCCAGCCGGCGTATTCGGAGGGGGTCCAGGTGGTATACGATTCGCGCAATGACGCGATAGCTTCGGGTAGATACTCGCGCACGCGCTCCTGGGTTTTGCCAAGATCTTCGGCGGCCTCGCGGTAGGTACGGGCCTGCTCCGGGGTGAGGAGCGCGGGGTCTTCAAGCACCAGACCCGCGATGAGCGCCGGGTGAGCTGCGGCAATATGCGCGGCGACCGCACCGCCTAGGGAGTGCCCCATGAGGAGGATCTGGCGTGCGGGAGTGCCGGCGGCGGCGCGCACCACCACATCGGTTGCGCTGGCAACGAGGGCGGTGAAGGGATCGGCCAGGTCGTCCTTGGCGAAACGGGCCGAGAGTCCGTGGCCGAGCAGATCGCAGAGCACCACTCGGTAATCACGCCCGTAATGCGCGGCGAGGCTGTGTAACGAGGCGGCGCAATCTGTCACCCCGTGAAAAGCAACGATGGTGCCCTCGATGGGAGCCCCGGAAACTGAATACGATAACGCGGAATGCCTCATTGCGCTCCTTTGCTAGCGGGTACTTGCGTGCGTGTTGTGGCCAGGGCTGCGCGGGATAATAGCCTGGAGTGTCACAAAGGGAGTGGCGTTTTCGGGTGTGGCTTTCTTGGAAGAATCAGAAGAGTTATTCGGGCGGGTTGCCGCGCCCGCCTCATTATCCACCCGATATTCTTCCACGAGTTCATACATTTTCTTGGAAAGATCGGCGGCCTGCTCACGTGTGAGAAGGACTTCCGCCGGGTGCAAACTGGTGAACAGCGGCCGCTCCTCCGGGTGGTTAGTGCGGGCGGTCATGGCGGCCAGCCACAGTGAGGTGGCCCATTCCAGAATCGCGGTGCCGGCCGCGGTCACGCTTTTGGAATACTCCGAATTGGGCAGGCTGGAATCGGTGGCCATGCGCGGGGAAGTGAGGGTCCACACCCGATCACGCTTATCGCGCGCCCGGGTCGGATCCTCGCGAATCAGCCCACCGCGGGCCAAAATTCGCAGGTGATAGCTCATGGAATTGGCGGGAAGCTCCAGTTCCTCAGCCAAATCCGCGGCGCGCGCGTGGCCTAGTCGGCTGAGAGTGTGGAGCAGGCTCAAGCGGACCGGGTGAGATAGGGCCCGCAGCTGCTCCCGGTTGAGGCGAGCCACCGTTTCCGGCGTGGTGGTTCCCGTGGTGGTGCCCGCGGTGGGCGCGCTGCCCGAATCGGCGCTGGTCATTTCGGGAGTGTCACGTGATTCGGCAGTGCTGTCAGAAGAAGCCATAGAATCATTGTAGCTGGAACAACGGACTTGCCCACATACGCAACAAATGTTGCGCAATAATTCTTGCGTAATTATAGTGGGAGGTGGAGGCCGAGGTATTCGGCTCATCAGCACGTAAGGAGACCTCATGTCAGGTACGGACAATGGGACAGTTATAGCAACGGAACAGGTGACCGCATCAGAGCGTGAACCTGCCACCATCTGGGCATCCCGTGAATACCGGGCCTGGTTTACCGGCGATCTGCTCCAGGACCTGGGCGCGGGGATCGCGATGTTCGCCTTCCCGCTGGTCTGCCTGGCGGTGACCGGCTCTCCTGTACACGCCGGAACGGTGGGATTCTTCCAAGGCGTAGGTACGTTGCTGGGTATTCTTCCCGGCGGGGTATTGGCCGACCGCCATAACCGGCGTACCCTCCGCTTGGTCTCGTCTGGCCTAGGGGCGCTCGCGCAGGTTGCGCTGGTAGCTCTGTTGCTCAGTGGCACCGCGAACGTGCTCAATCTTGCCGTTCTTGCTTTCCTCGACCGCCTGCGTAACTCCCTGCTTTCCCCGGCCTCAAATTCCATGCTCAAACAGGTGGTTCCCGGGCGACTTCTTCCCAACGCCGTGGCTGCGAATCAGGGGCGCGATGCCGCGGTCACCCTCGCCACCGGCCCGGCCGGCGGAGCGCTTCTTGCCATCCACCTCTACGTCCCCGCTCTCGCGCAAATCGTCGGGCAGCTGGCGAGCATGGGGGCTACGCTCCTCATGCGCGGGGATTACCGGCCCGGGCGTTCCGGCGGCGCTGAGTGCTCCAGCAGTGCCAGGTGCCCTGAGAACTCGGACAACTCTGCGCGCCCTGTTCGTACCGGCCGCATCTCCCGTGCGCTCGCGGAATTCAACGAGTCGCTACGGTGGATGTGGGAACGCGCCGTGGTCCGAGTGCTTCTTATCTGCGCCTGCCTGCTCAACCTGGGGTGGGCAGGCATGATGATGAGCGTGACCCTCGGCCTCGCCGACCGCGGGGTGGAGCCGGCGCTCATCGGCCTGCTCGCCACCGCGCTCGGGTGCGGGGCGCTTGCCGGGGCGGTGGTTGCCGCGCGTCTCGTCGCGCGGGTCCCCTCCGGAATTCTCATCATCGCCGGATTCCTCATGTGCGCCGGCGTCGTCGCCATTGTTCCTTTCCTTCCCGGTTTGGGGTGGATCGGCGCGATGTACGCATTAATGGGCCTGATTATCCCCGCCGTCAATGCCGCGGTGATGGGCCTGGTCACGCTCATGACGCCCAATGAGCTGATGGGCCGCGTGGGTTCGGTCAGCCAGTTCTTCGCCTCCGGAGCCGCGGCTTTCGCCCCCGCGCTGGCCGGCTGGGGGATTGGGATGATCGGATGGGAACTCACCCAAATCTCCTTCGCGATTCCCACCGCGCTCGCGGCCGTGCTCATGCTGGCCTCCCGGCAGGTCAGGCAGGTGCCGGCTTCACCCCATTGGGAGAGCTACCTGGAAGAATCCGGTGCCCTGAGCGCGCGGGATTAACGGCGACGCCGCGGCGCGTTCCGCCCTGGCAACCCGGGCGCTGCTACCGACCTTGCGGTGAACTCAGGGGAGCCGGTGCGCCTTCCACCGCGCGCTCCCACAGCTCGCGTTCCACGGCGTGGAGCAAGCGGCGGCCCACAGGCTCAAGATAACCCGCCTTTTCCAGCGCGTCATCGACTTCATCGCAGGCGGCCCGGTAGCCCTCGAAAGAAGAAAAACGCTTGAGAATCGACTCGCGCGCATGCAAGGTCATGAGGCCGTACACGGGATTTTCGGGCGCTCCGGGGAGGAAATCCGCGATCGGATGAGCGAGGAGTCCCAATTCAATCCCACCCGAAAGCAGCCCGGCGCCATCTTTTACCCACTGCCCATTTTCGGCATCGAACCAGGTGGAAGGTGCAGCCGGTACCCCCTCCGCTGCCCACTTTTCTACCGCGGCCATGGACCCGGTAATAATCGGTTCAATGGGAAGCGCACTGAGGGATTCGAGGAACGCGGTATCCATCTGGCGTGGGCGCCGCTTCGCCTTGACCACTTCCGAATTTTGTGGGATAACACGCGAACGGGCATCCGAATGTGGTGAACGCTTCACATGCCAATGCCGGCGCAACGGTCCGTCCCCTAGGCGGAAAGATTCGGGACCAGCGCCGAAGAGGCTCACATCAGCCTCCGAGGAGGTGCTGATAATCGGAACATCAAGTTGGGCGGGCTCAACGAGGTAGGGGACAAAGGCTGCTTGTTTCTCCCCAGTCCCAGGTGCATCAAGATCTACGCCGCTCAGCATTTGCGGCGGGATCCCGGACTTGTGCTGGTTAATAGCTTTGACAAACACAGATCCGACCCCGGGAGCATAACCGTCATAGGTAGGTGCATCGTCGGCTAGCCGTAACAGATTGTGGAAGTAGGTGAGATATGTATTGGTATACACCGAGGATTGGGACTGGCCGATAAGGAAGACGCGCTCTAGGCTCACAGGGCTGTTCGAGGATCGTAGCCACGCGGACACCTGCGCGATCACATCCCAGGCCAGGCCCTCTTCGCACTCGTCAAGCTGCATAAAAGGATTCCATCCCGGCTCTGCGGCATCGATCTGGCGCGGTTTTCCGCCCCAGTTGAGCTGTCTGTAGCGCTCCGGATCAAAGGTGTGCAAGGCGGAGATCTGGATGGGTTTGGCCGTCACGGCAACATAGGTGTGCCGCTTGTCCATAAGGTAGTCCCAGGCCCGCCTCCAATCGTCTTCGATGTCGTATCCCTCTGAGGCATTCAAAATAGATACCCATGCGGTCGGTGAACTTTCCTTAGCTGGGCGCCGCACCAGTACGCGGGTACAGTATGGAATTCCCTCTTTTTCGACGATTATGCGGGTGTCTTCCTCCGGAGTGAAACCATAAACGTTTGCGGTACCGGAAAGGAAATACTCCTCCTCAACGTATCCGTACGAGGCTAAATCTAGTGGTTCGCGTGCGAACCGCATTGCAGAAAAGGGATAGCTCTCATTGTTGACTGCAATTGGGCCTGTGGCAGCGGGAACTGGTACTGACAATGTCGGTGCGTTCATCATTTCTCCCTCGAAATAATCTCCTGTGCGATTAAGTGCCAGCATAGAGTCCAAACGCTGAATTAGCTTGTCCCATTGGGGTGAAAACGCCTTCCAGTAGCTGTTAGGGACTAGTCTCTCTACGAGTTCGATAGCATTCCATAGCGTTCCGCTGTGTCAAGAAGCTCCACTACATTGTGTGCTCCGAGTTTTCGCATGAGGGTGCGGCGATGGCTGCGCACCGTATTGATAGATACATGCAGAGCGCAGGCTGCTTCGGAATTAGTAAGTCCCAATGCTACTTGCGTTAATACCTCCCTTTCGCGGGGCGTAAGCGCAGGTGCGTGTCTCGATTCGGTTCGTGGTGGCGTACTTTCAGGGGTCGAATTCTCAGGTGTGTCCGCAGTGAGCTGAGTGGGGGTGGTAAGAAGTACATCCCATACCTCCGCTAAACCGTCAGAATTGAGAATAGTTGCGTGAGGTGCGGTGCGCAGAAGTAACGCCGCAAGGGTGGAAAGCTGGGAAATGCGCAACCGATCTGTTGTCGAAAAAGCTCCGGCTCGCGAGTGGGATTCCAGCCAGATAGTTCCCTCTAATTCTTCCCCGATGATGCAGGGCTGAATAACCGCGGACGTGTGAGTGGCTGCGGAAGCCGAGTGGAATAGCGGTCGGGTTCGTTCGTAGGCAAGCGAAGAATCATCCGGGAAGGAATACAGGCGAGCTACCTCGGCCGGAGTACGGGCCCAGTACTGTTCGCGGCAGTCAAGAGTTCTTCCGAAGGGTGAATCAGCTTCCACCAGGAGAGTCGAATTATAATGGCGTAGACCGTATACACCCAGTACCGCAAAGATATTCTGGCGTGGCAAGAATACGTGGAAAGAAATGTAGTCTGAATTAGGTGCCACATCCGCAAGTAAGGCAACGAAATAGCGTGCGATGGCCCGCCGGTCATCAGCTGCGTGGAGCGCCTGAATTGCATCCGTCAAACGCTGTGAGAATTGTAGGTTTGTTCGCATTCCGCCCCGCCATTCGCTACACGGATTTTTGAGTATTACTTCCGGTAATTACGGACTAGTCTACTCGTCTGATGGTACGAAGAGAGAACGTGTAATTCACCCGCAGTGAGGCGGTTTTAATCACCATGCTCTTAGTACGCTAGCTGATGGACGTAAGGGAACGTCCACGATTTACCGCATAAAACGGATGCAATGCAGCTCCGTTGCGCGAAAGGATAACCAATGACGGACCCACACACGACACCAGGTGCTACGCCGGCATCGTCGCCAGAGAGTGATCTTGCATCGAATGTAGCTATGAAGGTCTCGGGCGAGAAAGTGAACGTAGAAAAATCAGCCAAGAAAGCCGCAAAATCTGGTTTTTGGGGCGCTCTTGCCGAATACTATGACTTTGGCCTGTACGGAACCGCATCCGCGGTTATCTTCCCTACCGTTTTCTTCGGTGGTGGGGATAATCCGACCTTAGCGAATGTCGCTTCGCTTGCCTCGTTCGGTGTTGCGTATCTCGCTCGGCCTCTCGGAGCTATCGTGCTCGGTCACCTCGGTGATACCTGGGGGAGAAAGAAGACGCTCCTCCTCACTCTCGGGTTAATGGGATTTGCAACTCTCGTTATTGGATTCTTGCCGTCCTATGACTCGATTGGCCCTACTGCGGGCATTATTTTGATTGCTATGCGGCTTATTCAGGGATTCTCCGCGGGTGGCGAGCAAGCCGGATCGACAGCGATGACGTCCGAGCTGGCACCGCCAGAGAAACGTGGCCGTCTCGTTGCTTTCACCATGCACGGACTTCTTATCGGCCAGCTTCTTGGTATTGCCGCTTTTATTCCCGTGTCAGGGAATGAGTCCTTCCTTCTCGATTGGGGGTGGCGGATCCCTTACTTCATTGCTATTCCGCTGGTGCTCTACGCGTTGTGGGTGCGGACGAAGGCAGATGAACCGCGCGATGTTTACGAGGCACTCGCCCGCCAACAGGGTAAAACCACGCAGCACTCGGTGGAAAAGACTTCCGGAAAAAATAAGGGGAGCCTCGGCGACCTCTTCAAGAATCACTGGCGGCAAGTCATTCGCGTTATGGCGATGGGCCAGTTCGCAATCACCGGCGTTTTGCTCACGAATTACATGCTCAACTACGGCACCACTTACTGGGGTTGGGAGCGCTCGACCTTGCTGACTCTGGCCACCGTGTCGATGGTTATTGGTGTTCCGGTTCAGCCACTGTGGGCAGCGCTCTCGGATAAGATCGGCCGCCGGCCGGTGTACCTTATTTCGATGTTCAGCCTCGTGGCACTGTTCCCGGTTATCTTCTGGGCAATTCAGATCAAGAGCGTGCCGCTGCTGGTTATTTTGCTCTTCATTATCGGGCTGGTATCCACCGGCGGAAACGTTGTTCAGGCGCCGATGTATAGCGAGATGTTCCCGACTCGCCTGCGAATGACAGGCTATGCCGTCTCCACGCAGCTGGGCAATATCATCGTGGGCTTCACCCCGATGATCGCGGCCATTATCGTGCGGCCGGGTAGCTTCGGTTGGTGGCCGGTACTAACCTTCACCACCATTATGATGGGCCTTGGCATTCTGGCGTGCCTATCCACGCCAGAAACCATGGGCAAGGTTATTACCGACGACCTTGAACAGGAAGTAGCGGGAGCATAAATTAACGCGATGTTACGGAACAGGCACCGCCGCGCTGGGTGAAACCGGGACGGCGGTGCCTTCTTCTCGTTTATGATCCGCATTGTGGCAGCATAAGGTTTCCGTGCCGCGCCACATTAAGAACGACGATGCCGCGCCTGCCGTCCCGCACACCTAGCGGTTCTTGGCGTATTCTTCGTGTGCCGCATACCCGGCCAGGAGCGCGCTTTCGGGAATCATCTTGAGAACCGGGCCCATGAGGAAGTCGGCTTTGCTGTCTCTCGTTTTACCTGAGCCGGCTGGCGATAAATCACATTCCACTGTGGAATCTTCGGATTCTTCGGCTTCCGCGGTCGGTTGAGCTGCAACTACCTTACACATCTTCTTGCGAAGTTTGGTGTCAACAGTGAACGAATCTTCGTATACCTCGGTCAGTCGGGTATCTTTCCCTCCGGCGGAGAAGCTGAGTATTGCAGTGTCATCTTTCTCGAAGATAACCGTCTACGAAAACCCTTCGGGGTCAGGTACCCCAAGCTGAGACACCGTGACAGTGCCGGTACATTTTGCTATCTGTTCTGGCAAGGCTTGCCCTTGCGAGGAGCAGGAACTCAATGCCGGGGCAATGCCGATACTCACGAGTGCGGCACCGCTGCGTGTGAAAGTGGAGAAGCTAACCATAGGATTCTCTTTTCTCTATCTTGAGAAGCTGGGGTGGCATGGGCGTGCGAGAAGTTGGCGCACTCTAGGTAAATCACCGCTATCCAATGTGGAGCCTAGCTGATTGAAGATTCTCTCGTGAAGAGAATGATGAAGCGGTTCCTCTAGCGGTTCTCGGCGTACTGCTCATATGCCTCATTCGCGGCCCACAGGCGTTCTTGGGTGACCATGAGCATGACCGGCTCCATGAACACAGTTGCTTCCTCATCGTTGGTGTGCCCGGAGCCAGCCGGCCCCAGATCCCAGCTGACGGTCGCCCCGCCCGGCAGGGGTTCTGCTTCTTTCGTCATCGCAGCCCGCATGCACATCTCTCGCCGCGGTTGCGCATCGACCGGGAAAGATTCCCGATACACCTCGGTCAGGCCCGTGCCACCTCCAGGAACGTTATACGTCAAGGTGGCGGTGTCGCCCTCCGCAAACTCAACCGTCCAGGAAACCCCGTAGGGCCCGGGGAGGTTGAGCTGGGAGAGTGTAACGGTTCCGGTGCATGCCGCCAGTTCATCCGGGGAAGGTTGACCCAGCGAACAGGCGGCAAGAGTGCCGAGCGTACCGCTCAGTGCAATAACTGCGCTCGGGACTCTAGCGCGCATCGGCCCAGGCGCGGATTTCTTCGTCGCTGAGGCCGTCGTGGAAACGCAGTCCGTTCGTCCACGCGATCTGCGGGAAAGCGGAGCGTAGATAGTCCTCGGCTTCGTCCATCGGTGAGCTTCCGGAGGTGCAGAAGGGGTGTACCCGTGCGTTTCCTAGCTCATGCGAGCTCACGAAGCTATCCACGACTTTCGGCGGGATACCCCACCAGATCGGAAAACCGAGGAATACTTCCGTGGCACCTCCCAGCTCGACAGGTTCCGCAAGGCCGGGAGCTGCGATTTTACCGTGCTGTTCCAGATTTGCCCGGCTGTCCTCGACCCGCCAATCCAAATCCTCATTCGTGTAGGGCTGCGCAGCGGCTATCCGTACCGCTTCGCCGCCGACGATACCCTGCAAGCGTTCTGCTGCTTTTTCAGTAGTACCAGTCTCGGAAAAATAAATGATCATCGTTCCTCCTGCCATTCGCCGTTGTGACATGAGCCATTTAAAATCTACACCTTGGCGAGCAGAATTTCCTCAGCACCCGAGCGCTGCAAGCGGCGCAGCATCTCGGCATCTGCGTCGGTATCAGTAATTAGCGTCCAGCGTTTAGGAAAAGGTGACCAGTATGGATAAGGGCGATTATGCAGTTTCGCCGCGTCTGCCATTACGTAGACCTGGGAAGCATGTGCCATCATCTGGGTTTTGAGCCGCGCCTGCTCGTAGCTGAGAGAGCCGATGCCGCGTTCCGGGGAGATCTGTACCGCGCCCATAAAGGCATAATTGCCGTGCATAGATTCGAGCATTTTTTCTGCATCGACGCCGGTAATTGAGTCGTGTGCAATATCGAGGGTTCCACCGAGCACCACTACCGTCACTTTATCCTGGAGTGCCAGGGCGTTAATCGGGCGAATCCCGTTGGTAATCACGGTGATGCGGCGCGTGTTATCGAGGGCAAAGGAAAGCTGCTCGGCGGTGGTTCCCGCATCTAGGATCACGAGGGAATCATCAGCGATAAGAGCCGCGGCCCGCTTCGCAATTGCTTTTTTACGGGCCAAATTCGTGGGGGTAATCCCGCCCAGGTGAAGAAATTCCGGGTGAGCAGAGACCGCACCGCCGTAAGTACGGGATAGCTCCCCACTGGTTTCTAGTTCACTCAAATCCCGACGGATGGTCGCGAGGGAAACACCGAAATGCCGGGCGAGTTCTTCATTGCGCAGCGGTGCATCTCCCCCGGCTAGCAGTTCTAAAATCCGGGCGCGGCGCTTGACTACTTTGCGGTTCTGTGCGCGGCGGGCGCGCGGTTCTTCCGTTGCGGTCATCGGTGTTCTCTCACCTCGTGGCTAGCTGCATGACTCTCAGATTATGTTGGGTTTAGCGGATTTCTGTGTCCTATAAATCTGAGTGATATCGCTCATCTTAGCCCGCGGTGACACTGACGTTAAGGACGCATGGCCCGGAATATTCGCGGGTCTGCTCACGCAAATGCGGCGTCGCGCCCATACGGACCAGAGAGGGCCGCGTCCCACCTGAGTGGAAACGCGGTCCTCTCGAATTGTGCGTGGCTATCATTCACCGCGCGACCGGTACTAGCCACGTAGTGGAATCAGCACGCACCGTTTTAGGCCCGCGCGGCCCGGCGCGCTTCGCCGTCGAGTTTACGCAACGCAAATTCCGCGCATACCCGGGTAGCTTCCACCATAGAACCGGTGTTGGCGATGCCCTTGCCGGCGATATCGTAAGCTGTGCCGTGATCCACGGAGGAACGCATAAACGGCAGCCCGAGGGTCAGGGTGATGGCTTTCTCGAAGTCGAGGGTCTTGCAGGCAATATGGCCCTGATCGTGGTAGAGAGAAAGGATGGCGTCGTGGCGCCCGTCCAGCGAGAAAGCGAAAATCGAGTCGCCAGGGAAAGGGCCGCGGGCACGAATGCCCTCGGCGCGGGCGGCAGCCACTGCCGGCTCTAACTCCTCAATTTCCTCACGGCCAAACATCCCATTGTCGCCGTTATGCGGGTTGAGCCCCGCCACCGCGATGGAAGGATTATCGAAACCGATGCGCTCGAATTCCTCGTGGATATTCCGCAGGAAATCAAGCACGTGCTCTTTGGTTACGAAATTCACCGCATCACGTAGAGACACGTGCCGCGATAGGAAAAACACCCGCAGCTTATGCACGTGGAACATCGTGAGCGCGTACTTGGAGTGGGTGAGATTCTGGAAAATCTCAGTCTGCCCCGGGTATCGCACCCCGGCTTCCATCATCCCTTCCTTATGGGTCGGGGCGGTAGACACCGCGTGCAGTCTCCCCTGGTTCCCCAGCTCAATCGCCTTTTCCAAATAGGAATAAGCCTGTAGCTGGGCTTCGCGTTGAATCTTTCCGAACTTGATATCGGCATCAGAATGCACTCCGGTATCGAGGAGGTCCACGATACCGAACTCAAACTTCGCTTCTTCCGGCTCAGAGATCTCGTTGATCACCAGTTTCTTACCGGCCATCTTCGCGGCGCGTTCCAAAGCCTTGCGATTACCAATCACGAAGGGACGAGCGCATTCGTATACGCTGGGATCGCAGACGGTTCCCACCACAATTTCCGGGCCAACGCCGGCCGGATCCCCTAGGGTAATTGCGGTAACGGGCCGGCGATCCTTGCGGGCCTGGTCGGCCAGAGTGCGCGCGTGCTCGCTGGGCTCAACGGTGTGTGCTGCGGATGTCATGAAACGGTCCTTTCATCAAAGAGTCGGTTGACGATACGAAGTGCGGTGTGTTCAGTTCCGGTGAGTCCGCCTTTACCCACCATGGGAAGGCCATTGAAGGGACCTCCCACAATTCTGCCCTGATCTGATTGCGGAATCACATAATCTTCCAGTGCGATACCGCTTGCCTCGATAGCGTGGCAGGTATTGACAAGCGTGTCGCCTCCTGTGGCATACACGCCTGCTAGCTGATTACCGAGCATGTCCATGACATCGCGGGCAACTTCGCCCAGGTGTTGCGCCAGATTGCGCGAGCCTTGGCCGGCTGGCAAGTTCTTCGCCACTTCAATCCGGTTGATATCGACGACGGTACCGCTCAGCGTGGTATCGAGGGTAATAATGATAACCCGCACCTGTCCGGGTTCCCCATTGCCTGCTGCGGCGTCGTCGAGAATCCTTCGTGCCTGTGCCACAGCCTCTGCCCGCGCCTGGGCGTATTCGTGCCCACCTCCAATAAAAGGATCATGGGGGAGAGTGATGGTATGCGTGCCGGGCACCTCCTGCATGTATTCCAGCTGCTGGCGAGTAGTCGCGGTTGCGGATCCCGCCACGATCACCACCGTGCCGTGATCATTTTCCTGAGATTTGGTGCGTAGTGGCGCTTTGGGCCTTTTCTCTTCGGTTCGGATCCCTTGGGCCACAGCGTATTCCGTGGTAAATAACCCCGGATCCACGCAGAGAACCTTCCAGCCGAGCTGGCTGACCACCGCGGCAATATCAGCAACATCTTCGCTCGATACTGAATCGCAGAGGATATTACGTACGCCACGATCATAGGATTTTTGCATGGCGGCGCGGATAGCGTCGCGCCCTTCCACCACGGTATTCATGCAGATAAGGTCGACGGCATCACGTAGTTGCCCGGCCAATAACTTGGGAAGGTACGACTCCTTGACTGGGCTGAGAATATCGTTGGCCACGCCGGTGCGAGCTAGAAGCAGCGAATCGATAAGTGAATATCCGGCCACCACAATGCGCTTCGAGGGGGGCATGGCCGGCACGATAATAGCCATGTAATCCTCGCCCAGCACATCACGCATGGCGTCAATTTCGTAACCGATACCGCCACGCATCGTAGTATCAGTGCGCTTAGAGAATATCGTTGCCCCGCGTGCCACCAGATCGCGGGTTGCATTACGTACCCGGGAGGCAGCTTCCTCAGGTGGGAGCCTGCGGGAATCGGTGGAAACAAGCAATGCGTCAACGTCGTCGTAACTTAAGTTCGACGTGTCGCTGAGGCTGACAATATTCTTGACCCCGCGTGCCGCCAGTAGTGCTCCCGTGGTGGTAGCGCCCGTGAGGTCGTCGGCCACCACGCCGGAGAGAATTTTCCTTTCGGCACTCATAATTAAGCTTCTTCCTTTCCAACACTCGCCGCCTGCGGCTTCGGCTCACGCAGCGTCAGCAGAATAACGAAGGCGAGCAGCAGAACGACGACGAAGTAAGAGAAGGCCACGTTATAGCTACCGGTAGCATCAAGCAGCATACCCACGATAAGCGGAGCAAAGAATCCGCCCAGGTTGCCACCGGAGTTAATAATCGAAATTGCGAAGGGGTAGGTTTTTTCGGTGGAATGGTTCATCGCGTAGGCGGTGAACATCGGCCAGCCCAGATTGAGACAGAAACCTGTAAGGATAAGTGCGAGTGCCACCACGTACATGTTATTGGGAACCATGAGGACCACGGCGAACATAATCGCTGTGAACAGAGCGGTCAGCAGCATAGTTGGCTTGCGTCGGCCCGCGAAGATACGGTCAGAAACCCAACCTCCGGTGAGGGCGCCAATAATACCGCCCAGCGCCGGGCAGGCAGCTACCCAGCCCATGGCGAAGACATCATAACCGCGCGCATCCACCAGGTAGGTGGGAATCCAAGTCAGCATGCCATAAAGCACGTTGTTCATGAAGAAGTACGCGAGGGTGTCACCCCAGATATCCCAGGAGCGCATAACATCGCCGTTGGTCTCCAGACGCTTGACCTTCCGGTAACGGATCAGCTTATCGACCTTGGGCATCCACGATGCTTCCTTGCGGTTGGTCTGGGTGATCACTTCTTCGGAGGCAATGTGGGCGAGCTCGGCCTTGTTGACGTGGGAAGACTGGCGGGGATAAGAACGCACAAAAATATGCCAAACGATGGCCATAATCGCACCCGGAATTGCGAAGACCCAGAACACATGCTGCCAGCCCATATTGTGGGCGAGGACCACCACGATAGGCGGAACCAGCATCGGTGCCAACTGGGTGGAAGCGATATAGATACCGGTGGCAGTGCCTTTCTCCCGTTTCGGGAACCAGTTATTAATAGTGGAGGTCATTCCTACCGGAGTGGGGCCTTCGGTCAGACCCAGAAGCAGACGCAGCACGATCAGGCCGATGGCCGTGGTGGTAAAGCCCATGAGGAAGGTAACGAGGGAGAAACATAGCACCGCGAACGTCACCATATTACGGGTCCCGAATTTGCCCATGATGAGACCGGCTGGGATCTGTGAAATCGCGTAACCGAGGAAGAACATAGAAGCGATGAGACCCTGCTGGGAATTGGTCATGTGGAAGTCTTCTTTGATGAAGGGCAGCAGGGTGCCGATATTAGAACGATCGGCCATACAAATAACGTAAGTGACGAAAATAATCGCCATGACTACCCAGCGATATCGAGTGGGCCGCTGGGCCATCTGCGGGGACGTAATCATGAAAAACTCCTGGAACACCGCGCGGGGTGCCGCGATCGCTTCCTTGCATCGCGAGTGGTACGGGCCTGCCGAACACGCTACCGAGAGTGTCGTGCCCCTGGTCGGGGCGGGCGTGGCACTCACAGATATTCGGAGGGCGCGCCTCCGCGCTCACCTATCGGAACATATATTTCGTTCGAAATATACGGATAGATTAGCTGAGGTGAGCGAACCACGCAATAGAATGTGCATAATATGCTCGAAACGTGCAAAAAGGGCCGCTCCCGGATTCCCAGGCGCGGCCCTTATTCGTGTTTGCGGAGATGTGCTCTCTGCGGTGCGTTCCTCGCTCCGATTTCTCTACGCTCTATTTCTCACCCACCACGAGATGCTTGCGGATATGGGCAGTCAGCGGGCCGCGCTCGAGTTCGTCAATCACGCCCGCAGCCAGATCTGCGGAAGTAATCTCCGGGGAGATGTACGTCCACTTGGCGATGTGGGCACCCTCCAAAGCCGCCGGGACTTTCGCATCTCCGCTATCGAGCGCGATGAGCCGGGTCGGCAGCCCGGAAACCAACTCAATGAGGTGGTGTGCGGCGCGCTCGGGGAAGTCCTCCCCGGCATCTGCGCTGGGTGTGAAGGCATCTACCATGGCATCGAAGCCGGCAATATCCCCGCGTTCAATATCGAAAACATCGCGGCGTAGCGAGACCGGGGCCTCCGTTTCGTTTTCCGAGCGCGTCACGGCGATAACTTCGTGCCCGCGCGAAACTGCTTCCTGAGTGAGGAGCTTTCCGGCCGCGCCATTAGCTCCAATAATTGCAATGCGCATGATTCATCCTTTCTGATGTGGGGGCCGGCTGAGCGGCCCGCTGCTGGTGAGGTCTTATCAAGGCTGCTGCGGTGACGGGGCGCCTTGCCGCGTGGCGGAGTATTTCTCCAAGCGGTTCGGAGCCCGCCGCGTTGCGAGATGGCAGCATGCCAGCTGGGCCACGATGTCCAGCCGGCCACCGCCGGGGTAGAAAACCTGGGAAACGCACCACCGCATCCCTTCCGAAGGGCGAACAAGAGTTCACCATAGATGGTAGCCCAGATATGCCAGAATGAACCTATGACCGAATCGAATCAGCCCGTTCCGGAATCGTCGCCCGCGCCCGTCCAGCGCACCGCGCCGCAGCCCTCGCCCACCTGGGAGCGCATGGTCGCCGGGAAAATGTATATCGCCGACGATCCTTACCTAGCCCACGTCCGCCGCGAGGGCCTCACTGTCCAGCACGAGCTGAATGCCACCAACCCTTCCGATAACGAAACGATCCGCACCATCGCCGCCCGTTTCTTCGGTTCTTTCGACCCCAGCGCCACCGTGGTTCCGCCCGTCCACTGCGATTACGGCGCCAATGTTCACATCGGCCCGGAGGTCTTTATCAACTCCGGTGCGATTCTCCTCGACGTCGCCCCCATTACCCTGGGCCGCCGTGTCCTCATCGGCCCGCGCGTCACTATCACCACCGCCCGGCACCCGGTTCCTCCGCGCGTTCGCGCCGAAACCGACCTGGAATTCGGCACCGCCATCACCATTGGAGATAACGTGTGGATCGGTGCCTCCGCCACCATCGGCCCGGGCGTGACCATCGGTGAAAATTCGATTGTGGGCGCCGGCGCCGTCGTTATGCGTGATGTCCCCGCCAACTGCATTGTGGTTGGGGTTCCGGCCCGCGTGCTGCGTTATTTTAACGACGACGACGAATCCCGCGGCCAAGCGCTCCGCGCCGCCTATGAAGAAGAGATGGGTCCGCTTGCCTAGGGGATCGGGCAGAGCGGTATAAACTACAGCGTATGTCTATTGATCTTCCCCTTGTTGATACGGCGCTGGCGGCCGGGGTGCCCGCCGATGCCGTTATCCCCTTCGGTCGGGACCGGGCGAAGATCGATTACCGCTGGGTTGAAAAGGTCGGTGCGCAGCCCGGCCGCCTCGTGCTCGTGACTGCCATGTCACCCACCCCTGCCGGGGAGGGGAAAACCACCACCTCCATTGGCCTGGCGGATGGCCTGCGCTACCTGGGTAAACGCGCGGTTCTGGCGCTGCGTGAACCTTCGCTCGGCCCGGTTTTCGGGCTCAAAGGCGGGGCGATCGGCGGGGGCCGAGCCACCCTCACTCCGGCCGCCTCCATTAACCTGCACTTCAACGGGGATTTCGCTGCGATTGCTGCCGCCCATAACCTCCTAGCCGCTATGGCGGATAACGCGGTCTATTTCGACACCCACGATATTGACCCGGCTACGGTCAGCGTGCGCCGCGTTATCGATATGAATGACCGGGCCCTGCGGGCTATCCTCCTCAGCCCCAGCGGGCGCCTCGATAGCGCCGGCCCGGGCGCGGGCACCCGTTCCAATCCCGGTGCGCACGCCACCCGCGCCACCGGCTTCGATATTGTTCCCGCCAGTGAAGTTATGGCAGCTTTCTGCTTGGCATCCTCTTTTGCGGATCTGCGCGAGCGCCTCAACGCCATGGAAGTGGCCCGCACCCGGGCTGGCGTACCCGTCACCGCGGCGGATCTGGGTGCCACCGGTGCCATGCTTGCCCTTCTGACCGAAGCGTTCTGCCCGAACCTTGTTGCCACCCGGGAAGGCACCCCCGCGCTCGTGCATGGCGGGCCCTTCGCCAATATTGCGCACGGTTGCAATTCTGTGATGGCCACCCGCGCCGCGCTCGCGATGGGGGAGATCGCGGTAACGGAAGCCGGCTTCGGGGCTGATCTGGGGGCCGAAAAATTTATTGACATTATGTGCCGTACCTCCGGGCTGCGCCCCGACGCGGCCGTTTTTGTGGTCACCTTGCGCGCCCTGCGCTACCACGGGGGTATCGCCAATGCCGCCCGGCATATTCATAATTTGCAGGCGGTGTGGGGGCAGTCCGTCGTCGTCGCCCTTAATCGTTTTGATACGGATACCGAAGCAGATATCGAAAAAGTGCGTACGCAATTCGAAGAATTGGGTGTGCCGGTGGCCGTCTCTGAGCATTTCGCGCGCGGCGGGGAAGGCGCGGCGCCCCTGGCCGAAGCGGTTCTGGCCGCGCTCGAAACGCCGTCCCGCACCCGTTTCACGTACTCGGATAGCGCGAGCCTCAGCGAGAAAATCACGGCGGTGGTGCGGCGCGTCTACGGGGGAGCGAGCGTCACCTTCGCGCAAGAAGCGCGTGAGCAGCTACGTGAGCTGGAAGAACGCGGCTACGGCAGCTATCCCGTCTGCATCGCGAAAACTCCGGCCTCCTTCACCACCGACCCGAAACGCCTGGGCGCTCCCAGCGATTTTGACGTGCCGGTACGCGATGTACATCTCTCCGCGGGGGGCCGTTTCGTTGTGGTCATGGCGGGGAGCGTCATGCTCATGCCGGGCCTGCCCAAAGAACCATCCGCGCTGGCCATTGACGTGGACGCCGCCGGAAACGTGCGCGGCATTCACTAAAAATTCCTCTCGATCACGCCGCCCCGAAGTGTTACCCTGGACACGTGAGCGGCGAAGGGGCCGCTCCGCGCACTTATGCGCGTGTGAACCCTCACGGAGGACGATATGACCAAGTTCGTATACGCATTTACCGAGGGCAACAAGGACATGAAGGACCTTCTCGGCGGCAAGGGAGCCAACCTGGCGGAGATGGTCCACATGGATTTGCCTGTCCCACCCGGTTTCACCATCACCACCGAAGCCTGCCGCTACTACCTGAGTAACGGGCAGGAACCCGAGGAACTCGAAGCGGAGGTGACGCGCCACCTGGAAGCCGTGGAAGAGCAGATGGGCAAGAAACTTGGCGATCCGGAGGATCCGCTGCTGCTCTCGGTGCGTTCAGGCGCGAAGTTCTCCATGCCGGGGATGATGGAAACCGTGCTCAATATTGGCCTCAATGACCAGTCCGTCAAGGGCCTCGCGGCGCAATCCGGCAACGAACGTTTCGCCTGGGATTCTTACCGGCGCCTCATCCAAATGTTCGCCCGCACCGTACTCGATATTGATGGAGATCTTTTCTCCGACGCCCTGCACGCCCTGCAAAAGGCGAAAGGCTACAGTGGCGATCTTGATATGACGACGGCGGACCTGCAAGAGCTGGTCGAACAATTCAAGGGAATCGTGCGGCGCGCCAGCGGGTATCCCTTCCCGCAGAACCCGCGCCGGCAAATGAACCTCGCGATCACCGCGGTATTCCGTTCTTGGAACACCGAGCGTGCTCGGATCTACCGCCGGCGCGAACATATCCCGGATGACCTGGGCACCGCCGTCAATATTTGCACGATGGTGTTCGGCAATATGGGGGAGAAATCCGGCACCGGGGTGGCGTTCACCCGCGATCCTTCCACCGGACACTCCGGGGTATACGGTGATTACCTTGTCAATGCCCAGGGGGAGGACGTGGTGGCCGGCATCCGCAACACCCTTTCCCTCAAGGACCTCGAGCAGCTGGATCCGGCTTCCTACACCGAGCTCATGGACATCATGAAGCGCCTGGAAAACCACTACCGGGACCTGTGCGATATTGAGTTCACCATCCAGGAAGGCAAACTGTGGATGCTACAAACCCGCGTGGGTAAGCGCACCGCCGCCGCGGCCTTCCGAGTGGCTACCCAGCTGGTAGATGAGGGCCTTATTAGCGCGGAAGAAGCGATCACCCGTACGACCGGTGAACAGCTCACCTCGCTACTCTTCCCGCAATTCCAGCGCGATGCCCAGCGCACCCTCATCACGAAGGCCATGGCGGCCTCCCCGGGCGCGGCCGTGGGTGAAGTGGTCTTTAGTAACGAGCAGGCCCAGGCGCGCGCCGCCGAAGGTGCCAAGGTGATCCTGGTGCGCCGCGAAACCAACCCGGATGACCTGCCCGGCATGGTGGTGGCCGCCGGCGTGCTAACCGCGCGCGGCGGGAAAACCTCACATGCTGCGGTGGTGGCCCGCGGGATGGGCCGTACCTGCGTGGTGGGCGCGGAGGATCTCCTCGTGGAAGAAAAGGCCGGCACGGTCTTCATCAAGTCCACCGGGCAAACACTGCGCGCCGGGGATGTTATTTCCATTGACGGCACCACCGGGGAAGTGTTCTTCGGGGCTGTCCCGGTGGAAGATTCCCCGGTCATGATCTACGTATCCCAGGGCCTGGAGGCCGCGCTGGAGGCCGCCGGTGATGATAAGGACACCTGCGAATTGGTGCGTTCCGTGGATCGCATCCTCACCCAGGCGGATAAGTCTGCGCGCATGCACGTGCGGGCCAATGCGGATAATCCGGAAGACGCCGCGCGCGCTCGCGAATTCGGGGCGCAGGGCGTGGGCCTATGCCGCACCGAGCATATGTTCCTGGGTGAGCGGCGCGAGCTTATCGAGCACGTTATCCTCGCGGCTACCCCGGAATTGCAGGCCGCCGCGCTCGGGGCGCTTATGCCGCTGCAACGCGGGGACTTCGAGGGTATTTTCGAGGCGATGGACGGACTGCCGGTGGTGGTGCGCCTCATTGACCCGCCGCTGCACGAATTCCTCCCGGATATGACCAAGCTGGCGGTTGAGGTCGCCACGATGGAGGCGCGCGGCCAGCAGGTTCCCGAACACACCCGCACGCTACTGCGGGCGGCAACTGAACGCCACGAAGACAACCCCATGCTGGGCCTGCGCGGGGTGCGTCTGTCCATCCAGATCCCCGGCTTCGTGGATCTGCAGGTGCGGGCGGTGGCCGAGGCGGCGGTGGCCTGCCGCAAGCGCGGGTTGGATCCGCATCCGGAAATCATGATCCCGCTGATTGGCTCGGAGAAGGAATTCCGCCTGGTGGCGGACCGGGCCCGCAAGATCATTGCCGAGGCGGAACGCGAATCTGGCTACGACCTCGATATCGCGATCGGCAATATGATCGAGCTGCCGCGCGCGGCCATTATCGCGGAGAAGATCGCCGAGGATTCCGAATTCTTCTCCTTCGGCACCAATGATTTGACCCAGACCACGTGGGGCTTCTCGCGGGACGACGTCGAACACGAATTCATCCCGACCTATATGGCGGAAGGAATCTTCGACACCTCGCCTTTCGAGACCATCGACCGCGAAGGTGTGGGCGAGCTGGTGCGCATGGGTACCGAGCGCGGGCGGAAGGGTAATCCGAATCTCACCGTGGGTATCTGCGGTGAGCACGGCGGGGATCCCGCTTCGGTGCACTTCTTCGATTCCGTCGGTTTGGATTACGTGTCCTGCTCGCCGTTCCGGGTACCGGTGGCACGCCTGGAAGCCGGGCGCGCGGCCGTCATGGCCAAAGGGCATGAGTCCGGAGCCGGGGCGACGGCGTAGCAGCGGAACCGTAAGCTAGCTGCGCAAACGCTAGCTAAACGCGGCTCGCGCTGCACGGTGGCCGGGCGGGAACGGAGCTCTGCACGGAGCTGGTTCCCGCCCGGCCGCTTGGCGTGCGGGTAGAAGAAGGTGCAGTTAATGCGGAACTTAGGCTGTTTGCAGAATCTTGGAAATGCGTCCGGGTGAAAGCTCCATAATCTCTGCAACTTCACGGACGGTCATCCCTGAAGATCGCAAGCTGGTAGCGGCTTCTCGCGTAGCTTGCGATGCCCGTGACTGAAGTTCGTGAGCTTGCCGGGATAGTTTTTTAGCCTGAGCAATAGTTTCGGCGGTGGAGCCAACATCTATGACTAAATCGAACCCGTGGTTTTCAACATTAAGAAGATTGAGCGCATCCGCGACAATCTCGCTAATTTCATTGAGCCTGCGGGCTTGAGAATGGTAAATTTCACCGTTTACGGTAAGTTCGAGCCCCCACCACCCGTGGTCGCGAAAGGCTCTCACATGCGTTTTGCTCATAGTCCTAGTCCTTTCCTGAATTTACGGATTGTGCCCTTTGCGGTTTCCTCTGGAATGTCGCGGTGCCGCCCCACGATGTCGCTTACATCGCCGATGGTAACGCGTGTGTGTCGAGTTCCTTCGGTGGTTATAAGCGTGTGGCCGCTCTGTTTCGCGATTTTCTTGAGCTCGTTCAAGAGGTGGGCCCGTTTCATAGCAGGTAGTTTACCCCTGTAAACATAACGTGTCTACGGGGGTAAACGGAGTAGCTTTTCTCTTCGGCTCTTACCGTAGTTGTGACACATGGCAAGTTTGCTGCTCTTGGTTTAGTTCGCAAGGTGTACGTGGGCTTCTTCCACGCGGGCGTCGTCGTGCAATAAAGCGCGGTGCAGTCAATTCTCAGGTATCTCGCCTAGGATAGGCTTGAGTTGGCAGGTTCGTGCGGCAAACAGTATCGGAGATGGTATCTCGTGGGCGTTTTCTCATTACGTGGCGGGCAATTTCATCGCGCGGCGCCTCCTGCCGATCTGCCGGAAGAAACCCGTACCGCGGTTGCGGAAGCACTGCGCGCCCAGATTTCTGATTTCCTGGATTTCCCGGCCTTCCAGGTAGCGTGGACGCGCCCGGAAGGGGAGCGCGGCACCGCTTCATTGGTTGCCTTGGATGCCACCGGGAACATTATTAGCGTGGATATTATTGATGTTCTCGACGGCGCAGCGCTCCTCGCGGCCCTCGCCCGTTCCGCGCAGCACGCCACTCTGGACCGCCGCGAAATTACCCGGCTTTTCCCGGGCGGGCCCCACGATTTTTCCTCCGCCTGGCAGGAGTTCACCGCGGTCAATCCGCCCATCCCGGAACCGGCCCCGCGCCTGAGCATTTTTGCTTTCGCCATCGAGCCGGATACCTATGATGCCGTGCGCGCTCTGGCCGGAGCCGGAGTGCAGGTCTGGCAGGTGACCATCCTGGAGCGGGCCACCGGGATTTTGCTTTCTGTGGATGAAATTCGCCTCCAGCGCGCTACCGCGCTCGGGCCCGCTGTCGGGGTGCCGCTTCTGGATGTGGCGCCGGAAGCGGAGGCGAGCGAAGCGGCTGAAGCGGAGGCAACCGAAAAGACCGCCGCGGTTGAAGTAACCGAGGAGCTTGAGGCGAAACCCGAACCTGCGGTAAAGGTAACCGAAACACCGGCAGCTGCCGAGCGGCCGCGGCGCCGGGGGAGCCGCGCTGCCCAGCCGGGTACCGAGAGCACGGCACGCAGCCGCAATATTTGGCAGGAAATCCGCGGCCGCCGGGCTGCGCATACCTTCGCTGCGACCGCTACATCCGGGAGGAGCTCAGCGCACCGTGCCTCCCACAGCTCAACGGCAAGCCCCGCGCATACGGCCGCAGAAGGCTCCGCGCACACAGCTGCAGAAAGCCCCGCGCACCGCGCCGCTAATCCCGCCCTTCACGAGGGCTCTCAGCGGAGTGATTATCAGGCTGCTCCGCGGCGTCGGGCTCGGCGCGCGGCGGAATAAAGTTAACGCGGTGCGGCCGGAATTCGAAGCCACCCGGCTTTACCGTGATAATCGGACTGGTGTCCTCTGGTAAGCCAAGCTGCTTGCGGCGCTCCGCCGCCCTGAGCCGAGCTTTCTCCTGCCGCTCTATGCGCAGTTCTATAGCTATGTCCTCAAGCGCTTTCTTGGCTGCCAGCGTGGCTTCTTTTTCCTCCGCTATGGTCACGCCTGTTTTCCATTGCCGTATCCCGATCACCTCAATGATCGCGACCGCGGTAGCCACGCCACCACAGATGAGTGCTTGGCGAGAGTCCAGCGTCAGCACCAGCGTGACAAGAAAATAGACCCCTGCGAAGAATGCAATCCGGCTCAGCGGGGCAATCCATCCTCCCGGGCTCGGGTGGTGCCAGCGACGTTGATGCCAGCGGTCGATGTGCGTTGAAAGGAATTCAACAGCCACGGTGCTGAGCACAACAATGAGCAGCAGCGCGAAAAAGTTCACCTGATGAGGGAGGAACAACCGGCTCAGCGCCAGCGTAATCACAATACCTATTGCGGTCAGCGTGCCCGCGATGAGATGCCCGCTCCATGACTGGCGGAAAGGCACTGGTGTCCAATCCGGATCCGGAGATACGCGAACCATAGTTATCCCTTCAATCGAGGCATGTACAAAGTGTACGTGGTTGGTCGGGGTCAAGCAGTTGTGAAAAGTCAGGGACTGTAACATATGTGAATGTGATGGTCGTGGCTTCATGTTGATCATCGCCAAGACAGGTGGTCGGTCACTAACATCGCCAGGCGTGTTCGTAAGATGAAACGACACCCCAAGCACGGGCTTAGCGATGCCGACCCAGGCACCGTGCCTCCCGCCACTTGCCTCGCCGCCCGGCGCGCTGGCGGGGAGGGTGTGTTTTTCCGGGATGTACTTCGCATGTACGACAAGCGCAGTACAGTTATGAAAACAGATCCCCCTCCCTAGGGGCCGGTGTGACTATTGAAGTTCGTGAGGCCTATGAGGATCCCGTGAGGAGGCCGCCGCGTATGCCCGAAATCAAAATGCAACCGCAGCTACATTAAGAAATTGTTTTGATGTCGTGGGGTTGCTTTTTGTGGGACCCACTGTCGTGGGGTTACATTCTGAAGAGCTGCCCGTCGAGATGTTGCTTTTTGTGGGGCGCACTGTCGTGGGGTTGCTTTTTGTGGGGGCCTCCTGCCGGGAGGGCGCATCCTGGGGGCTCCGCTGTTGATGCGTCGCTTTTTATGGGTATCACCGCTCACATCGTCCACGCTTGTCCACGCGAGCGAGTGATTGCGATGGGGCTGACAGCTTTTCGCGGTTTCAATATTCCTGACGCACTTTTTGCAGTCCAGTTGCAGTCCAGGCGATCTCGGCGCACTGAAAGGCCTGGCGCGGGCACGGCATCCGTGGCACCCTGGAATGGAAAGCGCCCGCGGTCTGGACTTGCGGCGGCGGGCTCGGGGAAGCAAGCAGGAAACGAAAAGGAAACCCCATGCGAAACATCACCTTGGCCAATGGCGATACCGTGTCAGCCCTCGGGCTGGGCACCTGGTTCCTCGGTGATGACCGAGCGTGCCGGCAGGAAGAAATTGCGGCCTTGCGCTGCGGAATCGAGGGCGGCGCCCGGCTCATCGACACCGCGGAAATGTACGGCAGCGGGCGCTCCGAAGAGCTCGTGGGCGAAGCAATCACACCTTTCCCGCGCGAATCGCTCTACCTCATCACCAAAGTGCTCCCCTCCAACGCATCCCGGCGGCGCATGGAAGGCGCGCTGGATGCCAGCCTGGCGCGGCTGGGAACCGAGTACGTGGATATGTACCTCTATCACTGGCGCGGTGGCACCCCGCTGGCCGAAACCGTGGCGGAGCTGGAGCGCCTGCGCGAGAACGGGAAAATCCGCAGCTGGGGCGTCTCCAATTTCGACGTCGAAGATATGGAGGAGCTGGCCGCGCTGCCCGGCGGCGCGAATTGCCAGGCTAATGAGGTGCTCTACCACCTCGGCTCGCGCGGAATTGAAGTGGAATTGCGCGGCCTCATGGAGCGGCTCGGCGTGGCGCTCATCGCCTACTGCCCGCTCGCCCAAGCCGGGACTTTGCGCAACGGCCTGGTCACCAATCCGGTGGTCACCGAGGTAGCCCGCGACCTGGGCGTGAGTCCCTTCCAGGTGCTACTGGCCTGGGTGCTAGCGCAGAGCCCGACCATCGCGATTCCGCGCACCGGGAAGCTCGCCCATATGCGGGAAAACCTGGAGGCCGCGCGGATCGAGTTGAGCGTCGAGCAGCTGGCGCGCCTAGATGGCGCCTTCCCGGCTCCGCACCGCCGGGTTCCGCTCGATGTGGAATAGGTTTCGCAAGGTAGGTACGACGGCGCCGCGGCGCGCCCGCGCGCCGCGGGGACGCGGCGTCGTCGTGCTTCCTACGCACATTACCGTAGCTTCTCAGTTACCCCGCGCCGTAACCAATCTGGCGGGAAAATGTCGCCGCGCCTCCGGGCGCTCTCTCCTTGTCGGGCCTTACGTCATAAGGCGGGGGTCAAAAAAATGGAACAATGTTCCATGTCAGGAAAGTGGCGCAGTTGCTACGAATATTCGACATAAGGAGTTGTCATGGTTAATCGCATGATCCTCAACCAAACCTCGTACTTCGGGCGCGGTGCGCTCGACCAGCTGGTCCCCGAGCTGCATCGGCGCGGCTTCAAGAAAGTCCTCATCATCACCGACAAGGGTGTGCGCCAGGCCGGGACCGTGGACCTAGTCACGAAACGTTTGGATGAGGCCGATTTTGCTTACGAGATTTTCGACGACGTCGTTCCGAACCCGCCCGTCGAAAACGTGAAGGCCGGCGTGCAGGCGCTCAAGGATTCCGGTGCAGATGTGCTCATCGGCCTGGGTGGCGGTTCCCCGCAGGACACCGCGAAGGCCATCGGCATTATCGGTGCGAACCCCGAATTCGCTGACGTTCTCTCCCTCGAGGGCGTGGCGGATACCAAGAACCCCTCCGTGCCGATTATTGGCATTCCCACCACCGCCGGTACCGCTTCGGAAACCACCATTAACTACGTGATTACCGATACGGAGAAGCACCGCAAGTTTGTGTGCGTGGACGAACACGATATTCCCGTCCTCGCCATCGTGGATCCGGACCTCATGGACGGCATGCCCCGTTCCCTCAAGGTAGCGACCGGGCTCGACGCTCTGACCCACGCCATCGAGGGCTACATCACCCCGGGCGCCTGGGAGCTTTCGGATGCGGTCCACCTCAAGGCTATCCAGATGATCGCGAAGAACCTGCGCAAGGCTGCCGATGGCGATACCGACGCCGTTGAGCAGATGGGTTACGCCTCCTACATCGCGGGCATGGGCTATTCCAACGTGGGCCTGGGCCTCGTGCACGGCATGGCGCACCCGCTCGGTGGGCGTTACGACGCACCGCACGGCGTGGCCAACGGCATCCTGCTGCCGGCCGTTATGAAGTTCAACGCGGAGTACACCGGTGAAAAGTACCGCGATATCGCGCATGCCTTCGGCATGAAGGATTCGTACGACGTCGCGCTAGAAGAAGCGCGCACCTACGCGGTGGACGCGGTCAAGCAGCTGGTCGAGGACCTGGGTAACCCCACCACGATCTCCGCGGTGGGCGTGGATGAATCTGGTCTCGATGCCCTGGCCGAGGATGCCTTCAACGATGTGTGCACCCCGGGCAACCCCCGCAAGGCCACCAAGGAAGAAATCCGCGCGCTCTACGCCTCCCTCCTCTAAAAGCTGAGGTGCTCGCTGTCTGGCGTATTACCCGCAGCCGAGCATGAGTGCACGAAATTGGCGGCCGGCACCTGATTGTTCAGATGCCGGCCGCTTTTGTAGTGGGCCCGCGGCGCGCGGGGTGTACAGCTGCCAGGTAGCTGCGTCGTCGTTATTAATCTGTGCGCATCTTCAAGACGCACGCGCACAGTAGAGCGATCCCGGCGATGCCGGCGGAAAGAGCCAGTGCCCCGCGGTAGCCATCCCACGTTCCGACGAGGGGCGCCACCAGGCCAATACCTAGGCTTGCGCCCACGCCAAAAGCTGCGCCGTTGAGACCGGGGAGCGAGCCGGGTGCTTCGGGTGGGGCCAGGATGACGCCGAGCCCGTTGACAGTTGTGAGGATCATGCCGTTATAGGTGATTCCAAGAATCGCAATGAGGGTGAAAACAACCCATTGGTGATCGAGGAAGAACCAGATCCCGCCAATTGTGCATAGCGAAATAAGGAGTCCGGTGCGCAGAACGGTGAGCCAGCCGATTTTTCCCGCCAGCCACCCGGAAAGTGGGGCAGCGGCCAGTCCGATAAGCGCGGGCGGTGTGAGATAGAGGAGTGCAGCGCGGCCAGCCTCTAGCCCGTAGCCCGCGTCGGGATTCTGGGCGAAAAGCGCGACCGTGAAATTAATGACCGCGAAAACTGATGCGAGAGATAGAAGTGTTGTAGCAATAAGCGGCCAACAGTGGCGTGATGCCAGCTGGCGCAGGGCGAAAAGCGGCGAGGGAACCCGACGCTCAACCATGCAAAAAGCGCTGAAAAATAGCGCGGCCACACCGAAAAGTGGGAGGGTAGCCGTGGTGAACCACCCGCGGGTGCCGCCAACATTGACGTAGTAGGTGAGGAAAATAAGGCTGAGGGAGAGGAGTCCGCCGCCCCACCAATCCATTTTTCCGCTGGCGGCAGGCCGCTCCTGCGTCGTGAGTAGTCGAACTGTCAGGAAAATTGCCACTGAGGTGAGACCCGCAATAACGAAGAAAATAGCCTGGAAACCGAAGTGGTCGGTGAGGATCCCGCCAAACCATCCGTCTAGGCCGCCCACGCCGCCGTTAGCGGCGCTAATAATACCGAGCATGGTGCCTAGAATCGCGGGAGAGACCGATTCGCTCAGGATCATATATGCGAGTTGGAAGACCGCACCGGAAACACCTTGAAGGACACGTCCGGTCACGAAAATAGGGAAGTTCGGGGCGAGTGCACATACCAGTGTTCCCACCAGCAAGATCGCAAGAACCGCGAGTAGCATGCGGGCGCGGCCAAGGAAATCGCTCCAGCGGGTAAGAAGAATCCCGGCGACCGCCCCGGCGAGGAAGAAGAGGCTTGAAACCAGAGCAAGCGTTCCCTCGCTCACCGCAAAACTTCGCCCGATATCCGGGAGCGCTGGGGTGACCATCGTGGTGTTGAGCTGGTAGGACAGCACGGTAATCACCAGGGTGACAAGGAGCCCGAACTGTCCGCCGCGAGGAAGTCCAGTACTACTGTGTGGGAACCTGGCATCGTGGGAGCATAGCTTCGCGTCGTTTTGTATGTGCGTGCTTGTCACGGCAGGTTCTTTATGTTCACTCACTTCTCTATTATCGACGACGCCGTGGCTTCCTGCGTGCTCGCCCGGTGTGAAGCGGCGCGTAAGAGTGGCTGGGTGGTGTCGGGTTAGTGGGGTGTGGTGGGTGTCTCGTTGGTGTGGTTTGTGTTTTGGGTGGTGGGCTTGTAAGCTTGTTATCCGTCGCCGAGGCCCGGGAAACCGGTAAGCGGTGACAGGATCCCTTGAGAGTGGCGTGGTTCACTGGGGCTGGGTTTGGTTTCCTGGCTGGGTGGTGCTAAGCTAACGGGGTTGCTCTTTTTGAGTGTGATTGTTTCTCTTGCGTGTGATTGCCGTGGTTTTTTTCGGGTGGTTGTGCGTGGGGTGTGGGCGTGGTGTTTGGATGCTTAATAGTGTGTCTGACTATTTATTTTTTACGTGATATTTTTTGTTCACATGACTAGCATGTCGCGCTAGTGCTGGCTGAGGGCTTTTTTGTTTTTGGTTGGTGGGTGTGGTGTTGGTTGTGTGGGTGTGTGCGAGGACAGTTAGCACTCTAATGATAATGACTGGATGTATTCGTGTTTACGGGTATGTGTTTGGTTTGTTTGTTGGTGGTGTGTTGTTCTTGTTTTTATTTTGTTTTTTTGAGCTAGTTGTTTTTCTTGCTCTCTTACGGTTTTTTGTGGAGAGTTTGATCCTGGCTCAGGACGAACGCTGGCGGCGTGCTTAACACATGCAAGTCGAACGATGAAGCCTGCAACTTGTTGTGGGTGGATTAGTGGCGAACGGGTGAGTAATACGTGGGTAACCTGCCCTCCTTTTTGGGATAAGCCTTGGAAACGGGGTCTAATACCGGATATTCTGGCATGCTCGCATGGGGGTGTTGGGAAAGCTTTAGTGTGAAGGGGGATGGGCTCGCGGCCTATCAGCTTGTTGGTGGGGTGAT
>NZ_JASOKT010000031.1 GCF_030216305.1 Actinotignum timonense | reverse complement strand
TCCTTCTTCTCGTCACCGTCGTTCACGCCGTCACCGTCAGTGTCCGGGTTATTCGGATCGGTGCCGTCCTTCTTCTCATCCCCATCCGTCACGCCGTCACCATCAGAGTCGGCCTTATTCGGATTAGTCGGATTGCCATTGTTGTGCTTACCGGTCACTTCGTCACCGTCATTCACACCATCGCCATCCGAGTCAGGGTTGAGCGGGTCAGTGTTACCAGGCTTCCCATTCGGATCAGACTTGTCATCCTGGAACGGGTTCTTGGTGCCGTTCACCTCATCACCGTCATTGATGCCATCGCCGTCGGTATCGGGGTTCTTCGGATCAGTCCCGATCTTCTTCTCGTCACCATCATTGATGCCATCACCGTCAGTGTCCGGGTTATTCGGATCGGTGCCGTCCTTCTTCTCATCCCCATCCGTCACGCCGTCACCATCAGAGTCGGCCTTATTCGGATTAGTCGGATTGCCATTGTTGTGCTTACCGGTCACTTCGTCACCGTCATTCACACCATCGCCATCCGAGTCAGGGTTGAGCGGGTCAGTGTTACCAGGCTTCCCATTCGGATCAGACTTGTCATCCTGGAACGGGTTCTTGGTGCCATTGACCTCATCACCGTCATTGATGCCATCACCATCAGTATCCGGATTGTTGGGATCGGTTCCGATCTTTTCTTCCTCAGAATCGGTCAGGCCGTCCCCATCACTATCAGGATCATTAACAGTCACCTTCGACGTATCGAAGACCTTGTCACCATCCTTGATCGTGACAGTAATCTCGTCCTTATCCTTAGCATCCCCAGGAACCTTCACAACAACGTTCCCGTCCCCATCAAAGGAACAAGTAGCACCATTGGAAGCTTCACACGACGCAGTATCCGGAATCGGACCATTAGCAGGATCCTTCGCCAGCGTCACATCCGCGCCAGGCTTACCATCACCATCACCCCAAGCCGGGCAACCATTATTAGAAGCCGGCCCAGCAACAGCAGGACACTGATCCAGCGAATCCGGGACAGTATCCCCATCACTATCAGGATCATTAACAGTCACCTTCGACGTATCGAAGACCTTGTCACCATCCTTGATCGTGACAGT
>NZ_JASOKT010000008.1 GCF_030216305.1 Actinotignum timonense | reverse complement strand
CTCGCGCGGGGAAGAGATGCCAATTATCCATGCTGTTTTCGTGGACTCGGAATTACCCCCGCTCGCGCGGGGAAGAGTATTCTTTGATTCCATGACTAGGCGGTCACAAGGAATTACCCCCGCTCGCGCGGGGAAGAGTCCAGCTTTTCCTGTAAGTCCGGGGGGATAACGGAATTACCCCCGCTCGCGCGGGGAAGAGACTCGTGGCAGATCAAGATCGACCCGTATATCGGAATTACCCCCGCTCGCGCGGGGAAGAGCATAGCGGGCACGCCCGGCAAGGCCCGCGAAGGGAATTACCCCCGCTCGCGCGGGGAAGAGTCACACGGGGCAGCAATGCTACCCGCCGCATCGGAATTACCCCCGCTCGCGCGGGGAAGAGGCACATTTTTTCCCTTGATATCAAGCCAAAAAGGAATTACCCCCGCTCGCGCGGGGAAGAGCCGTTCCTGCAAGCCACACAAGCACGCTCCGCGGAATTACCCCCGCTCGCGCGGGGAAGAGGCATAACCTCGTAATCATTACGGCCCGGCGTGGGAATTACCCCCGCTCGCGCGGGGAAGAGCGCCCGCCTACGGTTAGCAGTTACTAACTAGCGGAATTACCCCCGCTCGCGCGGGGAAGAGGAGACCACCTGGGCAGGCACAGGAGCGCGCCCGGAATTACCCCCGCTCGCGCGGGGAAGAGGTTGAAGCCGCCGACGGGCTACGCGCGTCGCTGGAATTACCCCCGCTCGCGCGGGGAAGAGCAAGCGCACCAGATGAGGGCGAACTAGACGACGGAATTACCCCCGCTCGCGCGGGGAAGAGAGACTTTCCGCTCGCTCACAGCCACCTGGGAAGGAATTACCCCCGCTCGCGCGGGGAAGAGGTCGTGAACTCCGGCGGCGTCGCGTAGAGAATGGAATTACCCCCGCTCGCGCGGGGAAGAGCGGTCTACTTGGGATTTGGAGATGCCGGTGGCGGAATTACCCCCGCTCGCGCGGGGAAGAGCAAAGCCACTACCAGCGGGACCGCCTCAGGCTGGAATTACCCCCGCTCGCGCGGGGAAGAGCACCTCCGGCCCGCCCCGGCCCTCTGCCCTCCGGAATTACCCCCGCTCGCGCGGGGAAGAGCGGAGGGTGTCCCGCTGAGTGTGGGGCAAGTGGGAATTACCCCCGCTCGCGCGGGGAAGAGCGAACGCGCCCTGGGTTTCCGCAGTGAACACAGGAATTACCCCCGCTCGCGCGGGGAAGAGAGGGCTTGGAACGCGGAAGTTGCCTTATCCAAGGAATTACCCCCGCTCGCGCGGGGAAGAGTCACCTTTTTTAGAAGCTTCCTTGGCGTATTCGGAATTACCCCCGCTCGCGCGGGGAAGAGGATTCATCCAGGCCATGCGCTTCGCGGTAAGCGGAATTACCCCCGCTCGCGCGGGGAAGAGGATCTCTACTTTTTTCTTTTCGGTTTCGATTTGGAATTACCCCCGCTCGCGCGGGGAAGAGAGGCACTTCTGCCTCCTTTCCAGATAACAAAAGGAATTACCCCCGCTCGCGCGGGGAAGAGTGCCTCGGCCTGCGGTCCCGTAGGCCCATTCGGGAATTACCCCCGCTCGCGCGGGGAAGAGGTCGGCTCACACAGAGCCTTAAAGATATACCAGGAATTACCCCCGCTCGCGCGGGGAAGAGCTGGGTTATAGTCGATGCAAAGCTCGGCGGTAGGAATTACCCCCGCTCGCGCGGGGAAGAGCCCGCCTGACCTGGTTGTTTATCGGCGGCGAACCCGGGAATCGCAATGGAACAGAGTTCCAAATTTGCGGATCTCCGGGAGATACGCCGGTGCGCTGAGCGCAACAACCACGTTAGTTCCCACCTCTTAAATTTAGCTTATTTCGGCATGCCTATCTTTATCGCACACGGGCTCGTGCTCTCGATGATCCCGTTTGACTATAGTGACCGTGCGCTTGCGGACCCGGCTCCTCCGTTCGCGATGAATCGGCGCAGTCCTAACCGAATCGGGAGAGCTGAGCGAAGCGCCTGGCAGATCGACGTCATCCGCTTCCTTACCAACTGCATCCTCCGCACCCGTCCCGATAAGCAGCATGCCGTCCAGATCGAGGACTGGGCGACTGCCGGTTCCCGTGCTGCGCAGAGCGAAGCCTTGCTCACGGGCGGCGTCGTTATAAATAAGAGTGAGGCTGCCGGTACCCGCGGCGGACACCGCGCTTTCCCACAAATTGTCCCGCACTCGCGCGGAAACAACGCCCACGTACAATCCGGTGGTCACCTCGGAAAGAAACCTGCTCAAGTATCCACGCAGGTGATCCGGGATGGCGACCGCATTAACAACAACGAACAACACAGCCTCCTTATCCGTACTGGATGTGGCCGGAAACCTCGACGTTATTTCCGGAGATAAGCCGGTCGTCGTCGCGTGCGGGGAGGAAAGGCTGGAGGATATCCATGATGGTGGCGAGCATATCGGGAAGAATTCGGTGCTCCACGATAGCTCTCCGCACCGCTTTTCGAACCGCCGTCATGGGGTCATCTTCGCGCGCCGCCGCGAACACCAGAGGAATCGTTACGCTCGGTTTGTACAGATCCGCGAGATCAAAAAGTAAGGAGCGCGCATCACCGCGGTGAATAATCCCGAGCGCCGGGTTGATTCCCAGCGCCGCACACACCGAAGCTGCGCACCCGTAGAGTATTGAATTCGCCAAGTTCAGGCCGGCATTGACCGGGTCGTCCGAGGAAGTATCACGCGTGAAGCTCCGGGTTCCATATTTTGCTGCCATCGTGCGGTAGGTATTGCGCATGAGCTGCCCCTCCAGCCCGCGCATCGTTGCAATAGAACTACCAGGCGCATTCTCCACACCCAGCTGCTTTTTGTAGAGCACCAGCGCAGCTTCGCGCTGCCGGGCTTCGTTACTCACTAGCCGAGCCTGCGCAATAGCCCACCGCGCACTCGAGGTCAGCGGCGTGGCGTGAGTATAGAGCGGTACTCCGCCCCCACCCGTAACGAGGACAGTGGTTCCGGCGCGGGCGCAGGAGGTGAGCGCCGCACTCGAAATCGAGGTTCCGGGGCCCAAAGTAAGCACTGCTAACCCAGCGACGGGGAGTTGGATTGCCCGCGCGCGGGTCCCTTCCAAGGACCCGCTCTTTCCTTCCCGGCCGGCATCATAGGCCACCACGCCCGTGCGCGATTGGCGGATTTGCACGTATTCGAGGTAGAGGAAAGAAACCCGGTCCTCGAGGCGTACCTGCTCGCTCGCCTTGATAGTGCGGAAGGCCAGAGCCTCATCTGAGTAAGCCATGTTTACTCCTTCCCGGTGGCGGGCTGTGTGGGCGTGCCGGAGCAATTGGGATCCGGAATGCTACCCGGCACAACGAGCCCGATGAGCGGGTCGTAATGAGCTGCGCCGTCGTTTAAAACGTGGTAGCGGCAGAGTAGCGACGGCGCATTTTCGAGCGATGTCGCATCCGTAAACAGTGTTTTCGCACGACCAGTAACGGTGACCGGAACGGACGCACGCAAGGCGCGGCGTATGCCTTCACGGTCACTGCCGCGCAGCTTCACCAAATCTTCAGGGGCACCGGTCCACGCACCGGGGATAATATCCGGATCACCGCATACAATCAGGCGGGTGGTTTCTACTTCGATGAGTCTGGTTGAACGCTCATCCCCGAGGTTTTTATCACGCTGCGTCATGGCAGCGAAGGATTTCACCTGGGAGCCTTCGCTCAGGCATTCCTTCATATCGTACGTAGCGTTCCGGGCGCGGATTGCCGCCAGCGATTTCTTCGCGAATTCATTGAGTTCATCGGGTTTATCTTCCTCGATATCCGCCAGCAGCAGGGTGCCGGTATCCACAAATTCCTGGCAATCCTCCGGGATTCGGATGTCATCATGGCTCTTAAGCCATTTCTCCACGCGTGCCAGTTCACTGGCCAGATACGGTAACTGTTGCCCCTCGCTGCCATTAATAGCGACGACGGACACTCGCGGCCCGCTCAGTCCCGGCACTCGGGTGGCGCGGTTCGAATCGGCAGAACGCCACAGGCGCCCGGCACGCTGAATGAGGGATGCGGCCGGGCATAGCTCGGTGCGGAGCAGGTCGAGGTCGATGTCCAGCGATGCTTCGATTGCTTGGGTTCCGATAACCGTGAGCGCGGCGCCCGCGCTGCCCGATCCGATTTCGTGTTCGAGGAGTTCAGCGTTACGACGACGATGCTCCGCTGTCATGCGGGAATGGAGGATAACAACGTTGCCCTCGGCGGCGAGGGCTCGGGTGAGCTCCTGAGCGCGCGCAACCGTATTGCAGATGACTCCGATGCGGGCCTGGGGGTAACGCCGGCGCTGTTCGCGCACCCAATCGCGGTGGGAGGTGGTGAGCTGGCAGTACTTTTCGGTACTGCGGTCAATAGTGAGGGTGCGGGGTTGGCCGTCGGGGCGAATACTCCGCAGCCGGGTTCCGTTGGTGTCCAGGTTTTCCAGGAGGGGGAAGCGCGCTTCGCCCTCCGGGGGCTGACCGGTGTAGGACTTGACGTAAGTGGCGCGTTGATCGCTGGCAAGGGTTGCGGAAAGGAAGGTGACCCGGGTGTTCGTGGCGCGCAGCCAGAGCAGAAGGTTGCTGAGGAGACCGCTCTGGTACTGATCGAGCGTATGAACCTCATCCACAACAACGTGGGCATTGGCCAGGGCGAGGAGCCGCAGGTGTGTCCATTTTGCCGGTAGGGCGCCCAGGAGTGCCTGGTCCACAGTGCCGACACATACGGGTGCCAGGAGGCGCGAGCTTCCGGAGCGAACGAAGTCGGTGGGGAAAAGGCCGGCCGTGCTAGCTCCATTCTCTGTGGATGTGGATCTGCTGGTACGCGGGCTATCAACGGAGTTTTCCCCCATGGTGACCGGTTGATTATAAAAATCTTCGGTGGAGGCGAGGGAATGCGCGAGCGAAGCCACATTGGGAGTACCTGCGTAGTAGCGCTGGATGCGCCGCATGAGCGCATTCGAGGTGGCCTGGGTGGGAAGCAGGAAAATAAGGCGTTCGTTCGCGGTGGCGTGCCGGAGTAGGGCGGCTTCGGTTTTGCCCACGCCGGTGGGCGCCATAACATTCCACAGTCCGCCTCCTACACAGGTGGCTTCTTCCTGGAGTGGGCGGGGTGTGCGGTTGCCGAGGATTGCCCGTTGGCTTTGCTCTGCGGATTCCCAGCCGTGGTACACCCCGACGGTTTCTTCGATGCGGGCACGAGCACGGGCGCGGCACGCGGTAATCCACCCGGCTGGATCATCAAGGGTGAGTTTTCCGGCCGCGAGGAGTTCCTGCTGAGCGGCCACCCATTCGGTTCCCGAAGCAATGCGGTCGGATAGCACGGTGAGGCCGGAAAGCAGGATTGTTGCGGTTGGCGAAAGCTCGGCCGGAAGATCAGCCCGGGTTATGCCGATGCCTTCTTCCAAGCAGGAGAGAAGATCATCGGCCAGGGCGAGCCAGCCGGTGCTTTCCATATCTTCGAAAAGGTAGTCGGTCTCTTCAGTGTTCCAGGATGGGGTCTCAAAGCGGCCGTGATGCCCAAGTGCGGAGAGGAATCTCCACGATGGCGCTGCGTATGCGTCCGGATTGATCTTCGTCCCATGAAGCAGGAGCGCTGACATTTTCTGGTGGTGGCGGATATCGGGAGCGTAATCCTCACAGAAGTTTCGAGACCACTCGGAAATGTCACCAAGTTGCGGTTCGTTAGTACGGAGTGCGGTCCGAATCTCATCCCACTGCGGTCCCTTTTGGGTTTGCTGGTACTGGAATACCGGACAGGCTTTTCCAATGTCATGCGATCCGGCCACCCATTCCACCACTTCCCGTTTCCCCGCCGGTCCGAGAACTTTGCGCAGACCGGGCCTCAGCCAAGTCTCATAGAGGACTCCGGCAGTAGTTGCGGTATCCAGCAAGTGGGCAAGAAGTGGGTAGGACGTTTCCGTACCGCGCTGCTTGGCCCATATGCTGGGGTGTGTGCCCGTCACGATAGTGCCTGGATGGAGAGGAGTCCGCAGCCGTAGCTTTTTGCACGTCCAACCCCGTTGGTTTGGGCTGCGAGTAGTGCTCCACTATCTCCCACGGTGGCAACTCCGTTGATCGTATCAATCTGGACAGCACGTTGTTTGTCTTGTCCCGAACCGGTGGTGAGAACTTCTCGCCGCGCGTCAATGATCTCTGTATTCGTGAGGGCAGGGGATAGTTTTGCGCTCAGCCATTCAGAGAGACTTGGGACTCCGGGGGCAGGTTCCTCCCCGTCGAGCGGAATTGACCGAGTTCCCCCGGTGCCAATGCGTTGAATCGCATTGATAGCGATCCGGAACGAAACTGGAGTTCCAGCTGGGAGTTCCTTGAGTTCAACCTCTTTCATCGCGGCCTCGTGGGGGAGGTTGAGTTGCGGCACCGGTTCGCGGGATTGGATAAGGAAGAATGGGGCATCTCCGGGAACGTGATCCAAGCGGAAAAGAATCCCCATCTCCGCCCGGGGGTGTTCCGCGTTGGTCTGTGGGAAGAGCGCCATGATCGCGCGGTGGCGTACTTGCGGGTCCTTCAGTGTCCATCCGCGCTCTGGTTTGTGCAGGGCAACGCGGGAGAGAAGGGTGTGCACCGGTACTTTTGTTAGGAAGATCGGTTGGGGTTCCGATGTGTGTTGATCTGCCATATTCGTCTCCGTCGACTAGGCTCTTAGCGAGCGGTTTCCACGGCTAGCGTGGGTATTTCAGGGTCTAATGGATTGCCTAGATAGGCCGCTTTCCCCGCGTAAGCGGGGGTAACAGCGTTTTCGAGGCTGGGTTTCTCCCTTATCTTGAGTTTCATATTAGCGGGGAGGAACGTAATTGTAAAGACGGGTCAAATGGATTGACAAAGCTTTCTACTCTTGTTAGTCTCATTCCATCTCAAAGGAGAGGAAGCATGGAAAAGATCAATGCTTTGACGGACATTCCGTTACTGGTTACGCCACGCGGGCGCTTGACAGTTCGTGATGCGCTTCTCGATGCTCATATTCTAAAAGAGCCCTCCGACAAAAAAATGGGCCGCGAACCGGTGGTCCTGGATAAGACCGTCCCGGGCTATGTGTATGGCGCAGAGTTGCGACTATTAGCGGCGGTCGTTGCCGTGGTTTTAAGGCAGTCCAATCACACCCACCGGGATCCATTCCGGATCGAATGGGAACACATTCTCTCGGAGGGGCTTGAACCCGAGGCGATTGACAAAGCCATCGAAATACTCGCACCGGGATCCTTGTTATTCGATGACCAGCAGCCATTTATGCAACGGCCGGCTGAGCCGATGCGCAATGCGAAAGATAATGAGCGCAAGCTCGGGAAAGGGGAGCTGCGGCTCAAGAAGCTGCTACCTTCCATGATCTCCGATCAAGGTGAAGAATTCTGGAGTCTGCTAACGCAGCGCGATACCCTTTCCTTGGAAGATGCAGCGCTTTACCTTCTCGCCTATCACTGCTATTCGCCGGCTGGAAATAACTCTTACGCTGGTCAAAAAGCTGAAATGGGAAGTCCTGGTTTCCATTTTGTCGGCGTAGGCATGACGGCTACCGAACTGATTTGGGAAGGCCCGTCGCTTCTTCATACGCTTTTAGCGATGATCCCACGCTCATGGGTAGAAGGCGACGGTTTACCAGCATGGGCAGATCGAACCGGATCTCGGGGTGGAACTGATCACCCGTTATGGCGGGCTACCTGGTCATCCAATAGTGCTGCCTGTTACTGGGAGGATAACGAGCTCGCCGGTGTGCGCATCGGTGGCGTTCCACCGGCGTGGGTTCCCCCAGAAGCAGGAGCAACGAAAGAGAGCCGAAAAGCTTATTGGGTTGAGCGCGATCAGAGCGATCCCTTCTACCTGTATTTGCCTAATAAGTCCGGCGAGTTAAAGGCTCAGCGGATGGACGTAGGGAGGGACGCGACGGATCTCGCAGTGGAGTGGGCTGCCCGCGGCAGACTGGCACAAGTGGCCGAAGCGCATGATCGCATTATTTCTTCCTCTGGCTGTCGGTTGGTATTTATCCGCCATTACATCGAAGGAACCGCATCTTCTCCAGTTATCCGTTCCTCGCGGGTTGATGTGGCAGATCCGCAGCTATGGGCTTTCGGGCTATCTGATCGAGCACAGGGCCAAGTTCGGCGCCATGCAGAGTTCATCCAGGCTCTGCACTATTGCGTGATCCGACCTTTCCGACGCGCACGCGGGGCAGCCTCCGTTGCACCTAACGGCTTGCCCACCGTTCTTGACTCGCTCGAAAACTATCGGGATTCGGCATCAGATATTTTCTGGCGTTCGATCACTCGCTCGTATGAAGATTTTCTTTCTCAAGTGACAACCGCTGAGCGGCGTCCTGAAGAAATCCGTATGGCTCGCGGCGGGGCTGCTCAGGTTGCGCTCAGAGCTTTCGAAGAAGCGATTGCGCCCTACCGGGGTCAAGATCCGGCGCTCTTCGCGGCAGTTTATTCGAATGTTGCTCGTCATATTCGGGCTGTCACAAAACAATTTGATGTTCCCACGGCTTATGAGGAGAAATAACAATGACGCAGATAGATACCCCGCAGCGGGAGCCTTGGAAGGCGTTACTGTACGAGATTTTGCAACGGCGTAAAGATCCTGACTATCGCGCCGCGCGTGCAGCAATTCGGCAAGGGGCGACGCCGTTTACTCAAGTGCGTGCTTATCCGTATGTGCTACCCGCGGCACCCGAAAATGCGCGCCCCGAGCAGCGTAATGCCTTGCTGCGGGTAGCGGCCCTGGCCGCGGAATACGACCGGGTGCCTCATTCCAGTGAGGGTAAGCGCCGCAACAGTTTGGGACGGTGGGCATATCGCGTGGCAACCGCTGAGAACAAAAACGGACGCGCACAATCAGTTTCACCAGACAATCCAGGAATGATTGCCGCGCGTCTGGCTTACCTGCATACCCAAGATATGGAAGAAGCAGCCCGATCCATCAAACGAATTTTTGAGGTGGCCTCAACGATTCCTGGCCCAGTTCCTCCCGTCAATTATTTCGATATTGCCGATACGTTGGCGCGCTGGGGGAACGGCCTGTCACCTCAATCTCAGCACATTCGAATGCGAGTAATAGAGGAATTCTATTCCGCACCTCAACTTGCGGTTTCAGATCAATCTGAAAGCGTTCCTGCCAAAGCTTCTGAAAACTAAAACCATAACCGAGAGGACCAATCATGTACCGTCACCTAACCCTGCATTTCCTTACTCCGATCAGCTACTCGAATCTCAATCGTGACGATTCGGGAACCCCCAAGCGCCTCATGGAGGGCGGTGTTCTCCGCGCCATGCATTCCTCGCAGGCCATCAAACGTGGTGCACGCGTTGCTTACGAAAAGGCCAGCCTTGACGTTTCAGTGCGCTCTGGCAAACTCGAGGAAGTTATTCGCGACGCCGCCCTCAAGCTTTCCCCCGATCTGGACCCGAAGAAAGCCCTGACAAAGGCTCGGGCTCTCGTCGGTCAATTCACGAAGAAGCAGGCTAAAGCTGATGCCGATGATGGTGCGGGAGCTGCTGAAGCGGATCGTTCGATCTGGTTGAGTGGGGAAGAGATCCAGGTTGCGGCGCAGGTTGTGGCTGGCGAAGTCGATCCTGATACGGAGTTCGTGCTTAACGGATGCACCGGTTCCCTCGCCATTGCCTCTTTTGGGCGTATGTTTGCGGCGAAACCTGAGAAGGGTACCGAAGCGGCACTGAGTGTATCTCCTGCCGTGACCACCCACGCTGCTACCATTGGCACTGACTATTTCTCCACCGTTGACGACATTCGGGAGCAGAATAAGTTCGCCGGGGAAGAATCGCGCAGCGGCGCTACCTACCTAGGGATCAGCCAATTTACGAGCGGTATTTTCTACCGCACGGTGACTATTGATCGCGAGCAGCTTCAAGTTAGCTGGACCGCTTTTGGCAAGCCGGAGGCTGAGAAAAACCTACGTGAGATGATTACTGCTCTTATTTACGGCCAACCGCGCGGTAAAGAGCATTCAACCGCGCCGTACACGCAGCCCGTCGTCGTCCTTGCTGAAGAGCAGCGTTACCGCTGCGCCTACAGCTTTGAAACACCGGTGAAGACCGGCTCCCAAGGCGGATTCCTGGAGCCGTCTGTGCAAGCCCTGAGGGATCAATTCCAGGCTGCTCGCCGCTTCGATCCCGATAACTTCGGGAAGGCGCTGGCGCTCACGGGAACGTTCCCCCAGCTGGAAGAGATGTTTGGGGTGGAACCCACCTCGAAGGACGGCCTCGTTGATACAGTGGTAGCGTGGATCTTGGGCGGCCAGAATGAGTAATTCAACATTCCTGCGTCTAGCGGGTCCCGTGCAATCCTGGGCGGGGCCGCGAGTGACGGGGAACGTGGTCAATTCGGAGCCTCGGCCTACCCGGTCCGGTCTCCTTGGTCTTCTCGCGGGCGCTTTAGGTGCTCCGCGCGAAGAGTGGCCAGAGTGGCTGGAGGGAGCTGATTTTGCAGTAAGGGTTGATCGTCCTGGCTGTTTCATCAATGAATTCCAGACCATTAATCCCCGCGCTACTAAAAGCGGTCTCCGCAATGACGAGCTCAAGTTCCGAACACGCCAGTTGTGGATCCGGAAACAAAGTGATTCCGACAAAAACCTGGCTTTCACCCCGGATCAGCAAAACTCGAACGCGGTCATCCACCGCACCTACCTGGCCGGAGCTGAGTTCCTCGTGCGAGTCACCTGCCCGGGGCATCAGGAGGAGGTCGATGCCGCGCTGCGCAGTCCTGCTTTCGTTACCTACTTGGGGAAGAAAGCCTTTGCGCCGTCGTTCCCGTTCTATCTGGGACGCGGCGAGGATGACATGCTCAACCGGATTCCAGTGTGTGACCCGTCTTTCGAGAAACCGAAAAAACAGCTGTGGACCTATTCGCGGGCCCCACATATGCCCGATAGCGGGCCGGGAGCATTGCCCGGCACCGCGAGCATGGTGGACGTGGTGACAGAACGGAAGGAATGGCTCAATCGGGTAGCTGAGCTGCTGGAACGCTAGGTTCCGTTGCGTCACGGCGCGAAGTGGTGGCGAATGCCGGTATGTCGCGGTTGTGAACCCGCCCGCGCGTCACGGTGTGACTTCGCGCCACAGAAAACGCCCCGGAAAGATCACTCATATAAGTGGTCGTTCCGGGGCGCTCTGTGCCTATTTATGCGCACGCCAGTAGCGGGTGGCTTAGGCGGTTCGCCGCGAGAGTATTTACTTCGCAGAGTATTTACTTCACAGCCTTCTCAATAAGCGGCGTCAGCTTATCCAGAGCCCACAGCTGCGCGGCCGGGGTGCCCAGGGAGAACGCATTGGAGAGGTCACCGTCCACCACGAAGGCGTGGCCGGCAGCAACTGCCGGGACCTTCTGCCAGGTGGCATCGTCGGTAATCTGCGCGGTATCAATGAAAATTGGGAACGCCGCAATAAGGTCCGCATCGATAGCATCGAGCTGCTCGGCGGAGAGCTGCACAGCAAAACCGCCATCGGCCGGAGCCAGCTCCTGAACCTTCGGGTTCTGCACGAAGCCCAGCTTCGTCATGAACTCCAGGCGCGTATCGCCCTTCAGGTAGGCACCCCAGCCCTCGGAGGTCTTCGTCGCCACGGTCACGGACTTGCCCTTCCAATCGGGGTGCGCGGCCGTAACCTCAGCGAACTTCTTTTCCACCGCATCCAGCTGCGCCGCGGCCGCCTTCGGCTTACCCAGCGCCGCACCAATCATGGTGACCTGGTCCTTCGTGGAGGTCAGCCAATTATCCGCGCCCTCCGGCAGCGAGACCGTCGGCGCAATCTGGGAAAGCTTATCGTGGCGTTCCTTATCGCCCGAAGTCTTGACGTCAAGAATAAGATCCGGCTTGAGCGCCGCGATCTTCTCGTACGACAGCTCCATTGTGCCCAGGATTTCCGGGGCCTTCTCATACGATTCGCTCACCCACGGGCCCACGCCATTGCCGCCGAAAGCCAGCCAGTCAGCCGCGCCCACCGGCTGCACGCCCAGCGAGAGCGCCACTTCGGCATCGCCCCAGCCCAGAGCGACCACGCGCTGCGGGGCTTCCTTGACAGTAACGGGCCCGAACTTCGTGTCAATTGTCGCGGGGAATAACGCCTCGGTCGCGGCATTCCCGTCCGTAGCGGAGCTTGCCGCCGCGGAGGAGGAGGCAGGGGACGCCGAGGAATTGGCAGAATCATTACTCTTCTGAGAACCGCATCCGGCAAAAGCCAGGCAAGCCACCAGAACGGTGCCCGCCCACGCGGTCAGGGACTTCTTCATAACTTCCTTTCGTGGATGCCGCACTCGCGGCCGGACGCACCTGCGGCTGCGGTGGTCGTGTGGTTGTCACTGAAACCACAGATGCCCTATTAGGATACGCTGGCGTTGTTTAATTGGGGTAGCCTGTTCTCGTTATGAACAGCACCGTCCACCACCGTTTTTCGGCACGACGCCGCGCCTGCCCTGCTCCCGGCCGCACCACCGCGCGCCGGCGGGCCGCGGCCCTCACCACTGGGATCATCGCTGTCGCGGTGCTGGCGCTCCTCTCCATTTGCATAGGCGCCCGCCCCATCTCCCCGGGAACACTGTTTACTATCATCTCCGGGGCAGAACGCGATTCCATGGACGCGCAAGCAGTGCTTACCTTGCGTCCGCCTCGTACGGTCGCCGCCCTTGCCATCGGTGCAGCTCTCGGGGTTGCCGGCGCGCTCATCCAGGCGATTTCCCGCAATCCTCTGGCCGAACCTGGGATCCTCGGGGTTTCGGCCGGTGCCGGTTTCGCGGTGACTCTCGCTATCGCGGTGGCGGGTATTAGCCGGCCGAGTATCTACATGTGGTGGGCGGTTGCCGGTGCACTCTTGGCCACCGCGGCGGTCCTCCTCATCGGCTCGCACCGCAGCGGTCGCGCGGATCCGGTTCGCCTGATCCTGGCCGGGGTGGCGCTTTCTGCCGTGCTCAACGGCATCGTGGGTGTGCTACGCCTGACTGATCCGCGTACTTTCAACGAAATCCTCGTCTGGACGGCCGGCACGCTGGAAAACCGCCCCTGGGAGGTTATCCTGCCGGTTCTTCCGCTTCTGTTCTTCGGCCTCATGGCCGCTGCCGTGCTCACCCCAGCGCTCAATATCATTGCTCTCGGTGACGACGCCGCTCGCGCACTCGGTGCTCATGTCACGGTGATCCGCCTGGCCGGTATTGCGGCGATGACGCTCCTCACCGGGGGTGCGGTTGCTATCGCCGGCCCTATTTCCTTCATAGGTCTCATGGCCCCGCACGCTATCCGCTCCTTTGCCGGGGCGGATCAACGTTGGATTGTGGGACTGTCCGCGCTCTGGGCCCCGGTCCTCCTCCTCGCCGCGGACATCCTCGCCCGCATTATTCTCCCGACCGGGGAACTTCCCGTGTCGGTCATGTGCGCCTTCCTGGGTGCCCCGGTCCTCATCTACCTCGTGCGCCGGCGAAAGGCTTTCACGCTATGAGTTTTTCGCACCAACCTGCCGCTTTAAAGTCCCCTCTGCGCCACGTCGCACTACGACGCCGCCGCCGTTCCCGCCTGGTTGCGGCCGCGGTGAGCTTCGCTTTGGCCTTCGGGTGCGTGGGGGCTCTCCTCCTCGGGGATCTGCCCCTGAGCCTGGGCGAGGTGGCGGCCTGCTTCGCCCCGGATTCGATACGCGCGGTTGCCGCGGGTGACGGTGACTTCGCGGCCCACGTGGTTCTAACCTGGCGCCTGCCACGGATCCTCGCCGCGGTGGCCTTCGGGGCAGCGCTCGGGCTTTCGGGTGCGCTCTTCCAAATTCTCACCCGAAACCCGCTCGGCTCGCCGGATATTATCGGATTCAATGCCGGTGCCTATACCGGCGTTATTCTCACCCGGACTTTCCTGGTGGGTGGAGCTGTTGCGGTGAGTATGGGGGCGCTGGCAGGTGGCGTCGTCGTCGGAATAATGATTTACGCGCTGGCCTACCGCAACGGCGTGTCCGGGTTCCGTCTCATTATTGTGGGAATCGGTATGACGGCGATGCTCAGCGCGGCGAATACCTGGCTGCTCTTGCGGGCCTCGGATGAGGTGGCGCTCAGCCTCGCGGTGTGGGGCGCCGGAACGCTCGGGCAGGCATCGTGGGCGAAGATCGGGCCCGCGCTGGTTTTCTTGGTGTTGTTGCTTCCGTTTGTGGCGTGTTGCGTGCGGCCGTTGCGGCAGCTGGAATTAGGCGACGACGCCGCAGCTGCACACGGCTTGTCGGTCGAGAAGGCGCGCCGGGGGATCCTCGCGGTTGGTATCGCTTTGACCTGTGTGGTGACGGCGGCGGCCGGACCTATTGCTTTTGTGGCTCTGGCTGCTCCGCAGGTGGGGCGGATGGCGGCGGGGCGACGCGGAATTTCGCTGGTGCATAGCGCGCTAGCGGGTGCCTCGATTTTGTTCCTGGCTGATCTTTTCGCCCAATATGCCCTGGCTCGGCCGGTTCCGGTGGGTGCAATTACCACGGTGGTCGGTGGCCTTTATGTGCTGGTTGTGGTGATGTCGCAACGGAAGGGACGATGAATATGCGTGGCAACAGCGGTGGCGTGAACGTGGGTGCGGCTGGCCCGGCCGGTGCGGCGCGTTTGCGCAGTGTTGATCTGAGCCTGGGCTATGGGGATGTCGCCGTGGCGCGGGATCTGAATGTGGAGATCCCGGATGGCTCGTTCACGGTGATCGTGGGGGCGAACGGGTGTGGGAAGTCCACGCTGCTACGCGGTTTGGCACGGTTACTTTCGCCCGCGAGCGGCCGGGTGCTGCTGGATGGGCGAGATATTGCGGCGATGGGCTCGCGGGATTTCGCGCGGGAACTTGCGTTGTTGCCGCAGTCTCCGCATGTTCCGGAGGGTATTACGGTTGCCGAGCTGGTGGCTCGGGGGCGTTACCCGCACCAGGGTTTGTTTGCGCGGCCTTCGGCACGTGATGAGGAGGCGGTTGCTCGGGCTTTGGCGGCTACGGGTACCGCGGATTTTGCTGATGCGTTGCTGGGGGAGCTCTCGGGTGGAGAACGCCAGCGGGTGTGGGTGGCGATGGTTCTGGCCCAAGACACACCGATTATTTTTTTGGATGAGCCGACGACGTATCTGGATATCGCTTACCAGATTGAGCTCTTGGACTTGTGTGCTCGACTGAATCGAGAGGGCCGCACTCTGGTGGCGGTCCTGCACGATCTGAATCAGGCGGCGCGTTACGCCACTCATATCATCGCGATGAAGGATGGGCGTATTGCTTTTTCGGGTTCGGCTGTCGAGGTTTTCACTCCGGAAAACATTGCGGAAATCTACGGGATAACTGCGGTAGTTATCCCGGATCCGGTGACGGGCACCCCGATGGTGGTGCCGGTTTCGGCAGGTATTTAGGCCGCGGGCCGGGGCCCGAAGATGGCGCTGCCCACACGTACCTGGGTGGAGCCTTCGGCCACGGCGATGCTCATGTCGTGGGTCATTCCCATGGAGAGTTCCTGTACGCTGGGGTGCTCGCGCTGGAGCTTATCCCGCAGTTCACGCACAAGCGCGAAGGAGTGGGCGATCTTCCGTTCATCAGTGGTATTGGCTCCGATGGTCATGAGGCCATCGACCCGCAAGTGGGGGAGTTCGGCGATCTGCCCTACCAGTTCTTCTACCTGGTGGGGTTCCACTCCGTACTGGCTGGCTGCTCCGGAGGAGTTGACCTGGACGTAAATGGAGAAGGGGCCGTGGGCGTGGCCTTCTTCGCGCAAGCGGCCTTGCAGCCGGTTGAGGCGCTGGGCAAGTTTCAGACTATCCACAGTTTCGATGCAATCGGCCAGTTCGAGGGCGCGCCCGGCTTTATTCGATTGCACGTGGCCGATGACATGGGTCCAGTGGGGTGGGTTTCCGGCGCTGGCCGGGGTGATGCCGCTGCCTTCCCAAGCGCTGGCGTCGTGGATGAGGCGTGCCGATGGGCCTGCACCCGTGCTGGGTGTTGCGAGCTGGGTTTCTACGTCTTGGAGTTGTTGGATGAAGTTTTGGCCCATGAGGCGGGATCCGGCGGCAAGCGCAGCGTGAATGGCGGTGATGGACTGGTGTTTCACGACGATTTGGAGCCGAGCGGTACCGAGCGGTATGCCGGCAGCTTCTTCCGCTCCGCGCAGAGCATCACGCACCAGGTTGATGCGGTCGGGGATCTCCTCCGCGGTTGGGACTATGCTGGACAATTCGGCGAGGTGAGCAAGCCTGCCCTGCTCCGTATGTGTCATGGTTTGTATCAACTCCACAGGTATCGTGTATCAGCCGCTGTTTATGGTAGATCTCTGCACCGCGAACTGGGGAAATGGTCTCAGAACTGATGGCACGGTCTCAGAACTAATGACACGGTCTCAGAACTGGTGCCGCGTTTTCCGAATCGGCGTATATCTCATCACCGGGGTAGTGGTGGCGGGTGCAGCGGGCTCATAGTTCTCCCACGCTAATAATGTCGAGGATGGCGTGTCCGGCTTCATCGCTTGCCTCGAGGTCCACAACTGCCCAGAATCCCCACGAGTTGTCACCTGCGCCGTCGTCAAAAACTTGACGCACCAACCAGGCACGCAGACGCCCGGTGGCGGTGGTGAGGTTGTCCATGACGCTATCCACGTGGGCTGCCGGAACTCCGGCGGTGATGAAATCGGCGCGGTCGGGGTGTTCGAGCACGGTGACGAGTTGGGCGGAGCGTGCTTCGGCACCGGTGCCGATCTCCTGGTAGGAATCGAAATAAGCATCGGTGGCATCCATCCAGGCATCGCCATCCCAGACCGGGCCGCCCACCCAGAGCGGGATACCTTCCCCGCGGGCCACGCCGGCCCCATCATCGAGTGCCGCCCTATCAAGCCAGTCGAGATTTTCGTGTGCTACGGCTTCCACGAAACGGAAGAGCGCATTGCGGATGGAGACGCGTAGCGCGTGCGGGCTGCGCGAGAGCGTGACCTTTCCATCTTCATCAGCACCGAAAGCGCGTTCGCGAGCTCCGCCGGTGCTGCTGTCAAGATTGGTGATGTCTGCGGTGGTAATGCGGCCATCACGCAGGGCTTCCCATTCGTCGAGCAGGCTGGAATCCACCGAGCGTACCAGGCTGCCCAGCCAGGCGGTCATATCCTCAAGATCCTGGGTGCGGGCCTCCAGCGGCACCGTTTGGCGCAGCGCCTTGTAGGTATCTGTGAGGTAGCGCAGCAACGTGCCTTCGGAACGGGCCAGGTCATAACGGGAAATAAATTCCGAGAAGGTGATCGCGTTTTCGATCATTTCCCGCACGATGGATTTGGGGGAGAGCTGGAAGTCATCCACCCAGGGATTGGTTTGCCGGTAGATCTGGAGTGCCGCACCGAGTTCTTCCGCGAGCGGTTGGGGCCAGGTGGTTTTATCGGCTTCGGCCATGCGTTCGTCATAGCCGATGCCAGCGGCTTTCATTCGCCCGATTGCGCGCCCGCGCGCTGCGCGTTCCTGCGCGTAGAGGACCTGCATGGGGTTATCCTGGACCGCTTCGATCACCGAGATGACATCGAGGGCGTACTCCGGGCTATCCGGATCAAGGATATCCAGCGCGGCCAGCGCAAAGGGTGCCAGCGGTTGGTTCAAGGAGAAGTCATCAGGAACTTCGCGTGCGTATTCGATGGGGGAATGGTCCGGGTGCTCCGCTAGCCACTGCGGAGTACGGTGCAGGATAACGCCCGCCCGCTCGAGAGACATGTAAATGCGGGTGGCTTGCCGGATGAGTTGGTTGGAAGCCGTGCGCGGTTCGTGATTATCCGTGAGTAACTTGGTTACGGCCGCGACATTATCCCCCGGCCGCTGGAACAAATTGAGCATGAGCGAGTGGGATACCCGCATGTGGGACGTCAGGGTTTCCGGAGCTGCGCCTTTGAGATACTCAAAAGTCTTTTCCGACCACAGTACTGTATTTTCCGGCGGCTTCTTCTTTTGGATGCGACGCTGTTTGACCGGATCATCCCCGGCGCGGGCCACCAGCCGCGCATTTTCAATTTCAAATTCGGGTGCCTGCACAATAACATCACCCTTCGTATCGAATCCGGCCCGCCCGGCCCGGCCTGCGATCTGGTGAAATTCACGTGCACTCAGGTGGCGATTGCGTTGGCCATCAAATTTAGCCAGCCCGGTCATGACAACGGTGCGAATAGGAACGTTAATGCCCACCCCGAGGGTATCCGTACCGGAGATGACCGGCAGTAACCCGGCCTGTGCCAGCTTTTCCACGAGGCGCCGGTAGCGGGGGAGGAGGCCCGCGTGGTGCACGCCAATACCGGAACGGAGCAGCTTGGAGAGAATTTTCCCGAAACCGGGCCCGAAGGAAAAATCTCCGAGGGCTTCGTGGATGCGGGCTTTCTGTTCCTTGGAAACGAGGGCGTGGGTGAGGAGGGCTTGGGCCTGTGCTACTGCCTCCCGCTGCGAAAAATGCACCACATAGACGGGCGCGCGATGCGTGGAGGTGAGTTCCAGGAGGAGTTCACCGAGTGGCTGATAGGAATAAGAGAAAGAGAGCGGCACCGGCCGTTCCGCGTTACTCATGAGTTCGACGGCGCGCCCGGTGCGCTTCTCAAGATCTTCTGCCAGCCAGGTGGTATCCCCCAGGGTGGCGGAGAGGAGCACCTGCTGGGTGCGGGTGAGTTCCAGGAGGGGAACCTGCCAGGCCCAACCGCGTTGCGGATCCGAGTAATAGTGGAATTCATCTTGGACCAGCACGCCGATATCCGCCGCGGCGCCCTCCCGCAAGCTCAGATTCGCCACGATTTCCGCGGTGGCACACACTACGGGAGCCCCGGGGTTAATGGTGGAATCCCCGGTTACCATCCCCACGTTATCCGCACCGAAAACATTGATGAGTTCAAAAAACTTCTCCGATACCAGGGCCTTGAGAGGCGCGGTGTAATACGCGGTTTTCCCGCGCGCGAGACCGCAGAAAATAGCGGTGAGCGCGATGAGCGACTTACCTGAACCGGTGGGGGTGGAGACGATCATATGAGCGTCATCAATAGCGGCGAGCAACGCTTCTTCCTGATGGGGGTAGAGCGGCCGGCCGGTGCTTTCCGCCCACTGGGTGAAAGCCTCATAAAGGGCATCATCAGGCGGGTTGAGCCCATACTTATCCTCCAGAAGGTCCAGGGCAACATTGAGTTGCGGACGAGGGCGCAGCGCCGCGGCCCCGGGCTGATCTGACTGTTGTGAACTCATGACTTAAGGGTGCCACACTCCTACGACATAAAAATTGGCCGGAACTGCTGCGGGGCGCGGTGCGGATCCTTGAACCTCCGGGTGAGCGGACCCCTAACCTGTGGCTTAGCGGACCCTTAACCTGTGGGTTAAGGGTTGGGTGCGGGCCCTTAATCAGTGGGTTACGGGGCGCGTCAATTGGGTGGGAGCCGGTTTGTACGACGGCGCAAAGCGCGGCATTTCGCGCGTATCGGGCGGTGGGGGATGCGATGTGAGGGAGGAAACAGCCTGAGATAGGGTTCTTGACTTGCACTGGGCGGCGGCCCTGGGTAAAGTATCTATTCGTCGCCGCGGGCGGCAAACATAAAAGAATAACGAGCACCGCTAGCTCAATTGGCAGAGCAACTGACTCTTAATCAGTGGGTTCTGGGTTCGAGTCCCAGGCGGTGTACAACGGCCCCGCAGTTCCAAGCTGCGGGGTTTTTCGCGTCAGCATGGCGAAAACTCGCACGTGCACAGCGTACGTTGTGGATTGTTTTTACGCCACCACCTCCACGGAATACACCCACTGAACCCCCCGGCACCTACGCGCAGGGCGAAATCACACTCCGTACCCGCGACTATCTAAGCGACATGTGTCGCGTTATTCTTGGTAGCGAACGGTGCGAATCGCGCGAGAGGAATGCGCGGCTACCAGTTATGGAGCGATGATGAGTGATTGTCCTTATTTCCATATCTCTAAGACTGGGCTCATCGCCCTCGCGGGCGGAGTGTGGTGCCTGGCTGGAGTAAATGTTGCCCGAATTGGAGTGGAGAGCTTCGCGGAATCGGCCTTGGGTGCGCCGTGGATCTGCCTGCTTCCCCCGCTCGTTCTCGCCGCCTTCGGAGCGATGTTCGCCAAGGTTGCCGGGAGGCATATCCGGCGCATTCGCTCCCATCCGCGCCCGGCACGGCCTTTCTGGCATTTCTTCGATGTGCGTTCCTACCTCCTCATGGCCGTCATGATGGGCGGAGGCATAGCCGTGCGGGCCAGCGGGCTGCTGCCCAACTCCTTCATCGCCTTCTTTTACACCGGATTGGGGGCCGCGCTTGCCGGAGCCGGCCTCCTTTTCTTTGTGATTCTTCTCCGGGATTCCCATATTTCCTAAGTTGAGCGTAAGTGACTCAATAACTATTGAGCCTAGAGTGGACAATAGCTACTGAGTGGAACAAAGATAAGTCCGTGGGGGTTGGGATTGATGTCAGGGCGATAGGCCCGGGCGCCGAAAGGCGCGCGGCGTCGTCGTTCATAGAAGTGAAAGAAGGATTGACCATGGCATACGATATTGATCGCACGATGTCCACAGCAATGGACCGTTTCCTCAGCCCCTTTGATGGCTTTTTTGCCGTTCCTACTCGGATGGTCAACGGGCGGCGTTCCGATCTGGAGAATCTCGCGCTAGAGTACCGTTCGCAACTCAAGCAAACCGAGGATGGCTACGAAGTCCTCTTCGATGTTCCGGGCTTTAGCGCAGATGATATTGACCTGAACGTTTACCCGGATCACATCACCCTCAAGGCTGCGCAGGAAGAAGAAATTGAGGGCGGCACCCGCACTCGTTCCGTTTCTCGCACCCTGGGCTTCGATCAGGCTGTGGATACCACCACGGTAGATGCACATCTCAACGATGGGGTTCTCACCGTTTCGGTGAAGACCACCGCGGGTTCGCAGGGGCGTAAGGTCCAGATTGGTTCGGGCAAGGCTACCGCCGCATCGCCTGCTGCGCAGAAGTCAGAAGAAAAGCAGGCCGGCTCTGCAGCATAAATCTGCAGCATAAAAATGTGCAAGGAATGGTACCCAAGCGTGGTACATGCTGGCACTAAATAAGCATCCAGGCCACTGGCGCGGATGTGAGAAAGGCAGTCTTCGGGATACTACCAATCCCGGGGCTGCCTTTCATTTTCCCGAACTATCGCGCCCTAATCGTTGCTTGCGGTATTCCAGAGGCGCCACCCCGTGGCGTTCCATAAAAGCACGATTGAGTGCACGGGTGCTGGGAAATCCCACCCGCTGGGCGATATCTTCCAAAGTGGGAACCTGCTCTTCCATGAGCAAGTAATACGCATCCTCGACCCGTAATCGCGTGAGGTACTGTTTGAAAGTCATCCCGGTACTGAGCCGGAAAAGCCGGCTGAAATGCTCGCGCGAATAACCGTGCGTTTCCGCCACGCTCGCAGCGGTCAGCGGTTCCCGGTGGCGCCGCTCGATGTCGCTGATAATAGCAAGAATTGTGGTGTCGGTAGCACGCCGAATTCCGCGCGGCCGGCACTTGACCACGAAATTCTGGTAAAGCAGAAATAGGATATCGAAGAGAATCGCGTTGATGCCGAAAACCCGTTCGGGTCCCAGCAGATGCGTTGTGTCAATCATGCGCAGGCACAAGTCAATGAGTGCTTGCCGATCCGCATCGCGAGCTCGCGCAGAATCCACGGCCAGCACATAAAGATCAGCTTTCTTATAAATGCGTTCAATACGGCTGCTGTCATAGGTGATGGAGAGAATAAGAGGAGTCTTGCCATCCCGAGATTCTGTAATAAATGAATGGGGAGTGTAGGGACTGATAATGCAGAGCTTTCCCGGATACAGTGCCTCGACCCGCGAGTCGATAGTTACACTGCCACCACCCTGGACAACATAATTAACCTCGACTCCGGAATGCCAGTGGGTCGGGACAACTTCCGGATGGCGGTGCACCAGCACAAGGGCTGGGTATTCGGCGGGCATGGAACCCACCTCACAAAAAGCACGATTGAGGATGGGTTCCTTCGGGTCGTGTATACGGTTATCCATCATGCTTAACTCCTCGCGGATTCGTCTCTCATAGTAACTAACCGTTGTGGAATCTCATCAGGGTGAGGTGGTATCTATAGCGATTCGATACTGCCTCTATTTTCGTGGTTTCCCCTATTCTTCGTGAAAAAAGGCAGACCGCCGCAACTATGTCACGTTTGGGCATAGGGTGTGCCACATTTCAGCACTATCAACCGAAGATTTTTGCCTAGGCTCAGTCACGCGAGAAGTAAGTGTCCGCCAACGGTCACATTTTATCCGGGTGCATGGATCACGGTGCTTGGATCACCCTGTGACTGCTATTAGCGACGGTTCAAAATGATCGAGTGCGACGGTCACTGACGCTCGCTCACAACAGCATCTCCTTCGAATGGGAGAAGGAGATGGTTGATAGGGAGGAAGGTGCGCAATGACGCGTAATAAAAAACGGTCCGGCGGGCCCGCGACATCGGCGAAATCTGCACAGTCGCCAGCCCCGCTCGATCCGGTTATTAAACGCCGCATTATTATCGTTTGCCTAGCCGCTGCTGTCGGCGGTTTTCTTTTCGGGTACGACACGTCAGTCATTAACGGTGCGGTTGATTCCATTGCCGGTTCCAGAACCGGGTGGGATCTCAGTGCCTTCATGAGCGGGATCTCGGTTTCCTGTGCTCTGTTCGGATGCGTGATTGGCGCGTGGTTTACCAGCCACATTGCTGATCGGCTGGGCCGCGTTCCCACGATTTTCATCGCGGCAATCCTCTTCGTGGTGTGCTCGATCTTCTCCGCCATCGCGCCAACCGTGTGGATTTTCATTATTTTCCGTTTCGTCGGTGGTCTCGGTGTTGGCCTCGCCTCAGTGATTGGTCCGGCGTACATTGCTGAAGTAGCTCCGGCGCAGATGCGCGGGTTCCTCGGCTCTTTCCAGCAGATGGCCATCGCTTTCGGTATCCTCGCCGCCGTTGTGGTGAACGCGAGCTACGCGAGCGCTTCTGGCGGTGCCGATGAAACCTTCTGGTTCGGGATGCCCACCTGGCGCATCATGCTTCTCAGCATGATCGTCCCCGCGCTCATCATGCTCATTGTTTCCCTTAAGCTCCCCGAATCCCCGCGATTCCTCGTGATGAAGGGGCGCGATAAGGAAGCCGCCGCAATTTTGCAGCGCCTCACCGGGGAAAAGGATCCGGAAGGCAAAGTCAAGGAAATTCGCGCGACCCTTTCTGGGGAGAAAGCCGCGAAGCTTTCGGACCTGCGTGGCAAGACGTTCGGGCTGCGCAAAGTCGTGTGGATCGCCATGGCCGTCGCCGCCCTCCAGCAGCTCTCCGGCGTCAATATCATCCTCTACTACGATTCCTCGCTATGGAAGTCGGTCGGTTTCAGCGAACAGCTCGCCCTCAATATTTCGGTGTACCGGACCATCGGCGCTATTATCGCGACCATCCTCGCGATGTTCATCGTGGACAAGGTGGGGCGGCGCTTCCTGCTCATCACCGGTTCGAGCGTGATGACTATCTTCTTGGGAATCGCTGCCCTCGGTTTCTACCAGGCTGATGTTGATGGTGCGTCCATCACCCTTCCGGGAATGTGGGGACCGATCACCCTTGTTTCCGTGTACATCTTCTACCTGGCCTTCTGCTTCACGTGGGGCCCGGTCATGTGGGTCGTCCTCGGGGAGATTTTCCCGAATAATATTCGCGCCCTCGGGGTGGCGGTGGCAAGCGCCGTCAACTGGATTGCGAACTTCCTGGTCTCTACCACTTTCCCGCCGTTGAAGGACGCGATTGGAACAGGCAACGTTTATCTGCTCTACGCCGTATTCGCTGCCGTGAGCTTGATTTTCGTGATGAAGGCTCTTCCGGAAACCGCCGGTGTTGAACTCGAAGATATGCCGGCCGAGTAGTGAGGACAACACATGCATGCTGACACCCCCGAGAACATTGCGCGGGCCAGAACGTGGACGCCGATTGATGAGGATCTAGCCGGCGTCACCGCTCAGATCCGGCAACGCGCCATCGAGGTACGGAAATCTTTCGTGCTAGATGTTGATATCGTGCGGTGCGAACGCTGGCATACCCCGGAAACGGTGGATGTTATCGCGGATATTCCCTATCTTCCCGATGGGGAAAACAACCCCTTCCACCGCCTGGATCTCTACCTTCCGCACGATGCGTACCTGCGCGGAGGCAAAGCGCTTCCCGTGTACATCGATATTCACGGCGGCGGTTTTGTATACGGCTTGAAGGAGTTGAACAAGAATTTCGGTGTGCATCTTGCAGCCCAGGGCTGTGCGGTATTCTCGCTGAGCTACCGGCTCTCCCCGGCTGCCGATTTCCTCGACCAACTCCACGATGTCCTCGCGGGCTGCGCCTGGATTGCGCGGCATCTCGATGATTATCCGGTGGATCCGCAGTCGGTAATTATCACGGGGGATTCCGCGGGCGCGACTTTGGGAATGTACGCGGTGGCAGCTTTGTGTAACCCTGAGGTTTTTGCCGCGCTGGACGTTCCTGTTGCCGCGCTGGACGTTCCTGTTGCCACGCTGGACGCGCCGGGCAGTGCGCCGGTGCCATCCACTCTGGGTGAGGATCGGCTATCGGTTGCGGGGATGGCTTTTGTGTCCGGTCTGTTCGACCTCTCGGATCTGGTGCCTTTCGTGTCTGATCGCTGCGGTTATGGGAACGACGACGCCGCACTTCCGACTCTCGCCTATCTGACGGAGATGGGTGGCTTCATCGACCGCGCGGTGGATGTGCTCGGCGAGGACCTGCTCTGCGCCGCAAAGCTCGTGGAGCGCTGCGAGTTCCCCCCGGCCTATCTCGTCACGAGTTCCGATGATTTTATCGAATTCGAGACGCTGCTTTTTGCCGGCTATCTCTCACGCAAGGGAATTCCGGTGGAATGCCATTCCTATCGACCGCCGCGCGGGGTGACCCTGGGCCACGTCTTCCCGGTGGGGCAGGTGTGGCTGGAGGAAAGCCGCGAGGTACTCGAGGATCTGCAACGTTTCGCTCTTGAGTGCAGGTAGTGTGCGGGAGCGCGGATATGATTCGCGCGTGCTGACGAAAAGCTGAGAGAAAAGCGGGGCCATCTCGATAGAGAAAGGCCCCGCTTTTATGTGCTTTATGCGCTTGTGATACGCCTGTAGGCGCGTGAAATTTACTTCGGCGCGCACTCGCTCTTTTGCCCGCGTGCCATGAGCTCGGCTTCCGGCGAGCCTTCCCGCACGTAGGTGGCCCCGGCGTTCGGGGTAGCTTCATCGGCCAGGGTGATGGTTTTGCCGTCCTCAGCGAAGTGCGCCACCGAGGTGCCAATTTCCTTCCCGTCGATGTCCTTCCAGGTCACAATGTTATTTGCCGGTTCGAACGTACCGGTCATTACCTGGGATTCCCCGCCGCTGCAATCCAGCACTTTGGAGATCAGCTCACGCCCGTCCACGCTCACCACGTACATGGACGCACCTGCCTGCCGCATAAAACTCCCGGCCTCGGTGGTTTCAGCGGCATCGCATCCGCCTAGCAGGAGCGCTCCCGCTCCCGCCGCGCAGAGCGCCGCCGTGCTCGCCGCCACCTTACGCACCATTTCGCGCATCTCACGCCTCGCTTCCCGTTATCACACCTGTTGTTCGTTTCTTCTGTCCATACTTTAGCCGCGGTACGACGCCGCCGCCCGGCTCGCCCACACGCTTCCGTGCCGCGGCTTACGTTCGCGCGCCGGCCGCGCCGGCCGCGCCGCCCCACTTCGGTGTTGCTAGAGCACCAGGACCGCCGGCACCAGGAAAATCTTTACCACAATCGAAAAAGCGAAGAGGGTGGCGTAAGCATTATCGATGCGTTCGTCGCCCACCCGTGACGTAGCCGCATCCAGCACCGCGGGCTGGCCCAGGAAACCGGCGACGGCCCCGGCGGTTCGCGGGGCGGAAAGCCGGAGCACCCAGGCGCCCGCCACCAGCAACGCCGCGCAGGAGACCAGCGTAATTACGCAGACGGTCACGGCCGCACCCACCGCCTGCGGAGAGGTCACGATCTTTCCGAACCCCGGCCCGGCCGTCAGTCCCAAACCAGCTAAGAACAGCGTCAGGCCCAGCTGGCGCATCGTCAAATTTGCTGCCTCCGGCATCGCCCACACAAAAGGCCCGGTGCGCCGCGCCGCACCCAAGAACATCCCCGCGATGAGCGGCCCGGCCGCGGTCCCCAACTGGAACGCCTGGCCCCCGGGCAGTGGGAAAGTCACAAAACCGAGGAGCAGCCCGGCCACCATGCCCACCGATAAACTCAGCACGTCGATTTCCGAGATGGAACGCTCGGAATCCCCAAATAGATCGGCGATGGCATCCCAGCGTTCCCGCGGAGCCACCACGGTTACCCGGTCGCCCGGCTCCAGAATGAAATCATCGCGGGCCAGCAGCTCCAGGTCTCCGCGCCGTACCCGGGTCACCACCGCGCCGTATTTGGCGGGCAGGTTGAGTTCCCCGATGGAGCGCGCCGCCACATCCGGGTTGGAGACCACCAGGCGGTTGAAATCCACGTGGCTGCGATCATCGGCCAGGTGGTCACTGCGCAAATGCCCGAGGTGCGCGGCGGCGGCCTCCACATCCGCCGCCAGACCAACAACAACGACGTCGTCCCCCACCTCAAGATCTTCACCGGGCAGCGCCACTCGCACCCGGCCGCCCCGCCGCAAGTAGGAGACGCGCACGCGCCCGTCGGCCCATTCGGGGATATCGCGCAGGTTCATGGGGTGTTCCACGGTGATGGTGCGCGGATCCAGCAGGGTTCCGGCTAGCGAAGGGGTATCGCGCAGCCCCGGCCAGGCGCGGCCCACGACGAGGGAGACCAGAATAATGCCGATTATGACCGCCAGGGGATACCCGAAGGCATATCCGATCGCGGGCTGTGTGCTGCCTTCCGTGAGCCGGGTGGCGGTGGCGAGGGCCGGTGCCGCCGTCGTCGCACCTGTGAAAAGGCCCGCCAAAAACGGCCGTTCGATGCCGAAAAGTAGTCCCATTACCAGGGCGGCGCCCGCGGCGAGGAAAACCGCTACCACGGAGGCCAGGAGCAAGGAGAGGTTGCGCCGCAGCTGCGCGAAAAAGGCCGCGCCTGAGGCGATGCCCACCGTGTAGACGAAAAGTGCCAGCCCGAGGGACTGCACCACGTCCATTCCCGCACCCAGTTCGGGGAAGCGTGCGGACATGGCCAAACCCACAAAGAGTGCGCCGGCTGCGCCGATACGTATCCGGCCCAGCGGAATCGCACCGAGAAGTGACCCGAGGGCCACCACAACGAAAATTGTTAGTAACGGGGAAGAGTCGAGGATCGCCACGCCATAAGACTAGCCGGGGTAGAGTTAGAGTGTGTCTGATCCCATTGTTACTCTTGCTACGAGCAAAGACTTACCGAACCTCGACGTGGACGAGGCCGGCCTGCCCGATGCCCTGCGTGAGCGCCATATCGAACCGCGCGTTGTAGCGTGGAACGATCCCGATTACGACTGGAACAACGCCGGAGTTGTCGTTGTCCGCTCAGTTCGTGATTACGGGCGTGATACGCAGGCTTTTATTTCCTGGGCTCGCTCCGTGCCGCGGATTCTCAACCACGCGGATATTATGGCGTGGAATTCTGATAAGCATTACCTGCGGGAATTGGAAGCGGCGGGTTTGCCAACCATTCCCACCACCTGGCTGGAACCGGAGGAAAACCTGACGAAACACCAGGTCCATACCCGGTTCCCGGCGCACGGAGATTTCGTGGTCAAGCCCGCGGTATCTTCGGGCGGGCGCGGCACGGGGCGCTATACCGCCACCGATCCGTCCTCGCGCTCCCAAGCTATTTTGCATGCGCAGCATGAGCTGGCCAAAGGCCGCAGCGTCATGGTGCAGCGCTATTTGGAAAATATCGACCGTACCGGTGAGGTGTCGCTGATCTTCCTCAACGGCCTGGCCTCGTATCGGGTGGAAAAGGCGCCGCTGCTCCATCCGCGTTTCCGCAGCGCGGATCAAATCCAAGAAGAAGTCGTGTCTGTTTCAGAGGCGCGTGAATCGGAATGGCGCTGGGGTGAGCGGGTTCGCAATGTGCTGCACGGGCTCATCCGCGAACACACCGGGCGCGACCACCTGCTGCTCTTCAACCGCGTGGACATTGTGCCGGCCGCGCCGGGGGACCCCAACGAGTTTTACGTGATGGAGATTTCCCTTATCGACGGCTCGTTGTATCTGTCCCTGGATGAGAGTCACCTCAACCGCTTCGCGGACGCGATTGCGGTGCGGACCGCCTGGTAGCGGTACTAAATAGCACGACGGCGCAGCTTCCGCTCCCGCGCATAAACGCGACTGAGGTACGACGGCGCAGCTGGGCGGTGCGCCGATCTGGCTCACAACGTGGCCGCTATCACCGCTGCTGAATTGTCTTTGCGCGCGGTGACCGGCTATAGTTGTTTATCGGCGTTCTTTTGCCGAAATGGTGGCCATAGCTCAGCTGGCAGAGCACCTGGTTGTGGTCCAGGAGGTCGCGGGTTCAAGCCCCGTTGGCCACCCCAGAGTTCAGGCTCGTTTTGAATGTTTGGAAGCAAGCAGGCGAAACGAGCCTGAGTTGTATCGCTGGTAGGGGATGACGGTGCCGGCCTATCGGCTCGATGCCGTTTCTGGCGGCTACCTGTAAGCCCTATCTGCGGAGAGAGGAGCCTTCGTGACTAAGCGCAAAAAGAAAGATCGCGGCGGCGTACTGACCTGGGTGGGAATCCTTGCCATCGCGCTCGCGAGCATCGCGGATTTTGTGCTGTTCTTCTTCGATAATGGCTCCCGCTACATCCTCTACACCCTCCCGCTGTGGTTCCTTGGCATCGGGTGTTTCGCCTGGCTGGGGCGGGCTGAGGAGCGGCGCGGGAAATCGCATAATCAACGGGATAGATGAAGGTTGCGGCTCCCGGCTGTGCCCCTCGTATCTGGTGAACCATTTCGCCCGCGGCGTGAGTTTTGTGCGCGGCAGGTTGTGCTTGAGGCGGGGTCAACGCCATCGGCATAACGTGGCGCGCGCTATCCTCACCGTCACGCACTCAAATTCTCGGTACCATAGGGGAATGACCAGCGCGGAGCCGTGCCCCGCGCAGCCAGGGCAAGTACAGGTAGGCCGCTCGCGGCCGTGACAAGGAGCCGCACAGTTGAGCCAATCGCAATCCTTCGCGTTCGATACCCAAACCCGTATCCCCAAGGTACGCATCGGGGTCGGCCGCGCGCACGGCAAGGCGATCCTATTCGGCGAACATGCCGTGGTCTACGGCGCCCCGGCCATCTCCCTGCCCGTCCACGTACTTCCCGTCATCGCCAACGCCACCATAACCACCGGCGAATCAACCATCAGTTCCGAACTTTATCGCGGCCCGGCCGCCACTGCCCCGGAGCGCCTGAGCCCCGTGGTTGCCGCTATTGACGCCGGCCTCGATTTCGTGGCCCCGGGCAGCTCCGCCCACGTCACCATTTATTCCGATATTCCTTATGAACGCGGGCTCGGTTCCTCGGCCGCGGTCGCTGCCGCTATCGTTTCGGCTATTGCCGACGCCGCGGGAGTGCGCCTCTCGCCCGCCGAGCGTTTCCTCCTCATCCAGGTAGCCGAACGAGTGGCCCACGGGCGCCCCTCCGGGATGGATGCCCACGGCGTCGTCGCCGATACTGTTATTAAATTCCAGCGCCCGGACGTCACGCCCCTCATCGTGGCGCGCCCCCTCCACGTGGTTATCGGTGATTCGGGGGTGCCCGGCGCTACCCGGCAGGCCGTCGGTTCGGTGCGTGAGCTGCGCGAAAAGTTCCCGGCGAAAGTGGAGGCCCTGGTCGCGCGCCTGGCCGGATACGCGGCGGACGCGGAAATGCAGCTCGCAACGGGGGACTGGGCGAGCATGGGGGAGAATATGTGGCGCGCCCACGCCACGCTCGCGCAGCTCGGCGTCTCCTCCCCGGAACTGGACACGATGGTAAACGCTGCTCACGGCGCCGGGGCGCTCGGCGCGAAGATGACCGGCGGTGGGATTGGCGGTTGCGTTATCGCCCTGGCGGAGAACAGTGCTCACGCGAAAGACATCGCCGCGGCGCTGAGCGCTGCGGGCGCGGCAAACGCCTGGTCCACCTGGGTGGAGGCCAGCAAATGAGCACCGCGCGCGCCCACCCGAATATCGCCCTCATCAAATACTGGGGGAAAGCGGATGACGAGCTCATGCTTCCCGCCGCACCTTCCGTTTCCCTCACCCTCGATATTTTTCCGACGACGACGACAGCCCGCCTCGCCCCCACCGCCCAGCGTGACCGACTCATCCTCAACGGCCAAGAAGCGAGCGAAAAGGCGCTTAGCCGGGTAGAGCGGGTGCTCGATGTTATTCGCGCACAGGCCGGGCGCAGCGAAAAACTGCTGGTCATCAGCGATAACGAAGCTCCGACCGGCGCCGGGATGGCCTCCTCGGCTTCCGGATTCGCGGCCTTGGCGCTCGCGGCCACCACCGAATATGGGATGGATGTGAACACCGCTCACCTCTCTCGCCTGGCTCGGCGTGGTTCGGGATCGGCTTCGCGTTCGGTTATTAGCGGGGTGGCGCTCTGGCATGCCGGCACGGATGAAGAATCTTTCGCTGAAGAAATCCCGGCCCCGCCGCTGGCCATGGTCTCGGTGGTATTAAACACTGCTCACAAGAAAATTACTTCCCGGGAAGCGATGGTCACCACCCGCGCTACCTCGCCGTATTACCGCGGCTGGGTGGAATCCACTCGCGAGATGGCCGCGCAGATGGTGGAAGCCTGCAAGGCGGGGGATATGCAGCGCATCGGCGAGCTCACCGAGCTATCCGCGCTGCGCATGCACGCCCTGATTATGAGCTCCGAACCGCCCATTCATTACCTGACGTCCGCATCCTGGCGCGTTTTTGAGCTGGCCCGTACCCTGCGCGGAGTGGGACTGGATGTGTATGCCACCGCGGATGCCGGCCCGAATGTGGTACTCCTGACCCGCCCCGAGCTGGCCGCCGAAGTGGCACGCCACGCCGAAGCCCTCGGCGAAGTAAACATTGCTCACGCGGGGAACGGTGCTTACCTTGTAGCGGAACCGGAGTCACACCGGGAGGTGCTGTGAGCGAAGCAGATAGCTTGAGCGAAGCAGATACAGAGCAGGCCTCCGCGCGCATCCACGCCAATGCGCCGGGCAAGCTCTACATCGCGGGGGAGTACGCCGTGGTGGAAGCCGGTCGGCCGGCGATCCTTATTGCGGTGAACCGTTTTATTGACGTGGTCCTCACCCCTGCAGAAGGCTCTGGCCTGGTGCGTTCGCACGGCAACGGTTTCGCACCGCTCTACTGGCGCCACGAAAATGCGCTGCCCGTTTTTGATGATATCGGCTCCGATTACGCTGCCAACGCCATCCGCACCGTGGAAGCGTTGCGCAGCGAATGCGGTCTGGAGGCCCGCCACTATAACCTCGATATCACCTCCGGCCTGGTGGAAGAAGATGGCCGTAAATACGGCTTGGGCTCTTCGGCCGCGGTGACGGTGGCCATTGTGGATGTGCTCAATCGTTTTTACGATCTCAAACTCACCCTGGAGGAACGCTACAAGGTTGCGCTGCTTTCCGTTCTGGAGCGGGCTCCGCGCGCTTCGGGCGGGGATATTGCTGCTTCCACCTACCGAGGCTGGGTCTACTACCGCTCCCCGGACCGCGCGGGCTTGAGCGAATACGCGCGCAACCACAGCGTGACCGAGACTCTGAGTGCCCCGGCCTGGGATCCGTGGGCGGTGGAATCACTGCCCGCTCCCGCCCGTGAAGAACTCCTGGTGGGCTGGACGGGCCTGCCCGCTTCCACCGAGCACCTGGTTTCCGGGGTGCAGGCCCGCTCGCGCGGCGCCTATTTCCCCGGATTCCTGGACGAATACGAGGACGTCGTGGAACGCCTGGCCACCCAATTGCGCACCGGTGGACGCATCGGCGCGGAGATCACCGCCGCGCGCCGGCTCCTGCGCCAGCTGGGCGCCAGCTCGGGTATCACCATCGAAACCGAGCGCCTGACTCATTTATGCGACGTCGCCGCCGGGCTGGGGGGAGCTGCCAAATCATCCGGAGCTGGCGGGGGTGACTGCGGGATCGCCCTGGTGGGAAGCGATGTGGATAAAGACGCGGTATATCGGGGTTGGCGCGCGGGCGGCGTCGAACCGCTGAACCTGGCGGTGGTGGAAGGATGAGCGCGGCGTATGCGGCCGGCGCGGCTGGGGCTAGCGCTTCGCGCGGTATGGGCGATGGAGCCAGTGCGCAGCAGGATACTTTCCGGGCGGCGCGCAAGGATGAGCATGTGGCCCTCGCGCGGGCTCAGGAGATCCACCGTAATGATTTTGATTGCGTGGCGCCGATTCATCACGCGCTTGGCGCGTGCGACGTCGCCGCGGTGGACCTGTCCACGCAGGTCGGGCCCTTCACGTGGCCGGTGCCTTTCTATATCAACGGAATGACCGGCGGGACGGAAGCGACCGGGCGTATTAACCGGGTGCTGGCGATCGCGGCGCGGGAAGTGGGCGTGCCGATGGCGAGCGGATCGGCCTCGGTGGCCCTTGATGATCCGGCTACGGCTTCGTCTTTTACCGTGATTCGGGAAGAAAATCCGCGCGGCTTCGTCATGGGCAATATTGGGGTGGGGCGCAGCGGTGCGGATGCTCGGCGCGTGGTGGAGCTTGTGGGCGCGGATGCCCTCCAGCTACATCTCAATGCCGGGCAAGAAATTGTTATGCCGGAAGGCGAGCGGGAGTTTTCCGGCTGGCGCGCCTCGGTGGAGGAGATTGTGGCGCAGGCCGGCGTGCCGGTGATCGTCAAAGAAGTGGGATTCGGGATTTCGCGGGAAACGCAGCGTGTGCTCGCGGATCTTGGGGTGCAGGTGGTCGACGTCGGGGGAGTGGGCGGTACGGATTTCGCCCGCATTGAAAACTCTCGGCGGGAAGCGGGTGAATACTCGTATTTGGCTGGGTTCGGGCAGTCTGCTGCGCTGTGCCTGATTGAGGCGGAGGCAGGAAGCGGGCTTGACCTGCTGGCTTCGGGCGGGGTGCGCACCCCTTTGGATGTTGTCCGTTCGCTTATTTTGGGGGCGCGTGCGGCCGGCGTGGCTCGCCAATTCCTTGAGCTGGCGGTTCAGGGTGAGGAAGCAGCTGTGGCCGGTTTGCGTTCCTGGCGGGATCAGGTGCGTGCGCTGCTGGCGCTACTGGGTGCGCAGACGGTCAGTGCGGCGCGGCACTGCCAGGTGCTTATTACCGGGGAGCTGGCCGAACGGGCCCGGCTGCGCGGCGTTGATCTTGAGGCGTATGCGCGGCGTGGGGCTGCGGCAGACAACTGAATTTCGTAAATAGTTCGGTGAACGAAGCAAACCGCTCATCACTCCTCACACCGGGGCTGAATCCGGATATAGTGGAGCAAAATGAAGGTGCGGATCCCGGTTCTGTCTAGGCGTTTGGTTTGGCTGGTTGTGAGCCGACGGATCTCGTGTGGCATACCTTGTTTGGGGAGGATGAGGGACGTGATTACGGGGAAGGAAGCGGTACGCCTCGCCGCTGAGCGTCTGCGTAAGTATTACCCGAGATATACGATTTATTCTCGTGGGTGGTTGGAAGACGACGAGTATTATTGTCCTATTGTATTCCCTAAATATGAGACAATAAAGGGGCGTCCCGGTTTTCTCGTGAACAAGCAGACCGGTGAAGTTGAGGAATATCAGTACCTCCCTAATCGACCTATTGCTGCACGATTGGAAGCAATGAAGCGAACTAAGTATTTGTTCCGCAGGGTGATTATCCGACCTCGACGTTTCCGTGGTATGTGGAATACCTTGTTTAAGGAGGATTAGGGAGTGATTACGGGGGAGGAAGCGGAACGGATCGCAGCTGAGCGTATGCATGAGCTTTATCCGGAGGACAAAATCACTTGTCGTGGGTGGGGTGAAGACAACGAGTTCTATGCGCCAATGCTATCTAAAACCTGCGTATCGAAGGGGCAGCCAGTTTTCCTCGTAGATAAACAAACTGGCGAAGTTAAGGAATTCCAATATCGTCCTAATCTTCCTATTGCTGCACGGTTAAAAGCAATGAAAGTCACGAAGTATTTAGTTCCTAAGGTGATTATTCGCCCTCAAATTGGTCGGGAGGGATGAGGTCGTGATTACGGCAAAGGAAGCAGAACGCATCGCAGCCGAGCGCCTGCATGAACGTTACCCGGAATTCAAGATTACTTCTTATGGATGGGCAGAAGATGACGAGTGCTATAATCCGATAGTATCCAAAGGGTTCCCGTCGAAGGGACAGCCGGGTTTTCTTGTAAACAAACAAACTGGTGAAGTTGAGGAATATCAGTATCGTCCTAATCGTCCTATTGCGGCTCGGTTGGATGCAATGAAAGTAACTAAGCGTTTGTTCCCTAAGGTGATTATTCGCCCTCGAAGTTTCAATCGCATGTGGAATATCTTGTTTGGGAAGGATTAGGGAGTGATTACGGCAAAGGAAGCAGAACGCGTCGCAGCCGAACAACTACATGAGCTTCACCCTACATACAAGATTTATTCTTACGGGTGGGGTGAAGACGATGAGTATTATGCTCCAGTGTTGGATAGAGGCCATATATCGAAGGGGGGGGAACCGGGTTTCCTCGTGAACAAGCAGACCGGTGATGTGGAGAAATATCAGTATTGGCCGAATAGTCCTATTGCGGCGCGGTTGAAGGCAATGAAGCAAACTAAGTATTTTTTCCGCAAGGTGATTATCCGCCCTTAACGGTTACCCACGTGGAGCCAGTGTCTGGGCGTGCGATATTGATGCCGTCCCCAATGATTCGCATTCCTAATATGTATGAGAAGCAGCCGATGTAAAAAGCAATAAAAGCTGAGATAGGGGGCAAACATGACAGGTAACCCGTTCAAGCCAACGGCGGGTGCAACACCCCCTGTTTTGGTTGGTCGGGAGAGCCTCGTTCAAGAGTTCGAGGACTCCTTAGCTGATGGCCCTGGCGCGCCTGCCCGGCTATCGCTCGTAACAGGCAATAGGGGCGTGGGGAAAACAGCGCTCCTCAATGCTTTTCGGGACAAAGCGAGAGCTCACGGTTGGCAGACAATTGACGAAACAGCCGAAGCCGGTTTTATCGATCGCATCGCCAACCACCTGGTCTCCAAGCGCCGGCAAATAACCGGCATCAGTCTTCCCGGAGGCGTGTCAGTAGAGCTGAGCGAAGCTCGGCAGGCCCTGGACTTTCGGACAATCCTGACGAGGGAGCTCGAAAAACCCTTCTTCCGAAAAGGACTGCTCATAACGCTTGACGAAACTCAGGCTGGCAGCATCGAAGAGCTTCGCACCCTGGGCACAACGATGCAGCATATGATTCGCGAAGACCGAGATATTGCGCTGGTTATGGCCGGCCTGCCATCTGTTTTACCCATTCTGCACCGAGACAAGGTCGTTTCCTTCCTCCGCAGGGCGACTCCGATGCGGCTCAAGGACGTTTCATTAGAGCTCGTCGCCGAGTCTTTCAAGCAGGTTTTTGACAGCAACAAACGTGAGGTTGCTGATGAGGCTATCGAGCTCATGGCGGAGGCGACTCGCGGATACCCCTACATGATCCAACTCGTCGGCTACCAAACTTGGCAGCAGGCTCGGGATAGCGTTGCTATTACGTGTGAGCACGCTAAAGAAGGCGCAGCGGCAGCGCTGCGGCGGCTGGGGAACACCGTTCACGGCTGGCGTCATTACTCAAGCGGGCTACGGGAAGGTTGATTTCGCTATCCCTTATATGCGTGAATGGCTCAAAGACCACGAGTCGCTGAATTTCCTCTAACCACTTCTTGGCGCCTCGCTCGTTCAGAACGACGCCGCACTGCAGTCGCACCTGACCTGCCCCAATAACCCCACTCCCACACCGCCTTATGAGATGTCCCACAGGGGTGCTTCTTTCCTCAACTGGATTTCTGCGCGATGAGCGCCTAACGTAAATCCCATGGCGAACAGGACCACTCAGATGCACACCGCGATGCGCGGTGCCTGTGTGCGTACCTGCATGTGCCCCATGTGTTGCTGTCGCTAGTTCGTCAGCGGAACCCGAAAAATTAGCTGCCCTCCTACTGAAGACCGGGCATTTTCGGATAAGCCAGCGCGGACAAGCGGTACCCCGGCGCTCAATTCCCGGGGAATAGCACAAGTGTGGATAATGCGATGTCCGCGGTGGCACGGCCTTGCACCCCGTTCCCAAAATCCCGCATTATCCACGGTCACCCCAACACCAAGTAAGGAAGAACCGTGGCAATTGCACAAACCTCACGTATTCGTCGTCGCGTCCTGGGCGGGCTGTCCGCCTTGGCGGCGCTCACCATGGCCCTTACCGGGTGCTCCAGCCCGGATCTATCCGGCTCGGGTGACTCCGCCACCGGTACCGCCGCCGGTTCCGGGACCGGCGCGGGGAACGCCACCGTGGGTGCCCGCACCCCTGAACAGATCAAAGAAGCCGGCTCGATTCGCATCGGCACCTTCGCGGACAAGGCACCTTTTGGCTCGCTGGTCGGGAAAAACACCTACGAAGGCTACGACATAGTTTACGGCGACCGCCTCGGTAAAGACCTGGGTGTCAAGGTCGAGTGGGTCCCGGTGGATGCCTCCTCGCGCGTGGAATTCCTCAAGTCCGGGAAAGTCGATGTCATCCTCGCGAACTTCACGGTGACTCCCGAACGCGCCGCGCAGGTAGACTTCGCCAACCCCTACATGAAGGTGTCCTTCGGGGTCGTTTCCAGCGCAAAGGAGCCGGTGCGTTCGGAAGCGGAGCTCGCGAATAAAAATATTATTATCGTCAAGGGCACCAGCCAGGATGCGTGGATTACCGCGAACCACCCGGAATGGAAGGTAACCAAGTACGAGCAGTACACCGAGGCCACCAATGCCCTCACCGACGGGCGCGGGGATGTGTGGATAACCGACAACACCGAAGCCCTCGCCTTCACCGAACAAAACAAGGATTTCGTGACCGGGATCGCCTCCTTCGGGGAAGAATCCACCATCGCTGCCGCCGTGCAGCAGGGAAATACCGAGCTGCGCGACTGGATCAATAACAACCTCGTGGATCTCGGTAAGGAGAACTTCTTCCACAAGGACTTCGAGCAGACCCTCGCCCCGGTTTACGGCACCGCGATCTCTCCCGATGAACTCGTCATTGAGGGAGGGGCTCGCTAAAAGTTCCCTCCTCCCACACCCGCGGGCCGCCCGGCTCTAGCGAAGCGGTTGTCCGGTTGAACTAAACCGACCGCGAACATCGCGAACCTTCCGCCTGGCAAGTAGCGAACAGCCGCCCGGCCCTAGCAAAAGCCGCCCGGGCGGCCCGCGCCGGGGGAGAGTGAACCTCACGCGAGGAGACTCCATGGATCTATCAGTACTGAGCGAAGCGTGGCCCCTGTACCTGCAGGCCATGCTCGTCACGCTCCGCATCGGCGCCATTGGCGTGGCCGCCTCCCTCCTTCTCGGCTGGGTGTGCGCGGCGCTCGCGCATTTCCGGGTGCCTATCGCGCGCCAGCTCGTAGCTATCTACATCGAGCTCTCACGCAATACCCCGCTCCTTGTCCAGCTTTTCTTCCTCTATTTCGGCCTCCCGAAAATCGGCCTCACCCTCACCGGGGAAACCTGCGCGATTATCGGGCTGACCTTCCTGGGCGGCTCCTATATGGCGGAAGCTTTCCGCTCCGGCTTGGAATCGGTGCCGCGTATCCAGCGCGAATCCGCCCTCGCCCTCGGGCTCACCCGCCGCCAGGCCCTCACCCGGGTTCTGCTCCCGCAGGCCGTCGCCGTGGCGATGCCGGCACTCACCGCAAATATTATTTTCCTCATCAAGGAAACCTCGGTGGTGTACGTGGTTGCCGTTCCGGACCTCATGTACCTGGCCCGCGAACATATGGGCCTGCAATCCACCACGCAGGAAGCACTGCTCCTCCTCACGGTGTGCTACACGATTATTCTGCTCCCCATCGCCCTCGGAGCACGCTGGCTGGAAGGGAGGATGCGCCGCTATGCTGCCGTTCGTTAACGTCACCCTCGCTTCCGTATCCGCGTATTTTACGACGACGCACGGCGCCCTCGCCTCCCTGCCCGCTCGCTTCACCTCCGCACCTGCGCCCGCCGTTCCGACGAGCGGCGGGGAAGGCTGGCGCCCGCTCCTCGACCCGGAGAACCTCTCCCTCCTCTTCCAAGGACTGTGGGTCTCGGTGCGCATCGCCCTCATCGCGATGGCGCTCTCCCTTGTATTTGGCACACTCCTGGGCCTGGTCATGGACGTGCGCTCGCGCCTGGTCCGTTTCCTCACCCGCGCCTACGTGGAGGTGCTGCGCATCATCCCGCAGGTGGTGCTCCTCTTCATCGTCTACTTCGACTCCACCCGCACCTTCCACCTCGATATGTCCGGCGAGCTCGCCGCGATTATCGTTTTCACGCTGTGGGGGACGGCGGAGATGGGGGACCTGGTGCGCGGCGCTATTGCCGCCGTACCCGCCCACCAATACGAATCGGCCCGCGCGCTCGGGCTCTCCACCCGGCAGCTCCAGCGCCACGTGATTCTCCCGCAGGCGATCCGCCAGCTCATTCCCCTCACCGTCAATCTCACAACCCGCATGATTAAAACGACGGCGCTCGTCTCCCTCATCGGCGTCATCGAAATCCTCAAAGTTGCCCAGTCGATTATCGACCGGGAACGCTTCGACTACCCGGATGCCGCCCTGTGGATCTACGGCGCGGTCTTCCTCATCTACTTCGTGGTCTGCTACGCGATCTCCGCCTATTCACGCCACTTGGAAAGGAAACTAGCACTATGACAAGCCCGGCATATTCCCAGCCCCTCGACCCCGAACTCGCCTCCGGCTCGCACGCCCTAGGCGCATCCACCCCCAGCCCGAGCACCCTGGGCGCCGCATCCGCACCCAGCTCGCTCGCTGTGCGTGGCGCGGCCGGGCACGCACAAACGCTGCGTTTAGTGGACGTTGATAAAACCTACCCGAATGGCGTGCATGCCCTCCAAGGTGTCTCGCTTGAGGTGGCGCCTTCCGAAGTTGTTGTCGTCGTCGGCCCATCTGGATGCGGCAAGTCTACGCTACTGCGCACCATCAACGGACTGGAGGATATCCAATCCGGAAGCATTTCGTACGGCGAGCAGAACCTCGCGGAACCGGGCACAGACTGGACCGCGGCGCGTGCCCGCATCGGGATGGTCTTCCAGAATTACGAACTGTTCCCGCACCTGTCCGTCCTCGAGAATCTGCTCCTGGCCCCGCGGGTGGTGCGCAAAGCTCCCGCCGGCCCCACGCGCGAACGTGCCCTGGCGCTGCTGGAACGCGTTGGGCTGGCGAGCCGCGCCGATGCGCGCCCCAGTCAGCTTTCCGGCGGGCAAAAGCAGCGGGTGGCGATTGTGCGCGCGCTCATGATGGAGCCGGAGGTGCTGCTCCTGGACGAAATCACCGCCTCGCTGGATCCGGAGATGGTGCGCGAGGTGCTCGACGTGGTCCTCGAGCTGGCCGGCGGCGGGATGACGATGCTGCTCGTCACCCACGAAATGAATTTCGCGCGGGCGATCGCGGACCGCGTGGTCTTCATGGACGCCGGGAAAATCGTGGAAATTGATAGCCCCAAGCGTTTCTTCACCCGCCCCGCCTCGGAGCGCGCCCGCGCCTTCCTCAAGACATTCGTTTTTGAGCCGGTAGACTGAGCGGCGTGACTGACTCGAGAATCACCCCGGACTCGCACACGCCCATCCCCACCAAATGGGTGGGCCCCATTCACATCTCCGGCCCCGTCCTCAGCGGCGCCGTGGAAGTCCCGCTCGCCACCTACGAAACGCCGCTGTGGCCTTCGTGCAACCGCGGCGCAGACGTCTCGCGCATGGTGGAGGGCGGCATCCGCGTGTGCGTGGCCGATGAGCGCATGTCCCGTTCCGTGCTTTTTATTGCCGACGACGCCGCGGCGGCTCTCCGCGCGGTCACCGAAATCGCGGCGCGGCGCTCCGAGTGGGAGCGTGTGGTGGCCGGGCAGTCGCGCTTCGCGCGCCTGCTGGCTATCCACCCCGAAGTGGTGGGGAATTTGCTTTTTGTGCGTTTCGAATTCTCCACCGGGGATGCCTCGGGTCACAATATGGCCACCCAGGCCGCCGAAGCGCTTATGGGCGCGATATTGGCGGTGTGCCCGGAGCTGGACTACGGCTCTATTTCCGGCAATTACTGCATTGATAAGAAACCCTCCGCCGTCAATGGGATTCTGGGGCGCGGGCGGCGTACCATCGCCGACATTTTTATTCCGGATGAGGTGATCGCCAAGCGGCTGCGCAGTGATGCGCACCGGATTGCCGAACTGAATTACCGCAAAAACTGGGTGGGTTCTACGCTGGCCGGGGCGGTGCGTTCGGCGAATGCCCACTATGCCAATATGCTGCTGGCGGTCTACCTGGCCACCGGGCAGGACGCCGCGAATATCGTGGAAGGCTCCCAGGGTTTTACCCACGTGGAAGAACGCGAAGGCGGGCTCTATGTATCCTGCACCCTCCCGCATCTCATTGTGGGGACGGTGGGCAATGGCAAGGACCTGCCCGGGATCGAAGCGGTGATGGAGCGCATGGACCTGGCGGATCGCAGCCGGCCGGCCGGGGAAAATTCCCGGCGCCTGGCAGCCATGATTGCCGCCACCGTGCTGTGCGGGGAGCTATCCCTGCTGGCTGCGCAAACCAATCCGGGTGAGCTCATGCACGCGCACCGTAAATTTGAACGCGGCGGGGCGCCCGCGCCGGCCAGCAGCGCTCACGTGGTGAGGAGGACTAAGTGAATATCGGCATTGACGCGCTGGCCTGCGCCACCTCGCATTACTGCCTGCCGCTCGCGGATATGGCGGAGGCTCTGGACGTGCCCGTGGGCAAATACCATGTGGGGCTCGGCCAGGAACATATGAGCATCCCGGCCCTCGATGAGGACGCCGTCACCCTGGGGGCCCAGGCCGGCGCCCGCCTGCTGGCCGCCACCGGCACGGAGGGAATCCGCACCGTCATCTTCGCCACCGAATCCGGGGTGGATCAATCGAAATCCGCCGGGGTTTTCCTGCATGCCCTCCTCGGGCTGCCGCGCCATGTGCGCACCGTGGAAATGAAGGAAGCCTGCTACGGGGGGACCGCGGCGCTGCAGAGCGCGCTCGGTATTGTGGCGCGCCACCCGAAAGAAAAAGTGCTGGTTATCGCCGCGGATATTGCCCGGTATGCGGCGGGTGGGGCCGGGGAACCCACCCAGGGGGCCGGCGCCGTGGCTTTCCTGGTGAGCGCGGAGCCGCGCCTGCTGAATATCCCCGCGGTGAGCGGCGTTTACACCGCGGATATTAATGACTTCTGGCGCCCGAATGATTCCAGTACCCCGCTGGTGGACGGCCACCTCTCCATGGACGCCTATATGGATGCCCTCACCGGCGCCTACGATGATTACCTCGCCCAGGGCGGCATCCCTGCAGCTCAAATGGCTCGTTTCGTGCACCACCAGCCCTTCGGGAAAATGGCCCGCAAAGCCCACGCCCGCCTCATGGCCCATACGGGCGACCCGCGCGGGGATGAGGTGATCGAAAGCGGCCTCGCCTACGGGCGCCAGATCGGCAATTCCTATACGGCAGCCCTGTATATTGGCATTCTTTCCCTGCTCGGCACCGACCCGGCCGATCTGACCGATACTCCCATCGGGCTCTTCTCTTACGGCTCGGGAGCGGTAGCGGAATTCTTCACCGGCATCCCGGTGGCCGGCTACCGCGAGCGACTGCGGGAAACCGGTGCGGATGCGGAAGGCGTAGCCGCGATGCTGGCCGCGCGCGAACCCATCGATTTCCCCACCTACCGAGTTTTACACGGAGCCCTGCGCACCGATTCCGCTGATTTTTCGACGCCGCCCCAGACCACCGCACCCTTCCGCTTCGCCGGGGTGAGTTCCGGGGTGCGCCAGTACGAGGCGCGGGCCGAGGGGTAATACGCCAGGCCGGGGCGAAGCCGGCGCTCAAACTCAGGGCGCAGCCACGCGCCACGTGAACACTGCTTGCGGGTGGGGGAGCGGGAACGGGGCAGCGTCGTCGTACCAAGATAGCGACACCCACGCGTGCGGCGCCCCGCAAAATAATCGTCTTTCGCATCGAAACTCGGCGATACTGGAGGGGAGCCACCCGCGCCGCGCCGGGCGAAAATCGGCAGTCTCCGAAATCTGATACAGTTTTTCTGCGCGTGTCAAGTGACGAAAGACTTAGGAGACAGTACGATGGGGAACATGACTCAACGACCCGCAGATGTGGAACCGAACTGGAGCGTCTCCGGCGGCGACCACCATCCTGATACCGAATACACGATTTACACAGTTGTTCATCGCCCGGCCGGCAGCCCGGCCCCCGCGGATCTTTCGAATGCCACGGCGCGCATTGATGAAGTTATTGCCGCGCATCCGGAGGTTACCCTGCGTGGCTTCTACGATCTGTCCAATTTGCATGAGCATGCCGATCTCATGGTGTGGGTGCACGGGAAGGACCTCGCCCCGCTCCAGGATTTCATGCGTGATCTGCGCACCACGCCGCTGTTCGAAAATCTCGACGTGACCTGGCAGGTTCCTGGCGTGCACGTGGCCGCGGAATTTAACCGCATGCACGCGCCGGCCTTCTTGGTGGGCGATAAGCCGCTGACCTGGCTGTGCACCTACCCCTTCGTGCGGCACGCCGATTGGTACCTCATGGATGGCAAAGAACGCGCCGTGCACCTGCGTGAACACGGTATGGCGGCCTCGAAATTTGAGGGGATTCTTGCCAATACGGTGGCGTGCTTCGGGATGTCGAATTACGAGTGGATGCTCGCCTTTGAAGCCGAAGATCCCACCCAGATTGTGGATCTCATGCGCGCCATGCGCTACACCCAGGCGCGGCGCTGGATGAAGCACGAAACGCCCTTCTTCTTCGGGCGGCGGTGCGAAACCAGCGAGCTCGCCAAGATTCTGCGCTACGAAGCCTAAACGGTGTTTACGCCGTAAACGGCGTTTACGGAGAAGCAGTGTTTACGAATAAGGATCGGTGCCGGACCGTCACCGAGTAAACAGCACTCGCGCAATAAGCAATGTTCACGGATAAGCAGCGCTTACACAGGAGATTCATGGACTACCAAAGCCAACAGACCAGTGCCGCCCTGGTGGCCGAACGGAAAGCTCCGCGTGCCACGCGCATCACCCGCGCCCCGGGCGAGCATATTCTTGCGGGAAGCCCCGCGGTGCAGCACGCTGCCGCGCGCGGGGAGCACTGGGTGAGCGAACCGACCGCCTACGATGCCATCGTGCTCGCCTCTTTCGGCGGGCCCAACGGCCAGGAGGACGTGCTACCTTTCCTGCGCAACGTTACGGCCGGGCGCGGCATCCCCGATGACCGCCTCGAAGAAGTGGCGGTGCACTACCGCCTCAACGGGGGCAGCTCGCCGATCAACGGGCAAAACGCGGCGCTGCGTGCCCGCCTGGAAAGTGAGCTCGCCCGGCGCGGCCACAATATTCCCGTCTACTGGGGCAACCGCAATTGGGAACCCTATATTTGGGAAGTGGTGCGCGAAGCGTACGAGGATGGCCACCGCACCCTGCTGGCGGTGCCCACCTCGGCGTATTCGGGATATTCCTCCTGCCGCCAATACCGGGAGGATTTCGCGGACGCGCTCGAATACGCGCAGATCTCCGAGGATATGCGGGTGGATAAACTGCGGGAATTCTTCGATCATCCCGGTTTCGTGGTGCCATTTATTGATGGCCTCGCGGCTGCCTACACCCAGATGCGGGAACGCGGTTTCGCAGCTGAGGAGATCGAAGTCCTCTTCACCACCCATTCCATCCCCAACCGCGCCAATGAGCTCTCCGGTCCGCCCGAGCTGGGCGGGGGGCTCTACCTGCGCCAGCACGAAGCGGTACGCGATGCTATCCGCGCCGCGGTGGAGGAGCAGGTGGGGGCGCACCTGAGCTGGCAGATGGTCTTCCAATCGCGTTCCGGCCCGCCGCATATTCCGTGGCTGGAACCGGATATTAATGATGTTATCGAAACGCTGCCGGGGCGCGGGCGGCGGGCCGTCGTCGTCGTTCCTATCGGTTTTGTTTCCGATCATATGGAAGTGCTGTGGGATCTCGATAATGAGGCCCGGGCCACGGCGCAGCAATGTGGCCTGGCGTTCGCGCGGGTATCCACCCCGGAAGAGCATCCGGCTTTCGTGGCCGGGCTGGTGGATCTGGTGGAGGAGCGCCTGGAAGGGCGCCCGCGCGCGCAGCGGGCCCACCTCACTGAGATGGGCCCGTGGTTCGATCTGTGCCCGGCGCATTCGTGCCGGAATCCGCACCTGCCCGAGCTGCGCGCCATTGGCGGCTTCGTCGGGGAAGGCGTGGACGCGTAATTATTCGGTGGCTGCGGCGGTGCCGGTAGCGGTAGTGCCGGCATCGCCCGCACCGCTGGAAGCCAGCCGCTTCGTTTCGCCTTCCACGCTGTGGGCAGCCTGCTGGGCGGCCTCGGTTTCCACGCTTTCCGGGAAGAGCACCGCGCGGTAATAGCGCAGCTCGTCGATGGAATCGTAAATGTCACCGAGCGCCCGGTGGTGCCCGAACTTCTCCGGCGACACAAAATACGCCTTCGGGTACCAGCGCTTCGTCAGCTCCTTAATGGAGGAGACGTCAATAATGCGATAGTGGAGGTAATCGACCAGCTCAGGCATGTATTCGATGAGGAAGGTCTTATCGGTCCCCACCGAATTACCTCCCAGCGGCGCCTTACCTTCCGGCACCCGCTCCTTGAGATAAGCAAGAACCTGGCGCTGCGCCTGCGCCACACTCACCCCGGTCTCCCATTCATTAATGAGGCCGGAAGAGGTATGCATATCGCGCACAAAATCATTCATCTGCGCGACCGCCGCATCGGAGGGCTTAATAATAATATCGATGCCCGCGTCCACCGGCTGGAGGTTGCCGTCCGTCACAACAACGGAAATCTCCACCAGCTCATCAACGCGCGGATCCAAGCCTGTCATTTCGCAATCGATCCAGACAATCGGATCGTTTAGATCGTGGTAACTCACCCCTCCATTCTAAGCACACGCGCGCGGGCGGGCGCGTGCGGTCCGCGTGGAGAAGGGATGGTACGACGACGCCGCCAGCTGGCAGCGGGGACTGTGGCCATGCGTGCGATGCCGCAGGGCGCTGCCACGGAACAGTCCGAAACAAGAGCGCCCCCGAAAGGATTCGAACCTTCGACCAACGGATTAGAAGTCCGGTGCTCTATCCACTGAGCTACAGGGGCCTGGCGCGCGCCCGGCACAATATGTAACGAACTTTCACAATACGCAATGAACTATCACGATGCGGAAAGACCTATCACGTTGCGCAGAAGCGGCGCTCTTAATGTACCCGAATCGGCGGCGCGGTTAAAACTACGCGCCCGCGTCAAAATAGTGAACAATAGAGGGGTGGCTCAATATCGTGATGTTCCTCGTCTCATCGCTCGCACTATCGACGCGCTCGATAAAGCGCGCTTCCCCCTCGCCCTACCCGGCTCGCGCGATATCGAAGCCGAGCGCACCCAGCTCATCACCCAGCTAAAAAACCGGGTGCTCCCGCGGATGGAACGGGAAGCCACCCCGGCGGTGGTGGTGCTCGGCGGCTCCTCGGGGGCCGGGAAATCCACCCTCTTCAATTCGCTTTTCGGCGAAGAACTCTCCGCCGCCTCGGTGCTGCGCCCCACCACCCGCACCCCGGTCATCGCCGTGCACCCGGATGACGCCCCGCTCCTGGACGGCCACGTGCTCACCACCCTGGCCGAGGTCCGCGAAAGCGCCGGGGCAATCCCCGGGCTGGTGCTGGTAGACGCCCCCGATCTTGATTCCGTGGACGCCGATAACCGTGCCCTGGCCCGCACCCTCCTCAATAGTGCGGACCTGTGGATTTTTGTGACCACCGCGTCCCGCTACGGGGATGCCACCGCCTGGTCGGTGCTCACCGATGCACACGGGCGCGGGGTGACCACCGCGGTGGTACTCAACCGGGTTCCGGCCAGCGCCACGCCCACGGTGCGCGCGGACCTGGCGCGCCGTATGGAAAGCTCCGGGCTGGGGGACTCCCCGCTCCTCATCGTGGCCGATAACGGCCCCACCGCCGGGCTCCTTCCCCCCGCTAGCGTTGCCGAACTGCGCCAGTGGCTCGAATCCATGTCTGAAACCGGCTTCGGCCAGGCGCTCATCACCCGCGCGGATGCCGCCATGTTCCCGCATATGGGCGAACGCCTGGAACACATCGCAGCCGCGGTGGAAATGCAGGCGGAAGCCGTGGAGCACCTGCGCTCCGTAGTGGAGCAATCCGCTACCGCCCCGCGCGAGGCCCTGCGCAAAGCCGCCCTCAGCGGACGCTTCGGGGCCGGGGCCCCCACCACCGCCTGGCTCTCCGCCGCTTCCAGTGGCGGGCCGCTGGCCGGCATCAACCCGGCCGCCACCCCCGGCCTGGGCGCGCGCGGGCGCAGCGGGGCCCGCGATGCCGCCATGACCACCGTTTTCGAAGCGGTGCGCACCGCCGCGGACGTCACCCTCACTCAGCAGCTCAGCGAAGTGAGCGAGGCGATTCTTACCGCCTGGGCCGGCGGGGTCATTGACACCCGCGAACTTGCGGCACAGGCCCGCACCGCCCTCGACCTGGATGCCATCCGTTTCCGCGCCTTTTCCGCCTGGATGAGCTACCTGAAGGGCGCCGCCACCGCCGCCCCGCCCAACCGCTGGTTCGGCACCGCCGGGATGGCCGCGGTGCTCGGAGCCGCAGCGGGGGGAGTGAACGGGGCGCGCCCTCTGGCCGAAGGACTCTACCGAGGCGGGGCGGTACGCGAGGCCCGCGAAGAACTCGCCCGGCTCCTCGACGGTGCCCTCACCGAAGTCACGGAGGTATTCCTCAGCCAGCTCGGGGACGTGGAGCTCGGCTCGGGGCGCACGCTCCGGCTGCGCGCCGTCGAATTTAAAGACAGGTTCTAGTGGAGGAAGGGAAGAAGCTCATGGACACAGCCACCGTGACCGCGCGCTTGGAGCAGCTGCGCGGCGTCGTCGCTCAAGGAAAAGATCTATTCGATCCGTATGTGCTGCAGCGGGCCGAAAGGGAATTGGAGGAGATTTCCGGGCGCCTGGAGGCGGGGCTCGGCCTGACGGTGGCGGCGCTCGCGGGCGGCACCGGTTCGGGGAAGTCCACGCTGTTCAATGCGCTCACCGAGCTCAATTTCGCGGACGCGGGGGACGTGCGGCCCACCACCATGGATATCACGGCTTGCGTGTGGTCCCCGGCGGCCCGCCCCGTGCTCGAGGCCCTCGGCGTGAAAACGGAACGCACCATTTCCCATAATTCGCTGCTCAATACCTCCAAGCGCGATCTTGACTCCCTGGTGCTCCTGGATCTGCCCGATCACGATTCGGTGAGCCTGGGTAATTCGGCGCTCGTCAATCGGATTTTGCCGCTCGTGGACGTGCTGGTGTGGGTGCTCGACCCGCAAAAATACGCTGATCACCTCATTCACGATTCCTATATCGCGGCGATGCGCGAACGCGCTGACCGCATGATCGTGGTTCTCAACCAGATTGATACCCTCCCGGAGGGCGGCACGGAGGCCATCACCGCGGATATCCGCAAGCTACTGCGCGCGGACGGCATTGCCGATTGCGTCCCGATTTTCCCGGTCTCGGCGCTGCGACGGCGCGGGCTGGAGCCGCTGCGTGACGCCCTGGAGAAGGCAGCCGGACTCACGAACGCCGCCCTGGAGACCACCTCCGCGTATCTTGACGAGATCGGGGCGCGCCTGGGGGAGGGCCTCGAGCTCGCGCCGGTGGCTCTGGAGGCGGAGAAGGCCGAGGAGATCGCGCGCGGGCTCTCGGTGGCTTCCGGGGTGCCGGCGGTGGCCGAGGCGATTGCCGGGGTGGGCTGGCATGCCCGCGCGGTGGCGCCGCCCGAGCAACCCGCCGCCACGGTGGTGGATGCGCACCGCGAAGCCTGGCTCGCGCACGCGAGCAGCGGCTTGCCCCGTTTGTGGGCGCGCCGGGTGGATGAGCGAGTGAGCGACGCTGCGTCCCTGCGCCGCGCCATTGGTGGGGCTTTGCGCGCCGTTCCGGTGCGCGGTGGCGGGCGCGGGGCCCTGCTGGGTGGCGTGCTCGCCGGGGTGCTACTCGCCGCCGCGTGCGTTGCTGCCGGCATCGCGGCGGTGGCGCCGTGGTGGGCGGCGGCCGTTGGCGCCGTGGTTGCGTTGCTGTGCGGTTTCGCCCTGGGATGGTGGGCACGACGCCGCAGCGCAGCTGCCCGGGCGCGAGCCTACCAGCGCGCGGTGAATAAGGAACTGGGCGCGGTGGTGGAGAAGCATTGCGTTGCTCCGGCGCGGGAGGTGCTCGACCAGTACGCGCGCGTGCGCCAGGTGGTGCGTGGGGAGTGGGGAGAGTAGCCGGCGAGATATCCACAGGTTGCCGAAATGTCATGGTTATCCACAAGCAGGCGCATGCGGATAGCCGGGCGAGCGTGAGCGGGTCATGATGGTGTCCACCGCCCGCCCGTGGCGGTGGGAAAGGACAGCATCATGGTTAATGACACCATCGTCGCGGTACGTGGATATGCCGGCGGCAACCCGAAAGTTTATGAGAATGCCACCAGTGGGGATGTCACCACGGTCAATCTTGGGGTGACCCCACGCTATTTCTCGCGAGAAACTAACCGCTTTGAGGACGGCAATACTATTTGGTACACGGTGCGGGCGCGCGGCACCCTCGGCCGTAATATACAAACATCGGTGACTACCGGCACCCCGCTGCTGGTGCGCGGGCGGCTCGATATGCGCGAATGGATCGGTAAGGACGGTTCCACCATGCGTGGGCTCACCCTCTTTGCCGATGCCGTGGGAATCGAGCTCACTACCGGGCGGGCCAGCTTCGTCAAAGTTCGCCCTGATCCGAACACGGAAACGAATGGCGGATCGGCTGGCACGGTGAGTTCCGCGGATACGGCGGCAGGGGAAAGCACGCCAGGGGATAGCCGGTGGCTCATCGAGAATTCCGACCCAGCCGAAGTGCTATCAGCGGATGAAGCCCCGGACGAAAGCATCGGTGTGAACGTTTTCGAAGCCCTGGCCGCGCAGCGTTCCTCTGTCTGAGTAAATCCCATTCCATCCCGGTTCCAGTCACATCGGGGGGACTTTTCGCGGGCGGCTCGGTACACTGGTCTGGGCCGCTCGCGCAACACCTAGCGCGATGCGCGGCACTGAATCGCGAATCAGGACGGGATAAGTGGCTGAATACATTTACCAGATGATCCACGCTTCCAAGCGTGTGGGGGATAAGACCATCCTTGACGACGTCACCATGGCGTTTTTCCCCGGAGCCAAGATCGGCATGGTCGGTCCGAACGGTGCCGGTAAATCAACAATTTTGAAGATCATGGCCGGGCTGGATGAGCCCTCCAACGGGGAAGCGCGCCTCTCCCCGGGCTACACGGTGGGTATCCTCCTCCAGGAGCCTCCCCTCGAAGAGGACAAGACCGTCCTGGAAAACGTGCAGCTAGGGCGTAAGGACATCCTGGAGAAGATCACCCGTTTCAACGCCATCGGTGAAGAAATGGCGAATCCGGATGCGGACTTCGATGCCCTCATGGAAGAAATGGGCAAGCTGCAAACGGAAATCGATGCTGCTAACGCCTGGGATCTGGACTCCCAGCTGGAGCAGGCCATGGCCGCGCTGCGCTGCCCTCCGGGGGATACCCCGGTGTCCGTGCTTTCCGGTGGGGAACGCCGCCGCGTGGCCCTGTGCCGCCTGCTGCTAGAAGCCCCGGACCTGCTTCTCCTTGACGAACCGACGAACCACCTGGATGCCGAATCCGTGCTGTGGCTCGAAAAGCACCTGAAGTCCTACGCGGGCGCCGTTATCGCCATCACCCACGACCGCTACTTCCTGGACAATATGGCGCAGTGGATCGCGGAAGTGGACCGCGGCCGCCTCTACCCCTATGAAGGCAACTACTCGACCTACCTGGAAACCAAGAAGGATCGTCTGGAAATCCAGGGCAAGAAGGATGCCAAGCTCGCCAAGCGCCTCAAGGACGAACTTGAGTGGGTGCGCTCCTCGGCGAAGGGCCGCCAGGCCAAGTCGAAGGCACGTCTGGAACGCTACGAAGAAATGGCAGCGGAAGCCGAACGCACCCGCAAGCTCGACTTCGAAGAAATCCAGATTCCGCCGGGGCCGCGGCTGGGCAATGTGGTTATCGAAGCGAAGAACCTCAAGAAGGGCTTCGGGGACCGCGTGCTCATCGACGGGCTGTCCTTCTCGCTGCCGCGTAACGGCATCGTGGGCATTATCGGCCCGAACGGCGTGGGTAAAACCACCCTCTTCAAGACCATCGTCGGCCTCGAACCCCTCGATGGCGGGGAGCTGAAGATCGGGGAAACGGTGAAGATCTCCTACGTGGATCAGAACCGCGCCGGTATCGACCCGGAGAAGAGCCTGTGGGAAGTTGTTTCTGACGGGCTGGATTACATCCAGGTCGGCCAGGTGGAAATGCCCTCGCGCGCCTACGTTTCCGCATTCGGCTTCAAGGGACCGGATCAGCAGAAGAAGGCCGGGGTGCTTTCCGGTGGCGAACGCAACCGCCTCAACCTCGCCCTCACCCTCAAGCAGGGCGGCAACCTGCTGCTCCTCGACGAACCGACCAACGACCTGGACGTGGAAACCCTGTCCTCCCTGGAAAACGCGCTTTTGCAGTTCCCGGGTTGCGCCGTGGTTATCACCCACGACCGCTGGTTCCTTGACCGCGTGGCCACCCACATCCTCGCCTACGAAGGCACCGATGAGGATCCTTCCAAGTGGTACTGGTTCGAAGGCAACTTCGAAGGCTACGAGAAGAACAAGGTGGAACGCCTGGGCGAAGCCGCACTCAACCCGGGTGCCGGCGCCCACCGCAAGCTCACGCGCTAAACAAGCTCACGCGCTAGACAAACTGGCGCGCTAGGCGAGCCGCCGCGCTAAGCGCGCGTGCGAAAAGTTCAGGCGTGCTTACTGCGTACGGGCACGAGTCAACCGCTTATGCCCACGCGCGCAGCGCCCACATTGAGTAGCTGCCGCCAGCTACTCGACATGCTGCTCGGGATGGTCCGGGTGTCGTTCTGGCACCCGGACCATCCCTTCTTGGCTCATGGAGGCAATGTGGCGGCCGTCCTGGAAGAACTTTGCGTTCACCAGGGCGCGCCCGTTCTGCGCGGAAACACATTCCATCTCCGCCAGAATCCACTCCGACATATCAAAATTGCGATGCCACCAGATCGCGTGATCAAGAGTCGCCACCGAAATCCCGCGGGAAAGCCAGGCCAGCCCGAGGGCCCGCAAGGCCGGCTCCAACATGAACTGGTCCGCTGAATACCCGAGCATCGCCCGCTGGAGGGTACGCGAGGTCCCTTCCGGCATCGGCGAACGCGCCCGCAGCCACAGATGCTGGCGCGGGGACCGCCCCGGATCCGGCCGCAGGTAGATATCACCTTCCACCCGCCGCATATCAATCCCGTTCGTGGACGACATCACCTTCGCGAACACATTATCGAGCGCCCCGAAGAAATCCACCGACGAAGGCAGCCCCTCCGGCCCGGGAACATCCGGCATGGAGGAAGCCAGGGTAGGCCCGGGCTGGCGCAATTGGAACGACACCCGCGCCGTGAAAATCAAACGGTCACCCTGGTACGCCGTGACATTCCGGGTAGAGAAGGAGCGCAGATCGTTGATCTCCTCCACCTGGAACTCGATAGGCTCATCCAGGTGCCCGGCCCGCTGGAACGCCGCGGTAATGGAATGCGCCAGCCGCTCATCCTCCCCGATGCCGAGCGAGCGCTGCACATCATCAGCCGCCGCCATCGTGGCCTGCCCGAGCACCTGCCCGCCGTACACTTTCCCGGTGATCTGCACCAGGTTTTGGCCGCGATACCGCCCCGTCCCGCAGCGCTCCAGCCGCAAATTATTGAGAATCGACGCCAAGGGCTCGGTGTGCGTTTCCGGTATATCGATGCGGTGCATATCTTCCTCACTCCCGGCGGCGCGCGCCACGCTACTTCCCCTCCGCCGCAACGAGCTGCTGATATTTCTCAAACAGGACGGCCAGCCGCTCCTCATCAGAAGCAAAGGGCTTGTTGCGATAAAGTCTATCGACTGCCTCGTCAATTTTTTCGTGCGCTTCGCGGAGGTTGCGTGGCATAAGGTCCGGGTCGTAGAGCTCGGCTAAGGTTTTTTCGCAGTGGTATTCGCGTACATCGAGTACGCGTAGCGCACGTTTCGTGAGTTCTTCTTTCGACGACGCCGACAACTCTGGCACGGGGAAAGTGTTATACACCAAGGTATTCGAGTACCGGAAGTCGGTTTTCATCTTCCCGCCAACAGCGCGTAGCCAAGCCATGTGCATTTTCGAGGTCAGCAACGCGAACAACCATGGCCCAGCATCGTAGATAGCGAACGCCAGGTTGGAAATGACGGTGTCTGGGCCAAGGTAGCCGACGGGAACGTACTCACGGCGTTCCGAAGAAACACTTGGAACAATAATCGAATCCGTAGGCTTATAGCGGACTTCCCCAAATCGCCAAGGAATAGCAGCAAACTCTTGGGTCTGCTTCTTTGTGCTGGCCGAACGCATAGCGGAAACGCGGTCCAGGCGCTGCTTTACTTCCGGAATTTCGGCTGCTTGGTGCCAGTTTTCTTCCGTGAGCCACAGGCAGTAGCGGTCTTTCCCGTTGATGTAATCATCAGCTCCTACGAACTGTTTGAGGACTTCGGAAAGCTCGGGATGGCTGGTGAGAAGATCTTCTGCTTCTTGATCCGAAAGGATGAGATTACCGCCGTCAGTCGGTTGGGATCCCTTGGTCATTTTCGGTAGGGACGGGGATAAAGTTGTGCTTCTTGCAGTGACGAAGGTGCTCTCGCCAGCAATGAGGTAGGCGTTAATATTCTCAACTGGAGTTCGCACCAGGTCCGTGAAGAGGTATTTAGGCTCGGAGGATTCATTGCGCAGGCCAATAACTGCAACGGTCACCCCGGCATTATGGGAGGCGTTATTACTCCACTTGAAAGAGGTGTAGGCGTAGCCGATTTCAATGCCGCCCGTGAATACATGGGGGTGGAGAAGGGCGACCTGCTCGCCCTGGGTAATGGAATTCGTGGTCACAAAAGCGAGTTTGGCGCGGGTGCCGCGAATGTAATTCGCTCCCTCAATGAACCACAGAGCAACGTAATCGAGCTTCTTCGGGTACTTCGCGCTATCGAAAACATAGGCGAAGTCATCCTTCTGGTCCTTGGTCTGGTACGTACTTCCCACATACGGCGGATTTCCGATAATGTAAATTTCATCTGTTCCGTTATTGGGGCAGACCTCATTCCAGTCGAGGCGGGTAGCATTCCCGTGCACAATATGCCCGGTTTCCTTGAGCGGGATGAGGGGAATATCCACGCCGAATTTCTCCGCGAATTCCTCATTCATCTGGTGCTTGGCAATCCAGAGCGAGAGGATCGCCATTTCGACCGAGACGTCATCGATTTCGATGCCGTAGAAGTTCTCAATATTGATAACCGAAGAAGCCAGGCCCAGGGTAGCCGCGCCCAGCTTTTCTTCCTCCCCCATCCCCAGCAGCGACCAGGAGCCCGAGGTGGAGAGGCTATCGATGCGCTCCAGGATTCTATGCTCCAGCTGGCGCAGCGCTTTATAAGCAATAACAAGGAAATTGCCGCTGCCGCACCCGGGATCGAATACCTTAATGCTTTGGATACGAGCCAGTAAATCCCGCAGTTTCTTCACCGAGTTGGCGGCGGCATCGTATTGCTGTTCCAGCTCGTCGAGGAAGAGCGGGCGGATGGTTTTGAAGATATTCGGCACCGAGGTGTAGTGCTGGCCCAGGTTGGCGCGCTGCTGCTTATCGACCACGCCCTGGAACATGGAACCGAAAATATCCGGGTTGATTTCTGACCAATCCAGGGTGCCGAGCCGCAAGAGGGAGTCCCGGGCCGCCATGGTGAAGTGGGGGACAGCCAAAGAGGCGTCGTCGTCGTTATTAATACGGAAAAGGCGACCGTTGACGTACGGGAAGTCTTGCAGGTAAACGGGTTTGTCCGCGGCGTTCGGGGTGTCGAGGGCGCGGAAGAGGGTGCGGAGGAATTCCGCGGTGTCCGAGCCGTCGCGGGCGGTGAAGGAGCCGATGGCGCTGGTGAACTGGCCGCGCGCGAAAATGCCGGTGTCCTCCGCGAAGAAGCAGAAAAGGAGGCGGGTGAAGAAAATATTGAGGCCGTGGCGGGACGCGGCGTCGGTGAGCATATCCGGGCTGGCTTCGAGGAGGTCGTCGTAGAGCTTGCTCATGTGTTCGGCGGCGCGGCGGTCCGCTTTGGTATCCGAGGCGAAATCGCGGCGCTCCATATTCGCCCACGGCAGGAAGAATGTGATGTTTTTGTCGATCTGCGCGAGCGGGGTGATGAGGGAATCGCCCGTTTTGGTATCGAAGGCGGCGAGGCTGGTGTAATCGGTGGCGATGACGAAACGGGTGTTGTAGCGGATCGCGGTGTCGCTGGTTTTGAGATCGAGGGCCGCGGCCACGAGGTCGCCGGTGGTTTCGCGGATGTACAGTTTGTTTTTCCATGCGATTTCGTGTTCACGGTCGGCCGCGACGTTGATCGAGCTGGCGGTGGTGGAACGCAGGCGGGCGATGGAAGATTTTGAGATGCCGTACGCGCGCAGCAGGTCAAAGAAGAAATCGCGGGTGTAGCTGGGTTGGCCGGCCAGCGCGCGCACGCTTTCCTCGATGGTGGATAGGGTCAGTGCCACGCGCGGCTCCTTTCACGGCGGGCCCGGGCGCGCGGGTGCGGGCCGGGGTGGTATGGGACTATCTTAGGCGGTGGCTCGGCGGTAGGGACTGCTGCGGGTGCTGCTGTAGGTGTGCGCTCATCGGTGCGCGTTAGTTAGGGCTTTCGCGGGGGAGGAGCGTTTGTTCCAGGCCCACCAGGAGGGCTTGCACCATGATGGTGAAGTATTCCTGGCTCATCTGGTTTTCGTTCTGCGGATCCGTGAGGGGCAGCAGGTAGTTGGTGAGCATATCGGTGAGCGCGGTGGAGGTGGCGGCCAGGGGCTGAGCCTCGGCCACCATGCGGCCTAGATCGTGGCGCTGCTCGCGGCGAGTGGGGCTGCGCAAATTACGCGCCGTAATCGCCCACAGAATTGTATTGATAATCATGGTGTAAGCCTGCGGGGCGTGATGGCGGAAACCGGCCTCGTGCAACTTTTCGAAAGATGCTTCAAGGAGGGGGAGCATCTCGGCACTGAAATTGCCGTGCATCATCCGCTCCGTCACCCCCGGATGTTCAAGCAGAACCGGGCGGGCGTTCTGAGCCAGCGCCATGAACCACTCCTTCCACTCCAAGCTTGTTTCGGGCAGAGCGATAGAGCCGATGAGATGCGCGATGACGGCATCGACGATGGCGTCCCGGTTGGCGAAATAGTGGTAAATCACCGAAGGGGAGACTTTGAGTTCAAGCGCTAAATCGCGAATCGACCAGTTTTCGATGCCGCGGTCACGGGAGAGGGCCTGGGCGGCGTGGCGAATTTTATCCTGGGTCAGACCGACGCGCCGGCCGGTGTTCACGGATTTAGCGTGCATATGCCCAGCATATCGCCACCCCGCATTGACATTACTAGAACAGTGTTCTAGTGTGTGTGCCGTTCACCCATTACTTCTGAAAAGGAAGCGCTATGACCGACGCGAATACTCACCCGCAACCGGCAGCGGAACCGGAATTGGAGACTGGCTCAACAAAGGGCCAGATTCCGGGCCTGTTCCCGCTATTCCTGACGGTACTGCTGGCCTATATGGGCCAGATGATTCTCAACCCGATTATTGCCCCGCTCTCGCGCGAAATCGGCCTACAAGAATGGCATATCGGGGCGACGATCTCCCTGGCAGCCATCGTGCTCTCGCTCAGCTCAACCACGTGGGGGAGGGTCTCCCTGCGGCGGGGCACCCGCCCCATTCTGGTGACGGGGATGCTGGGCGCGGCCACCGCGCTCGCTGCCTTCGCGGTAGTGGCCTGGTTTGGCTTGCAAGGAGCGTTGGTTGGGAGCGCTTTGGTGGTCGGGGTGGTGTTCACCCGGGGCCTGCTGTACGGCGGATCCATTGCCGCGATCACGCCCGCTGCCCAGACCTACATCATCACCCACACCTATAGTGAGGCGCAGCGAGTCAAAGGCGTGGGCATGCTGGGCGCCGCGCAAGGATTCGCCACCATCCTCGGTGCGCTGGTGGGTGGGAGCCTGGCGGCCCTCGGCGGCTTTATGCTGCCGCTGGTGGTCATGCCGCTCATGATCCTGGCCGGGGTTGTGGTGCTGCTGGTGACCTTCAAGCCCACCCGGGGTGAAAAGCGGGTGGAGAAGCCTGCCAAAGTCAGCTATTTCGACCCGCGGGCATTCGCCTTCCTGGCCTGCGGATTCCTCATGTTCACCGTATTTTCCACCCTGACCACCGTGTTCGGCTTCCTGCTCCAAGACGCATTGGGGCTGGAAGCGGCGGCCACCGCCGGATTTACGGCCTTGTGCATGTCCATTATGGGAGTGGTCATGATTATCGCCCAGGCCGCGCTGGCGCCGCGGCTCGGCTGGAATGCGGTGCAGCTCTTCCGCCGCGGGTTGGTGATTTTCTTCGTGGCGGTGGCCCTGTTGCTCCACCCGAGCCACCTGTGGATTTTCGTGCTGGCCTGCGTGCTGGCGGGGCTCGGCTCCGGCTTAGCAATGCCGGGCTATAACACCGCTCCTACCCTGAAGATGGAGCCGCACGAACAGGGCGGCATGGCCGGGCTCATCAATGCCAATAACGGCATGGCCTATGTGCTGGCCCCTGTTGCGTCCACGGCGCTCTATGGGATCGCACCGTGGCTACCGATTGCGGTCTGCGTGGTGCTGTTGGCATTGGGCATTCTCATGAGTGCGGTGCATCCCTCGTTTAGGCGGTAGCGGGGGAGGCGGCGTCGTCGTACCTATTCCGCAAGTGCGCGAAAAGGCTGCGGTGCATGGTTCGCGGGGTGGTGAGAAAAAACGTCTCCCCTGGGACACTTCTACGAGAGGTGCGGGGAGTCCTGTCACCGGAAACGGTACCAGGAAATGTGCGGGACCGGTAGATGATGGGGGGCCTACGTTTCTTCCACCGCGCGGAAACGGCCGGTGGCGGTGGAGCTGCCATTCGCGGCCACGATGCGGCGGGCCTGCGCCATCGCGCCGTCCATATCCGCGAAAAGATAATCGCCGATGCTGAGTTGGCCCAGTTCCATGCGCTGGGCCATCTCTTGTACCTGCTTGGGTAGGCCCTTGACCAGCACGGTATTGCCGGCATCGACCAGGCGGTCGACCACCTGCGCCAGGGCTCGCACCCCGGTGGCGTCCACGATTCCGACGCGGGAGAGGCGCAAAATTACCACGTCCACGCCCGCCAGGCGCGGGATTTCGCGCTCGATGCGGTCGCCCACGCCGAAAAACATGGTGCCGTCTACCCGCAAAATAGCAATTTTCGGATCGGAGGGGAGATCTTCGCGGAAAATACCCGAACGGTTCGCCATGCGCCGCAACACCAGAATCCCGGAAATAATAATTCCCACGGTGATCGCCCAAATAATATCCAGACCCACCGTAATAATCGTCGTGATCACGAAAACGGAGGCGTCGGAGCGGTTGGAACGCATCACCTGGCGCACCGTATCCGGATTAATCATGCGGTAGCAGGTCACCACCAGCACGCCGGCAAGAACCGAGAGCGGGATAGCCGAGACCGCGGCGGAGGCCAGATACACCACCGCAATGAGCACCAGGGAGTGGATGAGGGCGGCCAGGCGCGAACGCCCACCCGAACGCACATTCACGGCGGTGCGGACAATGGCGCCGGTGGCGGGCATGCCGCCGAAAAGTCCGCAGCCCACCGACGCCAGGCCCTGGCCCACCAGCTCCCGATCCGGAGAATAGCTACCGCCGCGCACCATCCCCGCCGCGATCCGCGCGGAGATGAGCGACTCGATACCCGCCAGGGCCGCCACCGCGAGCGCGCCCGGCGCCAGGGCGCTAAGGAGGCCTATGGAGATTTCGGGGACGACCGGGGCGGGGAGAGTGGAGGGGATGATGCCGATGGTGGGCACCGTGAGGCCGGCAGCCCAGGCGATGATGCTCACCACCAGTACCGCGATGAGGGAACCGGGGAGCTTCTTCGAGATTTTCGTGCACGCCGCGATAATGACGATGGCGGCCAGGCAAAGCAGCCCCGTGGTGAGCGCCGTTGCGGGGGTTATGCGGGTGAGGGCGTCGAACGCCGCCGGGAGGGTGCTTAGGCCGGCGCGGGCCTCCACGCCGATAATATTGGGGACCTGCTGGAAGAAAAGAATGGCGGCGATGCCCACCGTGAAACCTTCGATCACCGGCCAGGGGATGAGGGAGACGGCGCGCCCCAGGCCCAGCACACCGGCCAGGAGGATGAGGCCTCCCGCCATGAGGCACAGGAGCGGCACCACTCGCGCACCGTGCGCGGCCACGATGGGTGCCAAGATGACCGCCATGGCGCCGGTGGGCCCGGAGATCTGGTAATTGGAGCCGCCGAAGATTGCCGCGATAATTCCCGCAACGATGGCGGTAATGAGGCCGGCCTCCGCGCTCAGGCCGCTGGAAATAGCGAAAGCCAGGGCGAGGGGGAGCGCTACGATTCCCACCGTGATGCCCGCGGCAATATCCTGGCGCCAATATTTTTTGGTGGCGCGTAGGTCATCGGTGCAGGGCAGTAGTGAACGCAGATGCGTGATAAAAGCGGGCACAAAAACCTTTCACAATCTCAGCATCTGAACAGGCCATATCGCGCATACGTGGAGAGTGTGGCGCTCGAATAGTGTTGTTTCGCACCGGGTCGTGCTGTTTTATAGCGGTGGCGTCAAGATGCGTGTTTGGTAGAACGAAGCCACCATAGCATATGTGTCCATATTTTGAGACGGGGGTGTGGGGTGATGTTGCGGGCGGCTTTTGAAACGGAATTTTGATGCGGCTTTTGTGGTGAAATCTTGTGGCGGTTTCGGTATTTTTTGGGACTTCCGGCCCGGCTACAGTAAGACCATGAAAAAACGAAGCGCCGGGCTGGTGATCGCTATTGCCGTCATTATCCTCGAACTTATCGGGGGAATGCAGACCTACCTCAACCAGCTGATTTTGCCGATCCTGGCCAAAGACCTGCACGCGCAAAACCTCTACGGTGTGATTATGGGAGTATCCGCGATTGCTTCCATGGCGGGGCTGCCCATCGGTGCGGCGCTGATGAATCGGATGCGACTACCCCGCCTCCTCATGGGCGCCACCGTTTTCCTGGTGCTGGGCGCGTGCACCAGCGCCGCGGCGCCCCATATCTTGGTCTATCTTCTCGGGGCAGCGATCCGGGGCCTGGCCGGCTCCACCCTGGCCATGACTTCCATCGGTGCGGTAGCGCTGGGCCTTTCCGGGCGCGCCCGGCGCCTCACCCTAGCTTTTTCCTCCGCCAGCTGGGTGGTGTCCTCCGTGGTCGGCCCGGCATATGCGGCGTGGGCAACGCACCTGCTCTCCTGGCGCTGGGCCATGCTCCTCTACCTCCCGCTGCTTCTGGTAGCCCGCTTCGTTATCGCCCTCAATCTCCAAACCGAAGGGGAACGCAAAGAATCGCCCTTCTCCTATACCGCGCTTCTCCTCATCGTGGCGGGCGTGGGAATAACAATTATCCCGGCATCTGGCCCGCTCAAGATCGTGCTCATGGTCATCGGGGTGGCGGTGCTGGGCCGCGTGGCCGTGCTCCTCATGCCTCAGGGCACCTTCACGCAAAAAACACCCCGCCGCGCCGCCCTGGCCGGCATGCTCTTCCTAACCGGTGGCTATTTTGCGGGAAATGAACTCGTCTCCCTCACCGCGCACGACCTCTACCAGGCCGGCCCGGACGCCCTGGGCATCATCATTATGGGCGGCGGGCTCGGCTGGGCCGTTGTGGGCGTGGTCTGCGGCATCAAGCCGGCCGCGACTCGGCGCGGATATCGGCTCCGCGTTATTTTTGGGCTCGGTTTCATCGCGCTCGCGGCGATCTTCTTGGCGGCGTGGATTTTCTCCGGGTGGCGCCCGGCATCGGCTACGCCTGTGTTCTGCATCGCGTGGACCCTTGCCGGGATCGGCATAGGCATCGCCTACCTGGACACCCTCAATATTTTCTTCGACGACCCGGACGAGCCTGACGGCATCACCATCGAGGAGATGGCCAGCTCTGCGGTGATCGTGGAATCCCTCGCATCCACGATGTTTATCCCGCTGACTACCTCTATCGTGGCCTTGGCTTTCGTATCGGGGGATGGAGTTTCTGCGCTGCCCTACGGAATAACATGGCTGCTTATCGCGGGTGCAACGATTATTTCCTTTATCTACCTTCGGCACGCCTACCCTGCGCGCATGGCATAGCTACCACGGAGCGAATTTTCGCAGCTGTGGGGTGCCAACGGTGCCCGGCCCGGGGCCAATGGCGCGTGGCGGGGCGGCCCCCGCCAGCTGCGCCGTCGTCGTCGCACCATCCCCACCACGGCGCGGAATTCCACGGAAAGGCAACGGAGCAGATATTCTAGTAACCGGGCTCGCCACCGGAGGCGAGCAACCGGGGACACACGGGGAGACACAAGGAGGGAACCATGGCGGGTTCACCACCGCAAGATATGCTCAACCGCATCGCTGATGCATACGGAGTGGCAACGCATTATTGGAGTTTCGCGGGCGAATACGTGACGGTGGATGCCGATACGCTCGTCGCGGTGCTCGCGGCCATGGGGATTGACACCTCCACTCCGGAAGCGGCGCAGGCGGCGCTGGACACGGTCGATAGCCGCGAATGGCGCCACGTGTTGCCCGCCACCACGGTGGTGCGCGAAGGTAACGAGCAGATCATCCGCGTGCACGTGCCCCACGGCGCGGCCGTCACCCTCACCTACGAACTAGAAGACGGCGCGGAACTACCCGCCGTACAGGCCGAAGATTTTGAACTGCCGCGCCTCATCGACGGCGCCATGATCGGCCGCGCCGCCTTCATCATCCCGGGGAACCTGCCGCTCGGCTACCACACGGTGCGCGCCAAGGTCACCCCGCCGGCAGCGGGGGAGGAGGCCGCCACCTGGCATAGCGGGGCGCTCATTGTGGTGCCCGCGCGCCTGCCCGCCCCGGCAGAAAAAGGCGTGGCCGGTTGGGGCGTGATGAGCCAGCTCTACTCGGTGCGCTCGCGCGACTCCTGGGGGACGGGGGACACCGCGGACCTGGCCGAACTCGGCTCGCTCTTCGGCGGGCTGGGGGCGCAATTCGTGCTCATTAACCCGCTGCACGCCGCCGAACCGTGCGGGCAGCTCACGAACTCGCCGTATTTGCCGACGTCGCGCCGCTTCTTCAACCCTCTCTACATCCGCCCGGAGGACATCCGCGAAGTGGCCTATATGGACTCCGGCAAGCGCTCCATGGTCACGTGGGCGGGGCAGGCCCCCAAGGAATCCTCGCTGCACAATACTCTGCTGGATCGCAGCGCCTGCTGGGAAGCCAAACGCAGCGCCCTCGAAGTGATTTACCGCGAACCGCGCAGCCACGCCCGCCAGGCCGATTTCGACGCGTTCCGCGCCGCCGAAGGCCAGGGCCTGGAAGATTTCGCGTTCTGGTGCGCGATGTTTGAGCGCTACGGCAAGCACTTCCCGCTCGAATGCGAGCGCCCCGATACCTTGGCCTCGCGCCGCGAACGCGCCGAGCTGAGCGAACGCATCGACTTCTACTGCTGGTGCCAGTGGGTCATGGACCAGCAGCTGGAAGCCGCCCAGAAAGTGGCGCGCGATGCCGGCATGGGCATCGGCGTGGTGCACGACCTCGCGGTGGGGGTGCAGGCCTGCGGCGCGGATGCCTGGGCCAACCCGGATGCCTTCGCCAGCGGGGTGAGCGTGGGCTCCCCGCCCGATATGTACAACCAGCTCGGGCAAGACTGGTCCCCGCCGCCCTTCAACCCGGTGGAGCTCGACCGCCAGCACTACGCACCGGTGCGCGACATGGCCCGCACCGTCATGCGCCATGCCGGGGCGCTGCGCATCGACCACGTGATGGGATTCTTCCGGCTGTGGTGGATCCCGGCGGGCAATAAGCCGGTGGACGGCACCTACGTGTACTACAACCACGAAGCCCTCATCGGCGTGCTCATGCTGGAAGCGGCGCGCTCGGGCACCTTCCTCATCGGGGAAGACCTGGGCAACGTGGAGCCCTGGGTGCGTGATTTCCTGACCGAACGGGGCATTTTCGGAACCTCCGTCATGCTCTTCGAAAAGGAAGGGGAAGCCTTCCGTGCCCCCGAGCACTACCGCAGCGCCTCCCTGGTCACGGTGGATACCCACGACCTGCCCCCGCTGGCCGGCTACCTGGCCGGCGAACACGTGGACCTGCGTGCCTCCCTGGATATCCTGGTGGAGCCCGTGGAGCAGGTACGCGAAGAAGCCCGCCGCGAGCGCAGCGTGCTTATTGACACCCTGTGCGGCTGCGGTTTGCTGGAGAGCCACGACCCCACGGAGCGCGAGCTCATCGAGGCGATGCACTGCTATATTGCCCGCACCCCCGCACAGCTCCAGGCCATTGCTCTGGTGGACGCGGTGGGCGAGCGGCGCACCCAAAACCAGCCCGGGACCGATACCGAATACCCGAATTGGAAGATCCCGCTGGCCGACGGCACTGAAAAGGTGGTCCTCACCGAGGACCTGGGCGAGCACCCCCGGCTGCGTTCCCTCATCGCCGCCTACACGGCGGAATACGAGCGCTGCCACCCGCGCGGCTAAGGCGGTGCACGGGAACAAACAGGTCCGCGACTGCCGTTAAAGGTACGACGACGCAGCTAGGCCCGTCTCCTAAAATTTGCGCAAATTTTAGGAGACGGGCCTAGCTCATGCCAGCACTTCTTCTTAGAGTGAATGCACCGGCCGGTCTGCCCCGTTCCTGAGCTGGAAACGGGGCACGGGGCAAGGAAACGGGGCGCAACGGAAGCGCACCGTTCCCGCCATCGCAGCACCAGCCACGAACAGCATTCTCAACGGTGAGGAGAGAACATGAAAAAACACCTCGTACCATTTTCGGCCACCGCCGCATCACTCGGTGGCTTCCTCTTCGGTTTCGATACCGCGGTGATTTCCGGAACCACGGCAGCCCTCCAAGATAAATGGGATCTGAGCGCCGGGCAGCTGGGCTTCACGGTCTCCTGCGCCCTCATCGGCACCATTATCGGGGCGCTCTTCGGCGGTATCCCGGCCGATAAATGGGGCCGGCGCCCCGTCCTCAAAGGCGTGGCCGCCCTCTACCTCATCACCTCTGTATGCGTGGCGGTAGCCAATAGCTGGGTCTTCTTCCTCATCTTCCGCATGCTCGGCGGGATCGCGGTGGGGGCCTCCTCGGTGATCGCCCCGCTGTATACGGCGGAGATATCGCCTGCCGCACGGCGCGGAAAACTGGTGGCCACGGTGCAGCTCAATATCGTGATCGGCATTGTGGTGTCCTACTTCTCCAATTACATCATCGTCAAAATGATGCCGGTGGAGCTGGGCTGGCGCTGGATGCTCGGCATCCAGGCGGTGCCTTCCCTCATTTTCCTCGCGGTGTGCTACTTCATTCCGGAAAGCCCGCGCTGGCTCTACACCCGCGGGCGCGATAGCGAATCGCTGCGCGTCATGGAAGACCTGTGGGGCAAGAACGAAGCCGCGCAGGTCATGGCAAATATGCATAACGCCGCCCCGCACGCCGCGGCAACGGAGCCCTTCTTCTCGAAGCGCACCGCCCGCCCCATCACCATGGCGATCCTCATCGCTTTCTTCTCCCAATTCGCGGGCACCAACGCGGTGCTCTACTACGCACCGTCCCTGCTCCAGTCCGCCGGCATCGCCGGCGATGCCGCCTTCGCCTCCTCCATCCTGGTGGGACTGACCAACCTGGCCTTCACCCTGCTGGGCCGCTCCCTCGTGGACAAGGCGGGACGCCGCCCGTTGGTGACCCTGGGCGCCGGCATCGACCTGGTGGCACTGCTGGCCATCGCCGGAATCTTCTATTTCAACGGCTCGGAGCTGTCCACCACCACCGGCATTATTGTGCTGGTTCTCATCATCGTGTTCATCGCGGCGCTCGCGGTGGGTATCGGTTCGGTGCTGTGGGTCTTCATCTCGGAGATCTTCCCGCCGGCCCACCGTGCCAACGGCCAGGCCGTCGGTTCGGCCGCCCACTGGGTGTCCGCCGCGATCATCTCCGGCACCTTCCCGGTGATGTTCCAAGCCTCGATGACCTTCACCTTCCTCTTCTACGCTGCGTGCATGCTCGGCGCGGTCATCTGGTCGCGGACTATGATGCCGGAGACGAAGGGAACTCTTCTCGAGGACGTGTAGCCCGGGCGGCGCCCCGCGCCTGGTACGGTGCTCACGCACCGTCGAGGTGGCGCGCCGACGGGTGGCGCGGCCCGCGCAGCGGGCCGCCGGCGTCGTCGTACAACGTAAGAAGGAGGAACAATGGCGGGCGTAGGGATGAAAGACGTGGCGAGCCGCGCCGGGGTATCCATCACCACGGTGTCCCACGTGCTCAACGGGACCCGGCGGGTGGCTGAATCCACCCGGATGCGGGTACTGGAGGCGGCAGCGGAACTGGGCTACTCCAGCCCGCGCACCGTCCGCTCCCTACGCGCCGGGGCCTCACCCGGAATCGCCATTGTGGGAACCCTACTCGGCAACGCCGGGGGCACAGCGGTGGCCCTGGAGCTGGCCCGCCAGGCCACCGACGCCGGCCTGGTGCCCTTCCTGCTGGATACCGGCGCGAACGTACATACCGAAGAAGCGGCGCTCAGCGCCCTCATCGCGCACCGTCTGGACGCGGTGATCATCAGCCCCGTGCCCGGATGGCGCCGGCACTCGCTGCCGCGGCTGCGCCGCCACGCCATCCCCTTCGCGGTGGTGAACGGGAACGATCCCGCCGTGGTGGCCCCGCAGGTGAGCACCGACTACCAGCAGGGGATCCGCGATATTACCGCACACCTCCTCGACCACGGGGTGCGCTACCCGGTGCTCTTCTACCCGGACCGGCGCATCGCCAACGGCTCGCAGCATATGCGCGGCTTCGAGGAAGCCCTGGTGGAACGCGGCCACCGGGTGACCCGCCACCAGCTGGTGGGCGCCCATTCCTCCCCGCGGGCGGTGCGCCGCCAGATCGCCCAGGTGCTTGACTCCTGCGCCCATATTGACGCCCTGGTGCTGGGCAGCTCGGCCATGTGCGTGCCCGCCATGGCGGAGATACGGCGCCGCGGCCTGGTGCCGGGCCGCGATATTCGCCTGGCCGTTTTCGATGATTCCCACTTGCCCGAAGCCCAATCATTCCTGCGCGCCGTTGACCCGGTAGAAGAGGTTGCCGAGCGCGCCATTACCGAAATCACCCGTCTGCTCGGTGACCCGGATGCCGCCGCGGAGCGGCACCGTACCCGACTGGTGCCCTGCACCGTCATCACCGGGCCGAGCTGCGGCTGCCCCACGGCACCGCAGGAAAGCTCAACGGCGGGAACTGACCAACATCGGCTCTACGCCGCAGCCCACGGGCGCCGTCACGCCGGCTGGGTACCCGACCGTGCCCTCCTCAACGATGAGGGACACAGTCGCTCCCCACTGGCCGCCACGCCGCCCCCAACCCCCTCAACAAAGGAGGCAATCATGACACAGCTCGACAACTTCCCCGACCGTTTCTTCCCCGCCCTGCACGTGCGCCCGAACTTCGGGTGGGTCAACGACCCCAACGGCATCCACAAGGTGGGCGATACCTGGCACATGTTCTACCAGTACAACCCCAAGGCGCCCTGGCATGACCACATCCACTGGGGCCACGCCACCTCCACGGACCTCGTCAATTGGACGGCGCAGCCCATCGCCCTCAAACCGCGCCCCGGGCAGCCCGATTCGGCCGGCTGCTGGTCCGGCGTGGGCACCGTGCACGAGGGAGTCTCCTCGCTGCTTTACACCGCCGTCACCCGCGGGGACGGCCCCTCCGTGACGGTCCTGGCGGAGGAAAACGCCGATAGGAGTGGCTGGGAGCCCACCGGCGTCGTCGCCACCATGCCGCCCATCGAAAACGTGCGCGCCATGCGCGACCCCTTCATTTTCGAGGTGGAGGGGCGCACCTACGCCATCCACGGCGGCGGCTTCGAGGACGGCACCCCCGTGATCTTCCTCTACGAATGCTCCGATTGGCGCAACTGGCGCTACCTGGACACCCTCCTGGTGGGCGACGACCCGCTCGCCTCCATCTACGCCCCGGCCTCCATCTGGGAATGCCCCCAGCTCATCCAGGTGGGGGAGGCGTGGGTGCTCATCGTCTCCCAGTGGGTGGAAGCGGAAACGCTTATGGATCACCTCACCGGGGTGGCCTACCTGGTGGGCGATCTGGATATGAGCGCCGGGTACCCCCGTTTCGTGCCCCGTGCCGGCGGTGAATTCGACGCCGGGCCCGACTTCTACGCGCCCCAGTGCGTGGTGGACGGGGAGCGCGTGCTCGCCTGGGGCTGGACCTGGGAAGGCTCCGACCGCACCGACGCCGATATCGACGCCTCGGGCTACAACGGTGCGCTGACCTACCCGCGCCAGGTGCGTATTTCCGACGGACGCGTGTGGACCGAGCCGGCCCCCGAAATCTTCGCGTTGCGCGAGGGCGAGGGCACCGTGGTCACCGAACTGCCTGAGCTGCACTCCTTCTCCCTGGACCTGGCGGGTAGCGGCACCGTCTCCCTGCGCGATTCGGAAACCAACGAGGTGCTCTTCACCGCCGCCGTGAACGCGCCGGCCTCCCTGTGGATGGACGGCTCCCTGGTCGAGCTCTTCCAAGAAGGCACCACCTCCTTCACCCAGCGCATTTACCCGCGCGGGCAGGTGCGGATGGAGGTGAGCGGTGAGCTCACCGTCACCTGCTATCGCCTCTCCGCTTTTAACGACGACGGCGCCCGGCTCCCGCGTGCCTTGCGTTAAAGGGCAGCGCGGCACCGTGTCATAACAGCACCAGCGCGTAATAGGCGAAGCGGCGGATACCTGTGGGGATCCGCCGCTTCGGCTTGTATGCGAGGAATGTAGCTTTCCTGCTAGACGCTGGGACTGGTGCTTAGCGGCGCGCCCGCCGCAGCACCAGCGCCCCGCCTGCTCCGAGGAGCACCGTGGCTGCGCCAATGGCGCCGCCCAGCTGCGCACCTGAGTTGGCCAGTTGCGGCTTGGCTGCGCTGGCCTTGGGTGTTGCTGTTGCGGTGGGCGCCGTGGCTACGGCGGGCGTATTTGTTGCCGCGGGGGCGGCGGTTGCCGGGGCAGCTGGAGCGGAGGGGGCTGCCGGGGTGCCGGTGACGGCTGGAGGGGCCGCGGGGCCGGCTGGCGGCGTCGTCGTAACACCTGGCGTGGAAGGTTGCGCGGGCTGCGCGGGAAGCGGGCGGGCAAGAATCTCATTCAGCTCCGCGATCTTCTTCTCGAGCGCCGCGGCGCGTTCGGTGAGCGTAGCCACGCGGGCCTGCGCCGCCTCGAGAGCCTTGGCCTTCTCGGCGACCTCGGCGCGCGCCGGTGCGGCGGCGGCCTCCGCATCCTTGATCTGCTGGGCGAGCTCGGCCTCCATAGCCGGGCACTGTGCCTGCGCGCCGCGCAGCTCCTCGATCAGCGGCTTGAGCGTATAAATCTGGGTATTGAGCTGCTGCTGTTGGGTGCGCAGCTGCTCGAGCTTCTTCTCCAGCGCGTCAATCTGCGCGCTGATTTCCGTCACATCCGCGCCGGCCTGCTGCATCTGCGTGCGCTTGACCACCAGCGCATTTTTCTCATCAATCGTGGCGTATTCAGTTTCCTGAATTTCCGTGAGCGTGGCCTGGAGCTGCGCCAGTTTCTTCTCCTGGCTAGCAATGGCGGGGCCGAGCTTGCCGCATTCGGCGCTCAACTCCTGCTGCTGCGCACGCAGCGGGGCGAGGGGAGCTTCCTGATCCGCGAGGCGCTGGCGCGCGGCGGCGAGGTCTTCTTCGAGGCCCGGAACCTTCGCCTTTTCGGCGGCCAGATCAGCGGTGACCCGAGCCAGTTCCGCTTCCGCGGCGGCCTTCTCCTCAGCGGCCTTATCTCTGTTCGTATCCGCGGCAGGGCGGGAAAGATTGCTCGTCAGGCTGGTGGATGTGGCCGGGGCACCGAGCGCCGCGGCTGGAATGAACATGGCGGTGGCTGCGGCGGCGGCAACAGCCAGGTAACTCGGGTGCTTCATCGGGGTGTCTTCCTCTTCTTTGAATATGACGGTTTGCACCACAAGTTTATAGCGAAGTAATAAAAGGATATTAGGAAATGTGATGATAAAAATATCCAGGATAGTTTCAGCTTCGCAGCGGCTGGCACTCGCGCTCGAGTGCTTTGGGTGTGAGGGAACTATGATCGGATCTAGAAAGAGTAGCGAGACGAATACGACCCTCTAGACAGTCGATTGTGGATTGTATACAATCGACGCTAACGAAGGAGGCTTTGATGGCGCGACTGGTGCGACTGTCGATGAAGGATCGACTTGTCCAAGAATTACGTAAGAAGATTCTCACCGGGAAACTCGAGCCTAAAAGCCGTGTTGTTGAGCAAGAAATCTGTGAGACCTACGGGGTAAGCCGCACCGTGGTGCGTGAGGCTCTCGTGGTTCTTGAACTGCAAGGTCTCTTGGTGGCTACTCCGTATACGGGGACAGTGGTGGCTTCTATCTCACGCCGCGAGGTAGAGGGTCTGCTTCTCCCGCTGCGCGTGCAAACAGAACAGTTTGCGCTCGGTGAAGCTTTTGACGCCTTGGACTCTGACTATTTTGATGAGGCAGAGAACTTGGTGCGCTTGATGGATAGAGCGGTACTGGACCGCGATATCGATGCTTTTAACGAAGCTGATATCGCTTTCCATGGTCTGATTGTTGATGCAGCCCAGTCCGATACGGTTCGGAGCGTTTGGGATGCTATCGATCCGCGAATCCGCATGCATTTTGCTTTGCAAACGGGGAGATCGGGTGCCTTGCCAACCTTCGTTGAAGATCATCGCGAATTACTGCGTGTTTTCCGAACGGGCAATAAGGAGGAGAGTCTAAAGGCGCTCGGTCGGCACATTATCGAAACGAATAAACCCTATCTCGACTATCTCAATTGAATAAATAAGAATTCCTCGCCGTCGTCTGGATAATCAAAGGAGATTTCCGTGTCGGAGAAAAAGTTGAGGGATAAATCGTCGGTTGCCACCGCGACTGACGGTGCAAAATCCCGCCCTGATTATGTTCTCGTTATTGGGTCAATCATCGTTGTTGCCCTTGTAGTTATCGCATTATTAATGTGGCCTGATGAGGCCCAAAATGGTGCAAGTACCCTTTTTGATGGCTCCACCCGAATATTCGGTGTTCCCATTCAGGTCCTCGGATTCTTCTGCGTTGCCATGGCCTTGGTACTTGCCTGTTCCCGCATCGGTTCCGTCAAGCTGGGAGCCGGGAAACCGGAATATTCAACGCCTAGCTGGCTCTTTATGTTCATCAGTGCGGGGCTCGGTTCCGCCACGATGTACTGGGCATTCATGGAATGGGCCTATTATTACAACACCCCGGGTCTCAACCTAGAAGCCCACTCCCGTGAAGCGCTGGACCAGAGTCTGGCCTATGCGTTCTTCCACTGGGGACCCACACCGTGGGCAATGTACGTTATTGCCGGTATCGCGATGGCCTACTATTTCCATATTCGGCGCGGCAAACACCTCAGTTACGCCGGCAATATGGAAGCGGTCAGTAACGGACGGGTCAAAGCTAAGGGTTGGCTCGGGCGCGTCATCGATATTATTTTCCTCTTCACCACCTTCGGTGGGCTCATCCTCACGGTCACGGTAACTGTTAATACTATTTCCGCTGGTCTTTCCGGAATTTTCGGAATCTCGAACTCCCTGATTCTCAAGACGGTTATTCTGCTGTTCTCGTCCCTGCTCTTTGGATTGAGCTCGTATGCGGGATTGGCATCGGGATTGCAAAAGCTGGCCCGAGCTGCCGTCGTCGGCGTATTCCTCTTCGCATTCGTGGTTCTCATCATCGGCCCAACGGAGTTCATTGCGCTCAACGCAACAAATGCCATGGGGTTGGAGATCCAGAACTTCGTGCACATGTCCCTCTTCACCGATCCGGTGGGCGGGGGTAGTTTCACCCGCGACTGGACCGTTTTCTACTGGCTGTACTGGATGTCCTACCTTCCGGGCGTAGCCATTTTCATTGCTCGCGTCTCGCGAGGCAGAACTATTCGGCAGGTAGTTTTCGGCCTCGTCGGTGGCGGTGCAGCCGGCATCATGTTCGTGTTCGGCGTACTGTCCAGTTACTCAATTCACGAATTGGTGAGCGGCGGCATTAATGCCCCGAAGATCTTGGTGGAGGATAGCGGCGAATCTGCGGTTGCGGCACTCCTAGCGAATCTTCCCGTGGGTACCATCTTCGCCATCGTGTACTTCATCATTATGCTGTTGTTCCTTTCTTCGCATCTTGATGCCACGGCCTTCACAATTTCGACCGTCAGTACGCGCAATCTTCCGGCAGGTAAGGATCCGGCCCGTATCCTCAGAATGTTCTGGGTGCTCATGCTCAGTGCGATTCCTTTCGCGATGATCGCGATCAACGCCAATCTCGAAACACTCAAGACTGGATTGACTCTCACCGCGGTACCATTCGTTATCCTGCTAGCGCTCCAGATCTACGGATTAATCAAATGGCTCAAGCGAGACCTGAAATACTTTGATGCGAAGACCGGAGAAATCACACTTCCCATAGATAACAGCGAATCCGAAGGCCGGGTCGCAACCGATCTCGAAGCAGGAGGTACCCAATGAGCATAGCTATTACGGACGTTGAGGCTATTTGGCTACGAGTCCCGGCGCTGAACGAACCATGCGAATGGGGCGAAGACGCCTTCCTTATTCGTGTCCATACCGACCAGGGCATAACCGGAATTGGCGAATCCGATAGTTCGCCCGCGGTGCTCAAAGCCATTGTTGAAACTCCGGAATCACACTCCAGTAGTAGGGGATTGCGTTCGATTCTTCTGGGTGAGAACCCGCTTGATATTGAGCGCCTGTGGCACAAGATGTTTGACGAGTCATCGTATTTCGGACGCCGCGGTGCTGCCATTCATGCCATCAGCGCCATCGATATTGCCCTGTGGGATATTGCTTCGCAGTATTACGGTGTTCCCATTCACCGGCTCTTGGGCGGAAAAGTACGTGATGCCATCCCGGCCTATGGAACTTTCATTCCCTCGAGCGATATCGCGGAAAATGAGCGTATCAGCGCCGAGATCATCGGCCGTGGCTTCCGTGACATCAAGATGGGCGGGGCACAATTTGGCCTCGATCCCGATCACGATGAAAAAGTGGTAGCAGCGGTGCGGCGGACAATTGGCGACAACGTTGGCCTTGCACTGGACCTGGTCTATCGCTGGAAAAACGTACGCTATGCCTCAGAACAGATAGCACGCCTGCGTGATTACCGGCTCATGTGGGTCGAGGAGCCGATCTATGTTGATAACCACGCCGCGCTCAGGCGGCTCGGAGAATCCGTTGCCGTGCCGATTTCGGGTGGGGAACCGCTGGCAACCCTCGCAGAATTCGACGAATTCATCCGAAACTCTCGGCCGGATATTGTGCAACCGGATATTACGCGCGCCGGTGGAATCACCGAGATGCGTAAGATCGCCGCTCTCGCTGAGCAACAGGGAACCCGGGTAGTGCCGCACGGTTTCAGCACCGGTATTCTGCTTGCCGCAACCGCGCAATTCCTAGCCGCACTTCCGGGAGGCGACCTTATCGAGTACTCCCAGAGCACCAGCCCACTCTTTACCGATTTAGTGGCTAATCCGCTCACCCTGGAAAACGGGCAGATCCCCGTTCGAGACACCCCGGGCTTGGGCATAGAACTCAATGAAGATCTCATTGCCCGATATCGGGTGGAGATGCCGTCCTAAAACAAGAAAACCAACCAACGAAGGTTGATCTATCTAAGGAGAAAAAATGACCTTAAAGCTACCTGTTGATCAGATTGATGTATACGTCCTGACCAATCCTCAAGCTCTTTACCGCACGTCCTCGTATTACGATGAGCTGCATGTAACGAATACCGTGGTGCGGGTGCGCAGCCAAGATACCTACGGGGTGGGCGGCGCTATCTCGTGGACCGAAGGTGGCGTAGACGTTGCCCTGGGTAACGCTATTCGCCACGTAGCCCCCTCCATTCTTGGCAAGGACGCGGTGAATCGCGAGGCGTTGTACAAAATCATGGCGAATCGCTGTGCTTCGATGATTCCGCTCTCAGTTGCCCCGCTCGATATCGCGCTGTGGGATCTGACTGCCAAAGCCGCGGATCTCCCGCTCTACCAGCTCCTGGGCGGCGCGAAACGTTCTATCCCGGCCTATGCCAGTACCCCGTTCTTCTTCACTATTGACGAGTACCTGGAGAAGGTTGCGGAGTACCTGGATTCCGGCTACCGCGCCATCAAATTCCATACCTGGTGCATCCCGGATAAGGACCTCGTGCTTGTCGATGAGATGGCGAAAGCCTTTGGGGATCGCGATGTGACATGGATGCTTGACGTGGAAGGCCGCTACGACCGGACCGAGGCGCTCCGGGTGGGCAAGAGGCTCCAAGAGCTTGGCTACCTGTGGTTTGAAGCACCCCTGGGTGATTCCGATCTGGAAGGCTACCAGTGGTTGCGTCGCAAGCTTGATATCGAGATCATTCCCGCTGGCAACGAGATTCTCAGCGGTGGGTTAATTGCCCAAGGAATTAGCCGGGAAGCCTGGGATCATCTGCGGGTTGATGCCACGCTCGCCGGTGGTATCACTGGAACGCGCCATATCATGTCCCTCGCTAAGGCTCACGGCATGCAGGTGGAGTTGCAGTCCTGGGGCTATACGCTCTCGCAAGCAGCGAATCTTAGCCTCATGTTGGGCATGGGCAACTGCCGCTTCTTCGAGCAGGCCCTCCCGATTGAGCCTATGGAATATGCGGCCACGAATCCGCTCCGAATCGATGAGGAAGGAAATATCGTCGCAAGCGATACTCCGGGTCTTGGTGTTGATATGGATTGGGAGCGCGTTGAGCGCGAAGCGCTATTCTCCTATTCGCTGACGGAGCGTGATCTGTGATCCGTGATTCGCATCTGCGCGGCTGCTTCCCGGGTGGTCCCGGGCTAATCCCTTCAGCGCAGTTGCGCGCCTGATCGCACCAACTGTCCCTAACTAACCGGAAACGGCAAGTGCCGGGGTGGTCACCTTTCTAGGATGATCACCCCGGCACTTCTCGTTTTCAGGACCGGCCTAGCCGCTTGCGCCGTCGTTCTTACCGGTTACCGCTTTTCGGTTACCGGTTATCGGCGACGACGCCGCGCTATCGGGCTACGGCCTAATTCCCAGCCTTCCGGTCGGCTTCCTGGTTGCGCACCGCGCGGGCGGTGCCGTCCACCACCTCGGAGACGATACGCCGGCAAGCCGGCGCCGCATCCGTGGTGGCCAGCCATTCCTGGCCGAGGGCCAGCAGATCCACCCCGAGGTCGGTACGGCCGGCCAGCTGAGCAGGGTAGGCATACTCGAGCATATTCGAGGCGATTTCCACCGAATTGTTATCCCACATGTCCTTGGCCACCGCGAAGTACTTCTCCGCGTAGGCACGCACGCTCTCCGCGGAGGAACGCCCGGTTCCCAGCGCGAGGTTGCGCTGGCGGGTATTGGTTTCCGGATGCACGATTTCTTCCCAAACCTTTTCCTTGGCCGCGCTATCGGGCAGCGCACCTTCGGCCTGGGCCGCGAAAATCTGCCCGAAGGAGGAAGAATCGCGGGCGAACTCCGCGTCAATATCGGCCTGATCGGCCCGCCCGTTAGCCGCCAAGGCGATGAGGATATTCCAGCGCACTTCCTGGTCCACGTCGTAGCCTTCCGGAACGGCCACGCCGTCGCGCCACCCGGCAATAAGGCCGAGCTGCTCCTCGCTTACGGCCCGGCGCATCGCCGCACCCATGAGCTGCAACTGGCGATCCGAACCCGGCGCGGCGGTGAGCGCCAATTCGAAAATACGCTCGGAAACGGCCGCCGCGAACTCGGTGCGGGTGGCCGGGTTGGAGTAGAGCTCTACCGCGGAATGCAGGGAGCCGAGCACCACGCGCAGCACGGTGCCATCGGTTTCATCCGCCAGCACCGCCAGCGCGATATCGGCATAGGTGTGGGCGTCGAGTTCGCCGTCGCGCATCATATCCATCGCCGCGAAGACCACTACGGAGCGATCCAGGTGGTTATCGAATTTCTCGAGATTCTCCAGTGCTACCCGGAAGGAATCGGCATCGAAGCGGATCTTGGCGTAGCCCCAGTCCTGGCTGTTGAGCAGAATAAGATCGGGGCGCTCGGCACCCTTGAAGGAAGCGATCTCGGTGCGCTCACCGGCAATATCCACCCATTCGGATTTCACGCAGCGCAGCCCGTCCCCGTCCAGGTCGTAACCGGCGATGCGGATACGGTGCGGGCGCAGCGAGGAGTTCGCGTCATTGCTCTGGACCACGGTGAGCCGGTCGATAACCCCGCCGCTGGCCTCCACTTCGGGCCGCAGGGTATTGACGCCGGATTCCTCCAGCCACACCCGGGTCCATTCCTTGAGGTCGCGCCCGGAGGAAGCTTCCAGCTCGGTTAGCAAGTCGGTGAGCGTGGCATTGCCCCACTTGTGCTTAGCAATATAGGCCCGCACCCCGGCCAGGAATTGTTCCTGCCCCACGTACGCCACCAGCTGCTTGAGCACCGAAGCACCCTTACCGTAGGTAATGCCGTCAAAATTGACGAGCACATCTTCCAGATCGCGAATATCCGCGGCAATCGGGTGGGTGGAGGGAAGCTGATCCTGCTGGATCGCCCAGGTCTTCTCAGAGGCGAGGAAGGTGGTCCAGGCATCCTTCCAGCGAGTGTTATTCGCGGCGGCCAGGTGGCTCATGAATTCCGCGAATGATTCGTTGAGCCACAGGTCATCCCACCACTTCATGGTGACCAGGTCACCGAACCACATATGGGCCTGTTCGTGCAGGATGGTGATGGTGCGCCGGTCGATAATCGCGCCGGTGGGCTTGGTGCGGAATACATAGGTTTCCACGATGGTTACCAAGCCCGGGTGCTCCATGGCGCCGGCATTGTATTCCGGGCAGAACACCTGGTCGTACTTGCGGAACGGGTAGGGATGCCCGTAATTGGCTTCGTAATACTCGAAGCCCTGGCGGGTGATGGTGAAAACCTCATCGGCATCCAGGTAGGGAGCCAGCGACTTACGCGCGTACACACCCAGCGGAATATCGCGCCCGTCGATGGAATGGAAGGGTTCGCCTTCCACGCCCTCGTAGGGGCCGGCCACAATCGCCACCAGGTAGGTGGATAGGCGCTCGGTGGGCGTGAAATCCCAGCGTGCCTTGCCTTCGCCCAGGGCCACCGGCTCCGGGGTGGGGGACACGGAGAACACCTTCCAGTTCTCCGGCGCGGTCACCGTAAAGGTGAAATTCGCCTTGAGGTCAGGCTGCTCAAAATTCGCGAAGACCCGCCGCGCGTCTGCCACCTCAAACTGGGAGTAGAGGTAGACCTCGCCGTCGGCCGGATCCACGTAACGGTGCAGGCCCTCACCGGTGCGCGAGTAGTACTGGGTGGATTCCACCCGCACCGTGTTCTGCGCCGCGAGGTTGGGCAGCGGCAGGCGCGAATCCTGGTAGCTGGCCGGGTCGAGCTCCGCGCCGTTAAGCACCACGCGCTCCACCGACTTCGCGATGAGGTCGAGGAACGTATCGGCACCCGGCGTGGCCTCAAAATCAATTTCGGTAACCGCCGTGAAAGTTTCCTCCCCGGTGGTCAGATCAAGTTCAATGCGGTAATTCTGCGTCGCTACGATCTGCGCGCGTTCCGCAGCTTCTGCGCGGGTGAGATTAGTCCCGGCCATCAAGCTTCCTTTCCCTTGGCTTTCAGCACAATTTACGTGAAATCCTACCGGTTCTGGCGCGCCCTTGCCCGCACCGCCCGCTTTCAGCCGCACCGTTGCCGCGCCGTTGCCGCACCGTTCGCGCGCCGTTCCAGTTTCGCTCATGGCGCGAGGCGACCCACGGCGCCCGTTTTCACGCTTGGATAGAACCATGAGTACTCAGGTTGAATTTTGGTTTGATGCAACATGTCCGTGGACGTGGATTACCTCCCGCTGGGTCACCGAGGTGGCCACCGCTCGTGATTTCACCGTCACGTGGCGGCCTTTCTCCCTCGCGATCCTCAATGAGGGCAAAGATATTTCGCAGGAGTACCGCGCCCACGTGGAGGAGGGGCGCGAAACGGCGCTCGTCGCCATGAAAATCGCTCAGCTGGAAGGCAATGACAAGCTCGGCGAGTTCTACACCGCTCTGGGCCAGGCTATTCACGAAGACCGGCGCCCCGTGGGGCGCGAGATTCTTGCCGAAGTGCTCGCGGCCCTCGGCGAGGGTAGCGAATATTTGAACGACGCCGCTCATTACGACGCCGCCCTGCGGGACAGCGTGGCGGCCGGGCTGGCGCTCGTCGGCGACGAAGTCGGCGTGCCCATTATTTCTTTCGACGGCGCAGCCTTCTTCGGCCCCGTCATCTCCCCGGCCCCGCACGGTGAAGCCGCCCTCGCCCTCTGGGATGGCTGCCTCGCCCTGGCTCGCACCCCCGGTTTCTTCGAGCTCAAGCGCTCGCGTACCACGGGGCCAATTTTTAGCTAGCCGCCGAGCTTGCTCCTCGGCTCAGCTGCCGTAGTTTCGCCCGCGGGTGTGCTGGTAGCTGCGCACCGGTGTGACGGTTAGCTCCGCACCGGTGTGACGGTTAGCTCTGCACCGGTGTGACGGTTAGCTCTGCACCGGTGCGCCATGCACCCGCGGGTGCACGTTTAGATCCACCCGCGGGCCCGGGCGAGCTGCGCCGCCTCGGTGCGGGTGCTCGCCCCCGTTTTCCCGATAGCGGCAGACAGGTGATTACGCACCGTCCCCTGCGAGAGATACAGCTGCGCGGCCATGCTTTTCACGGTCGCCCCGCTGAGGGCCAGCCGCAGTACATCACCCTCGCGCTCGGTGAGCGGATTGGGCCCCATCTGCAAGGCCTGCGCGGCCAGCTGCGGATCGATAGCGTAGCCGCCGCCCGCAACGGTGCGTAGCGCGGCGGCGAGCTCCTCAGCCGGCGCATCTTTCACCACGAAACCGCGCGCTCCAGCCGCCATGGCGCGCTGCAAATACCCGGCACGCCCGAAGGTCGTCACAATAACGACGCCGCAGCCGGCACCCGCCTCCTGCAGTGCTTGCGCCGCCGCGATTCCGTCCACGCCGGGCATTTCAATATCAAGGAGCGCAATATCGGCACCGGTTTCCGCAACGGTGGGAACGACGGCGCTGCCATCTTCCAGCTGCGCGACTATCTCAATATCCTCTTCCAGGTTGAGAAGCGCCGCCAAAGCCTCGCGCACCATCCGCTGATCATCGGCGATCACCACCCGGATGGGGCAGCGGCGCCCCGTGGCCGCACCGTTGCCCACGTGCGAGTTGGTGGCGGGGGCAGCACCGCCAGCTACTTGTGCGCCGTCGTTCATAAGATCACCTCCACGCGAGTTCCCGGTTCCAGCCGGCTAATCGCCAGTGTTCCACCGGCAGCCTCCACGCGCTCGCGCAAACCGGTCAGCCCGGTACCTGCCGGAGCCCCCGTAGGGATACCTACGCCGTCGTCCTCCACCCGCAAGCGCGCGCCGGTATCCCGCTGCTCGATAGTGATGGTGCAGTTGCTCGCATCCGAATGGCGCACCGTATTCGTAACCGCTTCCCGCACCACCCACGCGAAAAGCTGTGCGGTGAGGAGGGGAAGTTCCGGGGGAGGCGTGACATGCGCGGTGATACGCGCCGAACGGAGCAGCGCGTAAGCGGAATCCAGTTCGGCATCGAGGGTGGGCTGGCGCAGGTCGGTCACGGTGGCCCGCACAGTGTCGATAGCGTTGCGCGAGATTTTGAGACTGTCTTCTAATTCAGCGCGGGCCGCCTCCGGATTGCTCTCCAATAATCGCGAAGCCAACTGAGTTTTTACGGTGATGGCGGTCAGCGAATGGCCCAGCACATCATGAACCACGGAGGCCAGTTCGGAACGTTGCTCGGAAAGGATGAGTTCCGCGCGCATCCGCGCCGACCGCGCGGCAAATTCTTCCAGCAACCGCGAGATGAGAATGGGGATCATCGGGATAATAATGCTGCCCAGAAACGCCGCCCACACGAAATCATACGGTGCCCAGATATGAGCCGCCGCTCCGCCCGCGAAGCAGAGAAGCCCGCACGGAATCCCGGGGATAAGCGGGAGGGAGAAAATCCAGATCGCCGCGAAGAAAGGTGCCGTGTAGGCGAAGCCAAAGGGGAAAGGGCGGATAAGTGCCGCGCAGGCAAGCAACGGAATGCTCCATAACGTGAGGGATACCCAGCGGGGCCAGGAGGGACGCATATCCGGAAATTGGAAAATCAGAATATATGTCAGTCCAAACCCACAGATTCCCGCGTAACCGAGGCCGCGCTCAAGTGGAGTGAGACTTGGTGTTAAGAGAACTCCAGCGAAAGGAAAGACCAGGAAGATGAGCCAGATCCCGCTGCCGAAGAGCATAGTCAGGCGCTCGCGGTGGGTGGTCGGGGCCGCCGGTATCTGGTTGGCGGTGCGCCACATGCGATTCAAATAATGGCTGGTGGGGGACGACGCGGAGACAGACGGTGCGGCGGTGGCCGGGGCGGCGCTGACCGCTGAGACGGCGCTGACCGCTGAGACGGCGGGGGACGGGGCTGAGCCTGCTGAAAGAGCGGCGGGGGATGGGGCCATACCATGAGCATAGCGGCCGCGAAGTTCCTCCGCGGCCGCCGCCCGTGCCTGCTGATGTGCTCGCACTTTAGCCGTACCTTAGCGCGGTACTCTAGCGCCGCACCGTCGAACGGCGCAGGGCCAGGAGCGCCAGTGCAGCGAAGATAATCGTCCACACCGCCACGTTTCCGATTGCCCAGGCGAAGGATTCGGTGGGGAGGATCTCCGGCATACCCGGCGTGGCGAAAGCACCGGTAATAATCACGTCCCCGTTCTGAGGCCAGTGGGCCAGTACACCCGCCCCGTAGAAGGGCGTGTACCGGGCCAGCTCCATCATGGATCCGCTTAGCGGCATAAAGAGATTACCGAGGAACGCGAGGAGCACCACCACACCGGAGGCAATGGACACCGCGGTTTCGCTGCGAAGCGCCAGGGCGACGGCGAGGCCAAAGAAAGCGAAGGGAAATACGCCTACCAGGCACAGTCCGGCGCTCGCGAGCCAGATTCCGGGGGTATCAAATTGCGCCGTGGTGAGGATACCGAGGAGGAAGGTCGCGCCGATGGGGAGGCAGGCAATGAGGAGGCTGACGATGATTTTGCCCGTCAGGTAGTCCCCGCGGCGCATCCCGGTCAGCGCTAGGTGGCGGCCCCAGCCGCTGTCGTGTTCCACGGCGGCGGCACCCGCCATGGATGTCGCGGCGGTGGCTGCCCCGTAGAGGGCCAGGCTCACCATGACGTAGGCAGCGATGGTGCCGCCTGGAATGTGCTTGTCCGTGCCCGGTGAGGCCACTCCGAAAACCGCGAAGATCACGAGGGGGAGGGCGATGAGGAAGATAAGGGAGTCCACCATCCGCAGATTTCGCCAGAGCTCGTGGCGGATATAGGAGAAGAAGATACTGGTGCGGGAACGAGGCGCAGCCGGGCTGGCTATGAGGGTGGTCATGAGAGGGCTCCTTCGGGTGCCGCGGCGGCGGGCGAATCGGTGTGCGGGGAGGCCGTGAGGCTGAAGAACGCATCTTCGAGGCTGGCGGCAGAAATCTGGAGATGAGAGCCGAGGCCTTCATTGAGAATCACTGCGGCAAGTCGATCAGAATCAGCCACGGTGAAACACACCAGGTCACCGTCTCGCTCCACCGTGTCGGCGCCGGTGCGCCGGGCTAGTTCTTCCGGAGAGATGGCGGCCTGCGGATTCCAGGTGACGGTGAGGTGGTGGCGTTGCTGGGCGGTAATATCCGCGACGCTCCCGTCCGCCACGATGCGCCCGTTATTCATGAGGATGACCCGCTCGGCGAGGTCCTGGGCTTCTTGGAGGTAGTGGGTAGCGAAGATGATGGTGCGCCCGCGGGCGGCGTCGGCCCGAATATGCTCCCAGAAGTCACGGCGCGCCGTGGCATCCAGCCCGGCGGTGGGCTCATCGAGGATAAGCAGCTCCGGGTCGGATAGCAGGGCGGCACCGAAGCGGATGCGCTGGATTTGCCCGCCGGAGCATTTCGCGATTTTCCGGGAAGCGAAGTCGCTCATGCCGGCGCGTTCAATAACGTCGTTCACCGGGAGATGGAAGGGGAGGCAATCGGCGAGGAAGTGGAGGGTTTCCGCGGCGGTGAGATCACGGAGCATTCCACCGGTCTGCAACATGGCCCCGATGTGCCCGGTGAGAGCCGGGGAGCCGGGAGTCTGGCCGAGAACTTCCAGGGTGCCGCGGCTGGGTTTGGTAAAGCCGAGCACCATATCGAGGAGCGTGGTTTTCCCGGCACCGTTGGGGCCGAGGAGCGCCACGATCTCTCCGGTGTCGATTCCGAGGTCGATATTATCGACGGCGCGCACATTCCCAAAAGAACGGCTGAGGGCGCGAGCGGAAACGGCTGGCTGTGCGGTGCCGTCTGGCTGCTTCGCGGCGGCCGGCTGTGCGGTGCCGGCTGGGGGCGTCACGTGTTCTGGCCGGGTCGGGTGGGCCGAGTTGGCCACGGGTATTGTGTTCATGCCATCAGTGTAAAAATGGGCGGCGGGGTGCCGGAACTGCCATGCATCACCAATTCTTCATGACAGATGTCATGGATAGGTGGCCTGGTCAGTCCGGCACTCCGCCGCCGGTACGCCATGGCAACTAGGCGCGCGTTAGCGCCGTCGTCGTACTATTTGCGCCGCGCATACGGAATAGTGCGTATGCGCGATACCGCGCACGCGAATGCCGTATGCGCGAAAGAGCGCTTTTACCAAATACGCACGCGCTCTTCCGGGGCGAGGTAGAGGCCGTCGCCTTCTTCCAGGCCGAAAGCCTGCGCGAAGGCATCGATATTTTTCACCGTGCCGTTGCACCGGAATTCGGACGGGGAATGCGGGTCGATGGCGATGAGCTGGCGAGCCCATTCGTCACGGTTCTTGCCCTGCCAGATCTTGGCGAAGGACAGGAAGACGCGCTGCGCGCCGGTGTAGCCGTCAATCACGGGGGCGCTTTCCAGGGTGAGGCCCTCGCGTTCCAGGTGGATTTCATAAGCCTTGAGCGCGATGGACAGGCCGCCCAAATCCCCGATGTTTTCACCCTGGGTGAGCTCACCGTTGACGTGGAAAGCCTCATCCCCGTTCAACTGGGCCGGAATATAGGAATTGAATTGCGCGATAAGAGCTGCGGTGCGCTTCTCAAATTCGGCGCGGTCCTCATCCGTCCACCAGTTGTTGAGGGAGCCATCCGCATCGAACTTCGAGCCCTGGTCATCGAAACCGTGGCCGATTTCGTGGCCGATCACCGCGCCGATACCGCCGTAATTGAAAGCCGCATCGCGATCCTGCTCGAAGAAAGGCCATTGCAAAATAGCGGCGGGGAATACAATCTCATTCCACTGCGGGTTGTAGTAGGCATTGACCGTTTGCGGATTCATATGCCATTCGCTGCGGTCAACTTCCTTGCCGAGCTTGGCGATGTTTTCCTCCACCTCAAATTCGCAGGCCGCGCGAATATTGGCCAGGAGATCCGTGCCGATCTGCATGGAGGAATAATCCTTCCATTTATCGGGATAGCCGATCTTCGGGGCGAAGGTATCCAGCTTGGCCAGGGCGCGTTCCTTGGTGGCATCACTCATCCAGTCAAGGCCCCGGATGGACAGGCGGTAGGCATCCAGGAGATCCGCGACCAGCTGATCCATGGTTGCCTTATGTTCGGGCGGGAAGTAGGAGGCCACGTAGAGCTGGCCCACCGCTTCGCCGAGCACGCCATTGACCAGCTGCACCGCGCGCTTCCAGCGATCCCGCTGCTGGGTGGTGCCGGCCAGCACCTTGCCGTAGAAATCAAAATTCTTCGCGTCGATCACTTCGGGCAGGTAGGAAGCCCGCGCCAGCAGGATGCGCCAGCGGGTGTATTCCTGCAAGGTTTCCAGCGGGGTTTCTTCCCACAACTGCGCGGCAGCCTGGAGCGCCTGCGGGGTGGTCACAATAATGGTGCCGAGCTGATCGGGATCATAACCGATAGCACGCAGCGCGGTGGCCCAGGGGAATTGCGGAGCCGAGGCCACGAAATCTGTGAAGAACATCGGGTTATTGACCTTATCCATATCCCGGGCATCCGTGCGGCTCATATGCGCGGCGGCGAGCTTCGTTTCTACATCGATAACGCGCGCGGCGGCGGCCGTGATGGCAGGGCTGGGCTGGGTGGCCGCTTCATCAAAAGCCAGCTGGGCTAGTTGCGGCACAAACTCCCGGTAAGCATCCAGCATCGGAGCGAATTGCGCTTCGCGGTAATAGGCTTCATCAGGCAAGCCCAGGCCGGACTGGCCGATGGAAAATTCGTTCACATTGGGATTGGCCAGGCTGGGGGCTACATCCACCCCGAAGAAGCTACCCACCCCGGTGCGCATGAGCGCGCCGATTACGCGGGCCAGATCTTCCTTTGTTTTCGCACTAGCTACCGTGTCGAGATCAGCGGCGAGGGGAGCGGTACCCTTTTCATTAATCGCCGCGGTATCAATAAAGGAACGGTAGAGGGCCACAACCTTCGCCAGCGATTCCGCCGGAACGCCCGGCGCGGAATCCGCGGCCGTTTCCGAAGAGGTGGCGCCCGCCGCATCAGCGGCCTTCTCAATGAGTTCACGTACGTGGAGCTCAGCTTCATCGCGCAGATCGATAAAGGAACCCACCGACACCTGATCGGCCGGAATTTCCTTTTCACGCAACCAGGTGCCATTGACGGCACGGAAAAGATCATCCTGGGGGCGCACCGAAGTATCAGCGCCCGAAAGCACAGCATGCAAAGCAGTATCAGTCATGTGTCCAGGGTAGTGGACGCCTACGACACTTTAAATAGCGCATCGCCACGGGCG
>NZ_JASOKT010000007.1 GCF_030216305.1 Actinotignum timonense | reverse complement strand
GCATGCAAAGCAGTATCAGTCATGTGTCCAGGGTAGTGGACGCCTACGACACTTTAAATAGCGCATCGCCACGGGCGCAGCTTCCCGCCGCACCGTCGCGGCGCACCGTGTGCGTCGTCGCCGCACCATCCCCCGAAGTAAAAGTGACAAGCGGCACAATAGGATAGGATTGCTGCATGCGAGTACATATTGGAACAGATCATGCCGGTTTCGAGCTCAAGGAATTCCTAGTGGAGAAGCTCGAAGCCAGTGGCTACGAAGTGGTGGACCACGGCGCCAAAACCTATGACGCGCTCGATGATTACCCCGCCCCGTGCATTGCCTGCGGGCAGGGCGTTGTAGACGACGCCGGGTCGCTGGGCATCGTGCTGGGTGGCTCCGGGAACGGCGAGCAGATTTCCGCGAATAAGGTGCGCGGGGTGCGCGCCATCCTCGCCTGGAATGAGGATACGGCCAAGCTCGGGCGCGAACACAATAACGCCAACGTCATTTCCATTGGCGCGCGCCAGCACACCCAGGAAGAAGCCTGGAACCTGGTCAAGCTTTTCCTGGAGACGCCCTTCAGTGAAGATGAGCGCCACCAGCGCCGTATCGATCAGATCGCGCGGTACGAAGGCGCCTAAAGCAGTACGAAGGCGCCTCAAGCGGCCTAAATATATATCGCCGGATCGATGAGTGGTTCGTGATGGGCCGGGGTGCGCACCCGCGCGGGGATTCCCACCGCGGTCGCTTCCGCCGGCACATCATGAACGACGACGGCGTTCGCGCCTACCTGGGAACCGTCCCCAATGTGGACAGGGCCTAGTATCTTTGCGCCTGCCCCCACCATGACGCCGTTTCCCAAAGTGGGATGGCGTTTGACCGGTTCGGCTGATGACCCACCCAGGGTCACCCCGTGGTAGATCATGCAATCATCGCCGATCTCCGCGGTTTCCCCGATCACCACACCCATGCCGTGGTCAATGAAGAAACGGCGGCCAATGTGGGCGCCGGGGTGGATTTCCACCCCGGTGAGCAACCGGGTGGCTTGGGAGAGGAGGCGCGCCGGTAGCCGCAGCCGCGGCGTCGCCTCCCACATCGCGTGCGCCACCCGGTGCCCCCACACGGCATGCACGCCGGAGTAAGCCAGTACCACCTCCAGGCGGGAACGCGCCGCCGGATCGCGCCGGCGCGCCGTATCAATATCTTCCCGCATGAGCCGGAGTGCTCGAGATAAACCCATAGAACCTACTCTAGCCGGCCGCCCGCGCTACGGGCGTATAGCCCCGCGCCAGGTTGGCCTGCGCCGTCGTACCGGTACCTCCCATTAGTCGCGGTAGGGATCGAAAAGGGGAGTGGAAGCGTAACGCTCCCCGAAATCGGGGATGATCACCACGATGCGCTTGCCGGCAGCTTCCTCGCGCCCCGCCACCTCGAGGGCGGCCTGGAGGGCGGCGCCTCCGGAAATGCCCAGCAGCAGGCCCTCCGAGGTAGCGGCAGCGCGGGCCACCTCGAGAGCCTTAGCGGTGGGAACCGGGATGACTTCGTTGTAGAGCTTGGTGTCGAGCACCTCGGGCACGAAATTCGCGCCGATCCCCTGGATGCCGTGCGAACCGGCCCGCCCTTCGGAGAGTAGCGGGGATTCGGCGGGCTCCACCGCGATAATCTTCACGTCCGGGTTGTGGCGGCGCAGCGCGCGCCCCGCACCGGTAATGGTGCCCCCGGTGCCGATACCGGCAATGAAGTAATCCACCTTGCCTTCGGTATCCGCCCAGATTTCCTCACCGGTGGTCTTTTCGTGGATCGCCGGGTTGGCGACGTTCGTGAACTGGCTGGCCAGGATCGCGTTCTCGGTAGTTGCCACGATTTCTTCGGCGCGCGCCACGGCGCCCCGCATGCCTTCCTTCGGATCGGTCAGCTCCAGGCGCGCCCCGAAAGCGCGCAGCAGCATGCGCCGTTCCACCGACATGGACGCCGGCATCGTCAAAATAACCTTGTAGCCGCGCGCGGCGCCCACCCAGGCCAGGCCGATCCCGGTATTCCCAGAGGTGCCCTCCACAATGGTGCCGCCGGGGCGCAGTGCACCGGCCTTTTCAGCGGCGTCGATAATGGCCACCGCCACCCGGTCTTTCACCGAGTTGGCGGGATTGTAAAACTCAAGCTTGGCGAGGACTTCCGCGGAGCTGCCCTCCGCGAGCTTATTGATACGGACGAGGGGCGTGTGCCCCACTAGTTCAGTAGCGTCGTTGAAAATGGTCATATTTTCCTCCTCGGGTACGCTAACGCCGCTGCGAGCCATATTGTTCCCGCTGCTCCATAGTATTTTCTGGAGTGCGCCCGGCGCGCCGTGGCCCGAGATGTGGATAGAGCTGGGCGAATGCCCGCGCTAGCCGCGCGTTCCCGGCGCGGCGGAGTGTTCTTGCGGAAACCGGAGCGGCGGGTACGGTGCGCGGACGGCGCGCTAGCCGCGCGTGGTGGTGCCTGATTCCTGTGCGCGCCGTTCGGCCTCCGCGGCGAAAGCTGGAATGAGGAAATCGAGTTTGGTATCGAGGTTGGCCCGGTCGCGCCATTTCAGGCGGGAGAACAACACAATATTTCCGCGGGTGGGTTGGGCGATATCGGCATCATCTTTGACGTTATTGAATGACGCGGCCGCGGCGTGCGTGGCCATAATGATATTGGTAACGGTATCCACCGCCAGCAGCCCGATTTCCACATCCCAGCCGGCGATATCTTCGAGTGCATTAATAAGGGCGTTGAGGTGCGGGGCGATAAAACGCGAGGTGGCGGAGAACTGCACGAAAAGCAGGTCAAGCCCCGGGTGAGTATCCATGAGCTCCCATACCTTATTCGCATAATCGCGCAGCAACGCATCCGCACTATCCCCTTCGGGTGGGGGATATTCGCTCGAAACGCGCGCCAAACATGCTTCCATGAGGTCTTCGCGGCTTTTGAAAAGGCGATAGAGAGCGGATGTAGCCACACCGAGCTTCTCGGCAACCTGGCCGAGCGTGAACCGATCCAATCCGATGTCGAAGACTGCATCGATGGCTTCATCGGCAGTAAAGGTCGGTTTGGGGCCGGTCTTCTTGTGTGACCGCAGGGGGCTTCTCATGGCATCACCGTATTCAGTGGTTGACGTATGTCGATACGGCGCAGCACGATGTGGCCGTTTTTGTTTATTTTAACGCGCTATAGACGAGTCGTCATGTTTATCCAGCTAGGGGGACCTCGATAATCGCATCCTCAATTTGTTCGACGCCGACATTCCCCGCGGACAACTCTGCCATCATAGCGGCCAGGGCTGCGCCGCGCTCCGTAGAAATATGCAGTTCAACACCTTGGTTGTGGTAGTCCATCTCCGGGGTGAAGCCGGCGCCCGAAAGGGCAGCAATGTACTTGCCGGCATCGGAATGGGGGAGGAAAGCCCGGTAACGGGGCACGACGCGCCGTTCCACCATGCGGGCCTCGCCGAGCGCCTGGGTTACGGAATCCGAATATGCCCGCACCAAGCCACCGGTTCCCAGCAGGGTTCCCCCGAAATATCGGGTGACCACCGCAACGACGTCGGTGATGCCCGCGCCGAGGAGAGTATCGAGCATGGGGCGCCCAGCGGTGCCGGAGGGCTCGCCGTCATCAGAAGAACGGTGGATCGGAGCGCTTCCCGGAACGGAGACCACGTAGGCGCTGCAATGGTGGCGTGCATCGGAGAAGCGCCGCTTCTCACCGTCGATTACGGCGCGTGCCTCCGCCTCGGTGGCAACCCGCGCCAGCACCGTGATAAAACGTGAACGCTTGATCTCAAGTTCGGTTTCGTAGCGCGCCCCGGCCTCTAATAGCACATCCGACATATCGGTATTCTCTCATCACCGCTGCGCGCACGGGGCGCGGGCGGCGGCGGATGGTGCGCTCGCCCGCCGTATTGCACCGTTCCCGCCGTATGGTGCGGCGTTCACGCCCGCGCGCACCGTGCCGCACCATCCCCTCATACAGGGCGCGATGATGCTTGGTATCTCACACGCGCCATCTGGCGCGGCGGGGAGGTGATGAGGTAGACTCATTCGCTGTGTGTTATTGAAGTGCCGGTCCAGGCACGGAAATTCACGAAGATTCGTAGCGGCTGCGCAGGGCGGCCCGGAAAGTAGAGAGGAGCGGTTGACATGGCAGTACCTAAGCGCAAGATGTCCCGCAGCAACACCCGCTCTCGTCGCTCCCAGTGGAAGGCCGAGCTCACCGAGCTCCAGACCGTCCGCGTGCGGGGCCGCGAAGTGCGCATCCCGCGCAAGCTGGCCAAGGCTTACAAGAAGGGTCTGCTCTCGGACTAAGTCCGCGGGAAGCTCAAGCTTGCTTACCCTCGTGAGGATTCCTCACGGGGGTATTTTTTATCTCGCGGGGCAGTTGCTGGCGGCAGCGGGCAGCTCATTTCCTAGAATGGAAGGGACACCGACGAAAGGGGTCCCCATGCAAACCCGTCGCTACGCCGCCATCCTCGCCGCCGCGGCCCGCCAAAAACTCAGCCGCCGCGCCGTTCCCCAGGCTGACGAGCTGCCGCGGGTGCAAGTCCACGCGGTCGCCGAGCGCGCCGTGGGGGAAGGCATTGCCCGTTTCGCCGGCGGGGGAGTGGGTGGGCACGCCCCGGCTGCCCTGCTGCACCAGCTGTGCTTGGGCCCCACCCTCGATATTCTTGCCGACTCCCGCCTGCCCCTCGTCGCCACCGGCGCCGTGATCACCGACCTACGGTGGGAGATTCTCAGCCCCGTCCCCTTCGGCCGCCCGCTCACGGTGCGGGCGTGGGTCGCCAGTTTTGAGCGCGATGAGAAGGGAACGGCGCTCCGCGTCGCAGCGGATATTTTGTACGACGGCGCAGTATGTTACCGGGAAATCGCCCGATACCTGGACCGCGGCAGCACCGGGAGCCCCGTGCACCTCACCGGGGCAGAACCGCAACCCGAGCACAGTGTTTGGCCGGAGGACGGCGCACCGTCCGCACCGTCCTCGGCCCCCGCTCCATCGGCACCGTTGGAACCTGGCGCACCGTCCGCACCGTCCTCGGCCCCCGCTCCGTCTGCACCTGGCGCGCCGTCCGCACCCGACGCTCCATCCGCCCCCAGTGCCGTTCTCGATTTCCGTGCCGAATTCGGGGTGGATGAGTCCGGGCATCTGCGCTACGCCACGCCCTACGCCCTGGCCGAACGGCGCTTCACCGCTAAAGATGCCCGCCATTGGGCCCGCCTGACCGGGGATATCAACCCGATCCACCTCTCGGGCGCCACTGCGCGCCTCTTCGGCTTTAGCGGGGCGGTGCTCCACGGCGCCGCTACCGACGCCTGGGCTTGCGGCCAGCTCGGCCTGCGCGGGGATGCACCGGGCAGCGGGGAGGTCAGCTTCCGGGCGCCGGTGGTGCTGCCCCAAAAAGTGGTGCTGCGCGCCGTGGGGGAGGAAGGCGCCGTCGCCGTGGTGGAAGAACGCACCGGGCGCGACCTCGTCCACCTGCGCTACACCAGTTCTGAATTACGCGAGGCGCAAGCCGGCATCGTGCTTCCCATCCGCGAGGGGAAACCCTCGAGCACCGCGGTCTCGCGGGGCATGGTAGAAGTCTTCGCGGAAGGCGACGCCGCGCTCGCCGCATCCCTTGAAGAAGCAATTCCCTGGCGCCGTACCTACCGTGAGCCCTACGCGCAGCTCACTCGGATTGATAATCCGGCCCACGGGGCGAAGGCGGCGCGCGCCGGCCTGGATTTCGTGCACAGCACCCTCACCTTGCATGACGGCACCCCGCTCGCCGAACTGCGCCCGCGCGGCGGGGCACCACGGGGCGAAATCCTGCGGGGCACCACGGTGCCGTGCCCCTTCACCGTGCCCTTCCGGGGCCGGGAGATTCCGGAGCACCGGCGCGGGGCAACTCGCCAGGATGCCCGCGGGGACTACGTGTACCTGAGCGGCACGGAGCTCCTGGACCACCTCGCGCTCTGGGAAGAAAACGGGCGAGTGCAGCCGGGGGTGCTGGCGGCCCTCACCGAGGTGGTGCACAACCCGGAGATGATGCGCCTGGAGGGGCGCACCGTGGCGGTGCTCGGTGCCGGGGCGGAACTCTCGCCCGCGCCCACGCTGCTGGCCACCGGCGCGCGAGTGGCGGGAGTGGGGCGCAGCGAGTCGCGCCGTATGCGCACCCTCCGTGCCCGGGCCCTGGAAGCTGCCGGGGATCTGCATATTGCGCCCTCGGGCTTCGGCGATGTGACCGCCGCCCCGGACGCCGTGGCCGGCTGGCTCCTCTCCCTGCCCGGCGACCTCGTGGTGGTGGATACCCTCTACGCGCCCGGATATAAGTTCGTGCTGGTGGAGGCGGGAGCGGATGCCGTGCTGCGCATGGTGGGCGAAGAAAGCGCGGCCGCCTTCGCCTGGTACGGTTCCCCCACGGATGCCTACCCGGTTGCGGGGAACGACGCCGCAGCGGCTGGCGCCGCTGAACTCTCTGGCGGGCTGCTTTCCCGAGCGGCGATCCGCAGCTGGGCAAAGCTATCCGGGGCGCGGCCTGCCCGGCAGGGCGGCGTCGTCAATCTGCTCCAAGATATCCAGGGCCCTAATTACGCGGCAGCTAAACGCATCGGGCGGTGGCGCGCCACCGTCGAGCGGGAAGCCGGCCGGGATATTTCCTACACTATCGCTCCGATGGCCCGCACCGAATCGGTCCTCATTTCCCAGCCGCTACGTGCCGGATATGCCGGATTGGAACGGCTGGGATACCCGCCCCTTGCCGCGGATACCGCCGCGGCCCTCCTCGCCGGCCTGCTGGTCTGGGACCTGCACCATCCCGAAGCCACCGCCTCATCCGCCAGTTTCCTGACCGACCGCGCCCTGGACGGCGGGCTTCTTTCCATTCCCTACCAGCCCAATGACCTGGCCGGGCTCGCGCTCCTCAGCGGGGCGGAGAAACTCCTCGGGCGCCCTAGCAAACCTACGGCCGGGCGCTTACGGGAGCGCCCGGCCGTAGGGGATGCGTCCTCGGGGTACTAAACGAGGGAAGGCTGTTAGGATCCCGAGGACAGATCTGGTTGGAGTGGACAGGTTCCTTTAGTGGATGAGGACCTTGAGGGCATTGGTATCCGCGGCGTGGGCGAAAGCCTCATAGGCTTCCATAATGTCCTCGAAGGCGAATTCGTGGGTGACGAACTTATCGGCGGGCAGCTTCTTGGCGGCCACCAACTTGAGCAGCATCTCCAGGGTATTGGTGGACACCAGGCCCATAGAAATATTGATATTGGCGATCCACAGCTTGTCGATAGGCAGATCAACCGGCTTGCCGTGCACGCCCACATTGGCCACGTGGCCACCCGGGCGCACGATCTGGAGGCAGGTATCGAAGGTGGCGGGAACACCCACGGCCTCGATGGCGACGTCGACACCTAAACCATCGGTGAGGGCCATGACCTGCTCCTTCCAATCGGCGGAGCTGTTATTGACCGTGTGGGTGGCACCGAAATCACGGGCGCGATCCAGGCGCTTATCATCGAGGTCAATGGCGATGACCTTGGCCGGCCCGTACAGGCGCGCCGTCATGACCGCGGCCAGGCCCACGGGGCCCGAACCGACCACCGCGACGACATCGCCCGGCTTGACCTTGCCGTTCTGCACCCCGATTTCGAAACCGGTGGGGAGGATATCGGAAAGGAGGATACCTTCCGCATCGCTCACGCCTTCCGGAATCTTGTACACGGAATTTTCCGCGAAGGGCACGCGCACGTATTCGGCCTGGGTGCCGTCAATCATGTAGCCGAAGATCCAGCCGACGCCCGGCATACCTTCGGGATCCATGCAGTGGGCGTACATCCCTTCACGGCAGTATGAGCAATGCCCGCAGGAGCTCACGCAGGAGAGAATCACGCGGTCGCCGACCTTGAGGTTCGTCACGTTCGAGCCAACTTCGGTGATGCGGCCAATTCCTTCGTGGCCCAGAATGCGCCCGGGCTGCACTTCCGGGGTGTCACCCTTGAGGATGTGGAGGTCGGTACCGCAGATCGTGGTTGCTTCCATCTTGACGATAACGTCGGTGGGTTGCTGGATTTGCGGGTCAGGAACTTCTTTCCATTCCTTAATACCCGGACCTCCGTAGACAAGAGCCTTCATAGTTTTCTCCTCATTGAGTCGCTCTGGTGAATGCGGTGCCGTGACTGGCGCCACGCTCTCTAATCTACTGGGACGTATGGCCTATGGGAAGAGCGTGCGGCGGCGCGTTATGTAACGTTGATCACGGGGGAGATTTACAAGAAATACGTGAAAATATGCGGGAAAGTGGGTGGCGTGATGGGTGAAATGGGTTGACGTGAGCGCCGTGCCTGGTTGGCGTAAATTAAGGACATACGTCCCGCGCCGGTCCGGTTTTGTGGAAATTGTGGGCTGCCAGCTGGCGGCGTCGTCGTTCATAAAAATATGGCGAGGCTGCGATAAACGTAAGGGTGTACGGTCGGGACGGCGGGACTTGAACCCGCGACCCCCCGCTCCCAAAGCGGGTGCGCTACCAAACTGCGCCACGTCCCGTACTGGTTGTGTATGCGTTGCCACGCGCCGGAAACTGAATGCTCCCGGCCTGCCGGCCTTGCGGCACGACCTAGGCAACGTGCCTAGTGTAATGGATTCTGGCCGGTGCTGCCCACGGCCCCGGGGTGCGTAACGGAGTGGAACTCTTGGGGGTGGGGTGGTATTCTCTTCGGGTAGTGTTCGCGAAAGCGGCTCTGCGCGAGTGTAGTTTAGTGGTAAAACCTCAGCCTTCCAAGCTGATGATGGGAGTTCGATTCTCCTCACTCGCTCCGTATTTTCGCTGGTCATCAGGCGAATATTTATAGAAACTCCCGCGCAATATTTTTCTTTTCCCGGTGCCGTACCATGCCCCACGAGGGAAATGCCCCACTTTCACGATATTATTTTCAAACTATAGGTATTCTTTAACAATGATTGCACCTATGTCGTTGGGATCAATATGTTAAGAAAATCTGCCGCAGTCGGAGCTGCGTTAGTACTTTTAGGTTCTGGAATAGGGGCTGTCACCTCCGCTGTGGCAGCTCCCGCGCCGGCGAGCGAGCTGCCCGCGGGCTTTGTGCCCGCCGATGCGGTGGCCGATGTGACTTCGGTGGTGGTGAGCGCGACCGGCAATAGCTGCACGGGCCGCACCCTGCGCACCGCCAAGCCGGATGACGGGAAAACCTACCCGGCTCAGGACAGTTACTACACCAATAGCGTGACGTATTGCCTGGATCAGTCCTTCGTAACCGGGGATAACAAGATTTCGTGGAACGCCGCCACAAAAACCTTGTGGTTCAATAATTATGTGCAGGACGCCACGAACGCCTACAAGCGCGGCGTGTCCGTGGACACGGGCAAGATCGCTTCCGATGTGACGGTCAAGTTCAGCGGCACGAACGTTTTTACCGCCAGCGAGGGCGGCTACACCGCGAACGCCCTCTATTTCGCCGGCAACCAGGATGGCCTGTATAAATACGTCCTCGATTTTGACGGCGACGCCACCTTCGATGCCACAAACACCATCAATAAATACCCGGTGAATCTGGAGGACAGCGATCCGAACGCGACCTGGCTCAAGGGCGGCTCGATTGGCCTTGACTCCTCCGGCGCACCCATGGAGATCGTGGGCCAAGGCAAGCTCACCGCCGTGGGCAGGGATATTACCTGCGATAAGTGCGGGACCGGGGATAAAAACACCGCGATGAGCACCGCGATCCGCAGCACCGCGGACCTCAGTATCGGCGGCAATGTTCAGGTCACCGCCCGCGTGACCAACGAAACCGGTTTAGCAACCGGCATCAACGCCTGGAAGAACCTCAGCATCGACGGCACCCAGGGCGCCACGGTCACGGCAGAAGCCAGCTCCAACGCCTCCACGGCAACGGCGATTATGCAGGCCGGCGGCGGCGACACCGATAACACCGGCGACGTTCTGAGCATCACCAACGCGAAGGTCACGGCGCAGGCAACGGCGCAGGGGCAGTCCAGCTTCGGCGTGTACAGCGCGGGAGACCTCAACGTTGGGGGCACCTCCGCGCTGAGCGTCACCTCCTCCTCGCAATCGCAAGGGTACGGGGTGTACGGTGCGGCGCAGGTGAAGGCCGACGGCGCAGCCACTCTCACGGTGGCCGCTTCCTCAGCGAATGTTGCTGGGGGAGTTGTCGGCGCCACCGGGGTGACGTTTGCGAGCACTGGCGAGAGCCTCATCAAGATGAACGGGGCCAAGAACGCTCCCGCGATTTTCACGGCCGGCCAAGGCACCTGCCGCTTCCTGGGCACGGGGAATGTAACCGCCCAAACCGAGGGTGGCTACGGCGCCTACCTCACCTGCCCGAACACCGAATTCGGGGAACGCATTGGTGTAACGAAGCCCGGCACCTTTGCCCTGGCCGAATTTGCTAACGGTGCATTCACGGTGGATGAGAATCTCGACAGGAACAAGGTAGCCGGACCGGCAGGCACCAGCCCCGTGTCCTCCACTACCCGCACCCGCTTCGTGGTCAATCACAAGGGTCAGCGCACCGGAAACTGGACGATTGGCCAGGGCTACGTGGCGCAGATCGGCACCACGGCACAAACTGGCACCGTGACCGGCCAGGTTGTTGAGCCTGGCTCGCAGCACTATCCGGAAGGTACCGCGCGTCAGCATATTTTCACCGCGCCGCAAGCCCAGGTGAGCACGAGCGCGCAGCCGAGCATTCCGGCGGGGGAGAAGAATCTTCCCTTCGCGTGGTGGACGGTATCTGAACTGGCCACTCCCGCGGAGCAGCTGAGCAAGGAAGCCCTCGGGCAGAATGCGCAGGCGAATCCGGCCGATAGCGCCCTGAAGTTCGCCATGCCGGCCGAGGATCTTACCTTGACCCCGGTCTACGGCACGATTATTGTGCCCGCGGCTCCGGCGACCGCCCCGCAGCCCTGTGATGGGAGCGGAACCGTGGCACCGGCAAAGGTGACTTTGCCGGAAAATGTTGAGGGCGTGACCTACGGTGAACCGGAGATTGCCGGTACCACGGCCACCGTGACCGCGACGGCGGAGCCCGGGTATCTCATTGCCACGCCGGGCGTCGGGGCGAGCTACACGGTTGATCAGGAGCATCGCACGGCCACCTGGACCCTGGATCTCACCTCAGCCTCCTGCACGGCCACTCCGCTGGAGAAGCCCGCGGTCACCCCGATTGCTCCCACCCTGGTTCCGGCAGATACCTGCGGGACGCCGGCCACGGTGAGCATTCCGGAATCCGCTTTCGTGGAGTACACCCGCACGGAGGCGGAGGGTAGCGTCACCGTGACGGCGCAGCTCAAGGATCCGCAGCGCTACACCTTCGCCGCGGGGGCTCAGACCGAGTGGAGCTTCGATATTTCCGCCCGGCCGTGCCCCGTGCCCGAGCCGCCGGTGAACCCGGACCCGCCGGTCAGCCCCGAGCCGGAGCCCGGAACTCCGGGTACACCGGGTACGCCTGGCGAGCCGAGCGATCCGGGTACGCCTGAGCCGCCGGTGGGTCCGGAAGTGCCGGGTACCCCGGATCCGCAGCCTGGAACACCCGGGACGCCCGGTACGCCAGGAACACCTGGAACGCCCGGTACGCCCGGTACGCCCAGCGATCCGAACACGCCGCAGCAGCCCGGAACGCCCGGAACGCCCAGTGAGCCCGCTGGCCCGGGAGCTCCGGCTGACCCGAAGCCTGCGCCGGAGCCGCAGAAGTCCGCACCGGAGCAGAAGGCTCCGACGGTGAAGGTCAAGCGACCCGCGGCCAAGCTCGCGCATACTGGCGCCGCGGCGGCAACCGGGATCGCGGGAGCAGCCGCGCTCATCCTGGGCGGCTTCGCGCTGCGCCGGAAGTACCGCGGCTAAGTGAAATAGCAGGTCACACGCCTGCCAGCTATCCCCTCGGGGACCTTGGTAGAATATTTGCGCAAAAGCTCGACCGGCAGTGCCGGCGGGGAAAACGCAGAAATACCGGGGAAAACCGAGGGGATAGCCCTGTTTGCGGCCTCAAAACGCGCCGTGGCGTATCTCATGAGTGAGCTACCGCGTTGTTGTCCCCGGCAAAAACACCTACGATGATTGACTGTGCGCGGCATCCCCGCTGTGCACTAAGGGAAACGTCAGGGGATACGAGATGATCGAACTAGCCGAGGTGGAGAAAATCTACCCGCGCCGCGGAGCAGAATCCGTGGCGGCGCTGCGCGGCATCTCGCTGACCATCCCCACCGGGGAAATCCACGGCATCGTCGGCGAATCAGGGGCTGGTAAATCCACCCTTATCCGCTGCCTCACCGCACTGGAAAAACCCACCAGCGGCTCCATTCGTATTAACGGCGAAGATCTCAACGCGCTGCCGGCCTCGAAATTACGGGCGGCCCGGCGCACCATCGGGATGGTCTTCCAGGGCGGCAACCTGCTGGAGGCACGTACCGCCGCGGAAAATATCGCCTACCCCCTCCAGATCGCCGGGGAAAAATCCGCGAAGATCGCCGAACGGGTGCGCGAGCTGCTGGGCGTCGTCGGCCTTGCTGATCGGGGCGATTCGTATCCATCCCAGCTTTCGGGCGGGCAGCGCCAGCGCGTAGCCATTGCGCGCGCCCTGGCCACCACACCTTCGGTGCTGCTCTGCGATGAGCCCACCTCCGCGCTGGACGCGGATACCACCTTGCAAATCCTCGAACTGCTGCGCGAAGTGCGCGATGCCTACGGGGTGACCGTCGTTATTATTACCCACGAAATGGACGTGGTGCGCCGGATTTGCGATTCGGTCACCCTCCTCGAATCGGGCCGGATTACCGCCGGCGGCACTATCGAAAGCGTGCTCGCGGACGTGAGTTCGCCCCTGGCGCGCCGCCTGGTGCCCGCCCCGGATATTGAAACAACCAATGTTTCCGGCTCCGTTATTGATATTGCCTTTACCGCTCGCCCCGGCGAAACTGCAGGCTCCCAGGCGCTCAGCCTGGCCGCGCGGCTCGGCTGCGATATTGGCGCGGGCGTTTTTGAATCTATCGGTGCGATCCAGATCGCGCGCCTGGCCCTCGTGGTCGATGACGCGCAGGTGGATACCGTTCTCACCGCGATGAACGAGGCCGGAATCACCGCGGAGGTGCGGGCAGCATGACCATTCTTAGCGCATTCTCGCCGGCGGTATCCGCCGCGGGACTCTTCAGCCCGACCCTCTCCGCACCGGTTAGATCCGCCGCGGCCGCCCTCCCGCTCGAGCGCGGCACCTGGTTCGACGCCCCGGAAATCAAGGACGGCCTGGCCCGCGCCACCTTCGAAACGTTGGCCATGGTGGGGATCTCCACCGTGATTGCCTCGGCGCTTGGCCTTATCCTCGGGATGATCCTGGTGGCAACCGGCCGCGGGGGACTGCTTCCCTCGCCCCTCCTCAATAAGACCCTCGGTTTTATTGTCAATGTGGGCCGCGCCATCCCCTTCATTATCTTCGTCTTTATTCTTATCGGCTTTTCGCGTGCCATCGCCGGAACGGGTAGCGCCTGGCAAGGCTTCACCGTTCCGCTCACGATCTCCGCGGCTTTCTACTTCGCGCGCCTGGTGGAATCCAATCTCATGGGCGTTGAGCGCGGCAAAGTGGAAGCCGTCCTCATGATGGGAGCCTCCCGCACCCGCATTATGTTCGGGGTGCTCATGCGCGAAGCGCTGCCGGCCCTCGTCCAATCCGTTACGATCCTCGCGGTCACCCTCGTCGGCTACTCGGCGATGGCGGGCGCCGTGGGCGGCGGCGGCCTGGGCGCCATGGCCCAAAACGCCGGGTACTACAATAACCGCCCGGATGTGCTCACGATCGTGGTGATCGTACTGGTGCTCCTCGTCATGGTCATCCAGGCGCTGGGTGACATGCTCAGCCGGCTGGTGGATCACCGCTAAGGAACCGCCGGCCGGGTCACGCACCACCGGGAAGCACCCGGACCAGCGCTGTCAGCATAACGGTGTACAGCGATCCGTCATCACCACCAACATTGTGAAAAATAGAGGAATATACAACCATGAAGAAGCTTTCGAAAATTGCCCTGGTAGCTGCGGTGAGCGCGCTCGCGTTGAGCGGCTGCGGTAGCTCGGATTCGTCCTCCTCCGCTCCCGCGAAGAACGACGACGGCGCGGTGCGCCTCGTTGTCGGCGCTTCGCCGGCCCCGCATAAGCAGATCCTGGAATTCGTCAATGACAACCTCGCCAAGGATGCCGGTTTCACCCTGGACATCCGCGAGTACAACGATTACGTGCAGCCCAATGTGGCGCTCAACGCCGGGGAAATCGACGCGAATTACTTCCAGCACCTTCCTTACCTTGAGAACGAAATCAAGGAAAAGAACTACACCCTGGACCACGGCGCGGGCATTCACATCGAGCCCTACGGCATCTACTCCAAGAAGATTAAGCAGCTCAGCGAGCTCAAGGACAATGCCGTGGTGGGCGTGACCAACGATCCGTCCAACCAGGCTCGCGCCCTCGACCTGCTCCAGAAGAACAACCTCATCAAGCTCAACCCGCAGGTTGCTTCCCCCACCATCTACGATGTGGTGGACAACCCGAAGAACCTCACCTTCCGCGAAGCTGATGCCCCCTCGGTCCCGAAGATCCTCCCGGACGTGGATATTGCGATTATCAACGGTAACTTCGCCCTGCAAAACGGCCTGGTTCCCTCCAAGGATGCTATCTACACCGAAGATCCGACCGATAACCCCTACGGCAATATCCTCGCCTGGAACTCCAAGGCGACCGGCGAGAAGCTTGAGGGCGTGAAGAAGCTGGATGCCGCGCTGCACAGCCCGGAAGTTGCCAAGTACATTCGCGATACCTGGCCCAATGGCGAAGTTATTCCCGCCTTCTAAGCACGATCGCCCCGCGCGTGATCACGCCGCGCGGGAATACCCCGCCGTGCCTGCCGCACCGGTAGGCAAGTGAGCTCTCAGCTGCCCGGCGCCTCGCTTCGAGGTGCCGGGCAGCTGCGTCGTCGGCATGTTTCTGGACGCTCTTAGCGGCGGAGGCCTGGGTAGCGCGCGGGTGAGAGTGCGTTCACATATGGCAGGTAGTTTTGCGCTAGAACTCCCATCACCCGGGGTGCGTGCCGTAGAATTAGCGGGTATGCCCGCGCCCGGCGCGGCGCAGTAAGGGGACGGATTCGTCCTATCGGCAAGGGTTATCACCCCCATTTTTAGACTGGAGAAAAAGTTGGAAAGCTCCTACGAACAGCTCGATCCCACCCAGGTGAAGCTGACCGTTGAGGTTCCTTTCGAGGAATTCAAGCCGGAAATTGACAAGGCCGCGAAGACCATCGGCAACCAGGTGCAGATCCCTGGCTTCCGCCGGGGGCACGTGCCCGCGCGCGTTCTGGAAGCGCAGATTGGCCGCGCCGCTATTGTGGAGCAGGCGATTAATGACTCCCTGGACGGCTACTACCAGGACGTTCTGGAAGAACACGACCTCGTGCCCATGGGCCGCCCCGCGGTGGACGTGACCGGCGTGGCGATGGAGAAGAACTCTACCGAGCCGCTCGCCTTCACCGTCACGGTGGATGTGCGCCCGGCGATTGTGATTCCGGATCCGGCGCAGTACAGCTTCGAAGTGGAAGCGACCAATGCGGATGCGGATGCCGTGGATGAGCGCCTTGAGCAGCTGCGCGAACGCTTCGCCACCCTCAAGACGGTGGAGCGCGCCGCCGCCAGCCGCGATTACGTCACCATTAACCTCTCCGCCAGCATTGACGGCGAAGAAGTTGATTCGGTGGAGGGCGTGTCCTACCGCATCGGTGATGACAATATGCTCGATGGCCTCGATGAGGCCGTCAATGGTGCCTCCGCTGGTGATGAGCTCAGCTTCACCTCCACCCTCGTGGGCGGGGAGCACGCCGGGGAGCAGGCCGATGTGACCGTCGTGGTGGAGAAGGTGCAGGAATCCGAGCTTCCGGAAGCGGATGATGATTTCGCCCAGCTCGCCTCCGAATTTGACACCATTGAGGAACTGCGCGCGGACCTGGCGGAGAAGGCCGCCACGGATGCCGCCCAGGTTCAGGTCATGGCCGCTCGCAACCTCCTCCTCGATAAGCTCCGTGAGGATGTCACGGTGCAGCTGCCCAAGCGCGTGATCGACGCCGAAGTGGAACGTCACCTCGAATCCGAAAACCGCGCCACCGACGATGACCACGCCAAGGAAATCCGTGGGGAAATCCGCGATTCGCTGCGCGACCAGATCATCCTGGACGAACTGGTCAAGAAGTTCGGTGTGGAGACCACTCAGGATGAACTCTTCAACTTCCTGGTCCAGCAGGCCCAGTCCTACGGCATGGATCCCAACCAGTTCATCTCCGCGGCCGCGCAGACCGGCCAGCTCGGTGCCTTCAGTGGCGAGCTGCGCCGCGGCAAGGCGCTCATCTCCGCGCTGCGCCTGGCCAAGGTTGTGGACACCAACGGCAACGAGGTGGATGTTATCAAGGTCGTGGGCGAAAAGCCGGAAGGCGAACTGACCCCGGACTTCTCCGCCGCCCCGTCCCGCCCGGTGTGGGATGGCCCGGTTGATGAGGACGGCGCGGCAGACTCCGCTCCGGTGCAGGGCGACGACGCCGCCGCGGCCCCGGCAGCCGAAGCTGCCGCTGCCGCGGAGGAAGCCCCCGCAGCGGACTCCGGCGCGGATGCGCCGGCCGCGGATGCGGATGCTTTTGATCCGGCCGCCAAGAAGGTGGACGAGGTCGTGGAATACGCCCAGGGCGCGGATGCCGCTGAAGTGGCCCGCGTGCTCGAAGCTGAGAAGGCCGGCAAGGCCCGCAAGACCCTCGTGAAGAAGCTCGAGGAGCTCCTCGGCTAATTCGGGAAGTACACTAACCACCCGCTAACCTGGCGGGCGTGTGGGGTGGGAGGCTCAGCCTCCCACCCCACACGCGTATGCGCGCAGCGCAGCTGCGCCGTCGTCGTACAATGTGATATTCACGTGAAGCTCCTTAAATTAAGAGCCCGTTTACGGCTCATTAAGGCGAATTCAATAGTTTGAGCAATGGAAACGCGTGTTTCCGAGTCGGGCCAATCCGCGCCCCGACTAGCTCAAAGCGAAGGATATTCATGCGACACGTGCGTCGAGCAGTAGCGGCTCTAGCTGCCGCTACGCTAGTGCCGGTCGGGGTGGCATTCACGGTGCCAGCCGCGGCCGAGCCAGTACTCCCGGGAGTCGATTCACCGGCTCTCGCCTCTACGAATGAGAATCCCGTCGTCGTGGACGGTGTGACTCAACCCATGGATCCGCGGCCCGGCTTCCGGGTGCTGCCCTACCTGCAGCGCCCCGGTGCCCACGAGATGACGATTAACTGGTTTACGGAACTGGGCCATAATGCCGTTCTCACCATCAGCGGCCCGGGCCTGCCCGCAGAAGGGCGCACTTACACCGTGGCCGGCGTGCAGAACCCGGTCAATGATTACCAGGATTACGAACTCAAGCAAGGCACCCTCAGCCGCGGGAAGGCGCTGTCGGTACCGCAGGGCGCCTGGATTCGCGCCGATCATCCCTACAAGTACAGCCAGCGCGTGGAAGAGCTCCAGCCCAGCTCCACCTACACCTACACGGTCACGGTGGATGGCTACGCGCATTCCGCCACGCTCCGTACCCTCCCCGATGGGAAGGCCGGGATCACCGATCCACTCCACATCATCGCCTTCTCCGATACCGAAACCGAACCCATCGGGCGCGTGACCTACCGCGAATGGGAACAGACCCTCAACCTGGCCGAGGGCTCCGAAGAACGCCCGGGGAAGGACTCGGCCTGGGATAAGAAATTCGGTGGCTCCACCCGTAACGGCAAGTACGCCGTCAATTACATGCTCACCGAGGATAAGGTGCAGGAAATCAATAACGCCGCCATTGCCGCCGCCAAGCCGGATCTGGTGCTGCTGCCCGGCGATATTGCCGAACGTGCCTCCTCGCAAAGCCACTGGGATGAATGGTTCCGCTACTTCGCCGGTGATAAGGGCCAGCTGCTCGATTCCATTCCGGTGATCACCTCGCTGGGCAACCACGAAGTGTACGGCTACGGCAGCCCGGAGGATCGCACCGCGGTAGCGCGGGCCCGCGCCGCCTACAACCAGGTATTTGATACCAACGGTTCGGATAACGCGAATGCGCGCGATGCCTACCACCGCACCGATATGGGCCCGGTGACGATCATCAGCCTCGATTCGACCAACGGCACCGATCAGACTCCGAAGACAATGCCGGAAGAAGCCAAGATCGAGGGCAATGACGAAGGCATTACCGCAGCTCAGCTCGGAACCGACACCCAGGGCGTTTTCCCGTACGAGGAATACGCGCGGGACTTCCCCAAGTCGGTGGCGGCCGGCTGGTGGGGCCCGGATGCGGCTCCCGATTCGGTGGATCAGCCCAGCTTTATGCCCGGCTCGGATCAGTACCGCTGGCTTGAAAAGCAGCTGGCTGATGCCCGCGCCAAGGGTCAGATCATTATCGTGCAGTACCACCACGTGGCCTACTCCAACGGTGTGCACGGCACCCCGATGGGTCACAAGTTCCCCGATCAGCAGCCGGGTGTGCCCATGCGCCACCTCCAGCCGCTTTTCGAAAAGTACAATGTGGCCTCCGTTTTCTCCGGCCATGACGAAATGTTCCAGGCCTCCTACGTGGATGAAGCCGGCGACGGGGTGGGCGTGTACCACTGGGACGTCGGGGTAGCCTCCGATGGCCTGCGCGGTGAAAAGATGGTGAAGACGGGGGAGGGCGGTGCCTTCGAGCCGCTGCGTTTCAACTCTCACTCCGTGTGGATGGCGCAGGCTAACGAACCGGAAATGTGGAAGACCAACGAGGCGGGCGTGAAGAAGCTCATCTCGGGCGGCAAGCACTACGGGCACCTCGATATTAAGATCAATCCCTACGCCGGCCCGGCCCTCGATTCCGGGGTGAAGCCGGCCGCCGAAATGGTCATGACCCCCATCTCGCTCTTCCCGATCCTCGATAATAACTACGAGGTGGAAAAGGTGGAACGCCGCGAACTGCTCTCCGGGCAGTTCACCGTGTACCTCGATGCGGAAGGTAACCCGCTGGCGGGCACCCCGCAGGACGGTACCGGTGAGGACGGCACCGGTGAGGCGGAAGAAAAGACCCCGCTTTCGAACTTCGCGCTCGGCGTTATCCCGGACACCCAGTTCTACTCGCGCTACGCCACGGAAGAAACCGGTAACCAATTCGGCGCCATGTACGGCAGCGAGCCCTTCTCCGCTCAGACCTCCTGGATCGCGCAGAACGCTGAGAAGTACGGCATTAAGATGTCCATGCACCTGGGCGATATCGTGGATCAGTACAACCACCCCCAGCAGTGGGAAATCGCCGATAAGGCCATGAAGATTCTCGAGGACGCGGGGCATCCCTACTCGATTCTTGCCGGTAATCACGACGTCGGGGCCGATGCCTCGGATACCGATCCGGTTGGCTACGGCACCTACAAGGAATGGTTCGGCGCCGAGCGCGCTGCCAAGAACTCCACCTTCGTGGAACGCGATCCTTCCGGAGCACACGAATACCACATCCTCAAGGTCAATGGCCAAGATTTCCTGGTCATGAACCTGTCCTGGCAGGCCCAGGATGACGCGCTGCAATGGGCATCCGATGTGCTCGATGCGCATCCCACCACCCCCACGATTGTTAATTCGCATCAGCTGATTAACGTGGAGGGCGACGGCGTGACCCCGCTGGCCACCGAGTTCGGTGAAAAGGTGTGGAATAAGCTCATCCGCAACCACGATCAGGTGTTCCTTACCTTCAACGGCCACCATCACGGCGCGACCACCTGGACGCGCACGAACGACGCCGGCCACCCCGTCTACCAGGTCCTCATGGATTACCAGATGGCCTACATGGGCGGAAACGGCTACATGGGCATGGTGGAATTCGACCTGCCGGGCAATAAGATCTACCAGACCTCCTTCTCGCCCTGGGTGATGACGAAGGCCAAGGACACCCTTGTTCCCGACGACCAGGCGATTCTTAACGGTGCGGGCCAAACTTTCGAACTTGACTTCAACTTCGCCGAACGTTTCCCGAACCTCGTGATCGCTGATACGAAGGCTTCTTTGACGACGCCGCAACTGCGCGAGTGGCTTGCCAGCTACGATGCGCCGACCCAGGTGACCCCCACCGCCCCGAGCGGTGCGGAGGACTACCCGAAGGTGGAGAGCACCGTGGCCCACTGGAAGATGCCGGTGGATAAGGTCGAAGGCACCCCGGTTGCCGTGGGTGAGGCCATCGTGGATGCCGTGGGTGGGGATAACTTCACCCGGGCCCCGCTGGACCAGCCCGGTTCCAAGGGAACCGAAGAGGGCGACGTCGTATGGACCCGTGACCACCACCCGCTCTCGGCCAATGCCGGTGCGGTGTGCTTCGCCAACGGCGGGCGTGATAACGCACGGTGGAATAACTTCGTGACCGCTGCCGATGCTGCCGTCAATAACGAGACCTTCGAGAACGGTTTCACCTTCGAAACCTTCATCAAGATCTCCCCGAAGTTCGATAACAAGAACAATGCCTGGATGGCCTGGCTTTCCCGCGATGGCCAGCGCCAGAATATCGCCGGCTACAACAACACCGAGGGTGAGGAACCGCCCTTCGCGTGGGCGATGTCGAACCTGGCGGAAATCCAGTTCTCCTTCGTGGATTCCCAGAAGCCCACTCCGGCCGAATCCTCGGCTTGGTCCGGTGAGATTGTTTCGCGCGATCAGTGGCTCCACCTCGCGGTGGTCAATGATCCGGAGACCAAGATGACCACCATGTACGTGGATGGCGTACCGGTGCTGCGTAATTCGCCGGGCACCGTGGGCGTGGGCACCCAGGGCCTGCCGTGGGTCCTCGGGGCGGGCTCCTACGCCGGTGTGCGTGAATCCGGCTTCCAGGGCTGCATCGGTGAAGTCCGCCTCGTGGGCGAACCGCTGGACTCCAGCAAGTGGCTGACCGCGCGCGCCGGGGAAACCCCGGGTGGCGAGCAGCCCGGCGGTGAAGAGCCGGGCACGGAGCCGAGCATGGAGCCGACTGAGCCGGGCACGGAGCCTACGGAACCGGGCACGGACCCGAGCACGCCGGGGACCGAACCGGGCGATAAGCCGAGTGAAGAGCCGAGCAAGCCGGCGGCGCCGCGGGGCAATCTGCTCTTCAGCTCTACCGCTCTGGCCGGCGGCAACGCTGATCGCGTGACCAGCTACGGTCGCGCTGGCGAAACCATCTTCGTGGGCGATTGGGACGGCGACGGCGTGGACACCCCCGGCGTGCGCCGCGGCAACACCTTCCTGCTCACCAATGCCGCCACCGGCAATGCCCAGTTGCAATTCTCCTTCGGCCGCGCGGATGACGAGATCGTTATCGGCGACTGGAACGGGGACGGCAAGGACACCATCGGGGTGCGCCGCGGAAACACGGTGTACGTGCGCGATGACCTAGCCGGTGGCAACCACACCGCCATGGTTTCCTTCGGGCGCCACGGCGACCAGATGGTGGCCGGTGACTGGGATGGCAACGGGCGCGATGAACTCGCGGTGCGCCGCGGAAACACCGTTTTCGCCCAGGCGTCCTTCGCGGAGACCCAGGCCAAGTCCACCTCCTCCTACGGCCGGCCCGGCGATGTATTCCTTGCCGGTGACTGGAACGGGGACGGCGTGGACGGCATCGGCGTGGTTCGCGGCAATATCTGGCACCTGCGTGAGAACGTAGGTGAAGGCGCCGCGGTGGCCAGCTTCGGCTTCGGCCGCGCCGGCGATGTGTTCCTCGCCGGTGACTGGACCGGGGCGGGCGCTGACCGCCCGGCCGTCAACCGCTAGCGGCTCACTAGCAGTGGCTAGTAGCTAGCCAGCTTTCCAGCGGGAGGGCAGCGAGTATCAGCTCGCCGCCCTCCCGTTCGTTTTCTCGGTTGCGCCGCCGTGACGGGGCACTGGCGCGTGGCACCGTAGCGCTGTGCCGCCACGCTGGCGCGTGCCACCGTGCGCGCCGTCGCCCCGTATCACAGTGACGGCGCCAACCATGCGCCATCAGCGAAAAAGTCTCGAGCCAGGATGATCACGGCGGCCCGCGGGCGTTAAAGTCGCATACGAGTATGGAATCTCCGCGTGGAGGTTCCGAGGAAGGAAAACCGTGACCACATCACCTCGCATGGAAGGCCGGGATAATAACCAGCCTTCAGCATTCGGCGATGCTGTTTACCAGCGCCTCCTCAAGGAAAGAATCATTTGGCTCGGCTCGGAAGTTCGCGATGATAATGCGAATCAGATTTGCGCCCAGATGATGCTCCTTGCCGCGGAGGATCCGGAGAGCGATATTTACCTGTACATTAATTCTCCGGGTGGCTCGGTCACCGCGGGTATGGCCATTTTTGACACCATGCAGTATGTTCAGCCCGATGTTGTAACGGTGGCGATGGGCATGGCAGCCTCGATGGGCCAATTCCTGCTCTCAGCTGGTACCAAGGGTAAGCGTTATATCACCCCGCATACCCGCGTTCTTATGCACCAGCCTTCGGGCGGCGCCGGCGGAGTGGCCGCTGATATTCGCATCAACGCCAACCTCATCTTGCAGATGAAGGAAGAACTGGCCGGGCTCAACGCCAAGCACACCGGCAAGTCGCTGGAACAGATCCTGGAAGATTCCGAACGCGACCACTGGTTCACCGCCCAGGAAGCCCTGGAATACGGCTTCGTGGACCACATTATTTCCAACTCGCAGGTCATGCTCAAGAAGCCGAATAGCGATAATAACGACGGCGCACTCGAAGCCAGCCACGCGGGGGAGGAGCTCTCATGACGATGAATTTCCGAGCCGCGGGTAACCTGCCCGCCATGATGGCCGCCTACGGTGCCGGCAACGTTCCGGGCGCTGGCAACCTACCGAGCGCCGGTTTCGGCCACGGTAGCGCGGGCCCGATGCCCTCCAACCGCTACGTGCTTCCCGATTTCGAAGAACGCACCCCCTACGGGTACAAGCGCTCCAACCCCTACACCAAGCTTTTCGAGGATCGCATTATTTTCCTCGGAGTGCAGGTGGATGACGCTTCGGCCGACGATGTGATGGCGCAGCTGCTCGTCCTCGAATCGATGGACCCGAACTCCCCGGTGACCATGTACATCAACTCCCCGGGCGGTTCTTTCACCGCGCTCACCGCTATTTACGACACGATGCAATACATCAAGCCGCAAATCCAGACCGTGTGCCTGGGCCAGGCGGCTTCTGCGGCGGCGGTGCTGCTGGCGGCCGGCTCCCCGGGGCGGCGCCTGGCGCTCCCCAATGCCCGGGTGCTCATCCACCAGCCGGCAATGGAGGGCATGCAAGGCCAGGCCACGGATATTTCCATCGTGGCTGACGAGCTCGACCGCATGACGGAATGGCTCGTCAACACCCTGGCCCACCACAGCGGGAAGTCTCCCGATGAGGTGCGGGCGGATATCCAGCGCGATAAGATCCTCACCGCCCAACAGGCCAAGGATTACGGCCTGGTGGATAACGTGCTCGAATCGCGTAAAAATGCGGATGTCGTAACCAACGGTTAATGCGATTCTCGCGCTCGTGCTCCGGGCTGTAGCTTCGGGCGGTAGCGCGTATCATGGGCGGGTAGGGGCCAGGTGCTCCTGCCCGCTCACGTGCAAGGGGCGGCGGGGCACGGCGCGGGAGCTGCGTCGTCGTACATCTCACTGACCGGGCGCCCCGCGTGGGAACGTGACCTTTAGGCGCAGATGCGGTGAAATAGGGAAGACGCGCGTACGGCGCGGCCGCGAGGCAAGGAGGAACATGGCGACCGTCGATGCAGCAGAAGCTCTCAAGTGTTCGTTCTGCCAGAAAACCCAACGCCAGGTGAAGAAACTTATCACCGGTTCGGGTGTATATATTTGCAACGAATGCATCGAGCTGTGCAATGAGATTATCGCCGAGGAATTCGGGAAAGAAAACGACGGTTTCTCCCCGAACGAGCTCCCCGTTCCCGCCGATATTTACGCGTTTTTGAATGAGTATGTGGTGGGGCAGGATGCCGCGAAGCGTACGCTTGCCGTGGCCGTGTACAACCACTACAAGCGGCTGCGCGCGAAGGCTGCACCGCGCCCCGCCGACGGGGAAGATACCGTTGAGCTCGGCAAATCCAATATTTTATTGCTCGGACCCACTGGAACGGGGAAAACGTACCTGGCCCAGTCGCTGGCGCGGATGCTCGATGTACCCTTCGCGATTGCCGATGCCACCTCGCTTACCGAAGCCGGGTACGTGGGCGAAGACGTGGAGAATATTTTATTGCGGCTCGTGCAAGCGGCCGGTGATGATGTGAAAAAGGCCGAATCCGGCATTATTTACATCGACGAAATCGATAAAATCACCCGCAAATCTGAAAATCCCTCCATTACCCGCGACGTATCGGGGGAGGGCGTGCAGCAGGCGCTCCTCAAAATCGTGGAGGGGACGGTCGCGGCGGTGCCGCCGCAGGGTGGGCGCAAGCACCCCCAGCAGGAATACCTCCAGATCAACACCTCGAATATTCTTTTTATTTGCGCCGGGGCTTTTGCGGGTTTGGAGGATGTTATTTCCACTCGCGTTGGACGCCACGGTATCGGCTTCGGGGCACAATTGCACGACGCCGACGCCCATTCGGATATGCTCTCGCAGGTCACCCCGGAGGACCTCCACAAATACGGCCTCATCCCGGAGCTGGTGGGGCGCCTGCCCGTTATCGCCACGGTGGAGGCGCTGGGTGAAGGCGACCTGGTGCAGATTCTCACCGAGCCGCGTAATGCCCTCGTCAAGCAGTACACCCGCATGTTTGAGCTGGACGGAGTGCGCCTGACCTTCCAGGACGAGGCGCTGCGCGCCATGGCTCGTGAAGCGATGGAACGGGGCACCGGGGCGCGCGGGCTGCGCTCCATTATGGAGCGGGTGCTCGGCCCGGCCATGTTTGATGTGCCTTCCCGGAAAGATGTGCGGGAAGTGATTGTGACCCGCGCGGCGGTCACCGACGGTGCGCCCGTGGAGATTGTTTCCGCGGCGCAACGGAAGAGCGCCTAGTGAGCGGCGGAGAGACGCGGCATACCCCGGAACCGGAAACGGAGCGCTGCGCGGCAGGCGTGGGGAGTGCTCCGGGTACCGATGGCGCGGATGCGCGCACGGCGCAGCAGGATCGCTGCGCCGCTGAGCTCGGGACGCTCCGAGCGCGCTTGGACGTTTTGGATGCCCAGCTCATTGAGCTGCTGGGGCAACGCAAGCAGGTGACTGATGCCGTGGGGCGCCTCAAGGATCGCTACCGGCTTCCTGCGCGCGATATGGCCCGTGAGGGTGTCCAGCATGCTCGCATTGCTGAGCTGGCGCGCGGGGCCGGGCTGGATCCCGATTTCGCGGTGCGGGTACACAATGTCATTACCTCGCGCGCGGTCGAGGATCACCAGCGTATTTCCCGTGCTTCTCGCGTTGTTCGGGCTTCCCGTGCTTCTTGTGCCGCGCAGGGCGAAGGCGGTGAGCGCGAAGCTGACGATGAAGGCGTGAACTAGCTTCGCACAACACCGGGAGAAACGAATCGGGGCGTGGACTAAGGTAGCCCACGCCCCGCTCCCAACCGAACTATGCGCTAGTCGCGGTTCTTATCGCCCTTATCCCCGTAAATATCGCGCCCGATCACGGTGGCGAAATCACGGAGCACCGCGGTGCGCTTCACCTTGAGGGAAGCGGTGAGGTAGCCGTTCTCCGGGGTGAAATCAATGGGCAGAATAACGAATTTACGGATGGATTCCGCGCGGGAGACCGCTTCGTTGGTGCGCTTAATGGCGCGATCCACCGAGGCGATAATCTGCGGATCGTGCACGGCTTCCGATACAGACATGGCCGGCAGATTCTTATTCTTCAGCCAGATGGGAAGCATCTCCGCATCCAGGGTGATGAGCGCACCCACGAAAGGCCGCTGGTCACCCACCACGACCACCTGCGAAATAAGCGGGTGGCCGCGCAGGCGGTCCTCCAGGATTGCGGGGGAGACGTTCTTCCCGCCGGCCGTCACAATAAGTTCCTTCTTCCGCCCGGTAATCCACACGAAGCCATCTTCGATCTTGCCGAGATCCCCGGTGCGATACCAGCCATCTTCGGTAAACGCCTTGGCGGTTTCTTCGGGATTATTCAGGTACTTATGGAAAACGTGATCGCCCTTGACGAGCACTTCGCCGTCGGTATCAATAGCCACGTGGCAGCCGGGATAGGCCGGACCCACCGAACCGATCCGCTGGTGGTTGAAGCGATTCACCGTGGTCGGTGCGGACGTTTCCGTTGCACCGTAGCCTTCAAAAATATTAATTCCGATGCCGCGGAAGAAATGCCCGAGCCGTGCCCCCAGCGGCGCGCCACCCGAAATCACATTCTCCAGGTTCCCGCCGGTAATTTCCTTAATCTTGGAGTAGACGAGGCGTTCGCCCACTTCATGCTGGGCCCGCAGCGCCAGCGAAGGCCCGGCCGCGCTATCGAGGGCCCGCGAATAGGCGATCGCCACTTTCGCGTAGTAGCGGAAAATCTTTTGCTTCACGCCGGTGGACTGGGCATCCGCCGCGTTATAGATCTTCTCGAAAACGCGCGGCACCGCCAAAATATAATGCGGCTTGAAAGACTTCATGTCCTCAACAAGGTTGTGGGTATCGGGGCAGTGCCCGATGGTATTACCCGCGTAGAAGGCCACCAGGTTAATGAAACGCGCGAAAACATGGGCCATGGGGAGGAAGAGCAGAGTGCGCTTCTCGCCGGAGAGGATCGGGGCGAGATTATCATCCAGCGGCCCGTTAATAACGACGTGCAGCAGGTTACGGTGGCTGAGCACCACACCCTTGGGCCGGCCTGTCGAGCCAGAGGTGTAGATGACGGTAGCTTCGTCGTCGGCATGCATCGCATCGATACGGCGGTCAATCTCAGCGTCGAGATCCATGGTGCCGCGCGCGGAAATCCGGGCCAGGTCATCATCAGAAATAACGAAAATATCGGTGAAGAAATCAAAATCGGACCGGAACGGCGCCATAACCGCGGCCATCTGCTGATTTTCGACGACGGCGAAGCGGCAGTGCGCATCCTCCACAATCCAGCGAGCCTGCTCCGTGGAATCGGTTTCGTACACGGTCACGGCCATCGCACCGATGGACCACAGCGCGAAATCCACCACGCAGAATTCGTAGCGGGTGTGGCACATGAGGGCGATACGATCCCCGGGCTGGACGCCCATCGCGATAAAACCGCGTGCCAGCGCGCGATACTCAGATTCGAAAGTCCGCCATGCCACCGGCACCCATTGCCCCAGTGAGGCTTTGCGCGCCACCACGGTGCGCTCGGGCTGTTCGCGTGCGATATTACGGAAAACCCACGGAATCGTCATTTCATCGGTGATATGAATCTTTCCGGGAGTGAAAACTTCAGTCCGCTCGATTTCGGCCATGATTCTCCTCAAGGTTACGCGTGAGTAAGTAAAGTGTACGGCACGCGCGGGAAACGGGGGTGGAGGCGCGATGAGAGAGTTCTCATCACCTCCTCACCGCGATATTAACACGGGGCGGAACACTGGAGCCATGACGATCTCCATGAATGCTCTGCTTGCCGTGCTCCTTCTTGTAACGGCCCTATCCGTTGTCCTTCTCGAAACTTCAGTACGACGACGCATCCGCGCCTTCCGGCCTCTCCAGCTTTTCACGCTGGGGAGTGCTTTCCTCCTCGTCCCGGCTAATATCGCTTTGCTGGGCGGGAACGCGCCCGGGAACCTAGAACGGTGGGTGAGCCTGGGCTCCGTCGCGGCGCTGGCCACCCAGCTTGTTCTTCTTATCAGCGGCTGGATTCCGGTGGGGGCGGCGGCACCTACGCGCCGTATCCTCGCCGTCGGGGCGCATCCCGATGATCTGGAATTAGCCTGCGGGGGTACCTTGGCGCGCTTGGCCGATGCGGGGCACGAGATTCACGCCATCGTGGCCGCGGACGGTGCAGTGGGAGGCAATGCCGGGGAGCGGGCCGGGGAGGCCCAGCGCGCCGGTACTTTCCTCGGGGTGACCTCGCTGCGCACCCTCGGCCTGCCCGATACCCGCCTAGCCGAGCATGAAAATACCCTTACCGGTGCTATCGAAGAAAAAATCCGCACCCTCAATCCGGATATTATTTTCACGCATTCGGCTCATGACCAGCACCAGGATCACACCGCCGTGCACCGCGCCACCATGCGGGCCGGGCGGCGCCACCCGGCGATTCTCTGCTACGAATCACCCTCCGCCACCGCGAACTTTTCCCCGCAGGTATTCGTGGATATTACCGAATACACCGGGGTGAAAAGCGCCGGGGTGGCCATCCACGCCGACCAGATGAACAAGCCGTATATGGCCGGCGACGTGCTCACCGCCAAAGCTAATTTCCGGGGCGAACAAGCCAAAATGGAGGCCGCGGAAGCTTTTGAGGCGATGCGCATTCCTGCTTTCCGGGGTGTGCTCTAAATCCTCGTGGCGTGCTCTCAGCCCGGGTACGTGCCTGCGCGCGCCGCGGGCACCGTTGCCCCGTTCCTGCTCTGCTACACCGCACGCACCACGAGCACCGTCGCACCGTCCTTCGCCCCGTTCCCTCCCTCTCTTACCTATAAGGACCATCATGATGAATCATTCACCTCTCAGTTCCCGCCCGCGCGTGCTCGTTACCGGGGCCAGCGGCCCGGCCGGCTCCTCCCTCCTCACCCAGCTGGGGGAGCGCGGGATTCCAGTGCTCGGCGTCGATATGGCGCCCCGTCCCCACCCCGATGGCCTCAGGATTCTCCAATGCCCGCCGGCCACGGCCCCGGATTTTGTGAGCGCACTGGCCGCCATCTGCGAGGAATACTCGATTGACCTCCTCATCCCCACCGTGGATGAAGAACTCTCCGTCCTCGCACCGCTGCGCACCGCCCTGCTCCACCGCGCCCGCATCGCGGTAGCCCCCACCGCCGCGGTGGCGATTGCTGCCGATAAATGGCTCACCCATCGGGTAGCGGAGAGTAGCGGCCTGGCCGTGCCCCGCAGTTTGGAGGCTCCCACCCTCACCGAGGAAGGCGCTTATTGGCTCGGCTTCCCCTACGTGGTACGCCCGCGGGTGGCACGCGGCGGGCGCGGGGTGCGCCTGGAAACAACATTCCCACCCGCCACGCCACTGCGCGATACCGAGATGGTCTCCGCCTTCCTGCCCGGTACCGAATACTGCGCGCAGCTCTACCTGCCCGCCCCGGGAAGCGTGCGGCGCGACGGGGCAGTGAACGGTGCAGGAAGCGGCGCGCGGGGCGGTGCGCGGCGTCGCCCCACCGTCGTCGTACTAGAAAAAACCAGTCTGGCCTCCGGACAGCACGGAAATGCGACCGGGGTTCGGCGGGTGGAAGCCCCGGACGTCGCCGAGCTGGCGCTCGCGGCGGCGCGGGCGGTGGGCCTGAGCGGCGCGGCAGATGTGGATATCCGCCGCGATACCCAAGGCCGCCCTGCCCTTATCGAAATCAATGCCCGCTTCGGTGCGCATAGCGCCCACGCTCCCGAATTACTGGACGCGCTCCTGGAGGCTTACGCACCCACGGAGCCTGCTTCGGAAGCTCGCAGCACCGTTGAGGTGACGGCATGACCACCCTGCTTCTCATTCTTGCCGTACCCACCCTCATCCTCACCGCGGTGACCTGGATGATGTACCCGGCTGCCATCTTGGGGGAGCTGCGCCAGCAGCCCCGCCGGCTCTACGGTGCGCACACCAAAGTCTCGGTGATTATCCCGGCCTACAACGAGGAAGTGGTGCTCGGCGCTTGCTTGCGCTCCATCCTCGCCACTGGCTGGCGCCGTCTGGAAGTGATCGTCGTTGATGATGGTTCCACCGATGCCACCGCCGCCGTTGCCGCACCGTTTACCAGTGATCCGCGTGTCACCTTCCTCAGCAAGCCGAACGGCGGGAAAGGCAGCGCCCTGAATCTTGGTATTGCCCAGGCCACCGGGGAGATCCTTATTTTCGTGGATGCTGACGGACTCTTCACCCCCACCACCATTCCGGAGCTCCTGGCAGGGTTCCGCCACCCCGGGGTGGGCGCCGTATGCGGGAATGACCAGCCGGTCAATATCACCGGTCCCCTCACTGCGCTGCTTGCCCTCATGACCCACGTCGGAACCGGCATGACGCGCCGTGCCTTGGCACTGGTGGGAATGCTCCCCATCGTGGCAGGAAATTCCGGGGCCTTCCGCGCTGATGCGGTGCGCCGGGTAGGAGGCTTCCGGGAAGATACCCTGGGGGAGGATCTCGAGCTCACCTGGCGGATCCACTTCGCCGGCTGGGACGTGGAATTTGCGCCCCATGCCCTGGTGCTGGCCGAAGTTCCCGCCACCCTGCCCGCACTGTGGAAACAGCGAGTGCGCTGGCAACGCGGCCTCATCCAGACCGCCCGCATCCACCGCTCCCGCCTTACCTCCCCGTGGCGGCGCCCCATTGATGCCTACCTGCCCATCAATCTTTTCTCGCTCGTTGTTGCCCCGGTGCTCCAGGTCGCCACCCTCGCGGTGTGGGCAGTGGCAGCACTCAGCGGTGCGGCCCCGCACTGGATGAATGTACTGGTGGGAGCGGGACTGGTAATGGCGCTGGGCGTAACGGTGCTCTCCCTGATCCTGGATCGTGCCTGGCGCGACCTGCGCCTTCTTCCCGCCCTACCCCTGTGGCTCCCCTTCTCCTGGATGATGAGCGCCGCCACGGTGCGCGCGATCTGGCTAGAAATACGCGGAAAAGCCAGTGAATGGAATAAGCTGGAACGAACGGGCGTGCACACCGTGCCGCTCCCGCCCGCCGCCGTCGAACGGGAAACAATGTGACATCACGTCCTATTACGATTCGTTTTCGGATTGCCGCCACCATGGTCGCGCTCGTCGCGGTTGTGCTGGCGGCAACCGGCGTTGCCGTCGTCCTCACCGAAAGTCGCATGTGGCGCGCCCAGGTGGATGCCACCCTGGTGCGGGTGGCAGACGAATTTCGGGTACTGGCCGAAAACGGAGTCGATCCGGAAACCGGGCAGCCCTTTGCCGGGCCATCCCAACTCATCGAAACCTACCTCTCGCGCACCGTCCTCTCCGAAGCCGAAGGGGAAATGGGGATTGTGGATGGGCGAGTCGCCTGGGTGGGCGGCGATACCAGCCCGGTGCGCCCCGAGGAAGATGCCGGACTGGTGCGCCATCTTCTCCCACTCACCCGGAGTGCTGAGATAACGATGGGGACCTACGCGGGGGCCCAGCGCGAATACCGCTATATCGTGGTGCCGGTGCAGTTTTCCGACTCGCAGCCCGGCGCGCTCGTGCACGTCTACCTTCTTGACGTCATTAGTGCCCGTATCTGGAATCTCATGACGGTGCTAGCGGTGGTCTACCTGGTGGCCGTCATCGGCGTCGTCGCCATCGCGTGGCGACTGGTGGGGCAGCTGCTGCGCCCCGTGGAGCAACTGCGCGCCACGGCCGAAAATATTACCGCCAATGCGGATTTGTCCCGGCGGGTCCCGGTGGAAGGGCGCGACGACCTGGCGCGGTTATCAACGGCGATGAATACCATGCTCGATTCCCTGGAAACCATGGATGCCGATCAGCGCCAACTTTTAGACGACGTCGGGCACGAGCTACGCACCCCCATCACGATCGTGCGCGGGCACCTGGAGCTCATGGATGCCACCGATCCGAGCGACGCCGCGGATACTCGCGCCCTCGCCCTCGAAGAACTCGACCGCATGAATTCGCTGGTTGGAGATTTACTCACCCTCGCGAAAGCTGAGCGATCCGATTTTGTGGTGCCCCGCGAGGTTGATATAGCCGCGCTCACCGAGCGGATCTTCGATAAAGCCACCGGGCTGGGCCCGCGCGCCTGGAACCTGGGCGCCGTGGCCAGCGGGCAGGCGTACCTGGACCCGGAGCGCATCACCCAGGCGGTGCTGCAATTGGCGGCGAACGCGGTCAAATACTCCGACGAAGGCACCCCGGTGGAGATTTCTTCAAGCGTGGTAGCGGGGCGGGTGAGTTTCACGGTGGAAGACGCCGGGTGCGGGATCGCCCCGGAGGATACCGAACGTATTATGGAGCGTTTTGCGCGTGGGCGTAATACCGGGCGTTCGGAAGGGTCCGGGCTCGGGCTCGCGATTGTTAGCTCTATCGCCCGGGCCCACGGTGGGGAAGTTACGGTGCGCTCACGGGTGGGGGAGGGATCCGTATTTACCTTGAGTTTGCCCAGCGTTTACCTGGGTTCGTGATAGCCTCACAACCGGAGAAGGGAGCATGATGAGCACCATCCTCATCGTCGAGGACGAAGAGCGCATTGCCCGCTTTATTGCGAAGGGCCTGAAAGCAGCCGGCTACACTTCCACCACCGCATCAAGCGGTGGGGAGGCTGTGGACCTGGCTGTTCATATTCCTTTCGATCTTATTATTTTGGATATTGGCCTGCCGGATATTGACGGTTTCGCGGTGCTCGAGCGCCTGCGCGGGCAGGGCCTGGACACCCCGGTTATTCTCCTCACCGCCCGCACCTCCGTGACGGACCGCGTAGCCGGGCTCGAGGGCGGGGCTGATGATTACATGGCGAAACCTTTTTCTTTCGAAGAACTGCTCGCGCGTATCCGTTTGCGTTTGCGCGACGCCGCAGCCACCCCGGCGCCAGCTAGCTCCGCCACCCAGCTTTCCCACGGCGGTATCATCCTGGATTTACTCTCCCACCACGCCCACGTGGGCGGGAAACAGGTGGAGCTGTCCGCCCGCGAATTTACCCTGCTGGAAACCTTCATGCGCCACCCGGGGCAGGTGCTATCCCGCGAGCAACTGCTCTCCCGGGTCTGGGGTTACGATTTCGATCCCGGTTCCAATGTGGTGGATGTGTACGTGCGTTATCTGCGCGGGAAAATCGGGCGGGACCGTATCGAAACGGTGCGGGGAATGGGCTACCGCCTGAGCTAAGGCAGCGCGGCCTTCTGGGTGAAGGAACGGTGCTGCTAGCTCAGGCGGTAGTGCCGGGGTGTGTGACTGGTTTAGTCGTCGTCCTCGTCGTCCCAGTCGTCATCGTCGTTATCATCCCAATCATCGTCATCCGCGTCATCATCGTCCCAGTCATTATCGGAGTACTGGGGCGGTGCGGGGCGCGCGGGAGCCGGTGCCACTCGCTGCGGCGCGGGTGCCGGCGCTGCCGGGGCGGGGACTGGCGCCGGCGCCGGGGCGACGTTAGCGGGGGACGGGGCAGTGCCCGCGGGCGGCGTCGTCGTACTATTTGGGGCATCACCGGTGAACAGGTGCGCATTTTCGGCTACATCAACCAAAAGACTGCGCAGGGTGGCGCGCTGTGCGTTGTTGAGCGGCGGGCGCTCCGTGGGCGCAGAAGCCGACGCGGTGCTGCCGGCACCAGTGGCACCAGTGCCGCCAGCGGACGGGGAAGACGGCGCCGTGACGGTGACGGCGGGGCCCACCGACTGGGTGCCGCTCCCGCTCACGGCGTGGGCAAGCTGCATCCCCAAGAAACCGAGGAGCGCCAGCCCGAGAAGTACGGCAAGAAGTTTCACACGAGTTGTCATGTCCCTAAGTACACCGGAGCGAGATGACGGGGCCAGGAAACAATCATGAGAATCTTTTCATGTACGCGAAGTGGCGGGCCCGCTTTCGCAGACCCGCCACCAGGATTCACTCAATCGCGCGCCACGCTATGTGGAGCGCTGCGCCTTCGCGCCGTTGTTCTTGCGACGCTACTTCCGCTTCGGCTCCGGCTCGTCCAGCTCGTAATCACCGATGGTGATCTGCTCGCTGGCCTGCGTATCCGGCGTGAAGCGGAGCTCCCCGCGCACGTGGGCGGCGCGCACCAGGTCCGCGCGCACCTCCTCGAGCAGTGCGGTATTTCCGCGCAGCTCCACCCGAGCGAAACTGGTGCGCTGTGACACCTTCGCCGCGGATTTCACGCCGCGCAGCACCGTGAGTGCCTGACCTGCCACCTCGAGCAGCTCCGCATTCCCGGAACCCGCTGCCTCGCGCAGCGGCGCCGCCTCCGGCCACGGCGCCCGGTGCACCGAACCGGTACGGTACCAGCTCCACACCTCAGCGGTGGCATAGGGGATAAAGGGCGCCAGCAAGCGCAGGAAAGTATCCACCGCAATCGCCAGCGTCACCCGGGCGCTCTCCGCCTCCGGCGTATCCGAATAGGCGCGATCCTTGACCAGCTCCAGGTAATCATCACAGAAGGTCCAGAAGGCCGTTTCGGCCACTTCCAGAGCACGGGTGTGATCAAAAGCCTCAAAAGCGGCGGTGGCTTCCTCCACCACGCGCGCCAGATCGGCCAGCAGAGCCCGATCAATCGGCTCGGTCACGCGGGAAGCATCCAGGCAGACCGGTGAGCCTTCCCCGCCCATGCCCAGCGCAAACTTCGAGGCGTTGAGCACCTTCATGGCCAGACGGCGCCCCACCTTCATCTGCTTTTCGTCGAAGGCGGCGTCCACGCCCAGGCGCGCGGAGGCAGCCCAGTAGCGCACCGCGTCCGCACCGTGCCGCACCAGCAGATCCATAGGGGTCACCACATTGCCCTTGGACTTGGACATCTTCTTGTGGTCTGGATCCAGAATCCACCCGGAGATCGTGGCGTGCTTCCAGGGTAGGTCCCCGAATTCGAGGTGCGCGCGCACCACGGTGGAGAAGAGCCAGGTACGGATAATGTCTTGACCCTGCGGGCGCACATCCATGGGATACACGCGCTCGAAAAGATCCTCATCGGTGAGCCAGCCCCCGGCGATCTGCGGGGAGAGTGACGACGTGGCCCAGGTATCCAAAATATCGGTTTCCCCGGCGAAGCCGCCCGGCTTGCCGCGCTGATCTTCGGTATAGCCGGCTGGCACGTCACTGGAAGGATCCACGGGAAGGCTGGATTCCTCCGGGGTAATGACGGCGTCGTACTTTACTTCGCCGTTCTCCGAAATCTCGTACCACACCGGAATCGGCACCCCGAAGAAACGCTGGCGGGAGATAAGCCAGTCAGAGTTGAGCCCCTTGACCCAGTTGTCGTAGCGCACGTGCATGAAATCGGGGTGGAAAGCCAGCTGGTTACCGGCCTCAATAAGGTTATCGCGTAGCTCCTTGCCGTTGCTTTCCACGTGGGAACGCCCACCGTTGCGGATGTACCACTGGCGTGAGGTAACAATTTCGAGCGGCTTATCGCCTTTCTCAAAGAAGTTGGTCTTACGCATGGTCGGCTTCTCATCACCGATCATTTCCCCGGTTTCCTTGAGTTTTTCCACCAGTGCCTTACGGGCGGAGAAGGTGGTTTTCCCGGCCATATCCGCGTACATGGCGCGCCCGGCCTCCGAGGTGATCCACTCGGGGGTATCGCGCACCAGGCGTCCGTCCTTACCAAGCACATTGTGTAGCGGCAGCTGCAATTCGCGCCACCACTCCACGTCCGTGACATCGCCGAAGGTGCAGCACATGGCGATACCGGCGCCCTTGTCCATTTCCGCCTTGGGGTGGGCGAGCACCGGAACTTCCATATCGAAAATCGGCACGCGCACCGTGGTCCCGAAAAGATGCTGGTAGCGGGTGTCATCAGGGTGCGCGATGAGGGCCACGCAAGCGGGCAGCAGCTCCGGGCGGGTGGTTTCGATGACGACGTCGCCGCTCGCACCGTGGAAAGCCAGGGCATGATAGGCACCCGGATAATCGCGGGCCTCGAGCTCGGCCTGCGCCACCGCGGTTTGGAAGGTAATATCCCACAGGCCCGGGGCCTGCGCCTGGTAGGCTTCCCCGCGCGCGAGGTTACGCAGGAAGGCGGTTTGGGCTACCTTCTGGGCCTTCTCTCCGATGGTCTGGTAATTCTGCTTCCAGTCCACGGACAGCCCCAGGTAGCGCCACAGGGCTTCAAATTGTTTTTCGTCCTCTTCGGACAGCTTCCAGCACAGCTCGATGAAATTACGCCGCGAAATGGGTACTTGGTCGGCGTACTTAATGGATTTTGCGCCGCCCTGGTGCGGGGGCACGAAATTCGGGTCGTAGGGGAGGGACGCATCCCCGCGCACCCCGTAGTAGTTTTGAACGCGCCGCTCGGTAGGCAGGCCGTTATCATCCCAGCCCATCGGGTAGAACACCGATTTTCCGCGCATGCGCTGGTAGCGGGCCACGGTATCGGTGTGAGTGTAGGAAAAAACGTGGCCGATATGCAGCGAGCCAGAAACCGTGGGCGGCGGGGTATCTACCGAAAATACTTCGGAACGGGTAGCGGTGCGGTCGAAAGCATAGGTGCCTTCTTCTTCCCACCGTTCGCTCCAGGTAGTTTCAAGACCGTCGAGAGTGGCACGGTCCGGTACCTCCGTGTGATCGAGGAGTTCGGACTCTTGGTTAAAACTAGTCATGGGGCTATTGTTTCACGCCCCGTGCGCTGCGGGAAACTGCGCCATACGTGAGAGGGGCGACGGCGCAGCTACGGCGCGCGGTGCCCGGGCGCCGTTAGCGGCTGGTATCCGGTTCCACCAGGTGGGCGCGCAACAGGTCAAACACCGCCGGATCAATCCCGTGCCCGAGGAGGTACTCGCGCGCCCCGCCGGCCGCTTCAATGCGCACCGTGGCGGCGCTCAAGGCTTCTTCGGTCACGTATACGGCGCGGTGCGCGGCGGCCCCCGGGATATATTCGCGCCCCATCACGAAAGCAAGATCTTCCTGGTAGCTTTCGCCCAGCGCCGTGGCAGAAGTGAGGTAATCAGCCAGGATTGTTTCGCGGCTCGCCCCGAGGATGGAGAGGATAAGCCCGGTGACCACCCCGGTGCGGTCCTTACCTGCGGTGCAGTGGATAAGCACCCCGCCTTCGGCCGATAATTCCGCCGCGGCGGTGACCGCCTGCGCCAATTGCCCACCGAAATTTCGAGCCATCTGCATATACAGGTCGGCGAGTTCAGACCACTCCAGGTGGGCAAGCTGATTGTTGAAAATAGGCACAGAGGCAACGCTCACCCCGTAATCTGCCCAATTGGTGGTGCCGGCGCGTTCAGCGTCGTCGCGCAAATCAATAACGCCGGTAATACCCTGCGCTCTCAAAAAATCTCCCAGGCTGTCATCGTGGCGGAACGCCGCGGAGGAACGCAGCAGGGCGCGCTCGCGGATATGCCCGCCGGCCACCGGGGTGCCGCCCAAGGAACGGAGATTATGCAGGCCGAGGGGCAGGCGTGGGGAAGTCATCACTGTCCTTTCGATCCGGTATCAAGCGTGTTTTCCAGGAGGTAGGAACCCGGGCCGTCCCAGGCCAGCGGGTCGCTCGGGCTCCAGCCGGGCCGCCCGGCTCGCCTCCCGATAGTCACCACTTCTTCCGGACTATACGCAAAGATTTCCTCGCCCGGTTCGATGCCGCCAGACGGTGCCGCCACGGAACCATCCAGGTAGGTAATATCCTGCTGGATACTGGCCTCGCTTAGCTGCACCACCGAAAAAGCCGAACGGGCTCGCGCGCTTTCCCATTCGGGACCCCGCCCGAGCGTGGTTTCATTGGCGAGGGCCGGGCCAACCACCACCGGTACCCCGCCAGCGCGCCCACGCCCGGCCAGATGGTAGTGACCCGCCAGCACGAGGTCGGGCGCCACCTCCCAGGATTGGAAACCCTGCGCCAGGCGCGGGGCATCCATGAGGCGCAGTGCCCCGTGGAGCACCGTGGGGGCCGCCAGCGGCGGGTGATGGAGGACGAGGACAGAGTGGAGCGGCTCATCGCCCGCCCCGCGGAAGTACCCACCGGCGCCGGCCGGTGACGGCGCCCCGCCCGCCGTGGGTGCGCCGCCCGCCGTGGGCGCACCGTTCGCGTTGGTCACGGCATCCTCGATATGGTGAATCTGATCGCCGAGGTAGCCGAAGCCGCGCCCGGGAACGGAGCTATCTGCCGCAACGAAGCGCCAGCGCGCTTCTCCCACCGTGATATCGGTGACGGAAAAAATCGGGTCCAGGGGCGCGCCGGGCAGGCCGAGGGCCTCGCGCATCGCCGCACGCCGGTCATGATTCCCGCAGGCCCAAATCACCGGTGCACCCCACCGTTGCGCGAGCGGGGCAAGGGTGCGGGCCGCGAAGGTATAGGACGCGGGGGTGCCGTCATCGGAAATATCCCCGGAGACCACGATGGCGTGGCAGGGCGCGAGCTCGCCGGCGCCGGCCACGGCCGCTTCCAGCAGCCCGGAGGTGTCAATTTTTCCGTAATGGCGGGCGCGCTCGGCTAGAAGATGGGTATCGGACAGGTGCAGGATGCGCAGGCTCATAGGTCATCGTCTCCCTCGGATGGTGTGGCGGATACGGTGGGTACGGCGGGCGCGGCGGACGTGGCGGATACGGCGGGCACGGCGGGCACGGCGGACGGCGCGGCATTCTCCGGTCGTGGCGCTTCGGGCAGCAGCGGCACCGCCGCAATAAGTTCCCGGGTGGCGGGGTGGCGCGGGTGCTCCAGTACCTGCGCCGTGGGGGCATATTCGACGACGGCGCCCCCGCGCAGCACCAGGGTGTCCTCGCACAGATTCTGGACAATGCCCAAGTCATGAGAGATGACAATGAGGGTGAGATCAAGGCGGGCGCGCAGATCATGGAGAAGCTCGAGGACGGTGGCCCGCACCGACACGTCGAGGGCGGAGACGGGCTCGTCGGCAATAAGAACCTTGGGTTGGCAGGCCACGGCGCGTGCAATTGCCACCCGCTGGCGTTGCCCGCCCGAAAGCTCATGCGGATAGCGCGAGCCCCACTCCGGGTTGAGATCCACGGCGGCCAGCGCATCACGCACCATCTCCCGGTGTTTGCCGGGAACGCGCAGCAGACGCAGCGGTTCTTCAATAATCCGGCCCACCGTCATACGCGGATTGAGGGAAGCAAAAGGATCTTGCAGCACCAGCTGGACTTCGTGGCGCAACCGGGTTACCCCGAGCTTCCCGTAGCGCACCTCCTGGCCCCGGTAGGTGATCGATCCGCCGCTCGGCTCAAGTAAGCCAAGCATCATGCGGCTAAGCGTGGTTTTCCCCGAGCCGGATTCGCCAATAATTCCCAGCGACCGCCCCGCACGTACGTCGAAAGACGTGGGTGCCAGAGCCAGGGTGCTTCCGTAGGATTTAGTGACGTTCTGGCAGCTGAACAGCACATCCCCGGCTTCAACGGGCCAGTCCTTTTCCAACGGTGCGCGGGAGGTTATGCGCAGGGCGGCCTCGCGCGGATCCCAGGTTTTTTCCGGTGTGCTTGTCATGATTGGTCACCTCCGGGCACCAGCGAGCTTCGCGGATCACCCGCCTGCGTATCGCCGCCCCGCCCTGCCGGGCGCTGCAAACTAGTGGCACGAGCCGCGGCCACGAGGCCCTGGGTGTAGGGATGGACGGGGCGGAGCAAAATATCTTCGGCGCTGCCTTCTTCCACCAATTCGCCCCGGCGCAGCACGAGGATGCGTTCGGAGGTGTGGTAGGCCACCGCCATATCGTGGGTGATCATAAGAACGGCGGTGCCGTGCTCGCGGGCGGCATCATCCATGAGCTGCAAAATATGGGCCTGCACCGTGGCATCCAGGGCGGTTGTCGGTTCGTCGGCGATCAGGAGGGCGGGGGCCAAACTCATCGCCATGGCAATAACCACGCGTTGGCGTTGCCCTCCGGAAAGCTCATGGGGGAAGCGGTTAATAATACGCTCGGGGCTAGGGAGCTCGACCATGCGGGCCAGCTCGCTGGCCCGCTGCGTCGTCGCCGATTTTTTTAATCCCGTATGAATACGCGAGGCCGCCACTAACTGGTGCTTAATGCGCACCACCGGATTGAGCGCCGTATGCGGTTCCTGGAAAATACAGCCGATACGGCGCCCCCGAATTTTCTGGAACTCCGCATCCGAAGCACCCACCAATTCGCGCCCCTCGAAACGAATCGAACCGGTCACGCGCGCCGCCCGGGGGAGGAGCCCCTGGATCGCCATCGCCGTCATCGATTTTCCAGACCCGGATTCCCCAATAAGGCAGACGCGCTCCCCGGCCTCCACCGTGAAGGACACTCCCCGCACCACTTCGGTGGAACCGAAAGCCACGGTGAGATCACGTACCTCAAGAAGGCTCATCGTGTCTCCCTTCCGCGCGGATCGAGTACGTCGCGCAGGCCGTCCCCCAAGAGGTTAAATCCGATAATCGTCAGGACAATCGCGGTGGCCGGAATGAGAATAACCGTCGGGTGGGAATACATGAAACTCTGGTAGGTGGAAAGCATCCGCCCCCAGGACGGCGTGGGCGGCGGGGTGCCCAGCCCCAGGTAGGACAGCCCCGCTTCCGCCAGCGTGGCCGTTCCCATGATCTGGGTGACACGCACGATCAGCGTGGGCGTGATCGCCGGGAAAATATGGCGCGAAAGAATCCACCAGGAACGCGCCCCCGCGGCCACCGCCAGGAGCACGTGGTCGGAGGCGGTGGCACGGCGCAATTCGGGCAGGACGGTGCGGGTGACCGCCGGGGCAGAACCCAGCCCGATGGCAACGGTGGAGGTGAGGGTGGAGCCGGAAAATGCGGTGACGAGAATGAGGGCAATAATGAGGGTGGGGAACGCGACCCACACATCGGTGAGCCGCTCCGTTAGGGAACCGAGCCAACGCGGGGCATACACGATAATCGAGGCGAGGAGCAGCCCGACCACCAGGGCCACCGCCGCCCCGCCCACGCTGGTGAGCACCGTGACCCGCGAACCGAGCACCATGAGGGAGAAAATATCACGCCCCAGCTGGTCGGCACCGAACCAATGCGCCCCGTTCGGGCGGGCCCAGGACGCCCGCGCATCCACGCTTTCGGGATCATAAGGCACCCAAATAAAGGACAGCAGGAACGTTGCCAGCACCGCCGCCACCACCACGGTGCCGATGAGGCCGGCCGGATTGCGCAGCAGCGCCCGCAACCGGGCCCGCCACGGGGAAGCCGCGGAGAGAGCCCGCAGAGCCGGAGACGGGGTACTCATCGCAACCTCACTCTCGGGTCGAGGAGGCGGGAGGCCACATTGGAGAGCATCATGAGGAGAATAACCGCCCCGGAGAGCACCATGAGGAAGCCCTGGACGGTAACAATATCGCGGGTCGATACGCTAGCAACCAGATGGTGCCCGATGCCGGGAAGGGCGAAGACCTGTTCAACCACCACGGTGCCCATGAGGAGGGCCGCGGCGTCAAGTGCAATAACGGCGAGGAGCGGAAGCCAGGCGTTCCGCAGCGCCTGGGTGAGGAGGGCGCGCCGGCGGCTCATCCCCTGGGCGCGGGCGGTGCGCACATAATCCTGGCCGAGCTGTTCCAGCACGGCGGAGCGCACGTAGCGCACCAGTCCCGCCGTTTGCGGAATCGCGAGGGTAATGGCGGGCAGAACGAGGCTACGGAGCGCCGCACCCGGATCGCCCCATCCCTCACGCGGGAACCCGGTGGAGGGAAGATGGAGCGGGGTCGCCAGGTACATAACGAGCAGCATCCCCACGATGAACGTAGGGACCGCGATACCCAGTTGGGAAAGCCAGGAGACCAGGCGCCCGGCCAGGGTGGTGGAACGAGCCGCGGCATACACCCCGATAAGAAGGGCAAAAATAACCGCCAAACTCAAGGACATGAGCGCGAGCGGCACGGTGACCTGGAGCTTCGTGACGAGCTCGTGGGTCACGGAAAGGGAAGAAAAGGGGGAGGTGCCGAAATCGCCGGTGAGGGCGGCACCTAACCAGCTCAGGTACTGGATGATAAGCGGGCGATCCCAGCCGTGCTCAGCCCGAATCGCCTCAATTTGCGCATCGGTAGCATCCAGGCCCCCGATAATGACAGCCGGGTCACCGGGCAGGGTGTGGAGCGCGAAAAAAATAACGAAGGAGGCGAGGAATAACGCCGCCACCGCCCACCCCAGCGCGGCGAGCACGATGCGGGCGGTGCGCGACGTCGTGGTGCGGAGCACCGTTTCGCGGTCCACGGTGCCGGAGGCGCTATGCACCCCCGGCACCTGCGCGAGCGCGAGTGGTTCAGCCATTAACGCGCAACCTGAATATCAGCGGCGTAGAAGCGAGAACCGGTCCGGTTGGTCGGGAACCCGGAGACCCCTTCCCGGGAGAAAATAATGGCCTTGGGGCTGTAGAGCCAATCCGAGGCAGCATCTTCGGAAACGAAAGCGGCCAGTTCACCGAGCTTCTTATCGCGTTCTTCCAGCGAGCTGGCGGTCATCGCTTCCTTATTGAGCTGCTGGGCCTGCGCGCTGTCATAATGCCAGTAATAGCTGGGGTTGGAATAGTAGGTGAGGGTCCACGGATCCACGTGGAGCACCATGGTCAGATCGTAATTTCCCCCGCGGTAGACCTCATCGAGCCAGCTAGAAAACTCCATCCGATCAATCGTCACATTAATGCCGATCTCCTTGAGCTGGGCAGCCACATATTCGGAAATGGCCGAATCGTAATTATTGGCCACCCGCAGGTTGAGGGAAAGATTCTCAAAACCGGCCTTTTTGAGCAGCTCGCGGGCGGCTTGGGGATCATACGAATCAATCTCGTTGAGGGAATCGCTCCACCAGGCCATCCCGGGGGAGACCATGGAACCGACCCGCACCATAGTCCCGCCGAGCGCGGTAATGAGGCCGTCCTTATCGATGCCCTTGCGGATAGCGGTGCGCACATCCTTATTGGCCAGCGCCGGGTTGGAGTGGTTGAAGCCGAGCGTCATCCACGAGGTTTCGGTGCCCTGCGAGGTAATAATCGCCGGGTCGGCGGCGAAACGCTCCACCGTATCGGTGTTCTGGGTGGTGAGAATATCAATTTGTCCCGAGGCGAGCGCATTCGCGGCTGCGGTCTGGTCCGCGTAATAGTGGTAGACCACTTCCTTGGTGCCGGCCGGATCGCCCCAGTAGTTATCGTTACGCTCCAGGGTAATGGTGGAGCCGGTCTTCCACTCACCGATGGTGAACGGCCCGGTGCCGTTCGATTCCTTATTCAAATCGACCGTATTATCGGAGGGCACCATCATGGCGGCGTCCGTGGACATGCTGTCCAAGAAATTCATATTCGGTTCGGAAAGGGTGACGACGACGGTATGCGGGTCGGAAGCCTGCGCTGATTTAAACGTGCGCATGAGCTTATGATCGGGATTCTTCGACCCCTCAGCAGCAGAAGCTTCCAGGGTGGCCACCACATCCGCGGCATCAAAATCGGAACCGTCGTGGAATTTCACCCCTTCGCGCAGATGGAAGGTGTAGTTGAGCCCATCCTCGGAAATATCCCAGGAGGTGGCCAGAGCCGGCAAAATATCACCATTTTCGGCGCGGCGGGTGAGTCCTTCATAAACATTATCGATAACAAGCTGATCGAGAGCCGCGCCGGAAACCGAGGTCGGATCCAGGCCGGTGGGTTCCAAAATAAAACCAACGTGCACCGAAGCATCCGGGTTCGCATTCTGAACCGGGGCCGGGCCGCTGGCGGGGGAGGAAGCCGCATCGGAGGGCGGGTTGGTTGAGCATCCGGACAGCGCGAGTCCGGCAACGAGCAGGGCGACGCCCGCAAAACGCTTCATATCTGTTCCCATCAGGTAGTGAAGTCAAAATATGGCTCGGCGCATCTCAGCTCGGACACGTCGCCATATATGTATCTATCGAGTCAATGTGAACCGTTGGAAAACGTGGAGTTAAAAGGCGAGCTACCTCTCCTTTGCGTCAGTATCGCGGATAGAGCGGGACGCGCGGGTCCCGGGTTTGGCACGCTTGGCGCGCCGGCGAGCCTCAGCGGCTTCGCTTTCCAGATCGTGCACCACGAGGCGAGCGTGGCGCGCGGTCAAGATGGGGTGGATTTTCTTCACGGCGCGCATGGCGGTGGCGGTTCCCTCCGCCGCGGCCGTCAAAATACGTTCTTTTTCTTCCGCGGTCCATTCGTGGGTGCGCATAAAACGCAGCGAGCGGGCTTCGCGCAGCATGGAAATTCCCCACAGCAGCAGCACCACCAGGAAAATCCCAGCGAAGCCGAGGATTGACAGTCCGTTCATTTAGCTGAGATTCCTATCTTTATCGATACTGGCTTGCACGCCGCGCACGACGGCCGCCCCGAAACCGGCGCGTTCTAATTCCACCACACCGGCCACGGTGGTGCCCCCCGGGGACTGCACCGTATCGGCCAAATCGGCCGGAGAAAGCTCACTTGCGAGCACCAGACGCGCCGCACCTTCCACCGCCTGCGCGGCGATGCGCACCGCCTGCGCGGCCGGGAGCCCATCGGCAACGGCGGCACGTTTGAGGGCATCAATATAGGTAAAAGTGAAAGCCGGGGAACATCCGGCGAGCGCGGAAAAAACGGAAAAATGTTTTTCTTCCAGGGTGATATGAGCACCCACGGCGGCGAAGACCTCCCGCACCGCGTCCTGCTGGGCGGGGGTGACGGAACTCGAGAAGCACAACGCCGTCATGGAGGCACGCACGCTGGCAGCCACATTCGGCATGGCGCGCACGAGCGGCTGACCCGGGGCGAGATGGCGGGCGAGGGTGGCAAGCTCAAGGCCCGCCGCGATGGAGACGATAACGGTGCCAGATTCCCGTGCGACGTCGTTAATTTCTTCTAGAACATCCGCAACCGCGTACGGTTTCACGGCGACGACGACGATTCCGTCACCCACGGCCGTGACCAGCTCGGTATTCGAGGTGGCCGGGCGCGCCCCCGTTTCCTCCGCGAAGTCGCGCGCCGCCTGCACATCTTTCGCAGAAACGACGACGGACGCCGGATCCGCGCCCGCGGCAAGCACCCCGCGCGCCAGGGCCCCGCCCATATGTCCGGTTCCAATAAAGCCGATCACGAGCAATTCCTTTCTACCAGCTAGGCCCGGTGCTCCCGCAGCGGCGCTGAGCGAACACCGGGTATGCTCTCCGCGTTTTATTTTAGGCTGAAGAAAGGTGTTTTATGGCCGGCGTGGCTCTCACCCGGCAGAACGGAGGGTTTGACATGTCACATCGAGTACTTGTAACCGGAGCGTCCAGCGGCATCGGGGCGGCGAGCGTCCGCGCCTTGCGCGCGGCTGGATTCGAGGTGATCGCCACCGCACGGCGCGAAGATCGGCTCCGCCAGCTCGCCGAACAAACCGGGTGCAGTTACGTGGTTGCGGACTTGACGGAGGAAGGCGACGTCGCACGGCTCGCCGCCACCGTAGCGGAAGCCGGCGGGGTGGACTCCCTGGTCAATAACGCCGGTGGGGCCCGCGGGCAAGACAAGGTGACGGACGCAAAAATCGAGGACTGGGAGTGGATGTACCGCGTGAACGTACTGGGTACCCTGCGCCTCACCCGGGCCCTACTCCCGCATATGCGGGAGAACGGTGGCAGCATCCTCTTTGTGACCTCTACTGCGGCGCAGGAAACCTACGTGGGCGGGGCCGGATACACGGCGGCCAAGCACGCCGAACGCATGATTAAAGACACCCTGCGCCTGGAACTGGTGGGCGAACCGGTACGGCTCATGGAGCTGCGCCCCGGCATGGTGATGACGGAGGAATTTTCTAAGAATCGACTCGGATCAGATGCCGCAGCCCAGAACGTTTATGCCGGGGTAGCTGAGCCGCTCCTTGCCGAGGATATTGCTGAGACGGTGGTATGGATGCTCTCCCGCCCCGCCCACGTCAATATCGATTCGGTGGTTATCCGCCCCGTGGCCCAGGCGAATTCGTGGACGGTGGCCCGTACCGGCAGCGACGTGGTAGACCTACCCTCCTCCGGGCTGGATGGGGAGTAGTGGCCGGAGGTTACAGTTTCTCGGCGACCTGCCGGGCAAGCTCCGCAATCGCCGCGGCGATCCCGCGGCCGAGCTCATCAAAGGTGGTGGCAGGCCGGGGGAGCGCCGGTGCGGCGGTCTCGGCTGACGGTGCGGCGTGCGCCGTGTCGGTTAGTGGTGCGGCGTGCGCCGTCTTGGTCCGTGGTGCGGGCTGCGGCGCGGGCTGGGACACCGCTGCGGACGGTGCGTCGGTTTCCGCGCCCACCGTGGCCACTCCGACGGTGCGCAGGGCCGGTACGTGAATGAAGAGGCCGGGAACAGGAAGCTGGACCACGCGGTAGGCAATGTTATTGCAGAGGTAGCGCCCCGGATCTCGGCTCGTTTCCGCATTGATACCTGCCCCGTTAATAGCGCGAGTAATATCCGCCACCAGCACGGGGCTCGTGGCGATAGCAGGCCCGCCCGGAATCACGGGTTCGCCATCAGGTTGAGCTCCCGCATTATCCGGAATTCGGGCGATATTCTCATTAAAAGCTTGGAGCTCCGGGGTGATAGCGCTACGCCCGCCCGCTTCTCCGATGGCAATGACCGCATCGGGGTGAAAACGTTCCACCGCCTCGGCCAGCACCTTCCCGGCGCTCGCGAACACCACCGGCAACATGGCCGTCGCGACCTCCACCTCGCAAGGAAGATCCATATCTCGAAGATGAGGGATGGCTTGCAGCGCTGCCTCCCGGCTCGCATTTTCGGTATCGGCACCAAAAGGCTCAAAATAAGTCACTAAAACACGCACACTTCACCCTACCGCGCCCCTACCTGTGGATAACTACACGCGCCGAACTCCGCCTGTGGATGGGCCCTGGACGGATCTTTCCCTGCCTGACACCATCGGCTCAAGCGCTTGGCAGGAGGAGCCGGCGCCCAGAAAACAAGCGACGCCAGTTCAACGAAAGTAAGCGGCGCCAGCGCACAGAAGTCAAACGTAGCCAGCGCGAAGGAAACAGGAGCGAACAAGGGGAGGTCACGGTGGATGGTGTTCTTATCACGGAATCTGCAACGGCGGAGCTGCGCGCCGCGCTCGCGGACGTGAGTGCCGCGCTGGCCCCGCTGCGGGTGGATACCGTGCCAGGAGCGGTAGCGGCGGCATTGGCTGGCACCCCGCCGCCGGCCAGCGTGAGCGCGGGATGCGCGGCCCTGGATAGGCGTACCCGCGATATCGCGGCCCGAGCCGATGAGCTAGCTGCCTCCCTCGCCCTGGCCTGGCGCATCTACCAGGAGGCAGACGGCGGGGCAGGCGCGGATATTTCTGCCCTGGATATTGCGGGCACGAATATTTCTGGTTTGGATATCGCGGGGGTTGGAAGATGAAAGATCTCAGGGTGACGTGGGGGCAACTATGCAGCTGGAACGGGGCCCTGCTCGGAGCGGTCCTCGGTGAGGTGGCGGCCGTACGCCGGCGCTGTGAAGAAGCCAGCTGGCAGCTGCGCCAGCTAGCCGCGCGCTCCTTGGCGGGGGAGTGGGAAGGTTACGGGGCGCGTGCCTTCCTCTCCGATGTGCGGGCCCTGGCCGCGCGCGCCGCCGCGCACACCGACCATATCGACCACCTCATCCAGGCTCTCGGGGAGGCCCAGCATAAAATCACCCGCACCCAAACGGCCGTGAGCGAAGCCCTTTCCCGGGCGGCGGCTTCCGGAATGGAGATCACCCCCACCGGTGAGGTTGTCGATCCGCTCGATGGCGCGGATGCCACCGGGGTAGTGGATTGGGAACGCCGCCAGGTAGCGGTCCGGATTAGGGCGGAGGTAGAGGCAGCCTACGGGTCGGCCGATAATACCCTCAGCTATCTGGACACGGTTTTTACCCAGCTGGCAGCCGGGCAGATAGCCCCGGACGCTCGCACCAACCACTACCATTCGGTCGGGCGGGTGCCGGTCGGGAAAAGTGCGGCCTATGTGCAGGCCTGGTGGGCATCCCTGGGCGATGCCGAGCGCTCTTATGTGCTCGCGCATTACCCCCAGGATCTGGGAAATTTAGACGGAATACCCTATGCGGTGCGGGACCGCGCCAATATTGCCGTTGCCCGCCATGACGAAGAGATGGCCCGCGCCTACTACGATCCGATCCTGGCCGAGCTCTCCGCGGAGATCGCCAGCGCCCGGGCGGATCTTGAGGGTAATTTAGGGAAAACTGATCGGGAGATTCGCACCGCACAGCTTGGTGCGGCCCAGCTGCGTTACGCCACCATAACCGCCAACCTGGCTGCTTACGCCATGATCCGCACCCAGCGCTGCCTGGATCGCAATTGGCGCGAGCATATCTCCGCGGCCCCGGTTCGGTCCGCTTCGCCCCGTGATTCAAAGCTGTACTCATCGCGAACCACGGGGCGATCATCCGCGGCGCACTCGTCCGCCGCGCGACTGTCCGCGGGGCGCGCAGCTCCGGCGCACTCACCCGCGCCGCGTTCCTCCCCGCTGGCAGGCCCCGCACAGTCCGCCCAGTCCGGCCAGCCACGCCAACTCCTCGTGTACCGCGGGCCGAACCGAGCCCGTACCGGAACCGGTGCAGAATTGCGCACCATCCAGGTGGCCCTATCTCAAGGGAATGTGGATACTGCCTCGTCTATCACCATTGAGGTAGGTGGGATGACCACCAATGTGGTGAATTCCCTCGATTCCCATATGGAAGCAGCCGGCCGCTTGGCTACCCTCCAGCAGGAAATTCTCACCGCTCGCGGGGAAACGGGAAGCCCGGCGGTGGTGACCTGGTTTGATTACGCCGCCCCGCAAAGTGCGCTGGATTCCTCTCTCTACACCCCAGCGCGGGCCCGGGAAGGCGCGGCCAGCCTCGCGCGCTTCGCGGAGGGAATTGCCCAGGTCCGCGGGGAAGATTGCCCGCGTATCAATCTGCTGGGGCATTCCTACGGTTCGGTGACGGCCTCAGCGGCCGCGGAGCAGGCTAGGCACGGCGTCGTCGATACCCTTGTGGTGTACGGAACACCCGGGGTTGTGGCCGAAGGATGGGATATGAATACCGGGGCGCACGGGGCCGGAAGCGCCGCCTCCAATCATGTCCTTTCCAATAAGAAAGACATTATTAACGTGGTCAATGCGCTGGGCGGGGGAGCGGTGTCGGGCGGGCATACCGACGCGCTCGGCTTCAATCCGCGCCAGGACCCGGATTTCACCGCGCATCATTTCTCCGGGCGCGGCGGTTTCTTCTCCCAGCATTCGGAATATTTGGAAAACGCGGATTCCCCGCAGATGCGCGAATTGGCGCGCATCACCACGGAGCCTGCCACGGGGCCCGGGGCGCCGCCCGCCACGCTTGCGCCGCCCCGCGAACCACCCGCCGGAGCTGCGCCGTCGCACCCATCCCCACCGGTCCGCCCGCCACCCGGAAGCTAGATGCGCCCCGCGCGCGGAAGGGCTACAATGAGCGGCGTTGGCTATGACCCGGCAATCACCGGTGAGCTCTCGGAAGAACAGCCGCGCGGCCCTGCCCCGCAGCCCAGTAGAACCGAGCGGGTGGATCCGTCAGCGTCCTAATGAAGCGGTTACCCGCCGTACCACGCGTGCGGCGAGTAGCAAATGAGGTGGTACCGCGGTACCGGATATCCGGCGTCGTCCTCATTCCGAATAGGTTTGAGACACGAGGAGACACCGCGTGGATATGTATCCGCTTCATCGCGAGGGCGGCGTGCCCGCCTCCCCGAACTTCCCGAAGATGGAAGAAGGCACCCTCGCTTTCTGGAAGAAAGACAATACGTTCCAGTCCTCCGTTGAGCAGCGTGAATCCGGGCCGCACGGCTCCAATGAATTCGTTTTCTACGACGGCCCGCCGTTCGCCAACGGCCTGCCCCATTACGGTCACCTTCTCACCGGTTACGTCAAGGACGTGGTGGGGCGCTACCAGACCATGCGGGGGCGCCGGGTCGAGCGCCGCTTTGGGTGGGACACCCACGGCCTGCCGGCCGAACTGGAAGCCCAGCGTATCCTCGGGATTGATTCCACCGATGAGATCGAGGATATGGGCATCGCCACCTTCAACGAGGCCTGCCGCTCCTCGGTGCTGCGCTACACCAAGGAATGGGAAGAATATGTGACCCGCCAGGCGCGCTGGGTCGATTTTTCCCACGATTACAAGACCCTGGACACCACCTACATGGAATCGGTGCTGTGGGCCTTCAAGACCCTGTACGACAAGGGCTTGGCCTATGACGGCTACCGGGTGCTGCCCTACTGCTGGAATGACGAAACGCCGCTATCCAATCACGAATTGAAGATGGATGACGACGTCTACAAGGACCGCCAGGACCTCAGCTTGACCGTGGGGCTGCGCCTGGAAACCGGCGAACTTGCCCTTATTTGGACGACGACGCCCTGGACGCTCCCCTCCAATTTGGCGATCGCGGTGGGCCCGGATATTGAGTACCTCACCGTGGTTCCGCGCGAAGGCAAGCTGGAAGGCGAGCGGGTGGTTATTTCCGCCGCGCGCCTGGAATCCTACGCGAAGGAACTGGGTGAAGATCCGGAAGTCGTGGATCGCTTCCCCGGCTCGCAGCTGGTGGGCCGCGCCTACGCCCCGATTTTCGATTACTTCATGAACCGGGCGGCGGACGAAGCCCCCGGCCCGCATGCTTACCACGTTATTGCCGGGAACTTCGTGACCACCGAAGACGGTACCGGGCTAGTTCATATCGCCCCCGCCTTCGGTGAAGACGATATGTTCGCCTGCCAGGAAGTGGGCATCCGCCCCGTGGTGCCGGTGGACGGTGCCGGGCGTTTCACCTCCGAGGTGCCCGATTACGAAGGCACCCAGGTTTTTGATGCCAATCTGCCCATCACCCGCGATCTGCGCGAGGGAACCGGGCCGCTGGCACGCCGCCCGGAAAACGAGCGCGCCGTGCTGGTCCAAGAACGCTCCTACCTGCACTCCTACCCGCATTGCTGGCGCTGCCGCAAACCGCTCATCTACAAGGCGGTCTCTTCGTGGTTCGTGCGGGTAAGTGCCTTCCGGGATCGCATGGTCGAGCTCAACGAACAGATCGAATGGACCCCGGCGCATATCAAGCACGGCCAATTCGGCAACTGGCTGGCCGGAGCGCGCGACTGGTCCATTTCCCGCAACCGCTTCTGGGGCAGCCCCATCCCGGTGTGGCGCTCCGATGACCCCAACTATCCACGCGAAGATGTGTACGGTTCCCTGGAAGCACTTGAGCGTGATTTCGGGCGCCTGCCGCGCAACGAGAAGGGCGAGGTGGATCTCCACCGCCCCTATATCGATGAGCTGACCCGCCCCAACCCGGACGATCCCACTGGCAAGTCCACCATGCGGCGCATTACCGATGTTTTGGACTGCTGGTTCGAATCCGGCTCCATGCCCTACGCCCAGGTCCACTACCCCTTCGAAAATAAGGACTGGTTCGAGGACCACTACCCGGGGGACTTCATCGTCGAGTACATCGGCCAGACCCGCGGGTGGTTCTACACCCTCCACGTGTTGGCCACCGCGCTCTTTGACCGCCCGGCCTTCCGCACCTGTATCTCCCACGGCATCGTGCTGGGTGATGACGGCCAGAAGATGTCGAAATCGTTGCGCAACTACCCGGATGTTTACGAAATGTTCGATGAGGTCGGCGCGGATGCGATGCGTTTCTTCCTCATGAATTCGCCGATTGTGCGCGGCGGGAACCTCATCGTGACCGAACGCGCGCTGCGCGATACGGTGCGCCAGGTGCTGCTGCCGCTGTGGAATGCCTACTACTTCTTCGCGCTTTACGCCTCGACGTGCTCGAAGGGGGAGGGGTACCGCGCCCAGCCGGTGAGTGACCCCTCCGGTCTGGATGTGATGGACCGCTACCTGCTGGCCAGCATTAAGGACCTGGCCGATAAGGTGCGCACCGACCTGGATAACTACGATATTCCGGCCGCCTGCGACCGGGTGCGCGGCTTCCTGGACGTGCTGACCAACTGGTACGTGCGCACCTCCCGGGATCGCTTCTGGAATGAGGACCACGCCGCCTTCGATACGCTCTACACGGCTCTCGAAGTGCTCATGCGGGTTATGGCGCCCCTCGCGCCGCTCGTGACCGAAGAAATCTGGAAGGGGCTGACCGGCGGGCGCTCCGTCCACCTGGAAGACTGGCCTGAACTGCCTGATTCCTGGAAGGACGATGCGCTGCGCGAAGCGATGGACGAGGCGCGCGCCGTCGTCTCCGCCGCGCACTCGCTGCGCAAAACCCACCAGTTGCGTGTGCGCCAACCGCTGCGCACCCTCACCATCGTCACCGACCGTGACCTGGCCCCCTTCACCGATCTCATCGCCCTGGAAGTGAACGTCAAGAATGTTGAACTCAAGGACGTGGCGCAATCGGGGATGAAGGTGAGCCGCGACCTCAAGGTCCTCCCGCGCGAACTGGATCCCCAGCTGCGCAAGATGACCTCCGCGCTGTTCCAGGCCGCCAAGGCCGGGAACTGGAGCGAGGACGGTGCGGACGCGGTGCTGCATACCGACCCGGAGGTACGCCTGGCGCCCGGTCAGTTTGAGATCACCGTATCGGTGGAAGCCGACCCGGGTTCAGTGGCCGCGGCGCTCGATTCCGGGTCCTTCATCGCCTTGGATACCGAGGTGGACGAGGAACTGGAAGCCGAAGGTTACGCCCGCGACGTCGTGCGCGCCGTGCAGGACGAACGCAAGAACGCGCAGCTGCACGTGGCCGACCGGATCTCCCTTAAGCTCACGGTGCCCGCCGAGCGCGTCGATGCGGTTACCCGCTACCTGCCCTTCATCCAGGAGGAAACCCTCGCGGTGGAGGCACAGGTGACGGCGGGCGCGGACGGCGCTGCGGGCGCTGCGGGCGCACCGCTCGGCATCGAGGTGACGAAAGTCGCGCACTAAAAACGCGGTATCACACGGCGCGCTCTGTAACGGCGCGCCGTGATCCTCTAGAGTAGGGTGCCTTGCATGGGCCGCGGTGGATCACCATAGTCTCCGCCGCGGCCCGGCACCGTTCTCACAATCCACACGAAGGTTCAGGGATGAAAAACTCGCGGGTCCTCACGCTCGCTGTGACCGGCTTGGCGCTCTTCGCCATGTTCTTCGGGGCGGGAAATCTTATTTTCCCGGTCATGCTCGGCATTCAAGCCGGCACGAATACCCCGCTGGCCATCGCCGGGTTTATCGGCACCGGGGTGATTCTCCCCGCCATTGGCCTCATCGCCGCCACCTCCAGCCGCGACGGCACCCCGCAAGATATTGCGACCCGTATCGGCCGTATCCCCGGTCACGCGCTGCTGTGGGCGATTTTTATTACCACCGGCGTTTTGTACGCGGTGCCGCGAGTGGCTGCGGTGAGTTTCGAGGTTGCGGTCCGCCCCGTGATGCACGACGACGCCGCAGCCCGCCCCGCCCTCCTCGTTTTCTCCGCTGTGTTCTTCGTGGTGGCCGTGCTCGTGGCCCTCAACCCGGGCAAAATGGTGGACCGAGTAGGAGGTATCCTCACCCCCGCTCTCGTGATCCTCATGGCGATTCTTATTACGGTGGTGGTGTTCAACCTGCCGCCCCAGGTTTCGCTCCCGCAAGCACCGTATGCGCCCAATGCGCTCACCGGCGGGCTGCTGAGCGGGTATATGACGATGGACGCGCTGGCGGCCTTCGTCTTCGGGCTGGTGATTGTGTCATCGTTGCGAGCCAAGGGATTCGCCTCCCGCGGGGCGCTCTTCGGGGGAGCGGCGGGAGTAGCCCTCATCGCAGCCCTTATCCTCGCCGCGATCTACCTGGGGCTCTCCCAGATCGGGGTGCGGGTGGCCACCGAAGGCTTCGCCAACGGTGCGGATGCTTTAGCCGCCGTCTCCGAGCGTTTCTTCGGGCGGGGCGGTCAGCTCATTTTCGGTGCCATCACCATCCTGGCGTGTTTGACCACAGCGATTGGCCTGCTGGGCGCCGCCACCCAGTTCTACCGCAGCTACCTTCCGGGCCTGGCCTACCGCCCCCTCCTCATCGGGCAGGGAATGTTCGCTTTTGCCATGTCCACGCTGGGGCTGGAAGGAATCCTCAATTTCATTAACCCGATCAACCGCTTTATTTATCCCATCGCGATTGTGCTTATTTTCGTGACGCTTGTTGATCTTGCGGTTCCCGGACGCCTCCACTGGTCCTACCGGGCTTCCGCCTGGATCGCGGCGCCTTTCGCTCTCCTGGACGGCTTGGTTGTGACCGAATGGGATATTTTCGCCCCCGTGGGTGAGCTTCTGGCGATAGTGCCGCTCGGGGAAGAAGGCTTGGCCTGGGCCGGGCCGGCGCTCCTTGGCTTCGTGTTCGGTCTGGCAGCGGACGGGATCCAGGGGCGGTTGTTCCCGCCGGCACTGGTGCGGGGCACGGCGGCGCCGACGGAGGCGCCAGTATCCTGAGACGGGGTGTTGCGGGGCGCCAGTATCCTGAAACGGGGTTGTCGTGAGGCGCCAGTATCTCCTGACGATGCTCCGGTAGGCGGCTTACGGTGCGGCGGGGAGCCTATCTGCACGTGCCGGGAAGCCAGTGGTGCTCCCGAGGGTGCCTACGGGGCGCCGGTGAACGCTCGCGGTGAAACCGTTCTTTCTATGTTTTAATGAAAGCACGTAGAACTCCGCGGGAGTTCCCCAAGGATGTGGAGAGAAACATGGCAACACAGCACACCCCGGAAAAAATCATTTTGGATTGCGATCCCGGTCATGACGACGCCGTTGCGATGCTGCTGGCGTGGGCAAATCCGCAGATTGATCTGCTTGCCGTCACCACGGTGGGCGGCAACCAAACGCTAAAGAAAGTTACGAATAATGCCCTCGCCGTGGGCACCGTTATGAAAATGACGGGAGTGCCTTTCGCGGCCGGATGCGACCGCCCGCTGGTACGCCCGGTGGAAGTCGCCCCCGATATTCACGGTGATACCGGTCTGGACGGCACAGAATTACCTACCCCGGCTATCGAGCTTGATTCCCGGCACGCCGTCGATCTCATTATTGACACTGTTATGGCGCACGAACCGGGTACCGTCACCCTTGTCCCCACCGGCCCGCTCACCAATATCGCGCTCGCGGTACGCAAGGAACCGCGCCTGGCCGAGCGCGTCAAGCAGGTGGTTCTCATGGGTGGGGGCTACCACGTTGGAAACTGGTCCGCGGTGGCCGAATTCAACATCAAGATCGACCCGGAAGCGGCGCATATCGTTTTCAACGAGCCGTGGAAGGTGGTCATGGTTGGCCTGGATCTTACCCACCAGGCCCTCTGCACCCCGGAAGCCTACGCGAAGATTGACGCGGTGGGCACCCAGCCGGCCCGCTTCGTCCACGAACTCATGGACTTCTTCCGTGCCTCCTACCAGGACGCGCAGGGCTTCGATTACCCGCCGGTCCACGATCCGTGCGCCGTGGCCTACCTTATCGACCCGACCATCGTGGAAACGGTGCAGGTGCCCATCGATGTGGAACTCACCGGCACCCTCACCGTGGGGATGACGGTGGCTGATTTCCGCGGCCCCATTCCCGAAGATTGCCACACCTGGGCTGCGACCCGGCTCGATCACGGGCGTTTCTGGGATCTCATCGCCGATGCGCTGGAGCGCGTGGGCGAACACCACTACCTGGGCTAATCACGGGGCTAAGCCCCGTCCAACCCAACCTTTATGAACGGAGGACGGCGCTGCCACGGTGCGGCGTCGTCCTCCCCGGTGAGAAAGAAAAAACTATGGCATCTTCCGTTCCCGCGTGTGCCGGCCAGGCGCAATCCGGTTCGCGCACGAATATTATCGTGCTGATGGCCGCGCTACTGTGCGCGGTCTTCGCTTTCCAGCTCAACGCCTCCATGCTCTCCCCAGCGCTGCACACCATGAGCGTGGAACTGAACGCGACTGACGTGGAAATCGGCGTGACCCAAACGGCGTTCTTCGCCTCCGCCGCGCTCTTCTCCCTCTTCCTGCCGCGCTGGGGTGACCTGATCGGGCGCAAGAAGATTCTGTTGGGCATGCTCCTGGCCACCGGGATCGGATGCGTGGTTTCCGCACTGGCGCCCAATGTCACCATCCTCGGTATCGGGCGCGTGATTCAGGGGACGGCGGGGCCGATGGTGCCCCTCACTCTCGTCATGCTGCACCAGGAAGTACCCGAGCCGCGCCGTTACGCCAAGTACATGGCGATCTTGACCTCCGTCAACGGCGGTATCGCCGGGGTGGACGCCCTGCTGGGCGGTTGGCTCGCCGGTAACTGGGGCTTCCGCTCCGTTTTCGCGTGCATGGCGGTTGTGTGCGCCATCGCTTTCGTGGCGTCGATGTTCGGAACCCGCGAATCGCAGGGTGACCGCACCCCGATGGACTGGCCCGGCGTTATCGCACTGCTCATCGTTTTCGGCTGCGTCTACTTCGCCTTCAACGAATTGGGCAAGCTCGGGGATGCGCGCTGGTGGCTCATCGGTGTGGAAATCCTGGTAGCGGCCGTATCCGCGGTGATTTTCTGGAAGATCGAATCTTCGCGCGCCCACCCGCTGGTGGCCACTCGCTACCTCAAGCAACGGCGCACCTGGGCGCTGCTATCCACCACCCTCTTCACCATGACGGGGGTATTCGCGGTCATGAACGGCCTCATCCCGAACCTCGCGCAGCTGGAAGCCAGCGCCGGTGGCCTGGAGCTCCCGGCAGAAACAGTATCCTTCGTGACGCTGACGCCCTACGCTATCGCCGGCCTCATTATGGGCCCGATTGCCGGGCAGCTCGCTTCACGCTTCGGCTACAAGAAGGTGCTCCAGGCGGGGCTGCTCTCCACGGTCATTTTCCTCGGTATCGCGGTCTTCGGTGTTGGGGCATCCTCGAAGTCGCTTATCTTCTTCCTGTGCGTGGCCATCGGTATCACCTACGCCGGCACCGTCAATATCATGCTCAACGGCTTGGGCGTTGTGCTTTCCCCGGCCGATAACCAGGGTTACCTGCCGGGCATGAATGCCGGCGCTTTCAACCTGGGTGCCGGGCTCTCCTTCGCGATCCTGACCGCCGTGGCTACCGCCGTGGGCGGCACCGAGAATGTGGTGGGCGGGTACCAGGCCGGAATCGCGGTGGGCGCGGTCCTCGTGATCATCGCGCTCCTGCTTTCCACCCTCATCCCCTCGGTGGAGAACGCCGAGGAATCTGCGTCCTAAACATATGTCGCCTGAGGATCTGCTCGGGCACCGGTAGACGACCGGGAACGGGGCCCACGGGGCTGGCAGCGCCAGTCGCACCGTGGGCCCCGTGGTATATGCTGGTGTGCCGTGGAAAGGGCAGGTATGGGGACGAATAACGCGAAGCACGACGGCACCGGCCACAACGGTGCGGGGTACGACGACGCACAGAACTATTGCGAGGGGGAACTGGAGCATGCCGGGGACTTTGGCCCGGGGGGAACATCTGAGGCTCCCGATGCGGAGGAGCCCCGTGATCCGGAAGGTGCACGGGATCTGGAGGATCCCCGTGATCCGAAAGAAGCGCTGGATCCGGAGGCGGCGCGGGAAGCCGAACTTGATGCGGCACTCACCGAGGTCCTCAGCTCCGGGCTTTTTGGGGACGAAGCCGTTATCCGGGAGGTCAAAGAATCACCCGATCCCATTATCGAGCTAGCGGATACCACCGCGGAGGAAGACCGAGTGGAGGACATCTACCGCGATATCCTCACCCGCGCTCCTGAACACAAGGTGCAGCCTTCCCTTGAACGCGTCCAGATGTGCTTGGATTTACTTGGCAACCCGCACCATTCCTACCGGTGCGTGCACGTGACGGGCACCAACGGAAAAACCTCGACGGTGCGCATGATCGAAGCACTGCTGCGCGAGCATGGCCTACGCACCGGGCGCTTTACCTCCCCGCACCTGGTCTCGGTACGCGAACGCATCGCCATCGACGGGCATAACATTTCCCGGGCGGATTTCATTCAGGCCTGGGAAGATGTCGCGCCTTTCGTTGAGCTCGTGGATCAGCGTTCCCAAGCGGAGGGCGGGCCGCGCATGAGCTTCTTCGAAGTTTTCGTGGTCATGGCCTACGTAGCTTTCGCGGCCGCACCCATCGATGTGGCCGTGGTCGAAGTTGGTATGGGGGGACGGTGGGATGCCACCAATGTGATCGACGGCGACGTCGCCGTCCTCACCCCCATAGCCCTGGACCACGAACGCTGGCTCGGGCACACCATCGCGCAGATCGCCGGGGAGAAAGTAGGGATTATTAAGCCCGGAGCCAGCGTGGTGAGCGCCGCCCAACCCGAGGACGCCGCTGCGGCTATCGCTCAGGCAGCCCACCAGGCTCGCGCCCACGTATCCGTTTACGGGAAAGATATCGAGGTGCTTGGGCGGGAGACAGCGGTAGGCGGTCAGCTTATGACGGTGCGTACCCCCGCGGCTCGCTACGACGATATTCCCCTCGCGCTGCGCGGCTCCTACCAGGCGGAGAACGCGGCCCTCGCACTCACGGCGGTTGAAGCATTCTTCGGCGGGCGCGCGCTTTCCGGTGACGTCGTCGAACATGCTCTGATGGCCGTGACCTCGCCCGGACGTCTCGAAGTGGTGCGCACTTCGCCCACCGTCCTCGTGGACGCGGCCCACAACCCCCACGGTGCGGCGCATACCGCCGCCGCGCTGGAAGAGTACTATCCCGGCCGGCGTGTTGGGGTGCTCGCCATGATGGCAGATAAGGACGTGGAAGGAACTCTCGGGCAGTTCGAGCCGGTACTGGATGCCGTTGTGGTCACCGATATGCCCGGTGAGCGGGCGATGGACGCCGAGGAACTGGCAGAGCTGGCGCGGGAGGTCTTCGGGGAGGATCGGGTGCGGGTGGAACGCGATCTGCTTGCCGCGATTGACGAGGCTGCCGGATGGGCCGAGGCCGAGGCCGGTGAGGAGCTCGCCACGCCGGTGGTGGCGGTCCTCGGTTCGGTCTACCTGGCGGGTATGGCGCGCCAGATCATGGGCAAAGGGACTCCTGATGAAGCTCCCACTGAGTAAAGACGGGGCCGGCACGGGGCACTGACGTGATGCCGCGGTGCGCAAAGGCGATGGCGCGGTGCACTAAGGTGCTGGCGCGGCGCGCTGAATTGGTAGAATCGGTAACGATCTACCAGTCTTCAACTCCGAGGTGGCACTGTGCTCGATATTCTCGCCAGCAATACCGTTCTCGTTGTTTTCATCGTGGTGGCGCTCGGTGCCGCCTTCGGGGCGATTCCTTTTGGTCCCCTGAAATTTGGGGCAGCGGGGGCGCTTTTCATCGGTTTGCTCGTCGGCGCGGTGGTTCCGCCCTCCACTTCGCTCCTTGTGCTGCTGCAAGATCTGGGCCTGGGAATTTTCGTTTATATGATCGGCTTGGAAGCCGGGGAAACCTTCTTCCAGGAGATCCGTAAACAGTTGGGCCTCATGCTCGCTTCGGTTATTGCGATTACGGCCGGGGCGGCAGCCGCGGTGGGACTGGGGGAGCTCCTCGGTTTGCTCCGTGGTACCGCCGTGGGTGTTTTCGCCGGCTCGCTTACCTCCACTCCCTCGCTTGCGCTCGCCCAGGAAATGACCGACCCGGATAACCCCGCCGTGGGCTATTCCATTGGTTATCCGGTCGGGGTCACGCTCGCCATCGTCATGGTCGCTATTTTCATTAACCGGGAATGGAAAGCACGTAACGATCAGCTTGACCCCGATGATGTGGAATTGGAACAAGCAACCGTATATGTGGATCGGGAGATTTCCGCGGAGCAGATGCGGGATATTGCCGGCCAGCAGGTGCGATTCGTAGCCATGCGGCGCAATAGGCGCTGGCATGTGCTCGATATGGAACGGGCTCTGGAACCGGGGGACCGGGTTCGTATTTTTGCTTCCCGAGCCGCACTTTCCGAAGCTATCGAACGCCTGGGTAGCCGCATGCGTCATCGGCGCCTGACCGATCCGTATCTGACGGTGCACCGTTTCACGGTATCCAATCGAGATATTGCCGGCCTCACGGTGGGTTCCCTCCCGCTTTACCGCCGCTTCGAAGCTCGAGTGACGGTGATTCGCCGTGCCGATGATGAAATCCTGGCCACCCCGGAAACCTACCTGGAAATGGGCGACGTGGTAGAAGTCGCCCTACCTACCTCACGGGTCGAGGAACTCGAAGAATACTTCGGCGATTCAGTCTCCAGTTCCTCGGAACTGGACTGGGTAGCGGCAGCCGGCGGGCTTGCCCTCGGCTTCGCCCTTGGACTAGTGGAAATCCCGCTTCCGGGTGGCGCGGCTTTCTCCCTGGGTGCGGCCGGCGGCCCGCTCGTGGTGGGGCTGATCCTCGGAGCGGTGCACCGCACCGGTCGGGTGCCCTGGCAGCTCCCGCGCCCCGCGAATCTCACCCTGCGCCAGTTCGGGCTCATGCTCTTCCTCGCGGCGGTGGGCCTCAACTCCGGTTCTGCTTTTGCCTCCACCGTTTTCACAATGGTGGGCTTGAAATCGCTGCTCTTGGCCGCGGCGGTGAGCATCGTCGGATGCGGGGTTATGATGGCGGCTGCCTGGATCCTCGGTTCCTCCGCCACCCGTTCTTCGGGTGCGGTGGCCGGACTGCTCGGCCAGCCGGCGGTGCTCTCCTACGCCACCTCGCGCACCACCGATAACCGAGTGATGACCGGCTACGCCACCACCTTCGCGATTGCGCTCATTTATAAGATCGTCGTCGTCCCCTTCATGTTCTAGGAACCCGTAACGGTGCGGCGCACCGTCGCACCTTAGCCGCGCACCGTTGCACCGTTAACGGCTTCTGTCGCCGAGCCGCGGCGTGCCACGAATGGCGTCGGTGCTCCTTAGCACCGTATCGACGCCCCGTCGGAGTCCCACCGGTGGTGCCGTCTGGCATAATCTGTAATCGTGCACTTAAAAACCTTGACCATGCGAGGATTCAAATCCTTTGCCACCGCCACCACAGTGCGCTTTGAACCCGGAATTAACGCGGTGGTCGGCCCTAATGGTTCAGGGAAATCCAACGTGGTGGACGCCCTCGCCTGGGTGATGGGCGAGCAGGGCGCGAAAACTCTACGGGGTGGCTCCATGGCGGATGTTATTTTCGCCGGCACCTCGCGTCGTCCCGCGCTCGGACGCGCGGAAGTTTCCCTCACCATCGATAATTCCGATGGCGTGCTCCCCATCGAATATTCCGAAGTGACCATCACCCGTACTCTCTTCCGCGCCGGCGGCTCCGAATACGCCATTAACGGCACCCCGGCACGCCTCCTCGATGTCCAGGAACTGCTCTCGGATACCGGCATGGGGCGGGAAATGCACGTCATTATCGGGCAGGGCCGCCTCGACGAAGTTCTCACCTCCAGTCCCGAAGAGCGCCGCAATATCGTTGAAGAAGCCGCCGGGGTGCTCAAACACCGCCGTCGCAAAGAAAAAACTCTGCGTAAACTCGAAGCGATGAAGGGCTCGTTCACGCGGGTGGAGGATCTCACCGCGGAGCTGCGCCGTCAGCTCGGACCGCTCGCCAAACAGGCGGAGGCCGCCCGCCGTGCCCAGGTTATCCAAGCCACCGAGCGCGACGCTCGGGCCCGCCTTCTCGCTGATGATCTAGCACAGGCGCAGGCGCGGCTGGAAGCCGGGGCTGCCGAAGACCAGCGCACCGCCCAGCTACGTGAAGAAAACCAAGCGGCCCTCACCCAGGCCCGCGCCGCCCTCGCCGAGGCAGAAGAACACCATGCGCGCCTGAGTCCCCAGCTCTCTGCGTTGCGCGATAGCTCCGAGCGGCTCGCCTCCCTCGAGGAACGATTCCGCGCCATGGACGAACTGGCGCGCGAACGCGAACGCACCCTGAGCACCATGCCGGCACGGGGCGGGCAAGACGACCCCGAGGAGCTCCAGGCGCGCGCCGTCCGGGCTCGCGCTGAAGAAGAAGAACTGGAGGGGCGCGTACGTGAGGCCCAGGACGCCCTGCGCACCGTCCTTACCCAGCGTGAGGAAACTGAAACCGCGGAATCTGCCGCTGAGCGAGCCTATAACCAGGCGAGCCGTGCCCGTGCTGACGCGCGGGAGAACGCCGCGCGCCGGGCCGGGAAAGTTTCCGCGGTGCGCTCTCGGCTCGAAGCACTCCAAGCCGAAATTGAACGCGTAGAGAAGGACGTGGCGGCCGCGCGCCAGCGCGTGCAAACCACCAGCGTGCAGGTTACGGCTATCGAAGAAGAACTCGTTGCCACCTCCGCCGGGGACGATACCCTCGCCACCACTCACGAAGAACATACTCGGGCTCATCTCGCGGCCCGCGCCGCCGTGGAAGACGCCCGTGCGAACGAGGCGCGTGCTCGCGAGGAAATGGCGCGCTTACAAGCGATTGTCGATACTCTCGCGCTCTCGCTGGAACCCGAAGATGCCACTGCCTGGGCTATCGAGCACGGTGCGGCCCTGTTGCGCGACCACCTCCACGTGGAACGCGGATGGGAAAGCGCGGCGGAAAATGCGCTGATGGGCGCCGCATCCGGCGCGGTGGTGGACAATCTGGACAGCGCCGTCGATATTTTGCGGGGTGCCGCGCAGGCGCAAGCCGGGCGCCTTACCCTCACCATTACGGGAGGGAAGAACGACGACGCCGCAGCTGCCGCCCGCGAAGCTGCGCTCAATGCTGCTTTCGAAACGGTGCGCCCAGATCCGGATGCCGCAGTTCATGCCCTGGCGGTGGTGAGCGGGTCCCAGGCAGGCAGCGATCTAGCTGGCCTCCTCACACAGCTCCTGGCAGGCACCGCCCTCACTGCCGATCTTGTGACCGCCCGTCAGCTCGTGAGTGCCGGGGCTCCCCGTGCGGTGACACGGAGCGGAGACATTATCACTGCGTGCACCGCTACCGGGGGAGAGGCCACCGCCGCTGCTACCCTCGCCCGCCAAGCTGCCTACCAGGAGGCCTCCGAGCAGCTTGATGCCGCCGCCACCGCAGCCGACGAGGCAGCCGCGGCGCTCCGGAAAGCGGAGAGCGCTGAAGAAGATGCCCGCGCCCGCGCCGAAGCTTCCGGGAGTGAACTGACGGCGCGCGATTCTAACCTGGCCGCCGCCACCGCCCAATTGGGGGCCCTGCGCCAGGCCCTCTCCGCCGCGCGCGCCGATGAAGAGCGCACCGTCGCCCGCGCCGCCTCCTTGCGGGAAGATATCGCCGCCCGGCAAGCAGAGCTGGATAGCTTCGCGGAGCCTGAAGAAGATACTGCCGATATTCCAGGTGATGGCGAACTTGCCCGGCTCTCTCAGCAGCGCGATAGCGCGCATGAGGCCGCCGTGGGAGCCCGCAAACAGGAAACGGAGGCTCGGCTGGCGCTGCGCACCGCCGAAGAACGCTTCCGGGCCCTGAGCGGGCGGGCTGATGCCCTGGATAACCGGGCCCGGCTGGCCCGCGAACGTATTGAGCGGGAAGAACGCGCCCGCCAGATCCGTGGCCAGCACGCGGTGCTGGCGGGGCAGGTCGCAGCCGGGGCGGTGCGCGCCTTGGCTCACGTGCGCAGCCTACGTGCCGAGGTGGCCGAGCGGCGTCGTCGGGTAGAAGAAGAACAACACGGCGCCGAGGGGCAGCTCACGCACCTACGCGAACGCGTCGATCAGCTACGCACCCGCGAACGCGAGCTCGCAGATTCCACCCACGCCCGCGAACTGGCGACCGCCCGTGCCCGCATGGAATACGAGCAGCTAGCCACCCGTGCCCTCGAGGACCTGGGCGTCGATAGCACTACCCTCGTCGAAGAATTCGGACCGCATATCCAGGTGCCCACCGAGGACGGTGCGGTGCCCTACATTCGCGCCGAACAGGAACGGCGCCTGGCTACGGCGCAGCGTGCCCTCGCGAGGCTGGGCACCATTAACCCGCTCGCCCTGGAGGAACACGCCGCGCTGGAAGAACGTCAAAAGTACCTCGCCCAGCAACTTGATGACCTGAAGAAAACCCGCGCCGACCTTCTCGATATTGTGGCGGAGCTTGATGAACGAGTCACCCTCGTTATGAAAGCCGCGCTTAGCGATAGTAGCGCCCGTTTTGAGCAGGTTTTTGCTCGCCTTTTCCCGGGTGGGGAAGGGCGCCTTATTATCACCGACCCGGAGAATGTGCTGACCACCGGGGTGGAAATTGAGGCGCGGCCGCCCGGTAAACGCGTCAAGCGGCTGTCCCTGCTTTCTGGTGGGGAGCGCTCGCTCACCGCTATTGCTTTCCTCGTGGCGATCTTTATGGCTCGCCCCTCCCCGTTCTATGTGATGGACGAGGTGGAAGCCGCCCTTGATGACGTTAATCTGGGGCGCCTTCTCGAGATTTTCCGGGAATTGCAGCGCTCTTCCCAGCTCCTGGTCATCACCCACCAGAAACGCACCATGGAAATTGCCGATGCGCTATACGGGGTGGCAATGCGCGAAGACGGGGTATCCACCGTGGTTTCCCAGCGCATGTCTGAGCTGCGCGAACAATGAGACTTACGTTGCAGTTCGGTAACAATTCCGCTCGCGGGCGGGTTGGAGGTAGCCGTCCGCCGCAAAAATTCTCATAATGAGACCGTGCCCCTTATCATCGTTGTTATCGCCATCATTATCGCTGCCGCAGCGCTGGTGTATGCCCTGTCCTTTGCGCGGAATTCCGGGAAAAGCGCTGGAACATCCGTCGCGGAATCTTTTGACGCGTGGCGCTCTGATGAACTGGATATGGACACCTATGACATCGTCCACCACGATACGGCAGTAGACGATATGTTCGAGGCTTTCGCGCACGAATCCGAAGCTTATATCACTTCCGAAACCCTCGATGAGCACTTTGACCGCGCGCGGGAAACGGAGCGTGAAATCTCGGAAACGGTGCGCCGCAACAGTGAAAAACTGCGGGCTCGTATTCCCGCCCCGCCGCTGCGCCGTCGCGCCGTGAGCGCCGAAGAAGAAAACCGCGCGGAAGTGGAGGGCGCGGGCGTCGCAGGAGTCGTGGACGGTGTGGATGGTGCGGACGTCGTGGGCGTTGCTGCGGAGGCACCGGAAGAAAGCCACGGCACGGACGTCGCAGAAAGTTTCGCGCCTGAGGATACTGACGAGCGCGAACGGCGCAGCGCCTAAAACCTTCTAGGTGGAAAAACTTGTCCCCCTCTGCAAGACTGGAGGGGTGGATAATCCTGTAGTTCTTGCACTTGTCATCGCTGGCGTTGCCGCCCTCCTCCTCGTTCCCCTCGTCATTTCCCTGGTCAAAAAGAACCAGCGGCGCGAGGAATTGGAACGCCGGGATACCCCAGTTCTTGAAGGGGATGGTGCGGCAGAAGCCGCGGAGGGTACCGATGCGGAAGCACCCGGCGAAACTCCCGGTGAAAGCACCAGCGATGCCACCCCGGCTATTGTTACCGTTCCGGCTGTTGAACAACCCGAATCGATTCCCTCCCGGATGCAGCGCCTGCGGGCCCGGCTGGCTCGCTCGGGCGGTTTCGGGCAGGCACTTTTGGCGATTCTCTCGCGCGGGGATCTTTCCGCGGCCGACTGGGAAGAACTGGAAGATACCCTCATCATGGCCGATGTGGGGCTGGATGCTACCAGTGAGATCATGGAGGGCCTGCGCTCGCGGGTGAAAATTGAAAGCACCAGCGACCCGCAGCGGGTACGCGAAATTTTGCGTGAGGAACTGCTGCGCCACGTGGGTCCGGATATGGATCGCTCCCTCAACCTCACCCGCAGCGAAGCGGATTCCGGCGCGGTGCATCCCGCGGCGGTTCTTATGGTGGGCGTGAACGGCACCGGGAAAACCACCACGGTGGGTAAGCTCGCGCGCCTGCTGCGCGCGCAGGGAACCACGGTGCTGCTCGGGGCTGCTGATACCTTCCGGGCGGCCGCAGCGGATCAGCTGGTCACCTGGGGCGACCGCGTGGGAGTCGATGTGGTGCGTTCGGATCGCGAAGGTGCCGATCCGGCCTCCGTCGCTTTCGATGCGGTGGCGCAGGCCGATGCTGCCGGAGTGGACGTAGTGATTGTGGATACCGCTGGACGCCTCCAAAATAAGGCCGGGCTTATGGACGAACTTGGAAAAATCAAGCGCGTTATGGAACGCACCGCGCCGGTCAATGAAGTTCTTCTCGTCCTGGATGCCACCACGGGGCAAAACGGGATGCAGCAGGCCCGCGTTTTCGCGGAGGTCACCGGGCTGACCGGTATTGTGCTCACCAAGCTGGACGGCACCGCCAAGGGCGGCATCGTTATTTCGGTGCAGCGTGAACTGGGCGTGCCCGTCAAACTGGTGGGCCTGGGGGAGGGGCCGGACGACCTGGCTCCCTTCGACCCGGAAGATTTCGTCGATTCCCTACTGAACTAAGTGGGGGAAGTACGGGAAGTGCGGAGCGTGGGGCAAGGAGCGGGCAGAGACGCGCGGGCTGGTATCCCGGCGCCACGTTTGCGGGTAGCTCTACCGCCGCACCATACCTCCGCATCAGCGGGCACGCCGCCGCACCAGCGGCGAATATGCGCGCCCGCGCCCCCTGCTTTACAATGGAACGAGTTTTTGACGCGAAGGCTGGCCAGTGTTTAATAATCTTTCCGACCGGATTTCCGGTGCATTCAAGAATCTGCGCTCCAAGGGTGTTCTCACCCAGGCGGATGTAGAAACCACCATTAGCGAGATTCGGCGTGCCCTCTTGGACGCCGATGTCGCGCTTCCCGTGGTGCGCGAGTTCACCGCCGCGGTGCGCGAACGAGCCACCGGTGCGGTGCGCTCCCAGGCCCTCAACCCGTCCCAGCAGATCGTCAAAATTGTTAATGACGAACTCATCGAGATTCTCGGCGGGGAAACTCGGGAACTGAATTTTGCGCAGGGGCGGCCCACCGTGGTCATGCTCGCCGGCCTCCAGGGCGCGGGTAAAACCACGCTGGCTGGTAAGCTCGGGCGTTGGTTCGCCCGCGGGGGCCGCAAGGCGCTTCTCGTGGCCTCCGATTTGCAGCGCCCCAACGCCGTGCAACAGCTCCAGGTGGTGGGCGAACGCGCCGGGGTGGATGTATGGGCTCCCGAACCCGGTAACGGGGTGGGTGACCCCATCCAGGTGGCCGCCAGTGGCGTGGACTACGCCGCCGCGAACGGCTACGGCGCCGTCGTGGTGGACACCGCCGGGCGTTTGGGTATCGACGAGGTCCTCATGCAGCAGGCCGCCGATATCCGGGCCGCCGTCAATCCCGACGAAGTACTCTTCGTTATCGATGCCATGATCGGCCAGGACGCGGTTGCCACCGCGAAGGCCTTCCAAGATGGCGTTGGCTTCACCGGCGTGGTTATCACCAAGCTCGATGGCGATACCCGCGGCGGCGCGGCGCTCTCGGTGCGCGGCGTGACCGGCAAACCGATTCTCTTCGCCTCCACCGGTGAAAAACTGGAAGATTTCGAACGCTTCCACGCCGACCGCATGGCTTCCCGCATCCTCGATATGGGCGATATTCTCTCCCTTATCGAACGGGCCGAAGCCACCTGGACGCAAGAACAGCAGCGCGAACTCTCGGAAAAAATGAGCGAGGGGTCCTTCGACCTCAATGACTTCCTCGTGCAAATGAATCAAATCAAGCGGATGGGTTCCCTCAAGAAACTCATGGGGATGCTGCCCGGAATGGGGCAGTACCGCGAAGCCCTCGAGCAGTGGGATGAATCCTCGATGGGGCGCGTGGAGGCCATTATCCAATCCATGACGCCCGCCGAGCGCCGTACCCCGAAAATCCTCAACGGTTCGCGCCGTCAGCGCATCGCTCGCGGTTCGGGGACCACCGTCCAGGAAGTCAATCAGCTGGTGCAGCGCTTTGAGGGTGCTGCGAAAATGATGACGCAGATGAGTCGCGGGGGCGGGATGCCGGGAATGCCCGGCATGCCCGGCGTTGGCGGGGGCTCACGCAAACAGAAACGCGCGAAGAAGAACGTTTCGGGCGGCAAGAAGGGGCGTTCGGGGAATCCGGCGAAACGCGCCCGCCAGGAAGCCGAAGCAGCGGCGGCACGGCAGCGTGCCGAACAGGGCTCGGCCTTCGGCAAGGGAGCTCAGCTTCCCGGCGCTGCTCAAGCGGGGCCCGATATGGCAAGTATGGAAGAGCTCAAGCGCTTCCTTAAATAATGCCGACGACGGCGCAGCGGGCAGGAGGAATCTTGCCCGCTACGTTGTTCTTGGCCACGTGGTTATTTCTGGGAGGGAGCGGCGTCGTCGTTCTTCCCCGTGGTTAAAGCCTCCACCACGATATCCGGCACCGCATCAGAAATACCGCCCAACGGCACGTAACCTTCCGGAATGTCCTCGTAGGAACGCGGGTCTTCCAAGGGCTCGACGTGGATGAGGGCACGCAGGTGGGGCACGGCGGCGCGTAATTCCTCCGCGATATCCTCGGCGAGTTCGTGGCCCTCGCGCACCGTCCAGGTGGAGGGCACCAGCAGATCAAAATTACAAAACGATTCACGGCCCGCCACCCGGGTTTGCAGGCCGTGGAAACGCACCTCGCGGCGGGTATGCGAACGGAGAATCGCTACGATTTTTTCGGTATCCGGGTCGGGAAGGGCTGCGTCCATGAGGCCCGCCAGCGACTCACGCAGCAGCTTTACCCCGGTGAGCAGGATATTGGCCGCGACCAGGATAGCGACGATGGGATCGAGAAGAGGCTGATCGGTTAGCGCCACCAGCCCCACACCCACGATCACCCCGGCGGAGGTGATCACGTCGGTCAGGAGATGTTTGCCGTCGGCGCGCAGGGTGGGGGAACGGTGCTTCGCACCGGCGCGCAGCAGGATGGCGCCGACAAGCCCATTGACCAGTGACGCGAGCGCCACGATGCCCAGCCCCCATCCCAGGTCCGAGAGCGGCTGGGGGTGAATAATGCGATCAACTGCGGAAAAAATAATAAAACCGGCCGCCGCGAAAATCATCGCGCCTTCCACGGCGGAAGAAAAATATTCAGCCTTCGAGCGCCCGTAGGTATAGCGCTCATTGGCGGGTTTCGCAGCCGCGGAAAGAGCCAGCACAGCAACGACAGCCGCTGCCAGATTGACCAGCGATTCCGAGGCGTCGGAGAGGAGACCCACCGAACCCGTGAGCCAGTATCCGGCCGCTTTGAGCGCAATGGTGATGAGGGCTGCCGCAACGGAGAGCCAGGCATAGCGCACCAGTTTTGAGGTAGGAGCGGCTGCGGTGGCGGGGGAGTCCACGGCGGCGACGGTGCCCGCAGGCGCGGCGGCAGGAGAGACGGTGGTATTCACGCCTCCCATCTTGCCAGGCACCGTGGGGCTTGTCAGGTTGAAACGGTGGGACGGTGGGATGGAGCGATGGTGAGACGGTGGGCTCGAACCGCGGCTATAGCGGCATCGCCCCGTCGTGGCGGCGTAAGTGATCTCACCGAACGTCCGCACATTGCCGGTTCCCTCCGCCGGGAAATTCTGGCAGAATAGCTAGATGTACTTGGAAGATGCCGGGTCCCTCTCAACCCGGTGTCATCTGTGTTCACGGGTTGCACGGTGCGCGTCCCCCAACCGGCCGGGTAACCCACCCCAATGAGAAAGGATTGACCACAAAAGTGGCAGTCAAAATTCGTTTGAAGCGCATGGGTAAGATCCGTGCGGCCCAGTACCGTATCGTCGTGGCGGATTCGCGTGTCAAGCGCGATGGCAAGGTTATTGAGGAAATCGGTTACTACGATCCCAATACCCAGCCGTCCACCATCCGCATTGATTCTGATCGGGCCCAGTACTGGCTCGGCGTGGGTGCTCAGCCCACCGAAGCCGTGCTCGCGCAGCTCAAGGTGACCGGTGACTGGCAGAAGTTCAAGGGATACAAGGATGGCCAGGAAGGCCGCCTGCGTGTTCCGGAAACTGTGAACGCTGAAGAAGCGCGCGCCGCAGCGGTCAAGAAGGTCCAGGACGACGCCGAAAAGCGCCGTGCTGCCGCCGCCGAAGCGAAGGCGAAGGCCGAAGCGGAAGCTGCGGCTGCTGCCGCCGCTGAAGCTGGGGAAGCCGAAGCTGGCGAAGCTACCGAAGCGGAAACTGAGGAAGCCTAATGCTGACGGACGCTCTGGAACACCTGGTCAAGGGAATTGTTGATTACCCGGATGATGTCAAGGTCTCGGCATCACGTAATCGTCGTGGCGAACTTTTGGAAGTTCGGGTTAACCCTGACGATCTCGGTCGGGTGATCGGCCGCGGCGGGCGCACCGCCAAGGCTCTGCGTACCGTCGTCAACGCGCTTTCGGATGAAGGCTCCGTGCGCGTGGATGTTATCGAAACGGATCGTAACTAACGTAGCGGCATACCGGCCCTCAACCTTTCGGGGTTGCGGGCCGGTTTTGTATGAGCCACCACCGTTGCCCGCCGTGTGCGGGAGCTGAAAGAAGGACACGATGCAACTAACGGTAGCTATTATCGGGGCACCGCACGGACTCAAAGGGGAAGTCCGCCTGGATGTGCGCACGGATTCACCTGCACGCCGCCTCGCGGTCGGGACCCAGCTAGAAACCGATCCGGCGGATTTCGGGCCGCTCACCATCACCCGCACCCGCGAATACCGGGGAGTCACTTACGCGCTCTTCGCTGAATCAACCACCCGCGATACCGCCGAAGCACTGCGCGGGGTGCGACTCATCGTGGAAACCGATGAAGATGAGCCCGAAGAAGACGCTTACTACGCCCACGAGCTACGCGGTCTGGAAGTACTCGACCCGGAAGGCTACGAGCTCGGAATTATCACCGGTTTGGAAAATGGCCCCGCCCAGGATGTCCTGGTGGTGCGTGAGCCTGATGGCCGCATCGCCCGCGTTCCCTTCGTGCGTGAGATTGTGACCGCCGTGGATCTGGACGACCATTGCGTCGTCGTGGATGCCCCGGCCGGGCTTTTCTCCGATGACGACATGATCGTGGTGGAAGGTGATGACCTGGCCGGTGCCCTCAGTGCCGCGGGGGAAAGTGGCCTGGGGAAAAGCAGCGCAGGTGAAAACGGCGCGGACCAAAGCACCTCCGAAGCGAATACTACGGAGGAAGACGGTGCGGAGGAAGCTGAGTAATGGCGGGCTTGCGCATTGACCTCGTCTCGGTTTTCCCGGAATTCTTCGATGTCCTCGATTTATCACTGGTGGGCAAGGCGCGCCGTCGCGACGTCGTCGATATTCGCACCCACAATCTGCGCGACTGGACCAGCGACGTCCACCGCACCGTGGACGATACCCCCATCGGGGGCGGGGCTGGCATGGTCATGAAACCTGACGTCTGGGGCCGTGCGCTCGATGACCTTATCGGTCCGAGCGCACCGGAAACAATCACCCTTGCTATTCCCACCCCCTCCGGGCGGCCCCTCACCCAGCGCCTCGTGGAAGACCTGGCAACCCGGGAACGTATCATTATCGCCTGCGGGCGCTACGAGGGAATCGATGCGCGGGTAGCTGAACATTACCGCGGGCACGGGGTGCGCGTGGAGGAGTTTTCCCTCGGGGACTATGTCCTCAACGGTGGGGAAGTGGCGGCAGTGGCTCTCGTGGAGGCCGTTACCCGTCTCATTCCCGGCATGGTGGGTAACCCGGAGTCCCTCGTGGAAGAATCGCACGGTGCGGCAGGTTTGCTCGAATACCGTGTCTACACCCGCCCCGTTAGCTGGCGAGAGCTCGAGGTACCCGCGGTGCTGCTGAGCGGTAACCACGGGGCGGTGGCGCGTTACCGGCGCGACGAAGCTATCGCGCGCACCGCTGCGCGCCGTCCCGATATGATCGCGGAGCTGAATACCTCGCAGCTGGACAAACACGACCGGCCGGCGCTCGCGGCGGCGGGCTATGTATGGCGCACCAGCGACGTACACCCGGTGGCGGTGGATACTGAGGTCCTGGGGGCTGCTGGCGCCGTCGTTTCCGGCGACGGGGCGCAACCGAACAAAACGTTTTCGGGTGGAGCACTCGAGAACGGGCTGGACCCGGCCGGCGCGTTCCTGGGCGAGACTCGACCGGCCGGCGCGTTCCCGGACGGGGCGCGACGGCGCACCGCAACCGAGCTGGCTGAGCTGGCCACCCGTACCTTCCCCGATGCATGCCCGCGTTACCTCAGCGAGGCGGATATCGCCGCTTTCGTAGCTGAGAATCTTTCCGTCGCAGCTTTCGAAAACTACCTTGCCGACCCGCACTGGATGGCGGTGGTGGTGCGTGCCGCCAGCGGAGAGTCACGCGGGGAATTGCTGGGGTACAGTCTCACCTTGCTGCCCGATAGCGTGGTGGGAATGGAGGGCGACGACGTAGCCGGGCGTGAGGACGGTGCGCCATTCACGCGCCTTCCGGAACGGGAGGGCCCGTTGCTTGAGCTCTCTAAGTTCTATGTGGAGCGCAGCTGGCACGGCAGCGGGGTAGCGGATCTGCTCTGGCGGGCAACGGTGGAGGCGTGCCGGGCCCGAATCCCTGATGTTGAGGCGGCGCCAACACCCTACCTGTGGCTCGGAACGAATAAAGACAATCGGCGGGCCCAACGTTTCTACAAACGCTGTGGTTTCCGAAAAGTAGCAACCCGGGAATTCCAGGTGGGTGAGGTAATCAACTCGGATCTTATTTTTGCCTGTCCGCTGACTGTGGCATAATAGTGGAGTTTCCTCGCTTTCATAATGCGCTGAGCCTGCCGCAGGGGGTCGCGCATCGGCGAGATCTTAACCGATAACAGCGCCCCTGGCCTGCGTGCAGAGGCGGAAAGTGAATGAATAATGCAGACTCTTGATGTAGTTGATGCTTCGCGTTTGCGCGACGATATCCCCGATTTCCGCGCCGGTGACACCGTGCGTGTGAACGTGCGCGTCGTGGAAGGTAACCGCACCCGTACCCAGGCGTTCCAGGGTGTTGTTATCGCCCGCCAGGGTGATGGCCTGCGCGCCACCTTCGATGTCCGCAAGATTTCCTTCGGGGTGGGCGTGGAGCGTAAGTTCCCGGTGCATTCGCCTTCCATCGAATCAATCGAAGTGATTACCCGCGGTCGGGTGCGTCGCGCCAAGCTGTACTACCTGCGTGATCGCCACGGTAAGGCAGCGAAGATTCGCGAACGTCGCACCGACTCCAAGTAAGGAACGGTACGAACTTCTCGTTCACATATGGACCCGCATCTCGGTGCGGGTCCATTTTTATACCCATGCTGGTCCTGGTTACTAACCCGCGATAGCTGCGAATTTCTCCCGGTATCCGCCAGTAACCGAAGGTAGCAGCAAATAACGGTGAGCGAGGGCTGGAGCATTCCTGGAGCCTCGCCAAAATAGCGTGGCACGACGGCGCGGATAACCTTAGGTACGCTCAAGCGCGCTGGTAGCATGGAATACGCATATCTTTTATCTATTTCAGGCGGAGGGGCGTATGGGCGAGGGCACGTCAGGCGGGTCACGGGCATCGGAGGATGCCTCGCGGTGGCCAGCAGGGCGGACCCACCGGAGCCAGGCTCGCGGCCGCCGGGCCGCTACCCCTACCTCCACCCCTACCCCACCTGAGCTGCCGGAGCCGTACGCGGCCCCGGCGTTCCTCGAACCTTCAGCTGTGCCGGACGTGGATGAGCTACCGGATCTCGATGAGCTATTTGACGCGGAGGAGTCACCAGCCTCGGAGGCCACTCCCGCCGCTGCTTCCATCGCTCCTGCAGTAGCTCCCGTCGCTTTCACCGGAGCTCCAGCCGCTCGCGGCACCGTTACCGCCGCAGCTGCTTCCGCCGCGACCCCCGCAACGGGGCACACCTCAGCAACACCAGCACCAGGGCCAGATTCCGAGCCAGCGCCTTGCCCGCCCACACCACCAGAATCCAACGGAGCAAAAAACGTGTCGGAGGGGCCCGCTAAGATAAATGCAGCTGAAGCCCGCTTACGGCTGACGCTCACGGAGCAGCTCTCCAATGCTGATGAAGGCCTCTATGCCGAAGCTTTGCGAGATGATCTAGCCCGGGCGGAAGCACATGTCAATCACGGAGGAGTCACCATGAATACAACGGACGGTCAGTCCTCCGCTGCCAATATGGAGCAGCCGCCCTCGTACCCTCCTGAGGTTGCTCCGGTACGCCCCGATGCTGAGACCCGGGAAGCCCCCGTGCGTAATTCACGTTTGCGCAGCGTAGTGGAGATGGCCCTGACTGTCGCCGTCGTTCTTCTGGTTTCCGTCATTATCAAAACCTTCTTTATCCAAGCTTTTAACGTGCCTTCCGGTTCCATGGAAACTACGCTGAGTACCGGGGATAAGTTCTTCGTGAACCGCATGGTGACCGATAATGAGGACTTACGCCGCGGCGATATCGTGGTCTTTGTGGACCCGGGCGGCTGGCTGGATGATGTGGAAGAAAACCGCTCCTGGATTGCCCAAACCGGCACTCGTATCCTGCAAGGCATCGGGCTTCTTCCGGCGGATTCTGGCCACTACCTGGTGAAACGAATTATTGCGAAGGGTGGGGATACCGTCAGCTGCTGCGGAGAAGATGGCCGTTTGCAGGTCAACGGCGTGCCGATCACGGAGGAATATCTCAATTACGGGGTTTCACCCTCCTTGCAGAAATTTGAAGTGAAGGTCCCGGAAGGTTACCTGTGGATGATGGGGGATAACCGCGCCAATTCGAAGGATTCGCGCTGGCACCAGCGTGAATCCGGAAACGGATTCGTGCCGGTAGATAATGTGGTGGGCCGGGCCTGGTACGTTTTTGCTCCGTGGAGCCGCCACGGGCGCCTACCTGATATGAGCCACGTTTTCGCCGGTGTTCCCGAACCTGCTGCGCCCGCAAGTGTGCGGCTTGCGCTGCCGGAGAACCCCGTTGATCCGCGCTCCTTATACGCGGCCACGGCGGCCCAGCCGGGGCTGCCTAGCTCCACGCTCTCCGGGCAGGGCAGGTAGCACGCGTGCAGGAACCTGATCGTACAGTTGAAAAAGAACTGTTAGCTCGGCTCGAGGAACGCGGCGGGCGTATTCTCGCCGCCGTGGATGAAGTGGGTCGCGGTGCTATCGCCGGGCCGGTCTGCGTGGGTATTGCTCTCCTGGACAGAAATACTCCGGATGCTTTCCCGCCCGGATTACGCGATTCGAAAATGCTGAGCGCGCACCGCCGCGAAACGATCTACCAGGCAGCCCGCGATTGGCCGCTAGCGGTTGCGGTAGGAAGCGCCCCCGCCAGCGTTATCGATCAGGTCGGAATTATTGAAGCATTGCGCTGCGCAGCCGCGGACGCCCTCGCCCAGCTGGAAAAAGAAGGACTGCACCCCGATGCCGTTCTTCTTGATGGAAAGCACAATTGGTGGGCCCAGGATTCCCTTTTCGATGCCGAACCGACCGTCCCGCAGCTTCCGGTCACCACCGTGATTAAAGGGGATGCTTCCTGCGCCGGGGTTGCCGCGGCCTCCGTCGTCGCTAAAGTTGAACGAGACCGCTATATGGAGGCGCTCGCGAAAGAATTTCCCGATTACGATTGGGAACATAACAAAGGGTACGGTACGCCCTCCCACCTCGAAGCTATCGCGCAGGTGGGGCCGAGCCCGTATCATCGAATGTCGTGGCATTTGCCCGCGGTAAGGAGTGAATAATGAGCGAGATTGACGGCTACGAAGCCGAACTGGAACTCGCGTTATATCGCGAGTACCGCGATGTTGTGAAGATTTTTCGGTACGTGGTGGAAACCGAACGGCGTTTCTACCTCGCCAACGACGTAGACGTGAAAGTGCGATCCTCCACGGCAGGGGATGTGTTCTTCGAAGTGAATCTCACCGATGCGTGGGTGTGGGATATCTACCGCACCTCCCGGTTCATCCGCTCGGTACGCGTGGTGACCTTCAAAGACGTCAATATTGAAGAGCTCAACCAGACCGATATTACCCGCGAACTCGATCTGCCCGGCTCCTCTCTTTAATTGGAGGCTGTTGCGTTGTGAGTTCTCGGGGAGCTCGCTTTTATCCACAGGTTTCTGAAACGACGACGCTATCCCCAGCCACGCACCCCTCGAGCAACCATCGGTAATTTCCGCGCCACACTAGGGGCATGTACCAGTGTGAAACTTTGCATGCCAGCATCGCCCGCAGCGAGCTTGCCCCGCTTCCCGCTTCCGCCACCACCAGGGAGCTAGGGGAATGGGGAGAAAGCCTGGCCGCCGCATATGTGCGGGAACACGGCTACCAGGTGCTGGCCCAGAATTGGAGATGCCGGCGCGGGGAAATTGACCTGATATGCCGCGAAGAACCCAGCGGGGCTTTGGTTGCGGTTGAGGTGAAAACCCGGCGCGGGCACAATACGGTGCCGGCACCGCTGGCCGTCAGCCCCGAAAAGTATCGCCGGCTCCGGTGCCTCCTGGCGCAGTGGCTCCACGCTGATGGCGCGCACTACCCTGATCTCGCGGTGGATATCGTGGCCGTCACCGTGCCCACCTCCGGTCCCGTTACCATCGAGCATCTGCGGAATGCCTCATGATTGGCACCTCCCATACCGTCTCGATCCTCGGAGTCCAGGGCCTGCCCATCCGGGTGGAAGTAGCGATCCTTTCAGGTCTGCCGAATTTCACGATTGTGGGCCTGCCTGATGCGGCGGTGAGCGAATCACGCGAACGCATCCGGGCCGCTTTCGCCGCCGCCCGGATCAACTTCCCGGCCGGGCGCGTCACCGTCAATCTGTCCCCGGCAGATACCCCGAAAGTCGGCACCGCTTTTGATGTGGCAATTGCTGCCGCCATCCTCGCTGCGCAAGCCCACACCCACCTGCCACCCGGCACTGTTTTCCTGGGCGAATTAGGTCTGGACGGATCGGTACGCCCGGTGCGGGGAGTATTACCGTGCGTGCTGGGCGCCGCCCACCACGGCTTCCGGCACGCCATCGTTCCCCACGGTTGCGGAACCGAAGCTGCACTCGCCCAGATCCAGGTGGGAGAAATCTGGCATATCACCCAGATCGCCCAGCGCCTGGGAGCGGCCAGTGACCCGGTGCCACCGCCGCCACCTGTGCCGGTAGCCCAGCCTCGCACCAGCACTGATATGGGCGACCTCTCAGAGGTACGGGGCCAATACCTGGCCCGCCACGCCCTGGAAATAGCAGCCGCGGGAAGCCACCATCTCCTCATGATCGGAGCACCAGGAGTGGGTAAATCTATGCTCGCCACCCGCCTACCGGGAATCATGCCGCCCCTCACCCGCGCCCAAGCCGTAGAAAGTGCCAGTATTCGCTCCATTGTGGGGCAATTTGAGGAGATCACCACCCGACCTCCCTACGTGGCGCCCCATCATACGTCGAGTGCCACCGCGTTGGTGGGAGGCGGAAGCCGGCCCCGCCCCGGCGCCATCTCCCTCGCGCACCACGGCGTACTTTTTCTCGACGAACTTCCCGAATTCACCACCCGGGCTATCCAATCTTTACGCGAACCCATGGAATCCGGAGAAGTGCATATTCACCGCGCCCAAGGCTCGGTATGCTTCCCGGCTCGTTTCCAACTGGTCGCAGCAGGAAACCCGTGCCGGTGCGGCAGGCTACTAGATTCCCCAACCTCTTGCACCTGTTCGGGAGCGGACCGCGCCCACTACCAGCATCGCATCGGAGGTCCGCTGCGGGATCGCATCGATCTCATGGTGAATCTGCCCAGGCCGAGCCGGGCGGAATTAGCCGCGGGCAATAGCGGCGATAGCAGCGAAACGGTTGCCGCGCGGGTGCGCGAAGCACGCGAACGCCAACACCACCGCTTCCGGAGTGAAACCTGGGACGTGAACGCCGCTATCCCAGGCACCTGGCTCCGGGCCCACACTCAGTTAGCAACTAGCTCAAGCGCGAGTCTGAGCGAGGCCCTCACCCGCGGCCTCATCAGCATGCGAGCCGCGGATAAAATCCTGCGAGTTGCCTGGACCCTCGCAGACCTAGCCGGCCATACACAACCCACCACCGACGACGTTGCCGGGGCGTTCGCCCTGCGCGGGAAAGGAAATTCTGGCTATGACGGAGGATAAAACACCCCGGACCAGCAGCGAAATAACGGGAGCTGCCGGCGCGAGCGGCACCGCCGCGGAAACGGCCGACACGCTAGCGGCTCACCCGGGAACTACCGGAAAAGGAGCGGCTCACCCGGGAACTACCGGAACAGGAGCGGCTCACCCGGAAACCACCGGAACAGACGCTGCCGGTTGGGAAGAAGAAACCGCAGCAATGGCGTGGACACGCTTGGCCGAAGGGGAGGATTACCACGCCGTTGCTCTCACCGATAACCTCGGTTACGCCGGAGCGCTTGCCTGGCTCGAGGAAGCACGCGCAGGCGCACCAGTTCCTGAACCGCTACGCGCGGCAGCTAGCCGCTGGAGCGCCCGGTACGATGCACAGGGCTTTGCGCGCGACCGCGAACTACTCAACCGAGGCTACGGATTCACGTACCCGGGTAGCCCCACCTGGCCGCAATCCTTAGCGCAGCTCGGGGAACAACGTCCGCTGGGGCTGTGGTGGAAAGGAAATATCGCGGCACTGGATCGTCCCGCGCTCGCGATGGTGGGCTCGCGCGCCGCTACCGACTATGGCGAAAAGATCGCCACCGATTTTAGTTACGAGCTGGCCGAACGCGGTGCCCTTATCGTTTCCGGGGGAGCCATAGGTATTGATGCGGCCGCCCACCGTGGCGCCGTGCTTGCGAATGCTCCGACCGCGGTGGTGTTCGCCAGCGGGATCAACCGCCCCTATCCCAAAGCCCACCAGGAACTCTTCGCGCGGATTCTTGATACCGGCGGGCTCGCCCTCTCCGAAACCGCACCGGGCAATGCTCCCCACCGGCACCGTTTCCTGGCCCGAAACCGGATCATTGCTGGCCTATCACAAGCCGTTGTTGTTATTGAAGCTCCCTACAGGTCGGGCGCCATTAACACCGCGGGGCACGCCCATACCTACGGCATCCCGGTCGGGGCAGTACCCGGCTCCATTTACGCCATGTGCTCAACGGGATGCCACCGGCTGCTGCGGGAAGGTGCAGTGTGCATTACCCGGGTGGAAGATATTGTGGAAATGCTCGGCTTTAGCGCCGGCCAGCAACTCCTCCATGTCAATCGCACTCGGACTGCGGCGCAGGGAAACGGGGCGGCTCATGACCGTAGCGGAGCCGCAAGCCGGACGGTCACTCGTGCCCTTGCCAGCGGGGTGCAATTAGGGCTCGGGCTTGCCGTTACCGATCCGCTTGCCGGTGATCCGCGGGCGGTGCGGGTGCGTGATGCGCTACCGGCTCGTAATTACCAGCCGCTGGATAAAATAGCGCAGACCGCGGGAATGGGATTTGCTGAGGTGATGGCGGCCCTCGGGAAACTCGAGGTAGCAGGAATCGCGGAAAGTCGAGGAGGGAAGTGGCGCCTGACGCCCCAGGCTCGGGAGGCGAGCCGGCAGCGGTCCTCCTAAGACTGGCATAAACTGGGGAGCATGCGAGTAGCAGATATCTTGGAACGTTATGAGCGAGAATTGCGGCTGCGCCGCGGATACTCCGAACATACGATCCGCGCCTATCTGCATGAGGTGCTCTCCCTCCTCACTTTTCTCCACGAGCTATCCACCGGAAACAAAGCGGGGGATGAGGACTTATCCGACCTCGATATTGACCTCGAACACCTGGATCTCGCTGATCTGCGGGCTTGGCTAGCACATTCGCGCGAACACGGTAGCGCTTTGGCTTCGATGGCCCGGCAATCGGCCGCGATACGAACTTTTAGTTCCTGGGCATACCGGTGCGGCTATACCGCTTCGGATGCGGCTTCTAGGCTGAAATCACCTCGGGTCACCAACGAGCTCCCGCATGTTCTCAACGAGCACCAGGCCCAACAATTGCTCAATAATGCGAAAAGCCACGCTGTTGAGAGCGGAGAAGCTCTTGCCTACCGGGACTGGGCGGCTCTCGAGCTCATGTACGCGGCGGGTTTGCGCGTGAGCGAAGTCTGTTCCTTGGATATTGACCAGGTTCGCCCCGATCTGACGGTGCGCGTCGTCGGAAAAGGAAATAAGGAACGCGTGGTCCCGTACGGGGTGCCGGCCATGCGGGCCGTGCAAGAATACCTGCCTGCGCGTGCCGCTCTTATGAAAGAACCGACTCGGGCGCTTTTTTTGGGGGCGCAAGGTAGGCGCCTCAACCCGCGCTCGCTGCGCGACGTCGTGCACCGTGCCGCCAGCCGCGCGGGGGTGCCCGATATTACCCCCCACGATTTGCGCCATTCCGCCGCCACGCATCTTCTCAACGGCGGCTCGGATTTGCGCAGCGTCCAAGAGATTCTCGGCCACTCCTCCCTGCAAACCACGCAGCGCTACACCCACGTCAGCGCAGATAGGCTGCGGGCCGCATTCGCGCAGGCCCATCCGCGGGCCTAAGTACTCCTCACCAGAAACATCGTTGAAGCACCACAGAAGCATCCCTGAAATACCACACGAGCGTCACGTGAGCGTCACGGATGTTACGGGTACAGGCGAATTTCACGCCGGTAGAGGAGCGAGAGCGGGTCAATATAGGTTTTCCCGCGCCGTGCGCCCCAGTGCAAAACATCCCCGGGGAAGCGCCCGCCATCCTCATGGCCGGCCAGCAACGTTCCAATCACGGTCCCGGCGCTCACGGTATCCCCGCGGTGCACGCTTGGCTCCACGGGTTCATAGGTGGTGCGCAGGCCATTGGCGTGTTCAATAGAAATAACGGGGCGGTCCGCGAGCATCCCGGCATACACCACGGTGCCCGAGCCAGCAGCCAGCACCGGACTCCCCGCTGGAAGCTCCACATCGACACCGCGATGCCCGGGCAGCCAATTGTGCTTGGGCGGATCAAAGGGCCGGGTCACCACCGGCGCGCTACCGGTAGGGGAGTGGAAGCCGGTGGCGCGAGGCTGCGCTGCTTTCGTATGGGCTACATTTTCAGCGTCCGCCACGGGCGTGGACGTAAGTGGTTTTTCCGGCTCGCTATCCGTTGTCGAGGTTGCGGCCGGCGCGGGGGTATTATCCGACGACGCCGCCACCGTGCCAGATGCTGATTCTGAAATAAGGCTCGCCACCAGGGTAAGAGCTGCGCCGGCCGCAGCCAGGCAGCGTGCCACGATTATGCGCCCCGCACGGGAGCGCGAGCGCACTGCGGCCCGGGCACGGGTACTGGTGCCCGGGCCACAGCGTGCACCGGGGAATTGAGTCGCAAAAATCCTGAGAGTCTTCATAGGGCTGAGCATGCCCTGGCTAGGACTCGCCTGCCAGAGGGCCACCGCAGGCTGTGGATAGTCGATGCGTTCCAGCATCCTGTGGATAGCTCGGGCTTGTATCCGGGCGCTCGCCCCGGGATTTTGCGCTGTTATCCGCGGTTTTTGCCCTTTAGGCGCATCGTTTCCCGCCGCCCGCGGGTATTCTCTTTCGAAGCGTGCCGGTCCTGGCTCCGCGCCGTTCTCGCATCGCTGCGGGAGCGTAACCGCTCCGCCTCCGCCATCATTCGCAGATAGCGATCCAGCCGGTCCACGTCCAAAGCACCGCTCGCGCATGCCTCGCGCACCGCACACCTCGGCTCTCGCCCGTGGCTACAATTCGCGAAATGGCACGAAGCAGCTAGTTCGCGAATATCCGCGAAGGTATCCGCAATCGCCTCCGTGTCCATCGTGGCTCCCAGTGCACGTACCCCGGGAGTGTCGATGACCGCGAAGTGTTCTCCGCAAACCAGCTGGCGTCCGGTGGTGGTGTGCCGACCCTTATGGTCGCTTTCGCGCACCGTTCCCACCGTCTGGGTGGCTCCGAGCAAGGTATTGGTGAGGGTGGATTTTCCCGCGCCGGAGCGCCCCACCACCACGACCGTGCCGGAGAGGAGCTCAACGAGTCGCGCCACGTCCACAGCCGAGCGCGCATCAAGCGCAAGCACTTCTTCGCACCCTTCCCCCAGTTCCTGAAGATCTGCCGGGTTTGCCAGGTCCGCCTTCGTGAGCACCAGCCAGGGGCGGGCCCCGCTCGCGTGGGCCAGGGCCACGAAGCGTTCGATACGCCCGCGACTGGCTGCTGGCACCGCGGGTTCCACAATGAGAACCACATCAATATTCGCGCAGATAGGTTGCTCGAGAGCAGCACGGCCCACCGACGGGCGGGTGAGGTAGGTCCGGCGCGGCAAAATGTCGAGAATATGCCCGGCATCATCCACGCCTACCCAGTCACCCACCATCGGCGGCCAGGATTCACTATCCCGGCAGTGGCCCGGAATATCGAGGTCAATGCGCAACGGTGCCCCGTCCGGCGCACCATGCGCAGCCCCGTCCGGCACCTCGTCCGGCGCACCGGCCTCATCAACGCGGAGAACCTCAACGGCGCCGCGATGTACCGCGGCGATCCGCCCGCCGTGCACGCGCGCGGCGCCGCCAAGGCTCATTTCCGCGACTGTCAGGTAGGCGGCCCAGCGTTCATCAAAACCCAGAAAAGTCATAAAACATCCCTCCGCATACCCGAACGCAGCCGGGCCACCGCATGGCGGGTCGCTAATACACCGATACCGGCCCAGAGCGCCGCAACCGCAATATCGCGGACTACCAGCCACCCGGCCGGCTCAGCGATACCGGCAATGGTTCCCGAGAGGGGGACGGCATTCGCCAGTGCTGCCAGCACGGGCGGGTAGTACTCGAGAGGCACAATAACCCCGGTGAATACCGGCAAGAACGTCGCGAGTAGCGTTGCCCCCAGATACGGATCGGGCAGATCCACCCCGATCCCGGCCGCTGCCACTCCGAGCAGCACCCCGCATACCAAAGCAGCCACCGCTAAGAGCGTCACTCGCCCCAGCAGCGCGGCATCTTTGTCCGGGGAGAGCAGGCAGACGGCGCCGATGGCCGCACTACCGGTGGAGACCGCCAAGATACATGGAACGGTAGCCACCGCCACCCAGTACACCACGTCGAAGCGACGGCGCAGGTGAACTTCCTGGAAGATCCCCAGCGCCCGGTCGGTTGCCACCGCGCTGACCACTCCGGAGGCCACCGACGTGGCCAAAGCAACCAGCGCCGCGGCATAGCCGGTGCGCACCAGGTCCGGGGTTCCCACATCATTGCCGAGCACCACATCAAAAAGCACGTCGAGGAGCGGAAGCACCAGGAGGGCGGTCACCGCCGTCCCCACCGTCGCAAAGGTCACTGACGAAGCCCAGGAGACCCGAATAATCGAGCGATAACGCGTCAGCATCACATCACCTCCAAAGTCCCGGAGCGGGTAGCACGGCGCAGCGCCGCGCGTCCCGCCACACCCGCCGCTGCCAGCCACGTACCCAGCACGACCGCCCAGATCGCCACGTCGCTCCAGGTAATAGCTTCTCCGAAGAGCAGGGAGGTGGGCATCGAGAGGGGGACGAAGAGGGAGAGATAGGCCAGCCAGGCAGGTGGCGCCGTCGTCGTAAAAAGAATCCCGGATGCTAAAAACATCGGAACCAGAAGCAGACCTTCGTAACTAATCGCGTTCGGGGTGAGCACGAAAAGCGCGGCGATGACGAAGGATACGCTCAAGCAACCCATCCACAACAGAAGGACGCCGCACGCAAAACCCCACGACGGTGCAGTAAAGGTGATTGAGGCGGAGCACAGAGCCCACGTCACCCAGGCCACCGGGAATGCCGCCAGCCCGAAGGAACCGGCCGATGCCACCACCGCGGCTAGGCTCCGTAGCGCCCCAATCGGCGCGCTCACCAGGTAGACGAGGGTGCCCTTATAACGCTCGAAACCAATAATTCCGGCGGCGCAAGTGGCCGTGGTCCACATGCCGATAATCCCGGCACGCACCCACCCCTGCGTCGCGCTCATAGTCCCGAAAGCTCGGAAACTCAGGAATTGCACCAGTGCGGTGGCGAGCGTCGTCGTCACCATGAGCTGGATAAAATAGGGGACAGACACAAATTGGCGCACGTGAAAAGCGCTCATACGTAACTGCCGGATCACCGCGCCAACCCATCTGCCAGCGCCAGATACGTTTCCTCCAGCGAGGCCGGGCGGGTCACCAGGTCCTCCGGCTCGTGCCCGAGAAGCGCCACCAGGCGTTCGGCTTGCGCACCGGAGCGCGCATCCCAATAGATCGTGACCGCCCAATTACCCGCGCGCGGACGGCGAATAATCACCGCTTCGGGGAACGCAGCTTCGAGGCCCGCGAAAATATCTGCCTTGCGCGCACCCAGTGTGAACGTTGTGGTTGCACCCACCCCGGCATAGTCCGCAATATCGCGCACACTGCCGCGAACCGCGATTTTGCCGGTGCCGATGACGGTGATGATATCCGCCAGTTCTTCCACCTCCGGCATGGAATGCGAGGTGAGGAGCACGGCGGCGCCGCCGGCGGCAACCTCGCGGAGAATATCGCGCACCGTTAGCGCGACATCGGGGTCCAGCCCCGTGGTCGGTTCGTCAAGAAGAAGGAGTGGCGGGGCGCCCAATAAGGCGCGCGCCAGGTGGAGACGCTGGCGCATACCGCGCGAAAACTGGCCCACCTTGGCCCCGGCAGAATCGGTGAGCTTGACACGCTCAAGAACATCAGCGACGGCGCCGCGCCGCTGCCCGCTCGCCACCCCTTGCAGGTCGGCAAAATAGAGGAGATTATCGCGCGCCGTAGCCCGCGGATAAAACCCGAGGTCGCCGCCTAACACCAGGCCCAGGCGTGAGCGTGCCTTCTCCGGATGGCGCACCGCGTCAATCCCCGCGATCCGCACCTGCCCCGACGTGGGGGCCAGCAAGGTGGCGCACATCCGCACCGTTGTGGTTTTCCCGGCCCCGTTCGGACCGAGCAAGGCATGCACCTGGCCTGCCTGCACCTGGAGGGACACATCTTCAACTGCAACAAATTTATCTTTCCCGAAAACGCGCCGCACATGGGCGACATCGAGGACGGGAATATGAGGATCTATCAAAATCCTTGTCCTTATCAATCCAATTGCCGTATTCAGGGCAGCATGAACCCCTCCCGCACCCGCCATTTAGGAAAGTACATAGGCGTACTCACCCGGAGGCTTCAGAAAAGTAGTTATAAGCTCCGGGCGCGCATCATCGCTAAACGCGTGCGAGAATACGACTTTCTCGCATTTTTATATAAAGAGAATTTCCTTGATGCGATAGGTGTTGGATTCAAGGACTCTCATAGGGCAGGTCGCTCCTAGATTGCAGTGTTAGTAACTATGCAGGTCATCCTATAGTCATGTGGCAACGCTGTACAACCTCAGCCGCATCGTGAGACGTAGCGGGTGCACGTGTGCGAGCGGCGCTCGCCCTGACGGTCCCGCACCATATACGCGCCGCCCCGTATACGTGCTTACCAGGCCCGTCTATGTGCCCGCCCCGTGCGCACACTCTCTAGCCGCAATATTCCCGCGAAAATCACATCCGCCCGCCGTTCCCCGTTTTTCCGGGTGGGGTAGTATGTACAGGCGGCCGGTTATCTCCGGTCGTAATACGCGTGCCCGCATACGAGGGTCGCGGATCGGTCCCGCTATGGGCTGCCCAGTGGGTGGCGCATATTGGGAACCGTGGTTCGTGGGCACCAGGGCGCGGCGGCAATTCCGCCGTCGTGCAAGAACCGATACCGCGCCATCGCCCCGATGGCGCCTGAGAAAGGACGCCGCATGGCTGTCGTCACCATGAGCCAGCTGCTGGAAGCTGGTGTGCACTTCGGGCATCAGACCCGCCGTTGGAACCCGAAGATGAAGCGTTACATCCTCACGGATCGTAACTCGATTTACATTATTGACCTGCGCAAGACGGTCGCCGATATCGACCGCACCTACGATTTCGTTAAGGAAACCGTGGCGCACGGCGGAAATATCCTCTTTGTGGGCACCAAGAAGCAGGCGCAGGAAGCCGTGAAGGAACAGGCCGAACGCACCGGGATGCCCTACGTGAACGAACGTTGGCTGGGCGGCATGCTCACCAACTTCCAGACCGTTGCCAAGCGTATTGAACGCCTCAAGGAACTCGAGCAGATGGACTTCGAGGACGTTGCCGGCTCGGGCCTGACCAAGAAGGAACTCCTCATGCTGTCCCGCGAAAAGGACAAGCTGGAGAAGACCCTCGGCGGCCTGCGCGATATGCACCGCCTGCCCTCCGCCGTGTGGGTTGTGGACACCAACAAGGAACACCTCGCGGTCTCCGAAGCCAATAAGCTCAATATTCCGGTGGTTGCCATCCTGGACACCAACTGCGATCCGGACGAAGTGGCCTACCCGATTCCGGGTAACGACGACGCCATCGGCGCCGTCGGGCTGCTCACCCGCGTCATCGGTGATGCGGTAGCCGAAGGCCTCCTGGCCCGCGGTGCCGGCAAGAACGCCACCGAAGATGCGATGCCCGAATGGGAACGCGAAGTTCTCGCGGCCGGGGAAGCTACCGAAGAAGCCCCCAAGGCTGAAGAAGCCGCTCCCGCCGCGGAAGCCGAAGCAGCTCCGGCCGAAGCCACCGAATCCGAAGAAAACAAGTCCGAAGAAGCTGACGCCCAGGCCTAAGCCTGAGCGCTACAAGTGAGGAGTGAAGCATGGCTAATTACACAGCCGCCGATGTGAAGGCGCTGCGTGACAAGACCGGCGCCGGCATGATGGACGCCAAGAAGGCTCTCGACGAAGCCCAGGGGGATTCCGCCAAGGCCGAAGAGATCCTGCGCGTTAAGGGCATGAAGTCCGCCGCCAAGCGTTCGGATCGCACCGCTGCGAACGGTCTGGTGGCCTCGCACGTATCCGATACCGCTGCCGGCCAGCGTGGCATTCTCGTGGAGATCAACGCCGAAACCGACTTCGTGGCCAAGAATGAGAAGTTCATCGGTATGGCCGATGAGATCCTCACCGCCGCCGTGGATTCCGGCGCCGATACCGTGGAAGCGCTGCTCGCCGCCAAGCTGGGCGACGGCACCGTTGCGGATCGCATCACCGCCATGACCGCCGTCATCGGCGAAAAGATGGAAGTCTCCCACGTGGAAGTCCTCGAGGGTGAGCACGTGGAAGCTTATATGCACCGCACCAACCCCGACCTGCCCCCGCAGGTGGGCGTGCTGGTTGCCACCGATGCCAAGGCTGCCGAAGTTGCGCACGACATCGCCGTGCACATCGCCGCGCTCGACCCGAAGTACCTCTCCATCGAGGACGTTCCGGCCGACGTGGTGGAAACCGAAAAGCGCATCGCCACCGAAACGACCATCGCCGAAGGCAAGCCGGAAAAGGCCGTGCCGAAGATCGTGGAAGGCCGTATGCACGGCTTCTACAAGCAGGTCGTTCTCGAGGAGCAGGGCTACGCCCGCGAGCCGAAGACCCCGGTCAAGACCATCGTGTCCCAGACCGGCGGCAAGGTGACCGGTTTCAAGCGCCTGCGCGTCGGTTCGCACGCTGAGTAAGTTTGCGCGCACCGGGATGTAGTTTCCGGTTGCCGGGAGCCTAGCTTTCGGTTGCGATAACGCTAAACGCCGGAGGGCGGGAGGTACGAGAGTACGTCCCGCCCTCCGTTGTATGTAACGCCGGTGCCTTGCGTGTAGGTGCGGTGCGATTGGTGGGCGCCGGTGCGGTGTGTGCGCGGTGATGCGCGCCGTTAGTACGACGACGCCGCCCCGCGTGCCGCGGGGCGGGGCCAGCCCACCGTCCGCACCGTCGGCGAGGGGCGATCACCATGATGCGCCGCGAACTGGCCCGCCATCCCAGAGCACCGTAGCCTGCACCGTAGGGCCCGCCGTCCGCACCGTGCCCCGTCTCTATCTGCTCGTAAATATCTATAGCTCTCAGCGGGCACTTTCACATAAGATGAGGGGCGCTGAACTGACAAAGGAGTAAGAGGTGAGCATAACCATTCCTGATCCGCATACCCTCGCGGTTGAAAACGCCCGCGCGGCATACAAGAAAACTAAGAAACCGCTGACGCGATCCTTCGTGATGGCGCTCTCCGGCGGTGCCTTCATTGGCATGGGATACATTTTCTACATTACGTCGCAACAGGGCCTGGCTGACGGGCCGCTCGGCCCGGCGAAAGTCCTGGGAGGCCTGTGCTTCTCCGTCGGCCTCATCCTGGTGGTGCTGACCGGCTCGGACCTCTTCACCTCAACCACGATGACGGTCATGCCGCTCTACCACAAGCGGGTGCGCCCACGGCGCTTCTTCGCTCACTGGGGCACCTCCCTGGCCGGCAATCTCGTTGGGGCACTGTTCCTGGCGTTGCTCGTCTTCGGGGCCGGCCAGGCGCTCGCCAACGGCGGGGCATGGGGCGAAGTTGCCCTCCACACGGCGGCGGGCAAGGCCGCGCATTCTATCCCCGAGTCCTTCCTGCTGGGTGTGCTCGCGAATATCGCGGTGTGCGCTGGCGTGTGGATCGCGCAGTCGGGGCGGTCCACGGCGGATAAGATTCTCGCCTGCCTGTGTCCCATTCCGCTCTTCGTTGCCGCCGGCTTCGAGCACTCCATCGCCAATATGTTCCTGCTCCCGCTCGGCCTCATGTGCAAGTACTGGGGCGGGGATGCCTTCTGGAATTCCGAAGCGGTGCTCGCTTCCGGCCACGGGCTCGCCGACTACGCCGCGTTCACGCCGGGCGCCGTCGCCCTCAATATCGGTGTGGTGATTCTCGGCAATATTGTGGGCGGCGGTTTCATCCTCGCCACCTACTTCTGGGTTGCGTATCTGCGTGACGACGACGCAGCCGACGTTTACGACGCACCGCTCAAGTAATCCACGGTGCCATAGCCATCGCCCCGGGTACGGGGCAAGGACATCCCCAGGTACGGGCGCATGGCCATCCCGACTGCTGGGCAAGATTTCTACCCGGCCACGGGGCAAAGAAAGCGGGGGCTCCTGAGTGGAGGCCCCCGCTTTCGCGTGTGTCGGATGCTACGCGGCTGCTACACCACGAAAACGGCCACGCAAGCCAGCCCGATCCCCACAATCACCAAGGTGAGAAGGAAACCGAAGAGGACGGTGCGTGCCCCCGTATGCATAATCGTCTTGAGGTGGACACCGGCGCCCATGGCGCCCATGGCGGCGATGAGAAGCCAGTTAGCAACGTCGTTACCAAGAATCTGCAAGGCACTGGCCGCCCAAGCCTGGTTTTCCAGCACGGAGGCGATCCCCACCGCGATAAGGAAGCCGAGCACAAACAGCGGGATGAGGGGAGCAGAGCTACGGGTGTGCCCGTGGGCATCAAGCGCCGCCCCGTCCAGCCCCGCGGCGCGGGCCTCACGTTGCTTAGCGGCGCGCTCCAGTAGCCCCACCACGGCGATAACGGCGGCCAGGCACACCACGCGCCCGAGCTTGGCAGCGGTCGCGGTATCGGCCACCCCACCGTAAATATTCGCGGCGGCCACCACCTGGCCAACCTCGTGAATGGTGGCACCCATCCACACCGCCGCCTGATTGGCGCTCAAATCCAGCAGGTGGGCCAGCCAGGGGAGGACCACCAGGGTGAGGGTACCGAAAAGCGTGACGCAGGCAATGGCGGTTGCCGCGGCGGTATCACGCTCATCTTCGTTACGTACCCGCACCACGGCGGAGGTTCCGGCCACCGCGGAGGCTCCGCAGATTGAGGTGCCCACGGCGGTGAGAATAGCCGAGGCATGGGGCACTCGCAGGAGTTTACTCAGCGGCACCGAAATGAGCATCGTTGCGGTCACGCAGGTGATGATAGTGATAAGAGTGCCCCAGCCCAGTCCCAAAATTGCGGGGATGGACAGGCGCAGCCCCAGGAGCACCACTCCGGTGCGTAGCACCCGCTTGGACGTGAAGGTGAGACCGCGGTTGGCCGAGCGGGGAATAAGTCCCAGGTTGCGCACCAGCATGCCCAGTACGATGGCGAAGAGCATGGCAGAGAGCAGGGGCATCAACTTACTCAAGCCCCAGGATGCCACCGCGATGAGAGCGGCGAGCAGCACGCCCGGCGTGAGGGCGCGCAAGGACGCCGCCCACGTGGCGGCGTCGAAAGAAGTATTTTTATTAGACACCCGGATATTATGCCTCAGCGCGCGCTGGTATGGTTAAGCCCGATGAACTGAGCGACGGGAGGCAATGGTGACACTACTGGAACATGACGCGAGCTCGGATGGAGTCCGCCGAGTTCTTCTAAAACTATCTGGAGAAACTTTTGGGGCGGGTAGCGTCGGTGTCGATGCCGCAGTGCTCCAGCGCGTCGCCGGGGAAATTGCCGAAGCGGCGGCTTCGGGAATCCAAGTGGCCATCGTTGTAGGCGGAGGAAACTTCTTCCGCGGAGCCGAATTGCAACAGTCCGGAATGGATCGGGCCCGGGCGGACTATATGGGGATGCTCGGCACCGTCATGAACGCGATCGCGCTCCAGGATTTCATTGAGCAGGCCGGCACCCAGTGCCGCGTGCAAACCGCGATCCAGATGACCCAGATCGCCGAACCGTATATTCCCCTGCGCGCCATCCGCCACCTCCAGAAAGGGCGGGTGGTTATTTTCGGCGCCGGGGCCGGCATGCCCTACTTCTCCACCGATACCGTGTCCGCCCAGCGCGCCCTTGAGCTGCGCTGCGATGAGCTCCTCATGGGCAAGAACGGGGTAGACGGAGTCTATACCGCCGATCCGCGTACCCATCCGGAAGCGGAAAAGCTCAGCACCATTAGCTACGATACAGTGCTTTCCCACAACCTCCAGGTGGCCGACGGCGCCGCCTTTGCCCTGGCGCGGAATAACTCCCTGCCGATGCGGGTTTTCGGGATGACCGAGCCGGGGAATGTTACCGCCGCGCTGCGCGGTGAGAATATTGGAACGGTGGTCTCCGCTCAGGGCGCATAGCCCCGCTAAGCCGGTAAGATATGTCACATCGGGCGCGTGGATGCTGCTGCGTCGTCGTACCACGTAGCTACGCGCCGTGAACGAAACTGCGAAGGAAAAAATATGATTGAAGAAGCTTTGCGCGAAGCCCGCGAAAAGATGGGCAAAACTATTGAAGCAACCAGCGAAGAATTTTCGCATATCCGCTCCGGGCGGGCCAGCGCCGGGATGTTCAACCCGATTCTGGTGGACTACTACGGCACCCTCACGCCGCTCCAGCAGCTAGCCACCATCACCATCCCCGAACCGCGCACCGTCATGATCACGCCGTTCGATCCGGGTGCCAAGCAAGGGATCGACAAGGCGCTGCGCGAATCTGACCTGGGCGTCAATCCCTCCGATGATGGCAACGTGCTGCGCGTGAACCTCCCGGCCCTGACCGAGGAACGCCGCAAGGACTACGTCAAGCTGGCTCGCAACCGCGCTGAAGATGGGCGCGTGTCCATCCGCGCGGTGCGTCGCAAGGCGAAGGACACCCTCGAAGCTATTCAAAAAGATGGCGAGGCCGGGGAAGATGAAGTCAAGCGCGCCGAAGACGAACTGGAAAAGCTGACGAAGAGCTTCGTGGAGCAGATCGATAAGCTCCTCGAAGGCAAGGAAAAGGACCTGCTCGAAATCTAATGTCGCGCCCCTCGTTGCGGAGCATGCTCGCTCCGCGTCCCCCCCAACCGCCGCGCCCCACCTCCTCGCGGGCCGGCCGGAATCTCAAAGCCGCCGTCCCCACCGCGCTCATCCTGCTGGCGCTGGTGGCGCTTAGCGTTCTCTGGCGCATCGAGCTTTTTGTGGTGCTTGTGGTGGTGGCGCTCAGCTTTGCTGTATGGGAGGCCGCGGGCGCGTTTCTCGCGCGCCGTATTCGACTCCCGCTCACGATGCTGCTGGCCGGGAATATCGCCATACTGGCGCTTGCCTGGTGGCGCGGACTCGGCGCCGCCATGCTGGCGTTCGGGGCGACGGTGGTGGCCTGCGCCGTGTGGCTGGGGATACGCGACCGGGCGCGTGCACAGGTGAGCGACGCCGCCTGCGCAGTTTTCGTTTCCCTGTGGATTAGCGTGCTGGGGAGTTTCGCGGTGGCGCTGTGCCAGCTTGATTCCCCAGCGTGGATGGTGGCAGCGCTCATCCTCCTGCCCGTTGCCAATGACACGGGGGGCTGGGCCGCCGGCGTGCTTTTCGGGCGCCATCCGCTCGCCCCGCGCATCTCCCCGAAGAAAACCTGGGAGGGGCTGGCCGGGTCGGTGCTGGCCTGCCTGGTGGTGGCACTTCTTCTTGCCACGGTGGCCCTGGGGCACAGCGCGTGGTGGGCGCTGGCCATCGGTATGGCGGCGGTGGTGTGCTGCACCGCCGGTGATCTGCTTGAATCACGCCTCAAGCGCTGGCTCGGTGTCAAGGATATGGGAGCAATTTTCCCCGGGCACGGTGGCATGCTGGATCGCATCGATTCCATCCTGCTCTGGGCGCCGTTCTGCTACCTCTTCTTCGCTGCGGCGCAAGGGGTGTTCTGAAGGACTCTCCAAATTTCCACACCGTAGTACCGGGCGGTGCTGCGCTGTGAGCGAGAGCGGCGCGTGGCGGGCGCATATGGCAAAATGAGTGCGGCACATTAAGAGGGAAGGTCGGCATGCCGGCACCGTGGTGCTGGCACAGACAAGTGAGGTGAGTTGTGAGCACGTTTAAGCGAGTGGGTCCGCTCACGCGCGGATACAATACCGAGCAGGTCGATGATTTCCTCGCCCGCGCGAAAGACGCATATTCGCGGGGAACTGGCGATATGGACGAAACGGATGTGCGGCGCGTCGGGTTTTCCCGCCAGCGCGGCGGATACGATCCGGCCCGCGTGGATGCCGCCCTTGATCGCCTCGAAGCCGCCTTTATTCACCTCAAGCGCGCAAATACCATCGGGGCGCGCGGGGAACAGGCCTGGCTCAACCTCGCCTACCAGGATGCCAAAAGTCTCTACCCGCGCCTGCTACGCCCGGCCGGGCAACGTTTTGCCGACGCCGAAGACTGGGGATACCGCAAAACGGACGTTGATGAGCTTCTTGACCGCCTCGCCCGGTATTTCGACGGCGAAGAAACCGTAACCTCTGAAGTGGTACGGGATGCTATTTTCCCGGAATCACGCGGAAAAAATGCTTATGATGAGGCCGTCGTGGACGTGTTCCTCGAGCGAGCTGTCAGCGTCTTGCTTGCGGTGGAGTAAACACACCGCGATGAAACGCTCCATTTGGCCGCATCGAGCCGCATCCTCGCTGCGCCGTCTCACGGGCGCGGATAAATCCCGCGCCCTGGAATTTTTAGCCCGCGACCCGATCAATTCCGTGCTCGCCCGCGTCAATGTGGAACGCATGGGCGTGGGAACATCCTCGGCGCTGGCGGCGATGCACCGCCGCGATATTGAAGCCCTCGCTTGGGACGGCGGGAATATTATTCCCCTCGGATTTTCAGCGGCGGGGCTGCGCGAACTAGGCGACGACATTCTGTCCCGGTATCGGGTAGCCTGCTCCATCCTCGGGCCAGCCGACCAGGTTCTTGGACTATGGGAGCACCTGGAGCGCTCCTGGAGTCCCGCCCGCGAGGTTCGCGCGCGCCAATATTCCCTCTCCCTGACCCACGCCTCCCCGGTGGTGCCCGATCCGCAGGTACGCCCGGCCGAACCCTGGGAATTTGGCGCTGTTTTTCCGGCGGCGGTGGCTATGTTCACCGAGGAAGTCGGATACGATCCCACCGTGTACGGACCCACCTACGCACGCCGGGTCCGGGAGCTCATCCGCGCCGGCCGCACCTTCGTGCGCATGGGCATCGACCCCACCACCGGCGCCCCGCGGGTTGAATTCAAGGCGGATATCGGTGCGCTGGCCGGGGGAGTGGCGCAGATCCAAGGCGTATGGACCGCTCCCGACCTGCGCGGGCGTGGGATAGCAACCCGGGCAATGGCCAGCGTCGTCGATCAGGTGCGCGCCCGCCACGCGCCCACCGTCTCCCTCTACGTCAATGACTACAATGCCGCCGCGGTGCGGCTCTACCAGCATGTCGGCTTCAGCCGCGCGGGGGAGTGGGCGACGGTTCTCCTCTAGCTGCGGGGGGGG
>NZ_JASOKT010000030.1 GCF_030216305.1 Actinotignum timonense | reverse complement strand
AACGCCCTCTTCAGACTCGCTTTCGCTACGACTACCCCACACGGGTTAACCTCGCCACACATCCTAACTCGCAGGCTCATTCTTCAATAGGCACGCCATCACCACCACCAAGATGGCTCTGACAGTTTGTAGGCGCCTGGTTTCAGGCACTATTTCACTCCCCTCCCGGGGTACTTTTCACCATTCCCTCACGGTACTAAATTCACTATCGGTCACGACGGGTATTTAGCCTTACCAAGTGGTCTTGGCAGATTCACACGAGATTCCACGAGCCCCGTGCTACTCGGGCATGTCATCACGCAGTCAGAAACATTTCAGCTACCCGGCTATCACGGTCTACGGCAGGCCTTCCCAAACCCTTCACCTATACTCCTGATTTATCACTACGCCCCGTCCTGTCGGAAACGAGAAAACAACACCCCACAACACCCCGCATGCAACCCCCGACAAGTATCACACACACAAGGTTTAGGCTCCTTCGCTTTCGCTCGCCACTACTCACAAAATATCTTTTCCAGCAGGTACTAAGATGTTTCACTTCCCCACGTTCCCACCACCAACCTATCAATTCAGCTGGCAGCAACCCGGCATAACCCAGGCTAGGTTCCCCCATTCGGACACCCTCGGATCACCACTCGCTAGCCAATTCCCCGAGGCATATCGCAGGCTACAACGTCCTTCTTCGGCCCATACGCACCAAGGCATCCACCAAACGCCCTACAACACCAAAATAACAATAAACAAGAAACTCAAAACAAAAAATTGTCATTACGCAAAATCACACAACAAACACACACGTGCTTGTTATAAAGATGCTCACGCTCACTATGCGACAACCAACCACCACACCAACACCACAACCAGAAAACAAGAACACACTCTCGTCAACTAACCGTGGGTGGTATATCGGACAGTGTCCGAATGCCTAACAGCCCACCCAACCAACACCACCCAAAACACAAACAAGCACTAAAACCTGCTTACGTCCCAAGCGTCTTTTTTACGTGTCCCAAACAAGAAACAAAACAAAAACCAGTAAACCCCAATAGCTCACTGATACAACGTTTCTCGAAAATATCCTTAGAAAGGAGGTGATCCAGCCGCACCTTCCGGTACGGCTACCTTGTTACGACTTCGTCCCAATCGCCAGCCCCACCTTCGACCGCTCCCCCCAAAAAATGGTTAGGCCACGAGCTACGGGTGTTACCAACTTTCGTGACGTGACGGGCGGTGTGTACAAGGCCCGGGAAC
>NZ_JASOKT010000029.1 GCF_030216305.1 Actinotignum timonense | reverse complement strand
TAGTTGCATGTTCTAGACCCGAAGCGGGGTGATCTACCCATGGCCAGGGTGAGGCACGTGTAAGAGCGTGTGGAGGCCCGAACCCACCAGGGTTGAAAACCTGGGGGATGAGTTGTGGGTAGGGGTGAAAGGCCAATCAAACTCCGTGATAGCTGGTTCTCCCCGAAATGCATTTAGGTGCAGCGTTGCGTGGTTCTTTGTGGGGGTAGAGCTACTGGTTGGCTGATGGGCCTTATCTGGTTACTGACGTCAGCCAAACTCCGAATACCATGAAGTTGAGCGTGGCAGTGAGACTGTGGGGGATAAGCTTCATAGTCGAGAGGGAAACAGCCCAGATCGCCGGTTAAGGCCCCTAAGTGTGTGCTAAGTGGGAAAGGATGTTTAGTTGCTGTGACAACCAGGAGGTTGGCTTAGAAGCAGCCATCCTTGAAAGAGTGCGTAATAGCTCACTGGTCAAGTGATTGAGCGCCGACAATGTAGCGGGGCTGAAGTACACCGCCGAAACCGTGGCAAACAATTTGTTTTGTTTGGGTAGGGGAGCGTCCTGCGTGAGGTGAAGCCGTGGCGTGAGCTTGTGGTGGATTGCGTGGGAGTGAGAATGCAGGCATGAGTAACGTTTGGGAGGTGAGAATCCTTCCCGCCGTATGACTAAGGGTTCCAGGGGTAGGTTCGTCCTCTCTGGGTTAGTCGGGTCCTAAGGCGAGGCCGACAGGCGTAGTCGATGGGTGACCAGTTCTTATTCTGGTACCGGTTTTATTGCGTCCAGTGTCTTCTGCGTTGATGCTAACCATCCCGTCTATGCCATAAAGCTTTCGAGGCGTTTGTCTTGTTTGTGGTTGGTGTGGGTGGCGTGGGGTCCTAAGTGTGGGAGGCAAGCGTGTTAACAGGTGTGACGCAGGGAGGTAGCTTCGCGTGCCTAATGGCTTGGCGCGTTTAAGGGTGTGGCCCGTTTCCTAGGTAAATCCGGGGGACATAAGGGTGAGGCCTGATGGTGACCGCAGTTTTTGTGGGAAGTAGAGTGATCCTGTACTGCCGAGAAAAGCATCGACGTGAGTGGTAAGACCGCCCGTACCCGAAACCGACACTGGTAGTTGGGTAGAGCATACTAAGGCGTGCGAGTGAATCGTGGTTAAGGAACTCGGCAAAATGCCCCCGTAACTTTGGGAGAAGGGGGGCCCACTCTTTACGCGCCCCGTGTCTGGGCGTTGTGGGGGGTTGGGTCGCAGAGTCTAGGGAGAAGCGACTGTTTATCAAAAACACAGGTCCGTGCGAAGCTGTAAG
>NZ_JASOKT010000006.1 GCF_030216305.1 Actinotignum timonense | reverse complement strand
GATGGTGTTGATACGTTTGCGGTGCGGCGTGGGAATGTCTTCTACGTGAAGAATTCCCCGGCCAGTGGCGTGGCGGACAGTGTGTTTTCCTATGGTCGGGTTGGTGATGAGGTCCTGGTCGGTGATTGGGATGGTGATGGTGTTAATACGTTTGCGGTGCGGCGTGGGAATGTCTTCTACGTGAAGAACTCGCTGGCCAGCGGCGCGGCAGATACCTCCTTCTCCTACGGCCGAGCCGGCGATGCCACCCTCGCGGGAGATTTCGACGGCGATGGCCGGGACACCCTCTCGATTCGCCGCGGCAATACCATCCACGTCAATAACTCCCTGGTGAGCGGAAACGCTGATCACACCCTCCCGTACGGGCGGGTAAGCGATGAGCTCTTCATCGGAGACTGGGACGGTAACGGTACCGACACCCCAACGGTGCGCCGCTAACCTCCATATTTCTACCAACACGGGTGGGTGCCGGGACCGTGAGTTCCAGCACCCACCCGTCTCTCATCGGGCCGGATCGCAAAGTGGTACTGGAGCTACAACCAACCCCCGATTTTCTGTCGTGTAGTACCACTCTGTCAGGCCCGATGTTCTCCAGTACCACTTTGTCGACACCGTCGCAGGACGGGATTCGTGTCAGCTCCTCCCCAATCAGGCGCCGATACTACCCGGCCCGGCTCTAGACAGGATCCAAGCCAGCCCCGGAAAACAAAGTGTGCGGGAGAGCACCGTTTTCACCCGGTTTCGTGTTCCTTACGCACATCCTGTGGGAGGCAGTGTCCAGAACTCACATCCTGTGGGCCCCGATGTCCTCAGGTTGCACTTTGCGTACTCCAAGCGTCGCGGAGGCGCATTTTAAGCTCGTGACGCCAAGCGAATAACCGGATAGGCTTGCGGTAGCTGTTGCGTGATCGTGCTGCGCCCGTGACCCGCAGCTGCTCCGCCGCATCGCCGTGCGAAGGTACCGTATCCACCCAGCCCAGGGAGGCATCATGACCGGCACAATTGCCTTGATTCATCCGGGAGAAATCCTCAACGAAGAGTTCCTGGTACCGATGGGTATCGCCCCTGAAGCACTCGCGAAATCCGCGAAAATTCCCGCATCCCGCATCCACGAGATTATTCGGGGCCAAGGCCGGATCACCGCAGATATTGCGCGGCAGCTCAGCGAATTCTTCGGCACCACCGAGCAATTCTGGCTCAATCTCCAAAGCCACTACGAGCAGGCGCTGCCCGAGTAAGCCAGAGCTAGCCCCACCCGCAACCTCGGCTTACCGGACGCAATCGGATAGCACCTCGTGCAGGGCGTGACGTTCGTCGTCGTCGACCCGAAGCCCGTACGCACGCTTGACCGCCACCTGCCGCGCGGCGTATTCGCACACAAAAGCCGGGTTATCCGGCAACCACTGCGCGGCGGTGGCGTGACCCTTCTCCTTATTCGCCGCCCCGGAGACCGCCAGCAAATTGAGCGGGTCGGTGGCGAATTGCGCGCGCGTATCCGCGTCCCAGTCCTGCGCCCCGGCCCGCCACGCATCGTAAAGCGCAACAACGTGATCAATCGTCACCGCCTCGGGGGCGCGGGCGCGGTCAAAAGAAATCACCGTTCCGCTATACGGGTCGCGGAGGGTTCCAGTGGCGACGACGCAGCCGGGCGGCGTGGACTTCCCCGACCAAAAGGTGACTCCCGCGAGATCGCGGCGCAGCACTTCATTACGCACCGTGCAGCCGTCTCCGTCGGTATCGGGCCAGCCATCTCCCAGGCCGAACTCGGCGCGCGAATAACCACGCCCGGAATCGGGGCGACCCCCGGGGAGCTCGCTCAGGGCGGAAAGTGCCTCGGACGCGGTGAGTTCGCCGCTGCTCGCGCTGCCCGCCGCGCCACTCGCGCGGCCAGCACCACCAGGCTCCGGCGCCGAATCCGAATCAGCGCGCCACAACTGGATCAGCGCCACCGCGAGGACCACCAGCAGCGCGGCGATCACGTTCCACATGCGCCGGTGCGGCGAAGGGGAAGCGGCACCGGATGCGCGCTCGGAGGCATCGGAAGCACCGGGAGCACCGGATGCGCGGACGCGGTTCCCAGATGCACCGGAACGATGAGGCGCACCGAAACGACCAATCGAAAAACGCATACATAACCTTTCGGGACACATGCCCGTGGCGGGCCTGCGCCTGCAAGGTAGCATAGTGAGGGACCTTGGCACAGTTACGACAATGAAGGAGTTATGAATGGCCCAGGCACTTGAGACCGATATGGTGAAGAAGTTTGCGGCGGATTTCGCGGCGGATCGCACCGCTCGCATCGTCCAGAACGCCGTCACCCAGACCTCGATCACGAAGGTCGCGCAGGATCGCGATGTTATTAACGCGATTGATCCGTCCATGTCGGTGAAGGTGGACACCTGGAAGGTGAATAACCAGAAGAAGTCCGGGCGCTGCTGGCTTTTCTCCGGGCTCAGCTCGCTGAAGATGCTCGTCAATCGCGCCACCGGCCTGAAGAACTTCGAGTTCTCCCAGTCTTTCCAGCATTTCTACGACAAGCTGGAGAAGGCCAATTATTTCCTCACCTCCATGATTGAGCTGGCGGACCGCCCGGTTGATGACCGCACCGTGCACTACCTGCTGTCCGATCCCATTGGGGACGGCGGGCAGTGGAATATGTTCGTGGCCCTGGTGGACAAGTACGGGGCCTGCCCGAAGTTCGCGATGCCGGAAACGGAATCCTCTTCCAATACCCAGCTCATGAACCGCACCCTGGAAATGCTGCTGCGCCGCGCCGCCCATGATATTCGCGAAGCCGAAGCCGGCCAGCGCGAAGCCGTGCGCGAAAAGTTCATGGGGCAGGTCTACCGGGTGCTGGCGATTCACCTGGGCACCCCGCCGGAAAGCTTTGTATGGCAGTACGAAGATGAGGAGGGGAACTTCCATCGCGAAGGGAAGATGACCCCGGTGGAATTCGCGCAGAAGTACCTGCCGGATCTGGACCAGTACGTGTGCATCGTCAACGATCCGCGTAATGAGTACGGCAAGCTCTACACCGTGGATCGCCTCGGCAATGTGGTGGGCGCCAAGCCGGTCACCTACCTCAATGTGCCTATCGAGGTCATCCGCGAAGCCACCATCGCCACCCTCAAGGACGGCCAGCCCGTGTGGATGGGTTGCGATACCGGCAAGCAGTCGGATCGCGAACGCGGTATTTGGGACGGCCAGCTCTACGATTACGAAGGCACCTACGGGATTGACCTGGCGCTTTCCAAGGCCGATGAGCTCTACTACGGCGAAGCGATGATGACGCACGCCATGGTGTTCACCGGCGTTGATCTGCGTGAAGATGGCAGCCCGCGCCGCTGGCGCATCGAAAACTCCTGGGGCGATGAGCACGCCGATAAGGGCTTCTGGACCATGAACGATTCCTGGTTCGACCAGCACGTTTTCGAAGTTGCGGTCACCAAGGATCGCCTTTCCGCCGAGCTGCTGGCCGCGCTGGAAACCGAACCGGAAGTGCTGCCCGCCTGGGATCCGATGGGTTCGCTGGCCTAAACCGTGGAGTACGGCCGATACGCACCCTCGCCGAGCGGAGACCTGCACCTCGGGAATCTCCGCACCGCGCTCCTCGCCTGGGCTCTGGCCCGGCGCAGCGGGCGCGGCTTCCTCATGCGCGTGGAGGATATGGACGAACGGTCTCGCCCGCAGTTCCAGGAGCGCCAGCTCGCGGACCTGCGCGCCCTTGGCATCACCTGGGACGGCCCGGTCCAGATCCAATCCCAACGCACCGCGGGGTACGACGCCGCCTTCGCGTCCCTGTGGGAACGTGGACTGCTCTACGAGTGCTATTGCACCCGGCGTGATTTAGCCGACGCCGCCCGGGCGCCCCACGGGGCGCCCGGGGTATACCCGGGCACCTGCCGGGACCTGAGCGCGGCCGGCCGTCGGGCCGGGCGCGCCAAGCTCGCGGCGGTGGGCCGCCAGCCGGCCCTGCGGCTGCGCACCGAGGTGAAAGAACTGAGCATTCACGATGAGGTGTGCGGGGAGGTAAGCGGCGTCGTCGACGATTTTGTGATTCGGCGTGGCGATGGTCGTTACGCCTACAATTTTGCCTCCGTGGTGGATGATGCGCTTGAGCATATTACCCAGGTCACGCGCGGGGCAGATTTGGCGCCGTCCACGCCCCGGCAGGTGTATTTGCAGCGTCTGCTCGGGGCGCCCACCCCGGAATATTGGCATGTGCCCATGGTTCTCAACCAGGCCGGCGCGCGCCTGGCCAAACGCGACGGGGCCGTGACCATGCGGGCGCTCGCCGAATACGGCTGGAGCGCAGCCGATGTGCTGGCGCTCATTGGGCGTTCGCTGGGGCTGGAGGTGCGCACGGCCGCGGACTTCGCCGAGCAGCTGGATATTCAGGCGCTGCGCCGCGGGCCCTGGTACGTGGACGTGGCGGCGCTCGAAGCCGGGCCGGCTGAGTAAGCGGGAGGTATGAGCGGGCGGGCGGTGCTGAGCCGCCACGCCGCTGAGCCGCCGCGCCCCGGCCCGCCGGGCCGGCTTAAGTGTGCCGGCTAAAATCAGCGACCGGCGCGAACGTCGCGCGCGCCGCGGCCGCTAAATCAGCCGGAGCCAGCCGCACCGAGAGTCCGCGTTTTCCACCCGACACCACCATCGCCTCCAGCTCGCGCGCCGAGGCGTCAATAAAAATCGGGCTGCGGTGTTTTTGACCCAGCGGCGAAATACCCCCGGTCACGTAGCCGGTGAGTTTCTCGGCATCATGCGGATCCATCATCGCGGCCTTTTTGCCGCCCGCCGCCTTCGCCAGGGACTTGAGATTGAGCATGGCGGCAGCCGGCACCACCGCGCACACCGCCTTCCCATCCACCCGCGCCAGCAGGGTTTTGAAAATAACACGGGGATCCATCCCCAGCTCAGCGGCGGAATCGAGGGCGAATCCGTGCTCGTGATGCAAACTTTGTTCGTACTCAAGAATCGTGAACTCTACGCCGGCTTTCTCCAGGGCGAGGAGGGCCGGAGTCCCGGCCGGCTTATTTTTCTTCGACGACATACGTCCAGGATAGTAGCCCTCATGTTCATATGGATGCACTACCATATTCCTACCGGGAGCCAGCCACCCGGAGACGGAGGAAACCGTGAGGAAACGCCAATTCGGCCGCCGGCATGATGACCAGCAGCGCGGCAGTGCCACCGGGGAAGATCCCGCTATCGAATCCGAAGAAGAACTGAGCGGCGGCTATGATTTCGGCGGCTACCAGCCCGGGCAGAGCTACTACCCGCGCCGCCGCCTCTTCTGGCAACGTGCCACCATTATCGGCATCGCTTTCGTTATTTCGATGGTCGCTTTGGTGGCTTATTTCCTGTAGCGCCGGATAGGGCGCCGCGGAAGCGGCGCGGCGTCGTCGCCCTAAAACAGGGTAATGAGGTACGACGGCGCCGCCGGGCACGGGTACGCTAGGCCGGTCAAAGCCGGTCTGCCTGTGGGTGACACGCCCGCGGGGCTCGTGCCTGTGGATAACATTTTCTCCCTCTCGACAAGCACCACTTTTATCAGCCACCATTGGAACACCGGTCCTCACCGGCCGGCGTCCGAAGCGCGGAACTCTCACCACCCGCGCGCCACCACCTACGTACCTCAGGGGGATGTATGGCTGTATCCACCGCACAATTGCGGGTCGCTAATGATTCGATTCTCACCGTTCGCGCGCTCGTTACCCAGGCTCAGGAGGAGTTGCGCGCCCACCTGCACTCAACTATGGACCGCATTGCCGCCTGGCATGCCGGCTGGCGGGGTACCGCTCCGGTAACTTTCGCCGCTGCGCTGGAGGAATACCGCGCGGCCAGCGAAAAACTGCTTGCTCTGCTGGCTGATTACGGGGCGCGCCTGGGCCGCGCTGATGCCACCGTCGCTGAAACAGACGCGGCCACCCGCGCGGATTTTTCCCGCATGGCCGCGCTAGTCGGGGATCTGCCGGCGGCGTAATAGCGCTGCGTCATAGCTCCGGCCGCCCGTGCTTCAACGGCGTGGTAGTGCCCGTTTCAGCGTGATCGCGTCGGTGCGTCTGTGTCAGCGTGCTCGCCGGGGTATCCGCACACTTAAAGAAAGGATTGTTATGACCGAGCTTCGTGCTCATTTTGGGGAACTCTCCGCGGGGGCGGCTGATATGGCTGCCCACGCTTCCCGCATCGAGGGGGTGCTCGCGCAGCTCGATGCGCGAATACGCACCGCGATGGCGGATTGGGACGGGCAGTCTCAGGCAGCCTACGAAGCCGCGCAAACGCGATGGCATGCCGCGGCCCGTTCCCTGAATGATATATACGCGCGCATTGGCCAGCAGGTGGAATGCGCTTCGCAGAACTATCGCGCGGCTGACCGGGCGGTGGCTCGCCTCTTCGGGTAGAGCAGCTTCATCATGGCTCTATTTCGTCATGCAAAAAATAATATTGTGAAAGGACTCGTATCCACCATGGCAATAACCACGGGCCCGAAACCCACCCCACATGTGATTCGGGTATTTCTTGCTTTTCTCATGGTGTTCGCTCTGGCGGGCGCCGGTCTGTTCGGCGGTGCCGGAGCGCGCGCCGATTGGGATCATTCTGTTGGCCGCGGCATCGAAATTAAAGGTGTGAATATTGTTGGCCACCTCCGCCTCGGCCCCCATTACGCGGAAACGCAATCAATTAACGGGGTGGCGGTGGAAGGCTATCCCATCTGGTGTATCCAGGCGAAATATGCCGATCCTGGCCCCGGGGAAATGGTCGATATTACGACCCTTACCGAATCCCGGGCGCTCGGGCCGGGGGAATTGCAGCTGAGCACCCCGCAAATGGCCTGGCTGCTCAACCGCTATGAAGGAAATACCGCTGATGATCTCAACCTGGCTGCGTTGAGCTACCTCATCCACGTTAATTTCGAAAAGGAATATCCGGGGCGTCCGGGGCGGGCCCAAGAGACCGTGAACGAACTGGTGCAGGCGGTGCGCACCCAGCGTCCTGATATTGAGGAGCGGGCCCAGAGCTACGTGCGGGAAGCGCGCGCCAGCGCCGCCGTCGGCTACGTGAGTGGAATCGTGGAAGGCGAAGGGGACCGCAGCGGTGTCATCCGCGGTATCGGTGTGCACCCGGATGATTCCGAGGCGTGGCTGCCCGGAATTCCCGTGGTTATTACCCTCAGCGGCCCGGCGGTTTTTGACGCGAGCGGAAGCGCAACCTGGAGCGGGGTGACCGATAGCAAGCCGCTGGAGCTGGCGTGGTCGGCCACCGGGAATGGCCAGGTGAGCTATACAGCCGTTTTCGATACCCCGGTTCGCACCACCCTGACTATTTTCGGGGCTGATGGCACTGTTCAAGACACCATCACCTACGGCCACCGCCCGGTCAGCGATCCCCTCACTCGCAATGTTCCGGGCCGCACCTGGGAAGTTATTTATGATTTCCAGCCGCTTGGCACCTCGAAGGTGAGTACCCGTCCTATTAATACCGACGGCGTTATTCGCGATACCCTCACCACCGCCGTCAAGGAGGATTACGGGGACGGAAAATGGACCCAGGTGAGGGGGAAAAATGTGCCCGTCACCTACCGGGCTACCGCCTATTGGGCGGGTCGCACCACCCCGCAGCGCAGCGATACCGTTCCTGAAGGAGCCGAGGTGCTGGGCTCGGTCACGGTCCAAGCGAACGGCCCGGGGCAGACTCTCACCGCGGAACTTTCCACTCCCAAACGCGGTTTCGTCACCTGGGTATGGGAGGTCCGCAAAAACGAGCAGGGGGAGAACTCCCGCTATATTCACGCCGATTGGGCTGATCATTACGGGCTTCCGGAGGAAACCTCCCGGGAAGAATTCCCCTTCCGGCCTCTCGGGGTATCCCACGTGGCTGATGCGAAAGTGGTAGATACCGGCACGGTCCTCAGCGATACTTTCGTGGCCCGCGCCGATGAGAATTTCCGGGATGGGGAATGGAGCCGCCGCCCGGGAACGAACGGTTCTTTTGAGGATGGCCCCTTTATTCCGGTTACGTACCGGGCCACCGCCTGGTATGTCTCACCCACGGCCGTTCCCGAGCCGGGCGTGGTCCCGGCCAGCTCGGAAAAAATCGGGTCGGTAACGGTGGTTGCCGAAGGTCCGGGCCCGATTCGGGCAGAATTGAGCGAGCCGGTGAGCAAACCCGGAATGTACACCTGGGTGTGGGAAGTCCTCGCGGAGGACCAACCGGCCGAGTTCACGCCGTGGATTGAGGCCGGCTGGTCGGATACGTTCGGGCTGGCCGATGAAACAACGTCGGTGCGCTACCCCGGGAAGATCGATTCGGCTCTCTCGATTCGCCAAACGAAGTCCGGCACCTACCTGGTCGATGATGTGTGGGTGAGCGGCCTACCCGCGAACCACCCCGATTTCACCGGCGGGGCTGGATTTGGGGCGGATACTCAGACGCTAACCCACACCCTGCTGTTCTTCCCGGAAGGCCAGGCGGTCACCGATGAGAACCGCGCGGCCGCCCGCCAAATCGGGCAGCCGGTGGTACTTCCCGCCCGTAACGGTTTCTATCCCAGTGTGGGCGACCCGTCCTGGATTATGGAGCAGGATGAGGCCGGGGAGAACCTGCCGGGCACCTACGTAGTGGTCTCCGATTTCGCGGGCGATGATCGGGCGGCGCCACTGGCCACCAGCGTGACCGATGTGACCGAGCAGTTCACGGTGACCCGCGAACCGTCCCTCCACACCACCATGCACCACGAGGACACCCATATCGCGCCCAATACCGGCACCGTCACCCTGGTGGATACTGTTTCTTATCAGCACCTGCTTCCCGGTAAAGAATACGAGGTCCACGGGGCGCTCCTGGATCCGGCTAGCGGCCAGCCGCTGCGCGATACCAGTGGCAGCGAGCTCACCAGCACCAGCCGCTTCGTGCCCGAGCACCCCAACGGTAGCGTCGAGGTGGTTTTTGAGGTCGACGCCGCAACTCTGGCCGGCACCAAGGTGGTAGCCACGGAAACTCTGCGTCAGGACGGGCGGGATATTGCCGTGCATGCTGACCTGAAGGATACCAACCAGACGGTGACGTTCACGCGCCTGGCCACCCGCGCCCGGGATGGCGCTCCGAGTGCTGCTGATCATGCCAGCGGCAAAGATGGTTCGGCGGGCACCGATGGTACCGAGGGAACAAATGGTGCCGGCGGCGATCAGATTCTGAGCGCCACCGCGGACGCGGTGATCACCGATGAGGTATGCGAACTCAGCGGAGCGCTTATTCCCGGGGAAACCTACCGGATCGAAACGGCCGCCATGTTCCCCGATGGGACGCCGGTGCTCGGGAAGGATGGCACCCCGGTACGCAAAGTCAGCGACTTCGTTCCCGGTTCGCCCAGCGAATGCGCCCGCATCAAGCTGGACTTTGATGCGAGTGCTTTAGCCGGCCGCGAGGTGGTTCTTTTCGAATGGGTGTACCTGGGCGACCGGCTCATTTCCGAGCACACCGATCCTCTCGATAGCGAACAGACCGTTCGCTTCGAAGAACCACCGGTACCTCCGACGACGCCGCCCGCTACGCCGCCGGCCACCCCGCCCACCACTCCGCCGGCTACGCCACCCGCTACTCCTCCGGAGCTGCAACGCACCGGTGTGGCACTCGCGGGCTGGCTCCTGGCCGGGCTCACCGCGCTTGCCGGTGGCTTGACCCTGCGCTACCGGGCCAATTCTCGCTCCAGCGCCACCCGCTAAATCCGGGATAACCAACCACTAACTATCTCCAACGTGTGTCACTCACAGCCCGGGCCGGGGAGGAAAAATCCTCTCCCCGGCCTGGGCTTGTGGGTCTGGTCATTCACGGCCGGTGCCGGGTGCAGGCAGCAATATCGGTCCGGGCGGTACCGCCAGGATCGGTGCAGAGCTCATCGACGGAAAGATGCACGGCCGGCTCGGGAAGGAGTGCGCGCCAGGCGGGCGGAATCTCAAGCGGAGTGATGTTTTCCCAATTCGCGGCCCGGCGCAGCTGGTCAAGATCGGCGATATCTACGAGGGTGCTTCCCTGCAAGAGGGTGGCACTTCCCGCATCCGTGCCGGCCACGAGCGCAGCTCCGCTGGGTAGCAGCGGGGAATCAGGTGCGTGCACCAGGAACGAGCTTCCCGCGTGGAAAGCCGTGCATACCCGCGCGGGGCCGGGCTGCGCGGCATCGGAAGTTGGGCTTGAAGCGGTAGCGGAACCACGCTCGGAATCCATACCGGCAGTCGCACCAGCAGTCGGGGCGGAAGCCGAGGCGGTGAGCGCGCCGAGATCAGCGGGCCAGCCGTCTCCGGGGCCGGTTTCGCGAAAACTAAGATGGGCGCGAGCTGCCGGATCAAGGGCGTATACCCGCGCCCGAGCGCTGTGCTCGGAGAGCCGGTACAGGTGGAACGCGGTGGGGGAGAGCGGTTCGAGCACCCCGCCCGAACTGATGTGGAACCAGGTGCGGGTGCCATCACTTCCAGCAAAAACAACCAGGTCACCAACCCGGGCCTCCCCGATGCCAGGAAGATACCCGGCCGACTCGCCAGCAGCGGGAACGCTGAGCGGGGTGAGGGCCCGGCCTTCTGACCAGAGTTCCACCCACGCCGGTGGCGCCTCAAGCACCGGTAAGCCCGGAAACTCACTACGGAAAGCGGCTTCCGGTATATCCACCCGGTAGCGTTGCTCAGCAGCAACCAGCCACAAACCACTTGTTGTTCGCACCAGCACCGCCCCACCGAATTCAGGGAGTGGGGCTGAGGCCGCCAGGGATAACGGCGCGGCCGTGCCCTGCATATTTTCTTTGTTGCCCTCCCGTGAATCTGTAACAGTCACGGGGCAGGCCACCAGCCACGGGTCACGCAGCTCGGCTGCGCTTGGTAGAGAATCGGGAGCACCCGGAATTCCCACGGGCGCCCCGCGCGGTACATCTGCGAGCCGGGCAGCCGGGAGCACATGGGTCGCCACGCCTTCCGGATACAAAAGATAAGCGCCAGCCAGGGTGGTGAGGGGATGGAGAATTCCACCGGAACTGAGATAGCGCGCCCCGCTCTCCGCAGCGATGAGAACAGCGCCATCTTCCCAGCCGTCGGGAAGTTGCGGTGAGAGCGCTCGCGCTGCCCCGGTACCGGCCGCAGTCACCAGGGCAAGCCCAAGGGCTCCGGCCAGCCCTGCTAATCCCGGGCGGGGAGCTTCCTCATGAGCCGGCAGCCCCCACCACAACGCGCCCGCAATACTGCGGCGCCGAAAACGGCGGGAGCTCATAATCGTGCGCGCGTTTACCATGGGCTGATCGCAATAACTATCCCGGCGCCAAGCAGCGCGGTAAGAATCTGCTCGGCGATCTCCATCCGCCGGATGAGAAGAAGCTGGGCCTCAGAGTGCTCGCCGCGGCCCCGATGCTCGGTAGCCCCCAGGCTCTCCAGTGTCTCCAATGTTTCCCGAGGGCTCCGATATCCGAGGAACAGAGCGGGAATACTCACCAGCGCCGGAGCGGCCAGGCAAGCAAGAAGGCCCGGTGCTGCGTGCGCTGCCGGATTCCGCATGGCCAGCACGCAGAGCTCCACATCAAGAAGAAGGAAGAAGACAAGCCGAAGTACAAACGCGGCGTCGGCGCGCATACTTATGGCACGCAGCCCGAGCACAGTTACTGCCGTGCCGCATATGGCCGCGCTGAGGATATCCGGGCGGTAGGCCAGCGGTAGCAGCGCGGCGATCACGAAGACCGTGCCGGCTTCGCCGCCCAGGGCGCGGAGGATGAGAATGCGGGCCCAGTTTTCCGGGCTGTGCTCCGCCGGTAAATCCGCTATTTCGGCGGCGGACACCTCCGGCGGGGGCGCGCTCAACCGCAAGATAATCGGCGCAATCAGGCGGGCCGTGCACACCAGGGCCACCACGATCACGAGGGCAGCCGGCTCGGCAAGTCGGGCGTGAAGCAAGGCGCTGCCGCCCCAGCCCGCCAAACAAAGTGCCCAGCTCAGCAGCATACTGCGGCCGCCCGGCACGGGAACTATCGCCCGGGCTAGCAGCGCGATGATAAGGAGAAGGCTCCCGGCTGCAATCCCACGCGGTCCCGCACCTGGTAAAACCAGCGGGGCCGCGCGCCATCCGCAGGCTGCCCCCGTCCAGCCACTGGCCGCGAGTAGAGCTAACACCACCAGCTGCGCCCGCGTGCTCCCACCTGGGCCTTCCCACCGGCGAGCATGCGCCCAATTCACGCGGGCAAGACCGAGGAAAACAAGCGCGAGCCCGGCCAGTACGGGAAGGGCGAGCATGTGGGGGAGCGCGGCCCGCGCGGTATATCCGGCCAGGCCCAGCCCGCATACCACCACCAGCACCGTGGCACAGTTGCGGAGTGTGGCTGAGGAAAGTTCGCCGCGCTCCTTCAGAGTGGAATGGCGGATGCGGCTGAGAACCGGGTCGCTGCGCGGGGGCGTGGGCGGTGCAGGTCTGTCAATAAAAAGGCAGATTCCGGGGGAGAGCTGGCCGCCTGCCGGCAAGCTTGGATCTAGCCGTTGCCCGGTGGCGGTACGAACCGTCCAGGTGGGAGCCGCAAAATCCGGGGCGAGGAGGCGCAGCACCTCGGGAATAAGCGCCGTTAGTGAGAGCGAACTGGCCAGCTCGAATTCGCCGCGCTGCCCCGCGCAATGCACGCAGACGGGAATCGCAATATCCGCCGGCTGCGCGCCGCGCGATTCTGCTAGTTCTTCGGCCATATGCCCTCCTTTCTGCGTTCTTAGGTGACCGCGCCCGCCTACCCGAGCACTCGCTTACCCGAGCACTCGTCCGCCCGGCGCGCGGCATACCGCTCGGCATACCCGCCCGCTCATGTCGCCGCAGCCGCGGGGTGAGGGCACGGTATCAAGAAGGCCGCAACCTGACCAGGGCTCATCCACAGGCCAGAGAGTTATCCACAAGCCCAGCTGGCTCTTTGCGAGAGAAATGCGTCGTCGTACCGAAGCTGTGGATAACGGTTCGCCAAGAAACCGGACCCCCGCTAGGGTGTGCCGCAAGGAGAGCGCGCTCGCGAAAGGAGGAAGCCATGGAGGCCCTGTGCATTCCCGCGCCGCCCGCGTGTTATCGCGGCAGTGGGCAGAAAATGAGCGCCGTCATGTTCCTTCCCGCGCTGCTATCCGTGGTGATGCTCGTGATTCTCACGTCCACCACCCGGCGCTCTCCCCATCTGCTTCTCCTCATGGGAACGCTCGGGGTTCTCATGCTCGCGCTCGCGCTCCTCAACGTGGGCGTGGGGCTGCGGCGTAACGCCGGGGAACGCGACGGCGCGCGGCGCGACTACCTCGCCGCCCTGACCAGGTGCGAAGCCGAAGCTGCCCGCATACTGGAGGCCTGTGCTCGCGAGGAAGCGCAACGTTATCCGGCCCCGCTCGTGCTCCCGCTGCGCCTGGGCCGCGGCACGCCACCGCCACCGGGCCCGATCCGGGTGGGGCAGGCGCTGCTCGCGCCGCCGTATACTGTCACGCTCGCGGAGGATCCTCCGGGGGAGCGCGACGACGCCGCCCGCCGGGCGCGGGACCGCTGTGCCACGGAGGTGCAGTGCCCGATCCCCGGACCTGCACTCCTCGACCTGCCTTCGTATTCCACTGTGACGGTGAGTGGGGAGGCGGCCTGGGCCTGGGTGCGGGCCCTCCTCTGCCAGCTCGCGGCGAGTTTTTCGCCTGGTGATCTCGCTATTATCCCGGGCGATCATGTGCCTGAGGCCGAGGCGGGCTGGCTCAGTTGGCTGCCCCCGTACGCCGTCTCGGAACCGGGGCTCGGAAAGGCCATACACCTTATTATTAAGGGGCCTTCCGGGGAGCCTGATTGCCCAGGCTCCTCTTCCCACCTCGCTTTGCATGTCCGGGAAAAATCAGAGCGCGAAAATCGGCCCTCGGAAGAAGCTGGCCCGGCTGATCAACCCCGCGCGCTCGCACGCGACTGGCCTGCCCAGCATGAAGCGGGCCCGCTTCCCGAACCCGGCAGTCTCGTCGCGCTTGTGGATTATTCGGATGGTGCCGAGCCCGCGCATCTCAGCCTCGCCGATAGTACCGGGGTACGCTCGGGGATTCCCGATTTGCTTGACCTGGACGGGGCGGCTTATTGTGCCCGGGCGCTCTACCGGGCTCACGGTTCGGCTTCGCAGGATTCCACCGGCGTGCAGGGTTTTGCGAAGTTGCTCGGATTGCCATCCCTCACGCCGTCGCCCGTTTCGTCACCCGTTCTACAGTCCTCCGCTCCGCAGCTCCCCGGCTCGCTTTCTCCAACTCACCGCCCGGCCGCCACCTTGCGCGTGCCGCTCGGGCTCGATCCGCAAGGCACCCTGGTGTGGCTCGATCTCAACGAGGCCGCGGCCGGTGGGATGGGCCCGCACGGGCTGCTCGTGGGCGCCACCGGCTCCGGGAAATCGGAGCTGCTGCGCACGCTCCTCCTCGGGCTCTGCCTCACCCATTCACCCGAACAGCTCAACCTGGTCCTGATCGATTACAAGGGCGGGGCGAGTTTCCATCCTTTCGCCGAGCTGCCCCACACCGCGGCCCTGGTCACCAACCTGGAACGCGATAGCTCCCTGAGCGAGCGCATGGAGGAAACCCTGCGCGGGGAAATGAACCGCCGCCAACACCTGCTCGCCGAGCACGGCCAGCACTCTCACCTGGGAGAATACGAGGCAGCGCGCGCTCGCGGCGCCCATGACGGCCCGCTTCTCGCGCCACTCCTTATTATTATTGACGAATTCGCCGAGCTCCTGACCGACCACCCCGATCTCATCGACACCATCGTCGCCATCGGCCGCCTGGGCCGCTCGCTCGGCATCCACCTGCTGCTCGCCACCCAGCGCCTGGACGAAGGCCGGTTGCGCGGCCTGGATTCCCACCTGTCCTACCGCATCGCGCTGCGCACTTTTTCCGAGCACGAATCTCGCGCGGTCATCGGCACCCCGCAGGCCGCCCACCTCCCACCCCAGCCCGGTTGCGGTTTCCTTGCCTGCGGCGGTGCGCCGCATCGCTTCACCGGGTTTTATGTTTCTGCGCCGCTCGCGGCCCGCCCGGCTCAGGTTCCCGCGGTACGACGACGCAGCTCCGGGCCACCAGCCACCCCGCTCACTCATGCAGCTTCCGGGGCGGGCACGGTTCAGACCGGGCCATCCACACTCACTGCGGCACTCGCACCGCTGCGGGGGACCGGGCCGCGGGCCCACCCGATCTGGTTGGAGCCGCTCACCCGCCCGCGCCACCTCACCGAGCTCATCGCGGTGCGTACTTCAGCCCGGTTTGGGATATATGCGCCGAGCCAGCGCGCCGCCCCGCTCCGGCTCACGCTCGGCGAGCGCGATCTTCCCCTGCTCCAACGCCGCGAAGCGCTCCATATTGATCTCGCGGATTCTCACCTCCTGGTGCTCGGTGCTCCGGGAGCCGGATGCGATGAAGCCCTGCGGACTATTGCCGGGGCGTTGGCGCTGGGATATACCCCGGCCGAAGCGCAGTACGCGCTGTGCGATGCTTCAGGGGCCGAGCTCGCAGCCCTTATTAATGTGCCGCATATTTGTTTCCGGGTCGATTATTCCGAGCCGGAGCGGATGCGCGCCGGATTGGTTGAGCTGAGGAATATGCTTCGCGCTCGCGAAGCCGCACGCAGCGGGGAATCGCCCAGCCCCGATCCTTTCGGAGAAATATTTATTTTCCTGCGCGGTTGGTCGGTGCTGCGGGCACGCCCCGAACTGGACGAGCCACTCACGGAACTTATTGAGCGTGGCCCTGCTAGCCGCATCCACATTATTACCACGGCCGGGCGCCCCACCGATATTCCCGCGCACCTGCGCGATTTTTTCACCACCCGACTGGAGCTGCGCCTGGCTGATCCCTATGATTCCCATGCCCCGCACCGGCGCGCGGCCACCGTGCCGGTGGACTGCCCGGGCCGGGGGATAACTCCGGCCGGGGAACATTTTTTACTCGCCACCACCGAGCCGTACTCCGCTCACTCAGAGGCAGCGAGCCTGCCCGCATATTCAACCGCGCCGCCCGTATATTCAACCGCGCCGCCCGCGCATCCACCCGGCTCGGGCCCGGACTCACCCGGTCTCGACCGGGGTGATCTCCTCGCCAATATCCGCGTGGCCTGGTCCGGGCCACCCGCACCCCAGCTGTGGGAACTTCCCACCCACCTCACCTACCAGGACCTACTCACGGGAGGCGGCCTCCACAAGCCCGCGCTACATTCGTTGCACCTGGGAATGAGCGCTCGCCATCGCGGGCCAGCCACTCTTGATCTTGCCGCTACCGGGCATGCTCTTGTTATTGGGGAAGCAGGTTCGGGGAAAACCGCGGCGCTGCGCCTCCTCGCCCGGCAATTAACGCATATATCCCCGCTCCCGCGGCTCTTCCTTATTGACCCGCATGGCCATCTGCGCACGTACCTCCCGCCGGAACTCATCGCGGGAAGTTACCGAAGCACCACGCAGGCCCGGGCGGATATGGAAGCCCTCGCCCAGGTACTCGCCGCCCGCCGCACCCAAACGCACAGCACGGCGGACCGTGCCCATACTCCAGATACAACCCGCCGCACCGAGCCCGCCCCGCCACAATCCCCGTCACCCGCACCGATTATTGTCATGGTGGATGATGCCGAACTTCTTGATCCGCAAAGTTCTCCGCTCGCACCCCTCGCCGAGGTACTCGTCGATGCCGCAGAACTCGGGTGGCACCTGATCCTCGCCACCGCAGAGCCCTCGCACCTCAGCCACCTCCCGCTGTGGCGGCGGCTCCTGGCTACCTCCCCGGCGGTCGTCCTGTTCTCCGGAGATTTTCGCTATCGCGGCGTGAGTGCCCGCCGTGATATTCCGGGCCGAGCCCAGCTTATTATCGGCCCGGTAGCAGATACCGTGCAGGTCGCATGGTCCCCGCCCGCCGCGGCGAACCTCGAAGAAAGCAATCGGGTGAACCCCGCCCGCCGCGGTACGGCCCCAGAAAACCCGCGGGTTAACGCTGGCAGCCCGGGCACCAGAAGAGGCGCCGCCCCGCCATGAGTTCCTCCCGGATAATTGCGCCGCAGCGCACGCACGGGCGGCCGGTGCGGTGATACACCGCGAAGCGTGAGAGCTCCGGATCCCCCTCGGGAATCGGATCGGGCTGGAATTCGGGCGGGATCGTCACAATAATCCCGGAATCCACATCGCGGCCCATGCACAGCACCAGATCATCCCACAGCTCGCGATACCGGGATTCGGAAACTTTATTAGCCGGCCGCAGCGGGGAAATCCCGGTGCGCCACAAACAATCAGCCCGATAAATATTGCCCGGGCCCGCCACAACAGCCTGATCCATCACCACCTGGCCGGCCGGGATCTTCCGGCGGCGCGCCCCGGCCACGAATCGCTGCCGGTCACCCTCCTCATTACGAATAGGATCGGGGCCGAGCCGCGCAATCACCCCCAGGACTTCCTCCCCGCTGAGAATCTCGCAGCGGGCAGGGCCGGTGAGCTGGGCAACCGCCTCCGGCCCGGCGAGGCGCAAGCGAGTTGTCGGCGTCGTCGCCAATTCTCCCAGGACTTGAATATTGTCTTCCGGTAGACCATCGCGACCACCCGTCGGCGCCTCGACCAGGCGCGTTGTGCCATCTTGCCCGCCGTCGATGGTTTTGCGCATCCCCGAATCTTCGGTGGGGCTCACCCGAATCCCGGCGCCGTGCAAACCGGCTACTCCCGGCCCCGCAAAAGCCCATTTTCCGTAAAGGCCTAGATGAATATGGAGCCAGGTGGCCTGCGGGTCGCCAAGCTCAACGGTAGGAATACCACCCGCCGCGGCTTGTTCGGAAGTGGAAAGGAAAGGCCAGAAAAGATGCTTGCCCCAGGCGTGGGCCCGCCCGGCGCGCAATCCGTCCAGCAGGGCCGCACCTTCAGCGAAACGCCCCTGCGGGGAACTGGCCGCCACGGCGTCCCCACCGAAAAGCGCCGTGAGAATACGTCCGTGACGATGAATAGCGTGACCTTCCGGCACCGCTCCTCCTCCATTCGGTATGCAATTCATCCAGTATAGGCGGGCGGGTTCGGGTGCGCCCCGCGGGGCGGCTCCGCGCGGCCCCGCAATATGCGACGCGGCACGCGGCCGCTAGGATAGCGGGTATGGAGCCGAACGCAGCAGTACGTCTTTTCTCTCGCGCAATCGAGGGGCGCCTGACCGCCACCGATGAGGGCGAGCTGGCTCGGCTGGAGGAAACCGGGCGCGTCCATGATCGCGCGTCGTTGCTGGCCGCGTGTGGGCCGGCCGCGCCGCTGCGGGAACGGGGCGGGCAACTGCTCTACAGCGATAAAACCGGCAAAGATTTATTGCGCAACCTCGCGCTCATCACAAAAACTTATTGGATTTCTGGGGCTCTTGCGCTGTCGGCGAGCCTGGATCACGCGGTGAGCGGCACACCTATTTTTTATATTCCGCAAGCCGATATTGATCGTCTGGATAAAACGGCTGCCACCTGGGGCGGCATGCAGCCCCTGTGGGTGCTCCCGATTGACGAGGATGTGAGCGCGGGAGCGCAGTGGATCGATTTCTTCAAACATTACGTGGGGGTCGGGCGCGCGGTTGTAGATACGTACGCGGTTGGTGACGTTCCTGCGGCGCTCACCTGGATTAAGGAAAAAGAAGATGATGTCGCGGTATAGCCTCGGGTCGCGGCAGTATCACGGGTACGACGACGCAGCTACCGGGCGGCCGGCCTCTGTAGGCGATGGCATTGGCGCTTTTCTGTTGCCCGCTCCTGCCGCACCCGCGATTGCACCCCGCACGCCAGAAAAAGCGGTTGAGCGCTTCGCCTTTCTTACCTCGGGGCACGTGTGGTCCATGGCCACGCTGGAAGGTAAAACTATGACCCTCCCTGAGGTTGTGACCCTGATCGAAGAACGCCCGCTACCCGGCCACAAGCGCAGCGATGAGGATGTGGCGGCGATGGTTTCCGCCCATGAGTTGGTCGCAAATCTAGTGCGGGCAGGTTTGTTCCGGATGGATGAGGACACCCAGAACCGCATCCATCGCACCCTCACCTACCACTCTCTCATTGATTCCGGCGTATTTCGGGGAGAAGGTGCGGTCCGCGGGCAGCACGGGAATGTGGACGTGGCGGGTACGCACTACCAAGCACCCCAGGATCCGGCTGCGCTGCACGCGATTTTCACGGCTTCGCTGGCGCGCCTGGATGAGAGCGATCCGCTGCGGAGCGCGGTGCAATTTTTCGCTACCTCCACGCTGGCACAGTATTACTTTGATGGTAATAAGCGCACCGCGCGGCTCATGGCTTCCGGGTATCTCATGACCCACGGATACGATGCCATAGCTATTCCGGCAGCGTATTTCGAGGAATTCCAGGATGCGCTGCGCGAGCTTTTCTTGAATCGGGATATTGCTCCGATTGCGGAGTTGATCTATCGCGGCGCCCAAGAATTAGGGTAGCGCGCGTTTCAGTGGCTTGGTACCCGCAACTGCTACATCTTCTAACTTGAGTGGAATAGACTCAAGAAAGCTTGCGTTGCTATGAGTGGATCGGCGAAGTGGTGAACAGGTAGCCGCCGCCGATGTAAGGAGTTGTCATGGATAAACTAACAACGAAGTCGCAGGAAGCTTTGGCGCAGGCCATTCGCACGGCGACGGATGCGGGCAATCCCCAGGTGGAGCCGGTGCATCTTCTCAGCGCGCTGCTCGCCCAGGAAGGCGGAATTGCTCTTGCCCTGCTCGAAGCGGTGGGGGCTAATCGGGTGGAGATCGCGGAGCGAGTATCCGGGGCGCTGGCTTCGTTGCCGCGTTCGGCGGGGGATTCGGTGCAAAATCCCGGGGCGTCGCGCCCGCTCTCGCGGGTGATTTCGGAGGCCGGCAAGGAAGCAACCAGTTTGGGTGATGCCTATATTTCTACCGAGCATCTCCTCATGGCGATTGCGGCTTCGCAGTCCCAGGCGGGGGAGATCCTCCGGAACGCCGGTGCCTCGCATGAGGCGCTGCGTGCTACCCTGCCGCGCGTGCGCACCTCGAAGGTGGATAGCGCGGATCCGGAAGGCACATTCCAGGCACTGGAGAAATACGGTCAGGATCTCACCGCGATGGCTCGGGAAGGGAAAATGGATCCGGTGATCGGCCGCGATAGCGAAATCCGCCGCGTGGTCCAGGTCCTTTCCCGGCGTACCAAGAATAATCCGGTGCTCATCGGGGAACCGGGTGTTGGGAAAACCGCCGTTGTGGAGGGGCTGGCGCAGCGCATGGTCAATGGCGATGTGCCGGAATCTTTGCGCGGTAAGCGGCTCATCCAATTGGATGTGGCTGCAATGGTGGCCGGTGCAAAATACCGCGGTGAATTCGAGGAACGCTTCAAGGCTGTCCTGAATGAAATCAGAGAGGCAGCGGGTGAAATCGTTACCTTTATTGATGAGATCCATACCATCGTGGGGGCCGGTGGCGGTTCCGAAGGCGCCATGGATGCCGGAAATATGCTCAAGCCGATGCTCGCGCGCGGGGAATTGCGGTTGATCGGTGCTACCACCTTGGATGAGTACCGCGAAAATATTGAGAAGGACCCGGCTTTGGAGCGCCGTTTCCAGCAGATTTTCGTGGGTGAACCCTCGGTGGAAGATACCATCACAATTTTGCGTGGCATCGCCCCGAAATACGAAGCGCACCATAAAGTAACAATTACGGACGGTGCTCTTGTTGCCGCGGCGCAGCTCTCGAATCGGTATATTACCGGCCGTCAGCTTCCCGATAAGGCCATTGATCTTATTGACGAAGCGGCCTCCCGCCTGCGCATGGAATTGGATTCTTCCCCGGAGGAAATCGATGTTTTGCAGCGCCAGGTGGATCGCCTCACCATGGAGGAGTCCTATCTTTCTGAAACTCAGGACGACGACGCAGCTACCGCCGACCGCCTAGAAACCATCCGTGCGGAATTGGCGGATCGCAAAGAAGAATTAGCTGCCCTGACCGCTCGGTGGGAAAATGAGAAGGCCGGGCGTAACCGGGTGGGTGATTTGCGGGTCAAGCTTGATGAGTTGCGCACCGAGTTTGAGTTAGCGGTTCGCGAGGGCCGGTATGAGGATGCCGGGCGGCTCCAAAACGGTGATATTCCTGATGTAGAACGCCAGATTGCCGCGGCGGAAGCGGCCGAAGCGGATGGCCAGGCTCGCGATCATGAACCGATGATTGCTGAGCGGGTGGATTCTGAGGAAGTTGCCGAAGTGGTGGCGGCCTGGACGGGCGTGCCGGTGGGTAAACTCATGCAGGGCGAAACGGAGAAACTCCTCCATATGGAGGAGGAAATCGGGCATCGCCTTATTGGCCAGCAGGATGCGGTGCGGGCGGTTTCTGATGCGGTGCGCCGTTCGCGCGCCGGCGTGCAGGATCCGAACCGGCCCGATGGTTCCTTCCTCTTCCTCGGGCCTACGGGTGTGGGGAAAACGGAGTTGGCGAAGTCGCTGGCGGACTTTATGTTCGACGACGAGCGCGCCATGGTGCGTATCGATATGTCGGAGTACGCCGAAAAGCACTCGGTTTCGCGGCTGGTCGGGGCACCTCCGGGATACGTGGGCTATGAGGAAGGCGGCCAGCTCACCGAAGCGGTGCGGCGGCGGCCTTACTCGGTGATTCTGCTTGACGAAGTGGAAAAGGCCCACCCGGATGTGTTCGATATTCTGCTCCAGGTTTTGGACGACGGGCGCCTCACGGACGGCCAGGGCCGCACCGTGGACTTCCGCAATACCCTCCTTATTCTGACCTCGAATTTGGGTTCTCAGGCTTTGGCTGATCCCACGATGGATGCGGCGGCCCAATATGACACGGTCATGGCGGCGGTGCGTGCGCACTTCAAGCCGGAGTTCCTCAACCGCTTGGATGACGTGATTGTTTTCCATCCGCTGAGCATGGAGGAAATCGGCAAGATTGTGGATCTGCAAATCACGCAGTTGGAGCAACGGCTGGGTGAGCGGCGGATGCATCTGGATGTGAGTCCGGCGGCGCGCGATTACCTGACGATGGATGGATACGATCCGGCTTACGGGGCTCGCCCGCTACGTCGGCTTATCCAGCGGGAGATCGGTGACCAGCTGGCCCGCATGATCCTCGCAGGTGACGCTCATGACGGGGATACCATCCGGGTGGATACCCGGGAAAATGCCACGGCCAGTGGTGGGACTTCGGGCCGTAGCTATGCCCTGCGGCTCAGCACTGAATCCTAATAACTAAATTGCCCTATCTACGTCCGGGGTGTGCCGACGCGGCACACCCCGGACGTTCGTTTCCGTGAAGCGTGTTAGTCGCAACGCTATTGAGCGCGATATTGCGACAGGTGTGCCGTTAAATGCGATGCCGGTGCACGCGATGTGGTTGCCGAAATTAAGTGGCACCAAGGTATTGACAGATGGTTAAGACGTCCTTTAGCGTAGCGTTAACGGCGCTTATCCGAGCGTCGTTAAGGGTCACAAGTCCCAACCGTTCAACGATGAACAGGAGGCAGATCATGAAGACTATCCGAAAAGTAGGTGCTGCATTCGCAGCAACACTGCTATCAATCGTGGCGTTTATGCCATCAGCCAGTGCTATCCAGGTGGGTGGCTACAAGAAATGTAACTTCAACCAGGCTCATGTTGGCGTATATGCGCAACAGCAGACGTATGAATTGATGACGATTGCGGTGCGTGGGGAGACGCTTTATTCTCGGAGCGATAGATTGAGGGCCAGCGTCGTTTCGCGTTATTTCGATGGGAACTGGAGGGCCTCGGCGGAAGAACTACTTCGTGCGCCTACCCATGCTACCTGTACCCCGATTGACTGGTAGATGGTTCTGAATCCTGTAGTGGGTGGCGGGGGAGGTCCCCTCGCCACCCACTCGATTTAGCGGGGGAGGGAAGCTCAATGAAGAGATTTTTTCTTTGTTTAGTGGTTGCTGTGGTGATCCCGATTAGCGGCTGCACAGGTGAAGGCTCCGGAGGAGCCGAAAATGCTCAAACATCGGCTTCCTCCGAATGGGATCCGAAGTCTTGGAAGTCTGATATAGAGATTTCTCCTAAGTTTACAAGTGAGGAAGATAAGCTAGCTTTCCGGAAACGCTGGCTGGAGCGTAATACTCGGACGATGGGTGTGGTGGATCCACCTGATATTGCTTTAGTTGAGTGGATGGATTCTCCGCATGCGGCCGATGAAAAGCAGGCGGAATGTTTGCGGAGTAAAGGGTTTTCCGCTGAGGTTGCTCCGCAAGGGGGAATCATGTATGACCCTCCGATCCCTGAATCGCAGCAGGAGGCTTTCGGTATGGCTCTCTATGAGTGCCATTCGATGTACTTCCTTAACCCAGAGTTTCTTGCGAATTTGACAGAGGATCAGTTGCGGATGCAGTGGGATTACTGGGATGAATACTATATCCCCTGCCTTGCGGCACATGGCTTCACAGTTGATACTTCCGAGCGTCCGGGGCGGGAAGCTTACGCGACGACGTTTTACTCTGATGCTGAGCATCGGTGGTGGCCGGATAATAAGGGTGAGCTTTCTTTCCGAATCACGCCGGAAGTTATGAAGGTGTGCCCGGAAACGCCGCCAATTACAGAGTTTTATGGGATTGACTGATCTGCTGGCGATAGGGGTGTTGCATGAAGCATAGAGTTCTACCGGTTTTTAGTTCGTTACTCATAGTGGTGGGCGGTTGCGCCGCGGGTGGTTCCGATCCTGGAAGTGCCGGTGCAACCAGTCACGGCACCGCTGCGGCTTCAGCATCCGAATGGGATCCGAATACCTGGAAAGCGAAGATTAAAATCTCGCCGCGCTATCACACGGAGGAAGAGAAACTCGCATTCCGCGCGCAGTGGCTGAAACGTGATGCGGAGTTTTTGGAAATTGAGGATCCGCCGGATGTTCCGCTCGTGGAGTGGCAAGAATCATTGGAACAGTCGAATATCAAAATGGCTGAGTGTTTGACCGGCAAGGGTTTTGGATCCCATGTCAATCCCAAAGGTGGGGTCGCTTCCAATGGGAGTATTCCAGAATCGCAAGAGGCGGCATATAACTTGGCTAGTTACGAATGCTATGCGATGTATTTCCTCAATCCAGAATTTCTTACCGACTGGTCGGAGGATCAATTGCGGGTGGTCTGGGACTACTGGGATGAATACTATATTCCATGCCTCGCCGCGCATGGTTATAAGGTTGATACCTCCAAACGTCCCGCTCGGGAAACTTATGTTGCTAAGTTCCATACCGATCCGGAGCACCGCTGGTGGCCTAATAATGGGGGATCTCTTGAATTCCAGATCCCCGTGGAAGTGTGGAAAGTTTGCCCCAGTGACCCTCCTGCCACAGAGCTCTATGGCATAAAATAACCCCATGATGTTTACCATTCACGTGTGATCGCGTGGCTACCACGAAAGGCGTGCTGCCATGAACAAGAAAATAATTCAGATCCTCGCAGGTGTGATAACACTCCTCCTCGTGGCGGCACTGGCATTCTGGGCGGGCCGCACCACCCTGAAACCCCCGGAGCGGATCACCCAAACGGGAGCGGAGACAATGACCGTCACCGTAACCGAGCAAAATATTGGCCGCACCCTCACACTCTCCACTACGGTAGAACGCGCGGCACAACCAGTTGCCGTGAACCAGCTCAACGGCACCATCACCTCCGTTGCCGCGGACGGAGAATTCCACGCTGGCGACACCCTCTACACCGTCGGAAATACCGAGGTAATCGCGGCAGAAGGTTCCACCCCCTTCTGGCGGCCCCTCGCCGAAGGAACCGAAGGTGAGGATGTCTCCCAATACCAGCGGCTCCTCGCCACCCTCGGTTATTCACAAACCGTGGCAGATGGGAAATTTGGCCCCGCCACCACCGCGGCAACGAAAGCGTGGCAAAAAGCGCGCGGGCAGGAACAGAGCGGCGTCGTCGGCCTGGGAGAACTTGTGGCAGTGCCGCAACTACCAGCTGCGCTCACCCTGGACCGCAGTATTGCATGGCCCGGTGCGGCCCTGAACGGAAGTGAAAATATTATTAACTCGGTGTCAGGAACGCCCAGTTTTTATATGGAAATCACGCGCGAACAGCAAGCCATGATTCAGCCGGGAATGGGTATTCGCGTCAAGCTGGGTGAACAGCCCCTCATCGGTATTACCGGTGAGCCGGAGGAAACAGAAGGGGGCCAGGTCAAGGTCCCTGTTACCGCGGAAGATGGCGGGCTGCTGTGCGGCACTCGGTGCGGGGAATTGCCGGCCAGCCAAAAAGCCTATCTACTTACCGATATTGAGATTGTGCCCGCGGTGACCGGGCCTACCGTGCCGGTCTCCGCGCTTTCTACGATGCCGGATGGGACCGTGAGCGTGAGGGTCGTGGGGGAGGCCGCGCCCCGCACCGTCACGGTTCAGACTGTGGCCGGCGGCCTGGCGGTAGTTGAGGGAGTGCGGGCTGGGGAAAGCGTGTATGCGTTGGCCGACGCGAAGAAGGCCGGCGCGCCCGGTGGGTCCGGCGCGCCTAGCGGCTCCGGAGCGCCCGGCGGTTCCGGCGCGGATACAGGTTCCCGCGAAGGCTCAGGAACCGGCCCCGGTGCAGATTCAGGCACGGGCACTAGCGAAGGCTCAGAAACCGGCCCCGGCGCAGATGCAGAAACCGAAGCCACCCCGAGTCCGGAAAGCACGAAGTAATGGACGCGCCCGGCATCGCCACCCGTGAGCTGCGCTTCCGCTACCGGAAAGGCGCCGAAGAACTCTTCGACGGCCTCACCCACGTTTTCGCCCCCGCCGCCATTACCGCGGTGACCGGGGCCTCGGGGCGCGGCAAATCCACCCTGCTCTACCTCCTCGGGCTCACCCTCACGCCCAGCTCCGGGCAGGTCCTTATCGACGGCGCCGCAGCCAGCGAGCTCACCGACCGGGAACGCTCGCGCCTGCGCGCCCGCCGCATCGGCTTCGTTTTTCAAGATTCCGAACTTGACCCCACCCGCCCCGTTCTCGATTCCGTGATGGAACCCGGGCTTTACGCGGGACATTCGCTGGCAGCCACCCGCACCCGCGCCCGCGAACTCCTGGCCGGCCTGGGCCTGGAACACCGCGCCGACCACCGGCCCGGGCAAATCTCCGGCGGGCAGGCCCAGCGGGTGGCGGTCTGCCGCGCCCTCGTCAATTCCCCCACCTTTATCCTGGCCGACGAACCAACCGGAAACCTCGACCCGGATAATGCCAACCTCGTGCTCGGCGCCCTGCGCGAAGCCGCGGAATCCGGATGCAGTGTCATTATTGCCACCCACGATCCCACGGTGGTCAATGCGGCAGATGAGGTGGTGCGGCTATGAAATTCGCTGTTCTGCTACGCGAAGGCGCGAAAAATGCGCGCGGGGCCCTGGTCACCACCATCCTGGTGGCCCTGGTGCTCGGAGTGATGTGCGCGGCGTCGCTCGTGACGGTGGGCCGCCAGGCCGCCACCGAAGCCGAGCTGCACCGCCAGCTCACCGGCCCGCAAGCCCGCCAGCTCACCCTCATCGATCAACAAAACGCTGGGCTGCTCCCCGAAGCATTCCTGGAAACCCTGCACGGCACCTCCGGGGTGGCCGGGGTAGTGGGATACCGGAGCACGGTGGACGTGGTCAATGGGCCGCTCGGCCCGGCCTCCCAGCTGTTCGCCCTGGTGGAAACCGGTGGCGACATCTCCAAAATAATTACATTAACAGCCGGGCGTTATCCCGGTCCGGGAGAAGCCATCGTGCCCGAAGCCATGCTGCCGCAGCTGCGCCTGGCCTTCCCCAGCGGGTACGTGGAATCGCGCGGCGGGCGGCAGTGGGCCGTGGTCGGCTCCTTCACCCCCAGCGGCGGATTCGAGGACCTCGATAATTACCTCCTGGCCGGGGGCGGCTCGGGCGCCTACGTGCGGGTGACCGCACTGGCCAACGACGCCGAAAATATTGCCGCGGTCACCGATGTTGCCCTCGCGGCCCTCGGGGATTTCGACCCCGCCAAACTCATTATCCGCAGCTCCGTCAGCCAGGCGAAACAGGGCGTGGCCGTGACCGGGCAGGTCGCGGGCATGGGCCGCGCGCTCCTCATCCTCATTCTCGGGGTGGGGGCGCTCTTTATCGCCGCGGTGGTGCTGGCCGACGTGCTTATCCGCCGCCGCGACCTGGGCCGGCGCCGCACCCTCGGTATCACCCGCGGCGGGCTGGTGGCCTTGGTAATCGCGCGCATTGCCTACCCGGCCGTGGGCGGCACCGCGCTGGGCATCGCCGCGGCCTGGGGTTATTGCCGGCTGAGCGGCAATCCGGTTGCCCTCGATTTCTCGGTGGCGGTGGGGGTGCTCGCGGTGCTCGTGGCGCTGCTCGCCTGCATTCCCCCGGCGATTTTCGCGGCCTACCGTGACCCGGTGGAGGTCATGCGCACGCCGTAGCCGCGCGCATTACACTGGCTGTCATGTACGTGGCGAGTCGTTTTGCGTTGGAACCGGAACGCGCGGTGGAACTAGCTGCCCAAATCGGGGTGGGAGAATTAATAACGGCCGGCCCGCGCGGCCTGGACGCCACCCTCCTTCCTTTTAATATTAAGTACGACGACGCCGGCACTCTCCACCTCCACAGCCATATGGCACGTATTAATCCCCAGGCGGGTGATAGCGGACCCTGCCTCATGGTGGTCACCGGCCCGAATACCTATATATCACCCTCCGATATGCCACCCGGCCCGGCAGATGCGCCGTTGGCCCGGGTTCCCACCTGGAATTACCTCACCGTGCACCTGCGCGGCGAGCTCACTATCCACGAGGACCCCGCCTGGCTCATCCCCACCCTGCGGGAATTAGTAGACGCCCACGAAATTGCCCACCACGGAGGTACCTGGCGCCCCGATACCCACGCGCGGCCTGACCAGCTGCGCCGCATGCTGCGCGCCATCGTGGGCGTGGATATTAAAGTCACGGAGATTATTGGCAAGGCCAAGCTATCCCAGAACTTATCCACGGAAGAGATTGCCGCCACCGCCGCCAGCTTGCGGCGTCGTCGTGAAAATAATGCCGCCACACAGATAGCCGAGCTGATGGAAAACCTGGCCATCCCCACCGCCGCGGCGCGCGAAGAAGCCGTGGAACGGGCGAAACACGGCCCCTGGGCCGCCCGCGCCGGCACGGAAACCGCAGAGAAGCGCACCGAAACCGAATAGCGGCGCGCGGAACGCGAAGAGAATTGCACCGAAACTTAATATGCCACCGGCGGCAAACGTGCCCTATCTCACGTACACTGTGAACATGGAATTTCTTGAGGAGAACGTCGACCCCCTGGATCTTTCTGCCATGCAGCTGGCGCGGCGCATGCGCACCGGCCGTGTGGACCCCGTCGTGCATACCGAGCGGGTGCTGGAACGGGCCCGCAGCCGCGGCGCCGCGGTGGGCGCATTCACGCATATCGCAGAAGAATTCTCGCTGCGGCAGGCCCACGCCGCCGCCGCGCAACTGAAAGAGGGCAGGGGAGGGCCGCTCACCGGGGTGCCTTTCCCCATCAAAGACCTCGACGACGTGGCCGGCCTGCCCACCGAATACGGCTCGCGGGCCATGCGCGGAAATGTCGCCACCACCACCGGCGGGGTCGCCCAGTCCATCCTGGACGCCGGCACCGTGACCATCGGAAAAACCACCACCCCGGAATTCGGTTTCGTCGGCTACACCGAACCGGCCGGCCTTACCCCGGCGCGCACCCCCTGGGACCTGGCCCGCAGCGCCGGCGGATCCTCCGGGGGAGCGGCCGCGGCGGTTGCGGCCGGCGTAGTCCCCATCGCGCACGGGAACGACGGCGGCGGCTCGGTCCGCATTCCCGCCGCGCACTGCGGGGTACTCGGCATCAAACCCAGCCGCGGGCTGGTCTCACCCGGACCCGGATCCTCCTTCTTCTCCGATAGCGGGCTGGCCACCGCCGGGGTGCTGGCTCGTACCGCCCGCGATTTGGCGGCCGGGCTCGATATTATTGCGCGGCGCCGGCCCGGGGATTGGAGCCCCTACCCGGGAGCGGGGGACTACCTGGCCACCCTGGATGCGGAATTCGGGTGCGGGCCGCAATCGCGCAGCCGGGCGCTGGCCTTGGCTGACCTGCGGGTGGGGGTGCTCACCGAACCGCTCAATGTTGATACCGAGATCCACCCCGCCTGCCTGGACGCGGTGGCGCGGGCCGCGGAAGATTTCCGTGCTATGGGTGCGCGGGTGGAGCAGATTGCGCGGCCCTTCGGGCCGGAAGCCTGGCAATCCTTTATGCCGATCTGGCAGGCGGGCGCGGCTGCCATTCCGCTCCCGCCCGAACGCGAGGAGCTCCTCACCCCGATGAGTCGGTGGCTGCGCGCTCGCGGGCGGGAGGCATCCGCGCCGCAGCTTATGGCCGGCTTGCAGGGAATGTACGCCATTGCCCGGCGCATGGGGGAGGCTTTCGCGGATTATGACGTGATTGTGAGTCCGGCGCTCGGTACTCCGCCGGCCGACCCGGCCTGGGTGTGCTGCCCGGATGATCCGGCTGAAGATTTCCGGCGCCAGTGCATTGTGAGCCCGTGGACCAGCTCCTGGAATATGTTTGGACCGGCCGCGGTCGCCATCCCGATCCACCGCGCGGAAGTCGATGGCACGGAGTTGCCCTTCGGGGTGCACGTGGGCGCCACCCGCTTCGGGGAAGAACAGCTGCTGCTTTCTATTGTTGCGGCCTTGGAAACTCTGGATCCCTGGCCGCTGATCCGGCAGCCGCGCCAGTAACGGGCGCGCCGAATTTTAAGCGCATAAATATCAATGGCCTAACGGAAGTGTTCACGTTGTGGACGCTCTGGACGGATGCGCACCATTCTTTGCGATGATAGCCCGCATCCGGTATTCCCACGCGTCACGCACTGCCGGTCTATCGCTCAAGGGTGAGAGGCTGAGCGGGAGGGGTGCATAACTTCTCCACTGGTTGGTAGATATGCGCGGCGGGGTGGGGAGGCTGCGCCGCGTGCGCCGTCGCCCTACCTCTCCCGATCCCTGGCCTCCGTGCAGGAATGACAACACCGGATTCCCCGACGGGATCCCTCCCGTCACGAAGTTAGGAGAAGGTGTGACAGGTTTTAACTGGCGCCGCCTGGGCGGATTATCCGTCACGGCTGCGCTCGCCTTAAGCGTACTCACTACTCCGGCGCTCGCTGCGGATCAGCCAGCGCCGTCGAATCCCGCCGGCGCTTTTGCCGGTCTCTTCTCTCCCGATAACCCCGAGCTGGCTGCCTTCCAGGATCTGCAGGGCTCCAATGAGCGGGTGCGGGTTATTGTGCTCCTCAAGGACCAGTCTCGCCTAGGCAGCGATACCGGTGAGGCGCAGAGCCTGGCCACGCAGGAAGACCTGGTGGCACAGTGGTCGGAGAAGTACGGTCTGCAGCTTGAGCGCCAGTTCGGCTACCTCGTCAATGGTTTCGCCGCGACGATGCCGGCGGATAAGATGGCGGCTCTGGAAGCGGAAGCTGCGGTGGCCTCGGTCAAGCGTGAGCGCGTCTACCAGACAACAGACGTGGCCGCGACCGAGCGCGCTGCGGATATTTCCCGCGCCGTCGCCCAAAGCGCGCTCGCCCAGAACGCGGGTGCCACGCAGGCGCTCGCCCAGGGCGCCCTCGCAACGCAGCCGCAGGAAAATGTGCCCCTCGAAGATGCCTCGCGCGATATGCAGGGCGCGCCCGCGGCCCTGGCTGATGCCGGCGCGGATGGCACCGGCATGGTTATTGCGATTGTGGACACGGGTATCGACCCGACTCACCGTGATATGCGCATCGATAATTGCGATACCGCGAAGATTAAGAATATTAATACCGCTGCGAATCCCGCTTTCACGTGCAAGGTTCCCAACGGCTACAACTACGCCGATGATAATTTCGAGATCGTCGATACCACCTCGTCCATGCACGGCATGCACGTGGCGGGTATTGCCGCGGCAAACGGCCTGGATGAAGGCCAAACCTTCGCGACCACCGGCCGGGTGGAAGGCATGGCCCCCAATGCCCAGCTGCTGGCAATGAAGGTCTTCTCCAATGACCCGGCACGTGCCGGCGGCGCGGCTGACGGCGATATTATTGCCGCCATTGAAGATTCCGTGAAGCTGGGCGCCGACGTTATTAACCTCTCGCTGGGCTCCGATAACGGCTTCGGATACTCCAACGGCGCGGGCCTGGCCATTGAAGAAGCGCGCGCTAAGGGCGTGCTCCCGGTGATTTCCGCCGGTAACTCCGGGCTCAATTTCTCGCCGAGCGGCGGGGAAGACGATATGTTCGGTAAATGGGACGACGGCGTTATTGGCTCGCCCTCGGCTCACGATGCCACGCTTTCGGTTGCCTCGATTGATAATAATTTCGAAACCCGCTCGGTCGCCCGCGTGACCGTGGGGGACAAGTCTGAAGATATTTTCTACGAACTTGCCACCGGTAAGCCGGATAATGTGGCCCGCGAAGCGGTAGCCGCCGGCACCGGTAAGCCGGAAGAATTCCCGGAAAACACCGCCGGTAAATATGCTCTTATTGAGCGTGGCGGCATCACCTTCGGGGAAAAGTTCGGTAATGCGCAAAAAGCCGGTGCGGCCGGTGTGATTATTTACAACCACGAAGCCGGCGGGGATTCCATGATCTCCATGGGCGGTATTGACGAATACACCTTCCCCGGTGGCGTGATGTTCCGCTCCGATGCGCTGCGCCTCGTGGAGGCGATCAAGGCCGGAACAACGGTCACCATCGCCCTCACGGATGAAGCTCGGACCACGCCCTCGGCCACGGCCGGCGCGCCCTCCAACTTCACCTCCTGGGGCCCGACCTCCAACCTGGACTTCAAGCCGAATATTTCGGGTGTGGGCGGCAACGTCTACTCCACGCTGAATTCCAATACCTACGGCTCAATGTCCGGTACTTCCATGGCCGCCCCGAACGTGGCCGGCTCCATGGCCAGCGTGCTCCAGGTGCTCGGTGAGCGCTTCCCGGAGATGTCTCGGGCGGATCGCCTCAGCCTGGCGGAAACGCTGCTCATGAACACCGCGGAGATTCCGCGGCACGACGGCGTTCCTTACGCTCCGCGCCAGATCGGCGCCGGTTTGGTGCGCGTGGATCACGCCCTGGCTTCCCAGGTGCACGCCCGCGTGGACGGCGCCAATTCGGTGGCCCTGGGTCAGGTGAACGGGCCGGTGTCCTTCACCGTGACCCTCACCAACCACGGCGATAAGGAAGCCGCCTACGCGATTCCGCGCCAGGAAGTCGTGAATGAAACGAATAACGCGAACGACACCACCTCCACCTTCATTTCCAAGGAAACGCTGACGGCGGACCGCAAGGTCCTCACCGTGGCGCCCGGGGAAACCACGCAGGTCACCTTCACGCTCACCCCGAGCAAGGGTAACCACTTCGTGGAAGGCTGGGCGGTCCTCGAAGGCGTGCAGGAAACCCCGGATATTAAGGTGCCCTACCTGGGCTTCGCCGGGGACTGGAACGCCGAACCCATTTTCGTGGCTCCGGGCCAGACCTGGGGTGAGGGAAATACCTCCACCTCCCAGCTGACCACCACGATCTTCGGGATGACCCTGCCCATGAAGAACAATATCTTCGGGGAATTCTGGCTCTCGCCCAATAAGGACAATAACGTTGATGCGGTTGTCCCGAACCTGACGCAGCTGCGTAACGCGGAAGAAGCCCAGTTCGAAATCTACGATGCGGCCGGCAAGCTCGTGACGCGCGTGGGTGAGGAACAGGAACTTTCCCGCCAGATCGCCGGTACTGCCCTGGGCACGAAGAATATTGCGCAGGCCTACCGCACCCATGCTTTCGATGGCACGGTGTGGGATGCGGCCAGCGCGAGCTTCAAGGCGATTCCGGACGGGCGCTACACCTACCGCGTCAAGGCGCGCCTGGGTGATCGTTTCGACTGGCAGACCCTCGATATGCCCTTCGGTGTGGATACCGTTGCCCCCGAAGTTTCCGTGGGTGAACCCTTCGAGCGTGACGGCCAGAAGATCCTGCCCTTCACCGTGACTGAAACCGGATCGGGGATTTTCTCCTCGCCGATGGTGGAAACGGATAAGGGCACCCAGATCAAGCCGGTTACCAAGAATTCCGATTCTTCCTTCGAAGTGGTGCTCCCCGAAGGCGTTTCCTACGTGATCGTTACCGTGGCTGACCAGGGCATGAATAACACCATGGTCACCAAGGTGCTGGGCGCGAACGCCATCGAGATCCCGAGCCTGAACACCTACAACACCCAGGTCTTCACCCCGAATCACCGCCTCGTCAAGGACGGCAAGCTGACCGTCTTCGGCCTGGCCTCCGATGCGGTGGCCCGCGTGAGCGTGGCCGGCACCGATGCGGAGCTCGGTGGTGGATTCTTCGCCGCTCAGGTCCCGCTCACCGCGGGTACCCAGGAGATCCCCGTGGTTGCCTACGGTGATAACGGCCGCGAAATCACCCGCACGGTGCTCACCGTCACCTACGATACGGTGGCCCCGAGCGTGGCGATTACCTCCCTTAATGCCGGCGGTAAGCAGCCGGTGGCTGAGGATGGTTCGGTTACGATCACCGGTAATGTGCGCGATGAGCGCGCCGGCGCCACCCTCACCGTCAAGGTGAATGGCAAGGATGTCACGGTGGATGCCAGCGGCGGATTCACCACGACCTTCACCCCGGAAGCTGACGCCGTCAGCGCCACCGTGGTGGCCTCCGATGGTGGGAATACCACCACCGAAACGGTCACCTACGAAGGCCGGGAGGTCGTGGCGGAAGATACGTCGTCGTACCAAGCACCCACCTTCACGAATGTGCAGTGCTTCGGCACCACCTGCCTGCCGGATATGTCCACCGCGGAAACCACGGCGGACGGCAAGCTGGTGCTGCGCGGTAAGGCGCAGGGCGTGTCCGCCTTTGTGCTCCAGCCGCGCGTGACCGTGAACGAGGCCGGCGCCTACGTGGTTCCGGACCCGATTAACGTGAGCGTGCAGGCCGATGGCACCTTCGAAACCGCGGTGCCGGTGACCACCGGTATTAACGCCTTCCACATGAAGGTGACCGATACCGAAGGTAAGGTCCGCATGGATAGCATCCTGCGCGTGTTCTGGGATACCGGGTACCCCAAGGTGTCCTTCACGGAACCGACCCTGTACAACGGCGTGCTCTACGCGAATTCGGATGAGGTCACCTTCGCGGGTACCGCTTCCGATGACGCCTGGGGCTACGAACTCAAGATCAACGGTTCGGTGGTGCGCAGCATTATCGACCACACCGTGGGCGGCACCAAGACCAATACCCGCAGCTTCAACCAGGCATTCCCGGTTGCGGACGGCGATACGGTCCTTGTGCAATTCGGTGACAGCATGGGCAATACCCTGCTCAACACCATCCCCGTGGTGGTGGATAAGGAAGGCCCGGCGGTGAGCATCGACGGCACGGACGGCGCGGTTATTCGCGACGGCGCTGCCATTGCCACCAGCGTGACCGACCCCAACCTCAAGGCCGCGCGCGTTCTCCTCAACGGGAACGTGCTCAGCGAGCAGAGCACCGATGCGGGCCTGCTCGGCCAGACCGTTGAGGACAGCCTCGTGGACGTCAAGACCTACTTCGGTGGAGGAAACGATGCCGGTGCGAACGGTGCGGATGCCGCGAAGGCCGTCAAGACCGATGCGAACGGCGTGGCGGATAAGGACGACGCCGCACGCGTGGTTGCGGGCGTGAAGGATGCGGCTGGACTTATGGCTGAGGCCGATGCTCCGGTTGCCGACGACGCCGCAGCTGGCGATACCACCGGTGATGCCGCGACCGCTCTCAACTACACCGTGGAAACCGCGGAGCTGGCGGCCGGTACCTACACCCTCACGGTGGAAGGTACCGACCTGGCCGGTAACTCCACCGCGCAGTCCATCTCCTTCACGAAGGACAGCCTGCCCGTGATCGAGGGCCCGGACACCGTGGAACTCACGGCGCCCGCCGGCGCTCTTGACCGGCAGGCCCTGGCCGCCGAGGTACTCGCCAAGTACACGGTGAAGGACGACGGCGCAGCTGGGGCCGCGGGCGATACCGCTCTCACCCTGGCATCGGGCACAGTGCTCAACCCGGGCGAGAATACGGTGACCCTCATTGCCACCGATGCTGCCGGGGCTGCCGTGACCAAGACCGTTAAGGTTACGGTGACTCAGGAGAGCGCTCCGGCGCCGTCTCCCACTCCGGGTGAGCCGGGCACACCGGGTACTCCGGATCCGACGCCGGGCCAGCCGGAGCCGAACCCGACTCCTGCGCCGAACCCGACGCCGGGTACGCCTGGTACGCCGGGTACTCCGGCGCCCGAACCGGGCACGCCGAGCAAGCCGGGTGATACCGGGAACGTGTTCTACCTGTCCAACGATTGGGTCTCCACGGTTGCTCAGCAGGTCTTCTCCTACGGGCGAGCCGCAGACCAAGTGTTGATCGGTGACTGGGATGGAGACGGCAAGGAAACCTTGGCGGTGCGCCGCGGTAACCAGATCTTCATTCAGAACAGCCTCACCGGAGGCGTGGCTGATGAAGTGATTTCCTTCGGGCGCGCCGATGACACCATCGTGGTTGGTGACTGGGACGGAGACGGTAAGGATACCTTCGCGGTACGCCGCGGCAACCAGGTATTCGTCCTCAACTCGATCCGCTCGGGGGATGCCGACCAGGTATTCAGCTTCGGGCGCGAGGCCGACGTGCTGCTCGCCGGTGATTTCGACGGGGATGGCAAGGATACCTTCGCGGTGCAGCGTGGGAATGTGTTCTTCGTGAATAACACCCTCACGGGCGGCAAGGCTGAAACATCCTTCTCCTACGGCCGGGCCGGTGACCAGATCTTTGTTGGTGACTGGGATGGCGATGGTAAGGATACCTTCGCTGTTCGGCGTGGTAACCAGGTGTTTGTGGCGAACTCGCTCAAGAGCGGGAACGCTGATATCACCTTGCATTATGGCCGGGCTGGTGACCAGATGCTGGTTGGTGACTGGGACGGGGATGGTGTTGATACCCCCATCGTCCGCCGCTAACAACTAGCAGCACCTAGTGCAAGAGAAAGGGGAGGCCCCGGATTTTCCGGGAGCCTCCCCTTTTCATATGCTGCCTTTAGCGCGCCCGCTGCTCCCGCCGCACCTGCCGCTGGCAAAACTCCCGAATCTCCGCGAATCCGGCTTCGCGCACCGGCGCGCGGGAGAGCAGTACGTCATGCACGGCATGATCCAATTTCAGGATATGCACATCGCTGGCAATTTCCGCGGCCCGCGCCCACATCTGCTCAACGTCCAAAACCGTATCGGCCCCGCGCAGTTCCTCGCTCCACGCGGTGGCCACGATGCTGCGCGCAGCGGTGAGCATGAGCACCGGCAGCCGCAGCCGCACATTCCGCGCCACGTACCGCTGTGCCCGAATGACCGCGTGCAGCCAGCCGCCGCGAATCGGCGCGGGATCCGGGCGCATATCCCAGGCCGGCGTCCACCCGGTGGTCCAAAACGGATCGCTGGTGCCTTCCGGCGCCCCGGGCACCCGCGTCATTCCTTCCGGGCGCCACGCGTCGAGCACCATTCCGTAAAAGCCCGGGTCGTGTACGGGCAGCGGTTTTTTCGGTGCGGTACGCGCCGCCAGTTCCGCCACAGGTACGACGACGGCGCTCCCGGCCGCGCCCACCTGCAAATCCAACCACGGGGAATTAAGCACCAGGCCAGCCAGGTCTTTCCCGCGGCGTGACCCGGCGTAGAGGGTGGCGGTGAGGCCGCCGGTGGAATGCCCGTACAGGATGGTGGGGAGCTGGGCTGCGGCGGGGCCGAAGCGCGCGGGGAGGTCGGTTCGCATAGCGGCCAGGGCGGCATCAATATCGGCAAAATACACCCGCATGCTATCCGTGTAGCCGTAGCTTTGCCGCTGCGAATCCCAGGAGCGGCCATATTTACGCAGGTCAATTGCGTAGAAAGCCCCGCCGGCAGCTGTGACCGCTTCGGCAAGAGCCCACTGGTAGAACATGTCATTCCAGCCGTGAATGGCGAGGAAAGCAAAGCTCGGGGCAGGCGCGCTTGCGGGTGGCAGCGCGCGGATAAGGGTGGCGACGACGGCGCCTTCGTCGTCGTTGGGAAGAGCAAGGGTGAGGCGTTCGTAACCGGCGCCGAGGAGGTCGGGTTCCCACGCGAGCGCGGGGTGGTGGGGTGTGGCGGCTCGAGTCACGTTCATCCTTTCGGCTTTTCCTCGATTTTACCGCCCGCGTGGTGTTCTTCGGGTCTTTCGCAAGGCCAGGATCGCGGTCACCAGCGTGACCAGGAGGAATGGGGCTAGGGCAATAGCGGTTTCCGAGATTGTATTGACGCTGCGGTAGAACACCGGGAAATCGGTATAGCCGCGCAGCGTATCCATCCATTCCGGCCCCCACCGGAAAATCACGAAGCCTACGATTGCGAGGGCCATGCATCCGATTGCGCCGAGTGCTTTCTTTGCCGTGGATGTTTGTGGCATCGTTGCCCACAGCGCCGAGGCGAGCAGCGGAAGCAGGAGGAATCCTCCGAAGAAAACCAGGGCGATCAGATCGGACCGTGTTGAGGGATATTCATCGGCAACCTTGGGCCAGTAAAGCTGGGAGGCGTAGAGAATCGTCCCGATAACAATCGCGATGCCGATGAGGATAATAATCGCAAGAACACGGTTGGGTTTCATGATTCTTCGCAATCTCGAGGAAAGTGATGAGAACCCCGGTGTTCTCAGGGACAACCTATCATGCCCGATTACCCCGCGGCAGCGGTAGCACGTGCCTCCTTTAGCTCGGCGTTCGGTGGGAGAATCGGCTGGAGGACGAGGGTGCGGTCGGTGCGGGCGGCGATGCTTGGGTCGTGGGTGACGAGCAGCAGGGCGCAATCGCGTTCGCGCACGGTATCGAGGATGAGGCTGAGGACTTCATCGCGCAGCTCGGTATCCAGCGCTCCGGTCGGTTCATCAGCCACCAGCAGGCGCGGGTGATTAATGAGCGCCCGGGCCAGCGCTACCCGCTGGCGTTCTCCGCCGGAGAGGTTTTCAGCCATCGTTTGGGGGAGGACACCTAGGGTGCCGAGGAGCTCGCTGGCTTCGGTGGCGACGTCGCCATCATGACGGTTCCACAGTAGGCGCGGAAGCATCACGTTATCGAGGGCGGTGTATCCGGCCATGAGTTCGCCGTGCTGGAAAACGGTGCCAATGGTTGTGGAACGCAGGCGCGCGAGGCGGTTGAAGGGGAGGCGGTGGATATTGGTGTCGGTCACCTCGATGGTGCCGGAGATGGGTTTATGCATCCCCAGAATCGTGGTGAGGAGGGTTGTTTTCCCCACGCCGGAGCGGCCCATGACGGTGAGGGTGTCCCCGCCGTTGAGGGTGAACGTGATGGGGCTGAACAGCGGGTGGGTGTAGCCGCAGACGAGGTTGTCACAGTGCAGAATACTCATGGTGATCCTTTCCCGGGCGCCACGCGCGGGCCCGTGCGGTTAGCCGGCGATACACAAGAATGGATTGCGCGGCGATGAAACAGCCGTAGATCGCGGCGATGGTGAGGATGAACTCCCAGGGGATAAATCCGGTTCCGGGCAGTAAGAATTGCCGTGCCAGGAAGGTGCCGACCGCGAGGGCAGCGATCCCGGTCACGATATTGGTAGCGAGGGTGCGCCGGGCGAGGATGCGGGCAACCGTGCGGGTTTGCCCGGTGAGTGCCGTGATAGCGGCGGCATCGCGCGCCTGGGCTTCGGCTTCGCGGGAGAAATTCAGCCACACCACCAGCAGCCCGCAGACGAAAGCAAAGGTAGTAAAGAGACTGAGCCAGGTGGAATGCTGGCGGTAGATTTGTGCCAGTCCGCGGCTATCTTCACCTAGCGGTGCGGATAGCGCGGGGATCGGGCTGCCCAGGTCCAAGCTGTGGATTTGGCTGAGGAGCTTTTCTCCAGAATCTGGGCCATCTGATTCGATGAGGGTGACGAGCCCGCCGCGGTTTAGGTTTTCGGGGAGATCTTTCTTCGGTGCGCCATATAACGGGGCAAGGTAATCGGAGAGCACCAGCTCTAGATTTTCTGGAGCAACCTGCCCGGCTTCTAGCGGGACCACTCCGATTCCGTTGCCGGCGGCGATAATGGCGGCATCCGGACGGGCCGCGTGAATCTGAGCAGCGGCATTTTCGAGGCAGCCCGGAGTATTGGGGCGGCACACAAAAGAGGAATCAACTGCGCTGAGGTGCTCAGGCAGAGGCGGCATCTCCTTATCGGTATCCGCGACCGCGTTGAAGCAAGCGATTAGCAGGGTTCCGATAATGAGGAAACAGCCCGCGAGGGTGCCGGAGCGGGAAGCTACCTCGGGATGGCGCATAACCCAGCGGGTGGTGAGATCAGTAAGGCGATCCCGGCGGGATCTGGTGGCGAGGCTTGCCGCGGCACGGGTAAGCAGCGTGAAGGTTGCCGGCAGGCCGAGCAGGACCAGCATAATACCTATAGGAATGGCGGCAGAAGCGATTTCCAAGGGAATCCACCAGAGATACCATTGGAATCCTGCTGCCAAGAGAATCCCGATAGTGAAGAGAGCTAGGCCAAGCCGAGGATGCTTCCTTTTTTGCCGAGCTGGGCGCATCGAAAGTGTGAGGCGGGGCCAGGCGAAAAACAGCGCGAGCGCAGCGAGTGTGACTAGCAAGGCGAGGATGATCCAGCCTAGCTGGGGGAGAAATGCCTGTGGGTGGAAGTGGAATCCGGTGAAAGGCAGGCGAATAACACCGCTCATGAGAATGGTGACCGCGGCGCTGCCCGCTAGTCCACCGAGTAATACTGGCGGAATGACTCGGGTACTGGCGTGCCGAATGAGGTGACTGCGCCGCGCCCCCACGCATTGAAGAATGAATTGCTCCTGCGCAATGCTGCTCTGAAAATTCTTACGGCATGCCAAGACGTAGAGGAAAGTGGGTAGGACGATAACAATTAGCGCGAGCGGGAGAAGGTTTTTGGCCCAGTCCTCGTACATCACAATGCTGAAACGGAAACCGGGCGTATTGTTTGGATCTGTGGTGAATCCCAAGGAGAGTGATGCTTGAGATCCTGCCCGGGCAAGCTCGGGCAAAGCATCGGTGTTTGCGGGGCGACTGATAACCAGTAGTTCGCCCTCAAGGGTTGCAGAGTCGTCAATGATTGCTGTTATGGGGCCGAATTGGCTCTCAATAAGATCGCGGTAGGGGAGAGCAGAACGATTAACTGCCGTGTTCCCCGCTGCGGGCCAGGTATCAAGCCCCAAGGGTGGTGGAATCTCTGGCCCTAAGGGTTCCACGTAGAGGACGCTCAGAAGGTGAGAATCGATGAACGCATGATCAGGCCGATAGGCGAGAGACGCTTGTGACTTATCTTCGGTGTATAAAAGTCCACTCTTCTGCACAACCTTGTTCCGGTACGGGAGCTCAACACCTATGGAAGCCAGTGAAAAAACCGCGATGACGCTCAAGAAGCCCGCAATGAACAGGGCCGAGAAGGATCTCCGAGATTCGAGGGGCTTCATGAGCGGTTGGGGGTTGTTGTTTCCCGTTTCATGATGGAACCTCCGTCTCGGTTGTTACCACCCAATGAAGCGAGTTTGCCCGGTTGGGTAGCGTGCGCTCCGTTGCGCGGTGGGGAGAGCTGGAATCTTTCCCCATTTAGGATTCTACGGGCAGATGGGCTTCAAGGGAAATCTGTCCCAATATGCAAATAGCGAAATAGATTCTCAATTTGGGTTTTCGTTATATAAAATTATCGGTTATTTTGGATGGGGAGTTCGGTAGAATCCCCATAATAGCCCATCACATAGGGAGGAGCGGCCCGTGCCCACAACCCAACGCCAACCCGGCTTTTGGGAAACAGCCACCCGGCTGCTACCCGCGCTCGGTTTCGGACTTATCCTCGGCGCCCTCCCCCTGCTCTGGATGAACGACTGGCACGGCACCCTCTACATCAGCCTCATCGTGATCGGCGCACTCACCGTGCTGGGCGGCATTATTTATTTGCGCTACCGCTATCTCCACACCGCTGCCGCGCACGACCACCCACTCCGCCCCCTCACCGCCACGCTCACGGGCATCGCATTATTTCTGGGCGGCACCCTCCTGCCCACCCTCCTCAACCCACCCCAAGCCATCCGCATCGTCACCACCCAAATCAAAGACTGGGGCGGCGGCCCACTGCGCTCCTATTTCACGGGCGGGGCTGAAGACCTGAGTGTCGCCGTCGTCGATATTGAAAAAGAAGCCGGGACCACGCAAGCGTTCCGGGCCCTCGTGCGCGAACGCCGCCTCGAAATTGACGTTCCCGTGGGCGAACACAATAACGCCGCGGTCACCTACTCCTGGGCGCTTCCGCGCGATACCACGCCCTACGGCTTCGCGGCCTCGCGGCCCTTCCGTTTCGAGCGCGTCCCCACCTTCGACTACACCCAGCTCGACGCCGCGCTCTTCACCCGCGCCACCACCCTCGTGCGCGAACGCGCCGCTCAGATCGGATTGACCGCCGAGCAGCTGGAAAGCGCGGAAGTATTCGTGCGAGTGAAAGCCGCGGCCGCCGAACTGCCCGAATGCGAAGGCACCTGCCCCGCGCCCGAGGACCTCATCTACACCGGATGGTTGCACGCCGGCGGTAAAGCCGGGCACGTGATGATCGACGCACGCGGCACCGTGCTCGGCGAAGACTGGTCGCAATTCGGCGAGTAACGGGCCGAGAAGCGGGCGGCGCGGTGGCTAAAGGGTAGCGCCCTCCCGGGCGGTTGCAACCGGCGCGATTTCCACCGGCGCCACCTCGGCGAGGAAATCCGCAATAATCGCAGAAACCTCATTATTTTCGATAAGGAAACCATCGTGACCGTGCGCGGAATGCACGGTCTGGAGCGGGCGCGCCCCGGACAAAGCCGCGGCCAAGTCCGCCATATGCTGCGGATAAAAAAGCCGATCAGAATCAACGGCGACGACGAGCGCCGGCTGCTTCAGCCCCGCTACCACCTGCGCGGTGCCGCCTCGCCCGCGCCCAATATCGTGAGTAATAAATGCCTGGCTGATTGTCAGGTAGGAATTCGCGTCAAAACGCGCCACTAATTTTGCGCCGTGATAATCCAAATAAGATTGCACCGCGTAACGGCCCCCGCGCAGCGGATCTTCGCCCTCCTGCGGGGTGCGCCCGAAACGCGCCGCCAGCTCCGGGGCGCAGCGATAAGTTAAATGCGCTATTTCACGGGCGAGGCCGAGCCCGGCATCCGGGCCGCTCACCCCGCTCTCATCGGGTTCGGCATCGTAATAATGCCCGCCGCGCCAGCGCGGATCCAGGCGAATCGCCAGATTTTGCAGATGGGCATAAGCAATATGTTCCGCGGTGCTTGCCGGGCCCGCCACGAGCACCGCAAAAGCACCCACCCGCTCCGGGAAAGAAGCCGCCCATTCCATGGTGCGGCAGCCGCCGAAGGAGGCACCTGCCACCAGGGCCCAGCGCTCCACCCCGAGCAGATCGGCGAGCCGGGCCTCCGCGGCAGCCATATCCCGCATGGTAATTTCCGGGAAGCGCGGGCCCCAGGGCTGGCCATCGGGAGCCGGGGAAGCCGGGCCGGTAGTTCCCTGACAACCACCCAACACATTCGGGCACACCACGTAATACCGGTCGGTATCAATGGCCAGACCCGGGCCCACAATATCCTTCCACCAGCCGCTCTGCCCATCGCGTGCCGCGGCATGGGAATCCCCGGTGAGCGCGTGGCACAGCAGCACCGCATTGGAGCGGTCCGCGTTGAGCTGCCCCCACGTTTCGTAGGCGAGCCGAACCTGCGGCAGGCGGCCGCCCAGCTCCAGTTCCAGGGGGCCAAGATCCGCGAAGCGGCGCTCACCCGGATCGTCCCCTTCCAGCCAGGCGCCGGTAGGGCGCTCGGTCAGGCGGGGTGCGGGGGTGTAGCCGGTATCGAAATCACCGATAGGTTCGGCATCGGTGACCGGGTCTAGGGGAGCGTGTCCCACGAGGAACTGGGGGCTGGGCGTCATGATAATCCTTGATCTTCTGGCTCTAGGCGATGGACTCGAGGCCCTGGCGAATATCGGCAATAAGATCGCGCGGATCTTCGATGCCGATGGACAGGCGCACGGTGGCCGGGCTAATGCCATTGGCCGCCAGCTCTTCCTCGGTCAGCTGCGAATGCGTGGTCGAAGCCGGGTGCACCACCAGCGACTTCGCATCCCCAATATTCGCGAGATTGGAGAAGAGATGGAGGGACTCCACGAAAGCCGCGGCCTTCTCAAATCCGCCCGCAACTTCCACCGTGAAGACCGAACCGGGGCCCTTCGGGGCATACTTGGCGGCCAGCTCATGATACGGATTATCCGGCAGGCCAGCCCAGTTCACCGAGTCAATCCCGGGGTGTTCGGCCAGGAATTCCGCCACCGCGCGGGTATTGGAAAGATGGCGGTCGATGCGCAGGGAAAGGGTCTCCAGGCCCAGCCCGATCAGGAAGGCGTTGAAGGGAGAAATCGCGGCGCCGGTATCACGCAGCAAGGTGGCGCGGATCCGGGTTGTGAAAGGAGCTCCGGGAAGATCACCCCAGACGATACCGTGGTAGGACTCATCCACCTCGTGGAAACCGGGGAACTTGCCGTTCTTCCAGTTGAAGCCCGCGCGTTCCACCACGGAACCGGCAATCGAAGTGCCGTGCCCGCCCAGGAACTTGGTGGCCGAATCCACCACCACGTCCGCCCCGAAATCAAAGGGATTCACATTGGCCGGAGTCCCGATCGTATTATCCACAATGAGCGGAATATCGTGGGAATGGGCGAGCTTGGCCAGCGCCTCAATATCGAGAATATCCTGCTTCGGGTTCGGGATCGTTTCCCCGTAGAGAGCCTTGGTGTTCTCATCAATGAGGGCTTCCCAATTGGCCGGATCCGCAGGATTCTCCACGAAACGAGCCTCGATACCGAAGTTCTTGAGCACGTGCTTGAACTGGTTGTAGGTCCCGCCGTAGAGCGAATCGGAGGACACAATATTATCCCCGGCCTGCGCCACATTCGTGACCGCGTAGAAAATAGCAGCCGAACCGGAAGCGAGGAGCAGCCCACCCGTGCCGCCGTACAGCGCGGAAATACGTTCTTCGACAGCGCCCTGGGTGGGGTTGGTGATGCGAGTGTAAATCATGCCCGGATCGGTGAGCGCGAAACGCCCGCGCGCCTGCTCATTATCTTTGAATACATAGGACGTGGTCTGGAAAATCGGCAGCGCCCGGGCGCCGTGATCGGAATCGAGGACCTGGCCGGCGTGCACCTGAAGAGTGTCGAAGTGCAAAGCCTCCGGGGTAGCTGCGGTGTGCTGGGAATTCTGATTTTCTGACATGGTGCTCTCCTTCAAAAATGTGATGGGGAGCGGGCGGCAGATAACGCCCCGGCATAAACCTAGGAAAATATTCTTTTTCTCAGGCGCAGCAATATCCATTCTGGATAAACCAGAGGTGTGACATATGAGGAATGGAATTGTGCGATGCGGCGAATGCGCTCTGACCAGCCCGCTTATTTTTCTACTTGGTGTTCTTTTCCAAAATCAGCAGGGCTGATAGCGCACGTTAGGGCGGCTGGGCCGCGGAACGTGCGCTAGTTGGGCATTCGCATGACGAACATGATGCAAGCATAGGCAGGCGGGGGTGGTGTTCGTCAAGTTCACGACGTGAATCACATTCTTGATTGAGTGCGCGGTGGCGGAGCTGCGCCGTCGTACTTGAGGCCCTTCGAGGGCTCGCAACCCTGCGCAAGCGCGCGGGCGCCCGGGCCGTTCTTCCATCGCGAGCCGTGGCGACCGCAGTTTCGGACGGGTGGTAGTTGCGGTTCCTACCCTGTGACGGTTGTGGTTTCTGATAAATGCAGGCAAGCGGTGTGACGAAAAAGAACAGAATTACACCTGTGAAATTTTGGGGCAGATGTTTCGTTTTGGACTGGTGTGAGGTATGTTCTTAGTGTTTATATCGAATTGTGGGCTCAGTCTGCGCGCACCCGTCCGGGGCGCGGGAAAGCCCGCCCTCTGGAGGTCGTGTGGAGAATCGTTCTCGGCGCCTAACGGCTGTGCTGGCCGCCTGCGCCCTCGCTCTCTCAGTGCTACCCGGCGCCCGCGCGGATAACGTTGATCGCGATATTGATCGCTCGCGGGCCGCGGAAAAGCAAACAGCTCAAAGTATCGGGCAGATTGAAGCTTCGCTGGCCGGGCTCGCCTCCCAGGCCGAAGCCGCGCGTACCGATGTGGTGATTAAGGCGGCCGAAGCCCAGCGTGCCCAGCGCAACCTGGAAGATTCGGTCAATACTGCGATGGATGCCCAGGTGGTGGCCAATAGTGCCCGGGCGGAAGCCGATGCGGCGCGCGGGGAACTCGGCTCGATTTCCTCGGCGATGTACCGGGATTCTTCCACCACGCTCACCGCCGCGAACGCGCTGCTCGGGGCGCAATCCCTGCGCGATGCCGATGATCGCCAGCGCGCCTTCCGCACCGCCGGCCACGCCACCGACCAGAAGCTGCAGCGCTACCAGGCCGCCCGCGATATCGCCGATACCCTCCAGGGCGAAGCGGATCGCAAGGCCAATGAGCAGGCCACGATTGCCGCGCGCGCCGAGGGCGCCGCGAAGGACGCTAGCTCGGCCGCCTCCCAATTGGATAGCCAACTGGCCTCCATCGAAGCGCAACGCGACCAACTTTTCGAAACCCTCGCCCGGCAAAAGGGTACGACGGCGGCACTGGAACGCGCCCAGCAAGAACAGAAAGAAGCCGCGGCGCGTGCCCAGGCCGAAGCCGAACGCCAGCGCATCGCGGCCGAAGCGGCAGCCCAGGAGCAGGCCGCCCGCGAGGCAGCGGCTCGGGAAGCCGCGGCTCGCCAGGCGGCCGCGGAAGAAGCGGCGCGGCGCCAGGCTGAAGCTCAGCCCGCTCCCGCGCCGGCACCCGCCCCCGCTCCGGCCCCCGAACCTGAACCGGAACCGGCACCCGCCCCCGCTCCGGCCCCCGAACCTGAACCGGAACCCGAACCGGAACCGGCGCCTTCGGGTGATGGCTGGGCGATTGTCAGCTTCGCGCGGCAATTCGTGGGCGTGCCCTATGTATGGGGTGGCAATACCCCCTCGGGTTGGGATTGCTCCGGTTTCACCCGCTATGTATACGGGCACTTCGGCTATTCCCTGCCGCGTACCTCCGGGGCGCAGCGTTCGGCCGGCTACGAGATTTCTCCCTCCCAAGCCCAACCCGGCGACCTGCTGTGGTGGCCCGGGCACGTGGGAATCTACACGGGTAACGGCATGCATATTGCGGCCACCAATCCGGAAGGCGGCACCCGCGAAGGGCCGATTTGGGGTAGCCCCACCTACGTGCGGATTATTGACTAGGTGCGGCTAGCGCGCGGCGGGTAAGGGTCGCGGAGCGTACTGATGCCGGCGCGCGGCACACAAGCATAAAAGAAAAGCGGGAGCTGTGCATGATCTGCATAGCTCCCGCTTTTTACGCTTCTATTTGGGATTATTGGCCCGGCTACCCGCCTACTGTTGGCCGGCTGGCTGCTTAGTGCTGGCTGGGCGGCTGCGCTTCGTGCGCGGTGTAGTAGCCTTCGTCGATGGCCCGCTGGAAGGAAGCCCGGATTTCCTCTTCCGCGGCTTCGCGGCCCACCCAGTGGGCGCCTTCCACGGACTTGCCTGGCTCCAGATCCTTGTAGACCTCGAAGAAGTGCTGGATTTCCAGGCGATGGAATTCCGAAACGTCTTCAATTTCGGTACGCCAGGAGGCCCGCTGATCCGAGGCCGGCACGCACAGCACCTTATCGTCGCCGCCCTTTTCATCACGCATGCGGAACATGCCCAGCGCGCGGCACCGAATCACACAACCCGGGAACGTGGGCTCTTCAAGCAGCACCAGGGCGTCCAGCGGATCGCCGTCCTCACCGAGGGTGTCATCAATAAATCCGTAATCATCGGGGTACCGGGTGGATGTGAAAAGCATGCGGTCCAGGCGAATCCGCCCGGTTTCGTGATCTACTTCGTACTTATTTCGATTTCCCTTGGGGATTTCGATGGTGACATCGAATTCCATCATGTGAAGCTCTCCTCGCTGACGGCTGGCACATAAGAACACCTAAGAATACGAGCTGCGTTCCGTGCAAGAATAGGCCCGTGAAAGGAAAAGCTCAGATCGCTTTGTCCCTGGTGCTCCTTCTTGCGGGCGGGTACGCATTCGCTGATGCCTTTGATCTTACCCCCGGATTGCTCACCCTGGGACCTAGGGCCGATGCCGCCGCGCCGTATCCGCATCCCACTCCCGTGCCGGCCGTGACCATTCCGGCTGCTCCCGCGCCCGCGGAACTCGAGGATGCCAGCGCCGCCAAAGTGGCCGCCCTCGGCCAGGAATTCGCCGCGCGCCTGGTCCCCACGGGCCAGGTATCCTATGAAATTCGCGAGGCTGCCACCGGGCGGGTCCTCGCCAGCAAAGACGCAAAAGTCCCGCGGGTGCCGGCCTCCAATATGAAACTGGTGACCGCCCGGGTGGCCCTGGAAACCCTCGGCCCGGATCGCCGCTTCGCTACCAGCGTGGCCGCTTCCGGCTCCACCATCCACCTCATCGGCGGGGGCGATGTGTTCCTGGCTCCCGATACCGCCGCCACCCAGGTCCCGGGCACCATTGCCCGCGGCGATCTCTCGGAATTGGCCGCGGCCGCCGCCACCTACGCGCGCGAGCACCCGGGCGGCCCGGTGAGCGTCGTCGTTGATACCTCTCTTTTCACGGGGCCGGAATACGCGCCCACCCTCGACCCGGTCAATCACGATTATGTGGCACCCATCACGCCGATTGCTGTGAATGGCGGGGCGGTGGGCTACCACTACAGCGCCACGCCCGCCCTCGACGCCGGGAATGCCCTGGCCGAACAGCTGCGCGGGGCCGGTGTGGAGGTGGCGGAGGTGCGTGCGGGGCAGGCCCCCAAGGAAGCGGCGGCCCACCCGCTGGCCACGGTGCATTCGGCGAGCGTGCGCGAGCTGGTGGACCGCATGCTCACCGAATCGGATAACACCCTGGCCGAAACCCTCGGGCACCTGGTGGCGCGTGAGCGCGGGGAAAGCGCGGATTTTGCGGGGGCGGCGCGGGCCACGCGCGCGGTCCTGGAGGAGCTCGGCTACCCGCTGGAGGGCGTGGTGATTTCCGATAATTCCGGGCTGAGCGAAACGAATCGGCTCACCTGCGTGCTCCAGCTCGCGATCCTGGAGGATCTGGCGAATCTGGCGGACGGCACGGTGGGGGCGCTGGGCGCGGGGCTGCCGGTGGCCGCGCTCAACGGCACGCTCGCGGATCGCCTCACCGAAGGCGCCGCGCCCGGGATGATCCGTGGGAAAACTGGCACGCTCGCCGATGTGGTTTCCCTCAGCGGGGTGCTGCGCACGCGTTCGGGGGCGCTGCTGACCTTCTCCATCCTCACCGATTCCCACCACGACGTTTCGTTGTTGGATGTGCGGGCCGCCGAGGATGCTTTCCTCACCGCGGTGGCGGAGCTGTAATGGCCGGACCCCATCCCGCGTACGCGGCCGGCCGGCGCCGCCTGCGCGCACTGCTGAAGAGCTGCGGTTACGGGCCGGGGACCCGCCTGACGGTGGCGGTATCCGGCGGTTCTGATTCCCTCGCGCTGGCCCGCATCGCGCTCTTCGTGGCGCGCCGGGACGGCTACCTGCTGCGCGCGGTCACCGTCAATCACGGGATTCGCCCGGAGGCGGGGCGCGAAGCCGCGCAGGTTGCGAGCCGCTTACGTTCGTGGGGGTACGACGACGCCGCAACGGTCAGTGTGGACCTTGGCGATGGATCGAGCCCGGAAGGGCAGGCGCGGGCGGCCCGGTACGCGGCATTGGCCGAGGCGGCTGGCGCTGGCGAGATGGCGGGCGTGGGTGGCGCGGCTGGCGCGGCAAGTGAGGCGCCGGGCGGGGCAGGCGAGCTTGGAGCTAGTTGCGGCCCGGTGCTGCTGGGCCACACCGCGGACGACCAGGCCGAAACCGTGCTTCTGGGCCTGGGCCGGGGTTCGGGAGCGCGTTCCCTGGCGGGTATGCCGGAAGCGGGTCCGCTGCCAGGCCACCCGGAGATCACTGCGTTACGCCCGCTGCTGGGGCTGCGGCGCGCGGCGCTTCGCGCCGCGCTGCAAGAGGAGGGCATTGCCTGGGTGGAGGACCCTTCCAATGAGCCCGATGGCCCGTGGCGGGCGGCGGGCGGTGGCCCGCTCACCCGCGCCGCGCTGCGCTCACGCGCCCTGCCGGCCCTAAAAGAGGCGCTCGGGCCGGGCACGGTGGAAGCCCTGGCACGCACCGCCTACCTGCTGCGCCGCGATAACGAAGCGCTCGATAGTTGGGCGGCCCGGGAGCTAGCCACCTGGGAAGAACACGGTGTGGTGAAAGAGGCGGGGGAGCCAGCTGGCGGCGTCGTCGTACCTATTGCGCCACTGCGCGAACTTCCCACGGCCGTACGCACCCGGATTCTGCGTGCCCTTGCCCTGCGCGCCGGAGCGCGTGGCGGGGAGGTGAACGCGGGGCATATCGAGGCCCTCGACGCGCTGGTGACCGGGCCGGGCGGCGTGCGCCACTGCGACCTGCCCGGGGCGCGAGCGCTTCGGCGCGATAATATTGTCGTCTTCGCGCGTTAGGCTTAGATGCACAGCGGAACTGCTCAAGGAGATGGTGATGGACCACACCGATATGGGTGATAAATTGGAAAAAATCCTCGTCACAAATGAGGAAATCCAAGCGAAGCTTGAGGACATGGCGCGCCAGATTGACGCCGATTACGATGGTGATCTGCTCGTGGTGGGCGTGCTCAAGGGCGCCGTCATGGTCATGGCGGATCTGGTGCGGAAAATCCACTCTCCGCTGAATATGGATTGGATGGCGGTCTCCTCCTACGGGATGGGTACCAAATCCTCCGGCGTGGTGCGGATTTTGAAAGACCTGGATGCTGATGTGACCGGCCGGCACGTCCTCATCGTGGAAGATATTATCGATTCCGGCCTTACCCTCGCGTGGCTGAAGAAGAATCTGCTGGATCGCGGGGCGCAATCGGTGCGGATCGCGGCTATTCTGCGAAAACCCGAGGCGGCTAAAGTTGACGTTCAGGTTGACTATCTAGGCTTTGATATTCCCGATGAGTTCGTGGTGGGGTACGGACTCGACTATGCCGAACAATTCCGGCATCTGCCTTTTGTGGGCACCCTGGCCCCGCACGTTTACGGAGGATAAGTGGACGAACAGCAAGAACCTCGCGGTACGGAACCGGGCGGCACCGCGCCGGGCGGAAGTGACGCTCGCGGCGGTGAGGCACGCGGTAGTGACGCTCGCGGTAGCGAAGCGAATCGCGCCGAACCCAGCGCGTATGAGCGCAAGCGCCGGGCACGCCGGGCCCACCCGCCCCAGCCGGACAACTCGGGCAGTGATACCGGTACGGAAGGTGGCGCCGGGAAGAACAAGAAATCCCGCGGCTCCGGCTCCGGCCACAAGCTCAGCGAAGAAGAACGCACCAGCCGGCGGCGCTGGCGCGTTATCTCCGGCATCGTCATCGCGGCGCTTCTTGCTTTTATCGGGACCAACCAATTCATGGCCATGCAGTGGTCCAATATCTCCACCTCGGAAGGTATCGCGCTGTTGGAAGGCACCACCGTACAGCGCGTGCAGATCACAGACGGCACCAACCGGGTACGCCTGTGGCTGACCGAGCCAACGCAAACCATGGATGGTGACGGCGATAAGCACGACGCCGGGAAGAAAGTCACCTTCCAATACGCTGACCCGCAGGGCCAGCACATCACCTCCCTGGTGGAACGGGCCAATCCGGAGCGCGGGCATAACTCAATCGTTCCCTCCCAGAACGTGTTTGTGTCCATGCTCTTTACCTTCCTGCCCATGATCCTCATCTTCGCGGTGTTCATCTGGTTCATGCGCAGCCAGATGGGGCGCGGCTTCGGGGCGAAAGATGCCAATGCGGACGGGGAAGTCTCCGAAGTGCGCTTCTCCGACGTGGCCGGGGAAGATGAAGCCGTGGAAGAAGTGAAGGAAGTGGTGGACTTCCTCAAGAACCCGGACCGCTACCAGGCCCTCGGGGCCCGCATCCCGCGCGGGGTGCTCCTCTACGGCCCGCCCGGAACGGGTAAAACCCTGCTGGCCAAGGCCATCGCCGGGGAAGCACAAGTGCCCTTCTTCTCCATCGCCGCCTCGGAATTCGTGGAACTCTACGTAGGCATGGGTGCTTCGCGCGTGCGCGAGCTGTTCAAAACTGCGAAGAAAAAAGCCCCGGCCATTATTTTTGTGGACGAAATTGACGCGGTGGGCCGCGGGCGCAGCAGCGGCGCCCTCAGCCACGGCGAACAGGAACAAACCCTCAACCAGCTCCTCGTGGAAATGGACGGCTTCTCCACTGACGAAGCGGTGGTTCTTATTGCCGCCACCAACCGCCCGGACGTGCTGGACCCGGCGCTGCTGCGCCCCGGGCGTTTCGACCGGCAGGTCGCGGTAGATGCCCCCGATATTCGCGGGCGCGAAGCAATTTTGCGGGTGCACGCGCGCGGTAAGCCGCTCGCGGACGACGTAGACCTGGCCGGGGTCGCCAAGCGCACCCCCGGTTTCACGGGCGCGGATCTGGCCAATATCCTCAACGAAGCCGCGCTCTTGGCGGCGCGCCGCCACGCCCACGTCATCACCAATGCGGATGTGGATGAAGCCTCGGATCGCGTGATGGCTGGCCCGCAGCGCTCCAGCCGGGTGATGAGCCCGGAGGATCGGCGCATGACGGCCTATCACGAGGGCGGGCACGCGCTCGCGGCCGCGGCGCTGCGCTATACCGACCCGGTCACCAAGGTGACCATTTTGCCGCGCGGGCGGGCCCTGGGTTACACGATGGTTATGCCCACCGAGGATCGCTATTCGGTTACCCGCAACCAGCTCCTCGACCAGCTCACCTACGCGCTGGGCGGGCGCGCCGCGGAAGAAATTATTTTCCGGGATCCCTCCACCGGCGCCTCCAATGACATCCAGAAAGCCACCGAAACCGCGCGCAAGATCGTGACCGAATACGGGATGACCACCGCGGTGGGGGCGGTGCGGGTGGCTCCCACGGCCCAGGAAGAAGCGAGCTTCGGGGCGGCTTCGCGCACCTCGGATTCTCTGGCTGCCACCGTGGATGAAAATGTGCGGGCCCTCCTCGACCAGGCTCTCACCGAAGCGTGGACGATCATCACCGAAAACCGGGATATCCTCGACCACCTGGCCGCGGTGCTCCTAGATAAGGAAACCGTGCTGGAAAACGAACTCGCGGAGATTTTCAAGGATGTTGTCAAAGCCCCGGAGCGGGAAGTGTGGCTTTCCGCCCCGGATCGCCCGGTCTCGCAGCGCCCGCCCATCCCGCTCCCGGAAGGGAAAACCGAGGCGGAAGCGGCAGCGGATTCGCGCCTTGCCGCCCCGGAACTCCCCGATGCTGCCACCGGGCCGCTCGGCCCGCGCGGCCGGCACGGCGCGGAAAATGAGGATGCCTAAACTTTCGTGGTTATGAGCGCGAAAAATACGGGGCGTGAGCGGGGAAAGGACGGATGCATGAGCGCAGTGGAATCAGCGGGAAGCGGCCAGGTGGATTGCCAGGGTGTGGACACGCAGCGCCGCGGCGCGCGGCAGGTCGATACCGCGCAGCAGGTCGATACCGCGCGGGTGGAGCGGGCCGTGCGGGAACTCCTCAGCGCTATCGGTGAGGACCCGGACCGCCCCGGCCTGGTGGATACCCCCGCGCGGGTAGCCCGCGCCTGCGCCGAAATTTTTTCCGGGGTGGGCAAGGATCCCGACGCGGTGCTCGACGCCCAATTCGCGGAGGACTTCCACGAAATGGTGGTGGTACGGGATATCACCTTCTATTCCATGTGCGAACACCACCTGCTGCCCTTCTTCGGGGCGGCCCATATCGTCTATATTCCCGGGGCGGAAGGGAAAGTCACCGGCCTATCCAAACTGGCCCGACTGGTGGAAGGCTACGCGCGCCGCCCCCAGGTGCAAGAGCGCCTGACCACCCAGATTGCCAATGCGCTGCGTGACCGTTTGGGCGCGGCCGGAGTGCTCGTAGTGGTGGAAGCCGAACATATGTGCATGACCATGCGCGGGGTGCGCAATTCCGGTTCGCGTACCGTCACCTCGGCGGTGCGCGGCATGCTACGCAAACCGAGCACCCGCGCCGAAGCCATGAGTCTCATCGAACGGGGAGCCTAAAATGCCAACACCACAACCGGAAGCAACCGCAAACACATACACGGCCGCGAATACCCCGGCGCCCGCGCCGCTGCGCGATCCGGAACTCCTGGGGGGACCCCGCACCCGCGTCATGGGAATCCTCAACGTCACCCCCGATTCTTTTTCCGACGGCGGACGCTGGGCCACGGTCGATACCGCCATCGCCCACGGCCATGAACTCATCGCCGCCGGGGCAGATATCATCGACATCGGCGGGGAATCCACCCGCCCGGGAGCCACCCTCCTCAGCCCCGCGGAAGAATGGGAGCGCATCGGGCCGGTGGTACGCGAACTAGCCGCGCATATCCCCATCTCGGTCGATACCTACCACGCCGAAACCGCGGCGCGAGCCTGCGCGGCCGGCGCCCGCATTATCAACGACGTGACCGGCGGGCGCGCAGACAGCTCCATGTGGGAAACCGTGGCCGAATCCGGGGCCTACTATGTGCTCCAGCACGGGCGCGGCGACGCACAAACCATGAATTCCCTGGCCGGCTATCGCGCTATCGGCCGCGAAGTCAGCACGGAAGTCCTTGAGCGCGTGGCGGGCGCCGTTGCCGCCGGAATTGCCCCCACCCGGATCATCATCGACCCGGGCTTCGGCTTCGCAAAAATGGGCGACGACGATTGGCGCTTGGCGGCCCATATTGACGAATTCCTGTGGGCCGGCATGCCGGTCCTCATCGGAGTTTCCCGCAAACGCTTCCTCGCCGAAGTAACCCCGGAAGGCCTACCTGCCAGCGGGCGAGACGGCGCCACCGCGGCACTGAGCACCTATTTCGCCGAAAAAGGCGTGTGGGCGGTGCGGGTCCACGACGTCGCATCATCGCGGATCGCGGTGGATACCGTGGCGAAACTGCGCGAATGCGGACTGGTATCCACCTCCCAACCCGGAGTGGCCCGCCCCGAAAACGCGGGAGCTGTGGAGGCCGCGCGGTCATGATGGGACTACCCCCGCGTATTCACGATGCCCTCGCCATGCTCGGATGCTGCCTGGATACCGTGAGCATCACCGGCGTGGAAGTATCCGCCCGGCACGGCGTCTACGCGGAAGAACGCGAAGCCGATCACCCTTTTATTTTCGACATCGCAGCCCTCGTGGACACCAGCGCGGCAGGCCACGCAGATGACCTCGCGGCCACCATCTCCTACGCGGATCTGGCAGAGGACGCCCGCACGGTCGGGGAAAGTGCTCCCGTGAGCTTGCTTGAAACACTGGGGGAGCGGGTAGCCAGCCGGGTCCTCGCGCGCGGGGCCCTGGCGGTGGAAGTTACCGTGCACAAACCCGAAGCCCCCGTGCCGGGCCGCTTCGCGGACGCTCGGGTGACCGTGCGGCGCCTGGCAGCTATTGCGCGCGGGGGAACCATGCGGGAGATGGTGATCGGGATGGGCGCGAATCTGGGGGAACGCGAAGAAACATTGCGTGCTGCCCTCACCCAGATTGCCGCGCTCCCCGTTCATATTGACGCGGTCTCCTCATTTCATAGCACCGCGCCCGTGCTTGCCCCCGGGCAGGAGCCGCAACCCGATTACCTCAACGCGGTACTGCGCCTGACCACCGAGCTGGCTCCCCTTGAGGTGCTGGCCGCCCTCCGCGCTATTGAGGCGAGGGCCGGGCGCCAGCGCCGCATCCACTGGGGGGCCCGCACCCTCGACCTCGATATCGAATGGGTGGAAGGAGTGCGCAGCACCAACCCGTTTCTCACCTTGCCCCACCCGCGTGCCCATAGCCGTGCATTCGTGATGGAACCCTGGCAAGAAATCGATCCGGATGCCACCGCAAAACTGGAACGCGCCCGGCTAAGCGAGCACGCGGGTGCCGGCGGCGGCGTCGGCCCCGATACGGGCGGCCGCTGTGCGTAATCTACGAGCCTTCCTGGGGTGGGGCGCGGCCGGTGCCTTAGCGGGTGAAGCGCTGCGGCGCCTCCTCGCCGCGCAACCGGTCGCGGTGCCCGCCTTCGCCGGGCTGCCACTACTCCTCATCGCCGCGGTGCTGCTCTGGTACGGCTGGCGGGTGCGGCGCCTACGCCGTGGGCGTGCTGAATCCCTTTCGCGGCTGGCCGCGCTGCGGGTGGCAGCAGGCGCGGCAGCGGGGCTGCGCAGCGGCGCACTCCTGGCCGGTGCCGGGGGAGTGCTCGCGATCATGAGTGCGCTGGGCTCCACCTCCTTTACCCGGGCGAGTGCGCGGGCCTGGGGGATCCTCACCGCCGCGGCGCTGGTGCTCGCGGTGGTCGGGTGGATCGTGGATACCTGGTGCCGTATTGAGCGGCGGTAGCGGGGCGTCGGATTCATTGCGCCGCGGCAAGCGCGGGTGTTTTTCCGGGCCAATTTTTATGTCGTAGCCCTTTGGTAGCGTTAAGCCATGGTGACTACCCCTCTTGATCCTGGGCGGAACTACCGCGCGGTGTCGCGCAAACTCTTCACGGTGCGGTGGATTATCGCCGCGTGCTTCTGGCTCGTGCTCCTCATCGCGCTCGCGGTGGCCGGATTTATTGCGCGCCCCGAACCGCTCGCTTATTATGCGCCCCTGCTGGGGCTGCCCATCCTCGGTTTCCTCATTCACCTGCGCATCGTGTCCCGGCAGGTGAATCACCTCGGTTACGCCATGGATGATATTGCGCTGCGCCTGTGCCGCGGGATTATGTTCCGCCGCATTGACGTGGTGCCCTACGGGCGTATCCAAACGGTGGATGTGCAATCCGGGCCGCTGCTGCGCCGCTTCGGGCTCGCGAAAGTCACCCTCCACACCGCCTCCATGGAAACGGATGCGGTCATCACCGGCCTGCCTACCGCGGAAGCGGATGAGGTGCGCGAACGTCTCCTTCACCTCGGCGTAGCCGAAATGGAAGGGGTCTAAATGGCGGGCACCGAAATATCCCAGGAAGCGGGAAGTGCGCTGCCCGCAGCTCCGGGCGCGTTACCGATTGCGCCCGGAGTGAGTAGCACCGCGATCTCGGGCACCTGGCAGCCGGTCTCGAAATGGACGCCGTGGAGTTCGCTGCTCTCGTTGTGGTTCTTCGTGCTGGTCGCGGGTGGCTGGATTATTATTCAACGCCTGGAGGATACCGATTCGCCCGGAATAGTCTGGCGTGATGTTGTTTATCTGCTGCGTTCCTTCTGGCTGATCGCGGTGGGTATCGCGGTGGTAGTCACCCTCGTGACCGGGATCATCGCGGCCATCCAATGGCGGCATATGGCCTGGATGTTCGATGCGTCCGGGGTGCATATGCGCAGCGGTGTGCTGTTCAAACAGCACCGCCACGTGCGCTGGGATCGTATCCAAAGCGTGGATGTCACCCAAAAACTCCTCGCGCGGTTGGTGCGCCAAGCCAGCCTCACTATTACCTCCGGTGGAGAAAAAGTAGAGATAGGGTGGTTGGCGCTGCCCCACGCTGAAAAACTGCGGCCCCTCGTGCTCTCGCTCGCGGATAAAATGCGCAGCGGGGATAGCTCGGAAGTTCCCGATCTTGCCACGGTGAGCGCTCCGGAAGTGCGCCCGCACCTGTATGCTATGTCCGCGCGGCGGTTCCTCGCCTCCCTCGTGCTGTCCCCGCGAATCTTCCTCGCTATTATCACGGTGGCCGGATCGGTCACCACCTATCTGCTTACCGATGAAGGCGGCTCCTTCGCCCTCCTCTTCCTCATCATCGCGCTGATATGGCAGCCCGTGAGCTCCCTGCAAGCCAATTGGGGAGCCCGCATCTCACCCACGGCCGAAGGCGTGGAAAAACAAGAAGGGCTCCTATCCCGGCGCACCCTCGGGTTACCTTCCTATCGCGTCCACGCGCTGGCCTTCAAAAAACCGAATTTGTGGCCCGGATGGTGGAAAGTAGAAAGCTGCGTTATTTCCGGCTCGATTTCCGAAGCGATGGAAGCAGCCAAGACCGCGAATGATGCCCTGGTCCCGGTAGGAACGGTCGAGGATGTCCTCGCCGTTGCGCGTGAACTCGGCTTCGCGAAAGACGCCGACGCTGACGTGCTTCCCGAGGCCGATGCCGCATCCGAGGCTACTACCGCTGCCGCTAGTGGCGCCGATGCTGCTGGAACTGCCGATGCTTTGGCGCGCCCACCTCACACCGGGGTGCCCAGCCTGGTCCAGCTACGCAGCTATCTTCTTGATGACAGTGCCCTCCCCGGATTCATTCCCAACCCGCGCTCCTCACGCTGGTTGGATCCCATCGGGTGGAAACGCTCGGGTATTTTCGTGGGGGAGGATGTCATTATTATGCGGCACGGCTGGTTCTGGTACCGCAAAGTAACAATTTTGCTGCGCGAACACTATCAATCCGCCATTATCAGCCAGGGCCCGCTTGAGCGCCGCTTCCAGCTCGGCACCCTGCGCTGGGCAACCGTGGGGCTTTCGGTAGATGCCCACGCCAAACACATGGATGCTGCTACCGCCAGCCGTGTCCTCACCGCCACCGTCTGCGAACGCGGGAACGGCCCACGCGGCTGGCACCCCGAATTACCTCCGACCGGGCCCACCGCGCCATCAGCCGTGCGGCCCTCCGCGCAGCCAGCGGCACCCACTCAGCCGGGCGCGCCTACGGCGCCGTCGTACCCCCAAGGGAATGACAATAGTCCCGGGTCGGGCCGCAGCCAGGTTCCTGAAAGTGATTTCGGCCCGATACAAGAGTGAAACACGTCGCGTAGCCGCACTTTTACATTTTTCTACATCTAGGATTATTCCCATGCTTAATATCTACGGCCCGGGTGGTATTGGTGGGCTCATCGCGGGAGTTCTCGCGCACAACGGTCAAAAAGTCGCGGTTGTTGCTACTGAGCGCACCGCAGATGTTATTAACCGCAACGGAATTATCATTAAATCCAAGCGGTTCGGTAATTTCACCGCGCAGGTGCCGGCAATAACCAGCCCGGCCCGCGGCAGTGAAATCCTCCTGTGCACCAAGGCATACACCCTCCCCAGCATCGAAAAGTCGATTCGCTCGGCCCGCCCCAAAGAAGTGGGGGCGCTCTTCAACGGCTTCGATCATGCTCGTGCCATCCACACCCTCACCGAAGGGGAATCCTGGTCCGGCTCCGTCTACACCATCAGCGAACGCACCGCGCCCGGAGTTATCGAACACACCTCCCAATTCCTCAAAGTGGAAATGCCCGATACCGCCATGGACGGCGAAATCGCGCGCGTACTCCTCAACGGTGGAATTGACGTGTTCTTCCGCGGCACCGAAAACCAGGTACTGTGGCGCAAACTCCGCAACCAATGCGCCATGGCCCTGCTGACCGGCGCCACCGGGCTACCCATCGGCCGCGCCATGGAACGCGCCCCGGAACTCACCGACGCGATGTGCACCGAACTGGCCCGCATCGCCACCATGGAGAAAGTTCCCACCCGCCCCGCGGAAATCCACGCGTGGCTGCGCCGCCTCGCGCCCGATGCACACTCCTCGCTCTCCCGCGACCTGCGTGACGGCAACCGCACCGAAATCCACTCCCTGGGCACCGCGGTCCTCGAAGAAGCCGCCCGCCTCGGAGTCCCCGCGCCGGCCATCACCGCCGCGCTCTCCGCCATCGACGATCGGTTGCGGGGCCGCAAGTGACACCGGGCCGGATGACCATAGGGATCATCTCGGCCGGAAAAGTCGGAAGCGTCCTCGGCGCAGCCCTGCGGGCCGCCGGCCACACCATCATCGGTGCGGTGGCCCGCAGCAGCGCCAGCCGCGAACGCCTCGACGCACTCCTCCCCGGAGTACCCGCGCGCGAAACCAAAGACCTCCTCGCCCGCGCAGACCTCATCCTCCTCGCTTTGCCCGACGCCGCCCTGCCCGGCGTCGTGGAACACGCCGCCGGGCAGGGATGGTGGCGCCCCGGCCAGCTCGTCATCCATACCAGCGCGCGCTTTGGCACGGGCGTACTCCGGGATGCGGCCGCCGCCGGTGCACTCACCCTCGCCCTCCACCCGGCCCTCACCTTCACCGGGACCTCCCTCGATATGCGCCAACTCATCGGCGCCACCTGGGCAGTCACCAGCTCCGCGCCGCTCCTCCCCATCGGCATGGCCCTCGTGAGCGAACTCGGGGGAGAACCCTCCGTCCTCGCCGAAGAAAACCGCGGACTCTACGCTGCCGCCCTCACCCACGCCTCCCGGCACACCGCACTCCTCGCCGGCCAGGTCCAGCGCATGCTCGCCGCCGCCGGCCTGGACAGCACCTACGCCCGCGGACTCCAAGAACAAGCACTCGCCATGGCCGATGCCGGTATCGAACTTATTGACCCGCCAGCTAGCGGCGTCGTCGCCGAAAAAAATGAAGACGCACCCGCCGCAAGCGCTAGCACCCCGGACGATATCGCCGCGGTGGAAGCCCTGGCAGCAACCGGGAATTATCCTGATATTCCGCCTGTCTATCGGGTGATACGGGCCGCGTCACGTGACCGGGCGGCGCGGCGTCGTCTACCATGACCATGTGAGTGAATTTCTTGATAGTGAAACCCCGGAACAGATGCGTATCCGGCTGGACAAGCGCGCCCGCCTGCTCGCGGAAGGAACCGAAGCCTACCCGGCCGAACTTCCTATCACCGCCACCATCCCGGAGATCCGGGAACAATACAGTGATATCGAAGCTGGTGAAGAACTAACCGAGACCTCGGTGGGCATCGCCGGGCGTGTCATGCTTTCCCGTACCGGCGGCAAAATTGCTTTCGCCACCCTCCAAGACGGGCGCGGCAACCGCCTCCAGGTGATTCTCTCCCTCGCGCACGTGGGCGAAGAACGCCTGGCCGCCTACAAACAGGATGTTGACCTGGGCGATTTCATTTTCGTGTCCGGGCACGTGGGGGCCTCCAAGCGCGGCGAACTTTCCGTTTTCGCCCACGAATGGCAGATGGCCTCCAAGGCCCTGCGCCCGCTGCCGAAGATTTACCAGAACGAAGCCGGCGAAGACGTTGCCCTCAACGAAGAATCGCGGGTGCGGATGCGCCACCTCGACCTCATCACCCGCCCGGCCGCCCGTGATATGGTGCGGCTGCGCGCCGGGGTCATGAAATCGCTGCGCGCCAATTTTGACCGCCGCAGCTACGTGGAAATCGAAACCCCGATCCTCCAGCCCATCCACGGCGGCGCCGCGGCCCGGCCCTTCCAAACGCATATTAATGCCTACGATGAGGACCTCTACCTGCGCATTGCCACCGAGCTCTACCTCAAGCGCGCGGTGGTGGGCGGCGTGGATCGCGTCTTCGAAATCGGGCGGAACTTCCGCAACGAAGGCGCCGATTCCACCCACTCCCCGGAATTCACTGCCCTGGAGGCCTACCAGGCCTACGCCACCTACGATACGATGGCCGAACTTACCCGGGACCTCGTCCAGCGGGCCTGCCTGGATACCCTGGGCACCACCACCGTCACCCTGAATGACGGCACCGAATATGATCTGGGCGGCGAATGGCAGAAACTTGATTTGTACGAATCGGTTTCCGCGGCCGTGGGTGAAGAAATCACCGTGGATACCCCGCGCGAACGCCTCGAAGCCCTCGCGGAAGCCCGCGATATCGCGATCGCGCCCTTCTGGGTGAACGGCAAAATCGTGGAAGAACTCTTCGAAGAACTGTGCGGGGACCAGCTCTACGCACCCACCTTCGTGTACGACTTCCCCGAGGACACCTCCCCGCTCACCCGCCCGCACCGCACCAAGAAGGGCCTGACCGAAAAGTGGGACCTGTACGTGCGGGGCATGGAACTGGGCACCGCCTACTCCGAGCTGGCCGACCCGGTTATCCAGCGCGAACGTCTCACCCAGCAATCCATCGAAGCCGCCAACGGCGATCCGGAAGCCATGCAGCTGGACGAAGACTTCCTCGCCGCCATGGAACAGGGCTTCCCGCCCACCGGTGGCATGGGCATGGGCATCGACCGCCTCCTCACCGCCATGACCGGCCTGGGGATCCGTGAAACGATCACCTTCCCCTTCATTAAACCCGGGAAGTAACCCGGCCCGAAAACAATTTTTCGGTACGACGACGCCCGCGCCGCGGAGGCTCAGCCCCCGCGGCGCGGTTGCGTATCTGGCGGAAGGTAAGTTGCCAACTAAAAGAAACGTGATGAATTTTCCTATTTATTTTTCGGCCTCTTCACGGTAATCTTCCAAGTAGTTCGGTGCCACGCCCGGCTTCCCGAATCCTATTTCCCGTGTGCAAAGGTGCCCGTCCATGAAGAAAACTGACACCATTTTCCAGGTCATCAAGCTCCTGCTCGGCCTCGTCATCGCCGCAGCCCTCGTCAAGTTCGCATTTTTCCCGAACCAACGCACCTCCACGGAACTCGTGGCCCAGGGGGATTTCACCATCCCCACCGTGGTGGCTATGCCGGGGGATATCGATAATTCCCTCACGCTCGATGCCACCGTCATGCGCAATCCGGCCACTCCCGTGCGGGCCACCGCCAACGGCACCGTGGACGTGGTCGATGTCAAAGCGGGCGCCGTCGTCAATGAAGGTGACCGGCTGCTGCGGATCCGCCACGAAGAAGAAAAAACCACCGCCGCCACCGTGGAAACTTTTGAGGACGGCACCGAAGTGGAAGTGCCCGGCGAACCCTATATCGAAGTGAGTTACGTAAATGTGCTTGCCCCGGTGAGCGGCACCGTGGCGGTGGATGTGCTCGTGGGCCAGCCGGTCTCCATCGGGGAAAGCATCGGCTCGATCACCCCGGCCACCTACCACGCCCGGGTGAGCGTGAAACCCGAACAGCTCTATTCGCTCGCCTCGCTGCCGCCGGCCGGGCAACTCGCGGTTACGAACGGCCCGGCGCCTTTCGACTGCACCAATCTGCGCACGGTCACGGAAAAAACCGGCGCGGGCGCGGGTCTGGGCGCTAAAGAAGCCGAGGCGCGCGGCCTGGATGGGGTGTCTGGAAGCGTGCAACCCGCCCTCATCTGCGATATTCCCGCCGAACAGCAGGTCTATGACGGTTCGGCCGCGAAACTCACCATTCCGGGGAGCAATACCACCGGGGTGCTCACGGTACCGGTGAGTGCGGTGGAAGGGCGCTTCCGCGAGGGCGTGGTCTACCTGCCCGCGGCGGACGGCGCGCAACCCACCAAACGCACCGTGCAACTCGGGGTCACGGACGGGCGCCAGATCCAAATCACCGGCGGACTGGAAGAAGGCGAAGAAATCCTCCAGTACGTGCCGAGCGCGCAGCCCACGCCCGACCCGATGATGGGGATGTGATGTTAGAGCTTGAGCAGGTGACCCGCACCGTCACCCTCCCGAACGGCCGCCCGCTGCCGATCCTGCGCGGGGTGGACCTGCGCATCGAGCGCGGGGAGTACGTGGCGATTATGGGCCAGTCCGGAACGGGGAAATCCACCCTCCTCAATATCATCGGGATGCTCGACCTGCCCGATACCGGCTCCTACCGTTTTGAGGGCCGCGACGTGGCGGACTTGAGCGAATCGGCGCGCGCCCACCTGCGCGGCTCCCTTTTCGGTTTCGTTTTCCAGCAGTTCAATCTTTTCCGCGGCCGCACCGCCGTGCAAAACGTCGAAGTTCCCCTGCTGTATTCGGATACCGCCACTATTTTTCGACGCCGCAGCTTAGCTGCCCAGATGTTGGATCGGGTGGGATTAGGGGACCGCCTGGATGCGATGCCCTCCCAGCTCTCGGGCGGGGAACAGCAGCGGGTGGCCCTCGCCCGGGCGCTCGTGCGCCGCCCCCAGGTGCTCCTCGCGGATGAACCAACCGGCGCCCTCGACGTGGATACCGCGGGGCGGGTCATGGATCTTATGGAAAGCATGGCGCGGGAAAATAACGCCACTTTCATTATGATCACCCACGATCCGAAAGTGGCCGCCCGCGCGGATCGCCGTTTCACCATCCACGATGGGCTCGTCTGGCCGGAGGAAAAATGACACGCATTTTCGGGGCTGTTCTCGAAGCCTGGGAAGAAATTCGAGTGGATCGCGGGCGAGTTATCCTCTCCCTCGTGGGGGTGGCGGCCGCGGTATGGGCAATGGCAACCGTGCTCGCCCTGGGCCAGCTCATTAGCGCCGCCGGGGAACACCAGCTCGCCCAATGGGAGGGCAAACCCGGCACCGTCAATATCGGGGTGTATAACACCGGCGGGGAGGGCGGCGCTGACCCGTACGCCAACCCTTATGCCGATCCTTACGCGAATCCCGTGGCTCCGCCCACCGGCGCGCAGCTCGGCACCCTAGCCGGCGCCCAAGCCAGCGAGGATGTTTTCGGCACCACCGTGGCCGAATACATGGAGAAGGCCGGTGCGAATTATTGGACGCGCTCGCGTACCTCCTATGTCTCCCTCGCCTTCCCGCCGGTGCTACCCGGAGCGGGTGGCGCCGGTGATATTCAGGACCTGGAGGGGTGGGAATCTGAAAGCATGGCCGGGGCGGAAGCCAGCGGCGAGATGGAAAGCGCCGGCGAGCTGGAAAGCGGCGGCGCGGTAGAAGGTGCCGAACCGGTGGGGGATGGTTCTGCCAGTACCGAGTTCGGTGAAGGCGGCGGCCCCGGATTCGGGATGATGGAACCGAATTACGAAATGCTCGCCGTGGACCCGGCCTACGGCCCGCTCTTCGATGTGCAGCTCACCCGCGGGCGGTGGCTCACCGAAGCGGATGGCGAGCGCCTCATGAACCCCGCCGTCGTCAATGAAATGCTCTACAAGGAAATGGGCGAGCCTTCGCTGGCCAGCTACCCGCAGATCGCGCTATCCGGACCCACCGGGGTGCGGATGACGGTAGTCGGGGTGGTCGCGGACCGCTCGCGCTGGGATAGCCCGCGCCTGCACGTGCCCTACCAGAGCATGGCCGCCGCCGCGATGGCTCAGCTTTCCCCTATGAATTCCTCCACCGTTTCGGTGCTGGTGCCGCGCGGGGAAGAAGCGGAAGCCCAGAAGGTCCTCGTTTCCGTACTCCAGGGCCGCCTGGGGAAGAACTACCAGGTGGAAGGCCAGTTCATCGAAAGTCAGATGCGCGGCCAGGAATCCACCGAACGCCAGGTCACCGCGATTATCGCGGCCATTGGCGGGATCGTGATCCTGGTGGGCGCCCTGGGCCTTCTCACCGTTTCCATCGTCACGATGAAGCAGCGGGTGCGGGAAATGGGGATCCGCCGCGCGATGGGCGCCTCCGCGCGCCGTATCTTCACCTCGGTATTCCTGGAATCCGTGGTGGCGACGACGGCGGCCGGTTTCATCGGGGTCATCGCCTCGATTATCACCATCCGCACCGCGCCCCTAGCCCGGTGGCTCGACCTGCCCTTCTCGGTGGATAGCGTGGGATACCCGGTCCTGGCCGCCTTTATTGGCCTGGCGATCTCCGCCGGAGTGGGCGCACTTTGCGGAATTATCCCGGCCACCATGGCGCTGCGCATCAAACCGATTGACGCCATCCGCTTCTAGGTGGGAGCGCGGAGAGTTAGGCTAAAGCCATGAAAGTACTGCTCCCCAATAGCTTTGACCTCTCCCTCCCGCCCGAAGCGGGCGTCACCTGGGTGACCTTCGATGTGAACGCACCCATCCCGGAAGAATACCGCGATGCCGAAGCCCTCGTGGTCTGGCTCGATCCGAATGCGACCGAACACGTGGCCCAGCTTCCCCAACTCAAACTCATCCAGGGCATGATGGCCGGCGCGGAAAGCTTGCACGCCACCAACCCGCCCGCCGGAGTCATCCTCGCCACCGCGAACGGCCTGCATGACGCTACCGTATCCGAACACGCCATCGCGCTCGCGCTCTACCTGGTGCGCGACCTGCGCGTCGCCACCGAAGAACAGCACAACCACCGCTGGTCCCGCGATCGCATCTTCTTCACCGAGCTGCGCCCGGGCGGGCGCCTGACCAGCCTGCTCGGCGCGAACGTCACTATCTGGGGCTACGGGCATATCGGGCGCCACCTGGCCGGGATGCTCAAAGTTTTCGGGGCGCAGGTGCGCGGCCTGGCCACCTCCCGGCGCACCGAAGGTGATATTGAGGTGTACGACGGCGCCAACCTCGCCCAGCGCGATGGCATCCTGGCCGATACCGATGTCCTCATTCTCATCCTCCCCGCCACCGAGGCCACCGCCAACGTGGTGGATGCGAGCGTCTTTGCGGCCCTGCCCAGTCGCGCCGTCGTCGTTAATGTGGGGCGCGGAAAAACGGTGAACGAAGAAGACCTGGCCACCGCGCTGCGCGAAGGAAAAATCGCGGGCGCCGGCCTGGACGTAACCGCCACCGAGCCGCTCCCCGCGGATTCACCGCTGTGGGATCTGGCCACGATTATTACCCCGCATACCGCCGGCGGGCGGCCCGTGGGTGCCGAAGAGCTTATCCTCGCCAATGTGCGGGCGCTGCGCGATGGAGGGGAGTTTATCAACCGCGAAGCCTAAGCGCGGAACGAAGCCTCTAGCGGCCGCGATTCCGCACCCAACCACCCGCCCGGGACTACCACCCTGCGGCAATAGTGCGCTACACTCCTTAAACTGACATACAGTTCAGCTCAAGGAGGAGTAGTGATGTCATCGAGTGACGATAAGCGGCCGGCCACGCCCGCCGCGGAATCCGAGGACACCAGCGCGCAATTCGCCGCCGCGCACCCGGACACTTTCGCGCAGTACCTCAGGCGGCGCGGCATGGTGTTCTTCGTGGCCTACCTCGGCTACGTATGCGCGTACCTGGTCCGCAATAATTTCAAACTCCGCTCCGAAGCCCTGCGCCTGGAGAACGACTGGAGCCTGCCGCAAATCGGCCTGGTGCTCACCATGTTCACCATCACCTACGGCTTCGGGAAATTCTTCATGGGGATGCTGTCCGACCGTGTTTCCCTGCGCCGCATTTTCGCCGGCTGCCTGGGGCTTTCCGCGGTGCTCTGCGTTGCCATCGGTTTTACCACGAACTTCTACCTGCTCGCGGTGCTCATGTTCCTGCTCGGCTGCGCGCAGGGGGCGCTCGCGCCTTCGTCCATGGCGATGATCGCGAATTGGTACCCGAATAAAACCCGCGGTTCCGGTATCGCGATCTGGAATACCTCGCAGAACCTGGGCGGGGCGCTGCTGCCCCTCATGATCACCTGGCTGCTGGCCCTGGGCGGACCCAGCGGCGGCGCGATTGCCTTCTGGGGCCCGGGCCTGGTGGTCTTCGGCCTCTCGATCTTCTTCTGGAAGTACGGCGGGGACCGCCCCGAAGCTGAAGGCATGCCCACCCTGCGCCAAATCTACGGGAAGGCCGGCGAACCGAATACCGACGAAACCCCCGACGAAAGCTACTGGCATATCCTGGTGCGTTTCGTTTTCACCTCCCCGCTGGTCCTCACCGTGGCCTTCATCAACGCCGCGCTCTACTTCCTGCGTTTCGGGGTGCTCAACTGGATGCCGGCCTTCCTCGGCACCGAAATGGGCTTCACGGAAGCGCAGTACTCCACGGCTTTCTCGGTGCTGGAATGGATCGCGATTCCCGGTTCCTTCCTCTTCGCCTGGATTTCCGTCAAGCTCCCCAACCGCCAGTCTGTGGTGGGCTTCCTCGGCTTGCTGTGCCTGGCCGGCCTCATCTGGGTCTACATGGGCAACGACAATTACGTGGTGCTCCTTATCGTTTCCGGGCTTATGGGCGCGCTGATTTACGGCCCGCAGCTCATCGTCAATATCCTCACCCTCAACTTCGTTCCGCTCAAAGCGGCCGGAGTGGCGGTCGGTTTCGTGGGGCTCTTCGGCTACATCGTCGGCGAAATGGGCGCGAACCTCATTATGCCGATCCTCGCCGAGCGCTTCTCCTGGGCGGCCTCCTTCACGCTGCTCGCCGGCATCGCGGTGGCGGCCGGGGTTATGTACCTTTCGCTCTCGCGGCGCGAACAGGCTGTGGTGCAGGCCTAATAGTTGCCGCAGCATAATGTACGACGACGCCGGCGCGGGGCCCGAGGATTCGGGCCCCGCGCGGGTGTGCTGGCGGCCAGCTAGCGGCGTCGTCGTTCTTAATACCGCAGGCTGCGCATTTCCGGGCCGCGCAGGCTCGCGTAACCGGCCGCGCAGATGAGGGCGGTGAGGGCGAGGCTGGTGTAGGCCACCGTCCAGCCGTAGCCGGTGACCAGGTGGGGGATGAGGAAATTCGCGAGGGTTTCGCCGGCGAGGTAGCCGGCCGCGCCCACCACCCCGGTGGCAGCCCCCGCCACATTATCGGGAACCAGGGAGAGGGTGAGCATATTAATACTCACCTGAGGTCCGTAAATGAGGGCACCGAGCAGCAGCGCGCCGGCCGCCGAAGAACTGCTAAAAGCCAGGTGGGGCCAGGCGGCGAGTGCCACGGCCAGGGCCAGCATCGCTTTCATGGCGGCCGACGAAGCCCGGTTGGGGTAGCGTGCCGCGTAGGCCCCGAAGGCGAAAGAGGCCGGAATCGCCGCCAATTCCGCGCCGGCCAGCGCGATTTCGCCGTCGCGCCCGGTGGTGTGGGCGGCGGCGAAAATAACCACCCAGTTGATGACCCCGAAACGAATGCAATACAGCAGCGTATTAATGCCGACTAGGGTGAGGATCCAGCGGTTGGTGAGCACCGCCCGCACTACCGTGGGCCAGTAGCCGTCCGCGCGGGTGCTCAGCTGCGGGGTGCCGGCCGGGCCGAATAGCATGGTGAGGGTGGGTAGGCCCTGGCGCCAGGGGCGGTCCGCGCCGGTGCGGTAAGCCCAGATGCCCACCGCGACAGTGGCCAGGCCCGGGATGAGGAAAATATGGAAATGGGCCAGGCTCCAGCCGGTGAACGCCCCGGCCAGCAGCGGGAGGAGCGCGGCGCCCAGGTTTTGGGAGGTATTCCAGATCGCCACCCGCGAACCGCGCGAAGAATTGGGGTACCAGGCCCCCAGGAGGACCAGGGCGGCCGGGGCGAGGGCCGATTGCACCAGCCCGTTCGCGAAGGTCAGGGCCGCGATAGCTTGAGGGGAGCTGGGGAAGCCGGTGAGGATGCACAGGATTCCGGAAATAATGAGTGCCCCGCCGAAGAGCCGGCGCAGGGAGACGCGGTCGGCCACCATGCCGAAAATGATTTTCCCGAACCCGTAGGCGAGGGTGAAGGCGCTGAGCACGAAACCGACCTGGTAGAGGGACCAGCCTTCTTCCTCCACGAAGCGGGCGGAGACTACTTTGAGGTTATTGCGGGTGGTGTAGGCGAATACATAGCCGATATAGACAACGAGGAAGACGTGGGCGCGCCAGCGGTAATAATCCGGGGCGGGGGTGCAGCCCGGTGGGAACCGCGTGGCGGCCATAACCCCTCCTTTCGTGCGTGCGGCGCGCGGGCGTAAAATCACAGTGGAAACTGACAGTCAGTTTACCTAGGATAAGGCGGGAGCGGGTACTCACCCAGCTCGTTATCCCGCGGAGGAAAGGAGTGCTCATGGCTCGCCGGCTTGCCGATGATCTGGCTGACCACCTGCGTGAACGCATCCTTTCCGGAAATATTGCGCCGGGGGAGCGCCTGGCCGAAGCCGCGATCGCGGAGGAATACTCGGTGGCGCGTTCCACCGCCCGCATCGCGGTGGAATCCTTGATTGCGGACGGTTTGGTCGAGCGCGAAGCACGTAAACACCCGCGGGTGGTCACCGTGGACGGCTCGGAAATCCCGGAGATCGTGGCGCTGCTGGAGATTAGTGAATCCCTGGCGCTGGCGCGGATTATGGCCGGCCATCCGGATCTGCGCCCGCTGCGCGCGGCCCGTGGGGAGCAACCCAGCCGGGTGCTCCACACCCTCGTGGAGGTCTCCGGCTCGAAGCGCCTGGAAGCACTCCACCGCCCGCTCACCTTCCACACCATGCTGTACGCGGCCAGCCGGGCGGAGGCCAGCAGCGCTGATGCCAGCCGCATCGGGGCAGCCCGCGCCGGTGCCGGCCGCACAAACTCTAGCCGCGCCGATGCCAGCCACATAGATAGCGCGCTGGAGCAAGCGCAGGAACAACTCATTGACGCTGTTTTGCTGGGGCAGGAGAGCGCCTGGGAGGCACTGCGTGCCTTACAGCGGGCACGCCAGGCCCGGCTCGGGGTGGACGCGGGCGCGGTGCTCTCGCATGCCGGCGGCGTCACCCCGCAAAAGGCAAGGTAGGCTGGCCGGCCACCGGCCCGTCCATCCACCACAGCGCCCCGGCGCCCCGCGAATCGTCATTTTCGCGCGAGACGGTCACGAAAACATCCTTACCGTCCGCCCCGCCCAGGGTCACCGCGGTGGTCCCGGTTACCGGGAGCTGGTATTCCTGCACGATCTGCCCGCTCGGATCGAGGACCCGGATGATGCCGGCCCGGTTGAGGGCCACCCACACATTCCCTTCGCTGTCGACGGTCAGCCCGTCCGGGCTCGCACCTTCCACGCGGTGGAAGTCGCTGCGGTGCTGAAGTGCGCCTGCGTCGTCGACCTCAAAAACAGAAATCGCGCGCGTGGAGGTGTCGATGTAGTAGGCACGGGTGCGGTCGGGCGAAAAACCGATGCCGTTCGAAGTGGTGACATCGTTCAAAATCACGCTGACCTCGAGGGTGGGGGAGATGCGGTAGAGGCGCGCGGTGCCGCGGGTGGTGGCGTCGCGGGTGTAGGGCATGGAACCTGCGTAGAGGTAGCCCCACGGGTCCGCGGTGCCTTCGTTCATGCGGTAGGCGGGGCTGTTCCACAGGGTTGCGGCCGGGCGCGGGGCGGCCGTGGCGGTATCGGCCAAGGCCAGCCCGCGTTCGGTGGCGACGACGTAACCTCCGCCAGTGCGCGGGCGCACAAATGCCGCGATTTTCGAGCCGGTGGCCAGGCGATCCACTCCGCCGTCGCTCCGCAGGGTGAGCAGGTCGCCGGCCAGCATATCCACGAAACGCAGCCCGCCCCAGCTTTCCGACCACACCGGGCCTTCGGCGTGGAAAGCAACAGCGTCGGTAATTTGTTCAAAAGCCATGCTCTCCAGGGTAGGCCAGTGCGCCCGGGCTGGCTAGCTGTACGGCGGGCGCGCCGGCGGGCTAGTTGCAGAGCAGGCGCCCCGGTTGGCGAGCCGCAGCGCCCGCGTCCGTTTACGCGGTGATGAAGCTCAGCACCCCGCTCGCGGCCAGCACGACGACGAGGGTCAGCAGGGCGAGCAACCCGAGCGAATAGGCAGCTCCGCGGCGCAGCAGTTCCGGTTCGCTGCCCGGGGCGCGTACCGCGGTGGCCGCAATCGCGAGGTTTTGCGGGCTGACGATTTTCCCGAGCCCGCCCCCGAGCTGGTTGGCAGCCAGGAGGAGATGCGGGTCGATGCCGGCCCCGGCGGCCGCGGTGGCTTGCAGGTTCCCGAAGAGCGCTGCCGAGGAAGTGGCCGATCCGGTGACCGCGGTGCCGATCCACCCGAGGAAGGCGGAAAGCGCCGCGAAAGCAGTGCCGGCCAAGGCCATGAAGGCCCCGATGGCCTGGGTTTGACCGGAGAAATTCATGACGTAGGCGAGGGCCATAATGGTGGCAATCGTTCCCACGGTCACGGCCAGGTTTGCCACGGTGGCCCCCAGGGTGGCCAGGCCGGTGCGGAAGGAATAGGGGTAGCGCCCGCCGGAGGAACACCGCGCGTACACCGCGGTGACCACCACTCCGGTGAGGAAGAGCATCGTCCCCGGGGAGGAGAGCCAGTTGAAAGTGAAGGTGGTGGTGGACAGGGCGTTACCGGCCTGGTCCACCAGGTGCCCGTGCAGGCCGGGCCAGCCGAAGCTGATATCGGTTTGGGCCAGGAATTCGATGCGGCGCGGGGCGGCGGCTCCGGCCGCTCCTCCCGCGCCGCCCGGGCCGGCGGTGCCCGGAACGGTAACCCGCCACAATTTGGTGACCGCGAGGACCACCACAACCAGCAGGTAGGGGAGCAGGCCCAGGAATACCCGGCTGGCGGAGATTTTCTCACCCGCGGGGGCGCTGGCGAATTCGGCCGGGGTGTGGGCCGGGCGCCAGCGGGTGAGCAGCACGGCGGTGAGCGCGAAGGAAAGAAGGGAGGCGATCACAGCGATGAGTTCGTGAGAAATGAAATTCGAGGCGATCACATGCCCGGCCACCATACCGATTCCGGCGGTGAGGGCCACCGGCCAGGTGTCTTTCACCCCGCGTTTGCCGTCCACGATAAAAACGAGGAGGAGGGGCACGCCCACGGCCACCACCGGGATAATCCGCCCGGCTACCGCGGCCACGTCCATGGGATCGGCCACCCCGCCCATGCGGGCCACGGTGGTGAGGGGGATACCCATGGCACCTAGGGCCACGTTGATGCCGTTGCCCACCATGGTGGCCAGCGCGGCCTTGACCGGGGGCAGGCCGATGGCCAGCAGCATGGCGCAGCTAATGGCCACCGGCGCGCCAAATCCGGCCAGCCCTTCGATGAGGCCGCAGAAAATAAAGCCGATGAGGATGGTCTGCACGCACATATCCCCGCGGCCCAGCGCCGCGAAAACCGCCTGGACGTCCTTACTACGCCCCGAACTTTCGGTGAGGTTGTAGAGCCACACCGCCATAATCACGATGTAGCAGATGGGGAAAAGCCCGAATGCCGCGCCTTGCAGGGCGGAGAGTCCGGCCAGGTCCGCCGGCATCCCGAAGCCGGTGACGGCGATGGCCAGGGCCAGGCCGAGGGAAATAAGGGAACACCAGTGCGTGGCAATGGAGAACACTCCGAGGAGCACGAAGAACACCAGGAGCGGAAGCGCCGCCAGGAGTGCGGAAAGCCACAGCTGGCCGCCGACCGCATCGGGCGCGGGCGTGAAGGTGGTGCCGGTGAGGAGAGAGGTATTCGCGAGGAGGGTTTTATTCGTGAGGACTGTGGAAAGCTGGCTCGGCACGGCGAGCAGCGCGGGGCTACAAGGCATTCCTTCATCGTACCGGGGCGGTTCGGGCCTTTATGATGACTTTATGTCTAGCTCGGACGTGAGATTATCGGCCTCGACGCGGGCGGCCCTGGCGCAGGACGCCCGGCCCGCCCTCCCGCATCACGGGCACGGGGAGCCCGCCGCCATGCAGGCGCGTTACGAAGCCGAGCACCGCTGGTGGAATGAGGGCGGGCCGCAGGTTGCGTGGCGTGCGGATACGCTTCCGACCCGGCACGGCCCGGTTCCGGTGCGTGTCTATTCGTCCGGGCAGGTTGCGCGGCTCGCGGGGTGCGGTTCGCTTTCGGCCACCGAATTAGGTACGACGGCGCAGTTCCCTGCAGGTGCCGCCCGGCCCATTATCGTGTATCTGCACGGCGGGAGTTACTGCGTGGGCAGCTCGGCTACTCATGACCGCCTCATACGCGAGCTTGCCGCCGCCACCGGCGCCGCGGTGGTGAGTGTGGATTACACTTTAGCGCCCGGGGCGCGCTACCCGCGCATATCCGAGGAATGCGAGGACACGGTCATCGAGCTGGCCCGCCGCTTTCCCAACTGTCCTATCGTGCTGGCGGGGGATTCTTGCGGGGCAACCCTGAGCTTAGGGACTTGGTGGCGGCTCGCACGGGGGCCGGTTGCCGAGCGGATAGCCGCGCTTGTTTTGTACTACGGCGAATACGGCCTGCCCGCTCCTCCCGCTGCCAACGCAGCCACTGCCGCTTGCGAATCGCTGGGCAAGCCCGCATGCAATACGGATGCTATGAGCGATATTGATACCGCCGATGGAATGAGCCCCGCGGATCGCGCCTACTACGACTCCCTCTATTTTTCTTCGCCCACCGAGCGGGCCACGGCCCCGGATACCGCGCTACTGCGCACCGAGCTGCGCGGCTGCCCGCCCGTTTTACTCGCGGTGGGGGAGTGCGATCCGCTGCTGGCCGATAGCCAGGCGCTGGCCACGTACCTCGAGGCGAGCGAGGTGCGCGTACGCCTCGAGGTTATCCCCGGGGTGATGCACGCTTTTCTCCAGCGAGTGCGGCTCCTGCCCGAAGCCGCCCGCGTCATCGCGGATACCGCGGTATTTCTAGCTGGCGTTCTGGGATACTCCGGTGTCCACGCTCTCAGCGATAGGTAGGTGGTAGCGGCCGTCGCTTTCCTGAGCAAGCCCGTCCTCTAGGAGTGAGGCGAGTGCGGGAGCGAATCGCTCTTCACTCAGGTGACTACCGTGCAGTAAGTCCGGACGGGCGCATCCGCCGCGGCGCTTGCGCAAGACCGCCATGATTTTTCCCCGAGCTTCGCGCTGGGTCCCGGTGAATTTCTGGGTGGTGCGCGGGGCGGCATTCTTTGGTTTCCCGGCAGATAACCAGCGGCACTCAGCGCGCAGCGGGCACCCCGAACAGGCAGGTTCACGCGCCGTACAGACCAGGGCGCCCAGCTCCATGAGGGCCGCGTTCCAGCGTGCCGCGCCCGGGCCATCCGCGGGAACAAGCGCAGCGGCCCGCTCGCGTTCCCGAACTGTTTGATGGGCGGGCGGCAAAGCGGCGCCGTCGTATACCCGAGCGAGGACCCGGCGAATATTCGTATCGAGGACGACCGAGCGTTCCTGGAAGGCGAAGGCGAGGAGCGCGTCGGCCGTATAGGGGCCGATGCCGGGTAGAGCGAGGAGTTCCTCGCGGGTGCGCGGGACGCGGCCGCCGTGCCGTTCCACCAGGGCAATAGCGCATTCACGCAGGCGCAGGGCTCGGCGCGGGTAACCGAGCCTGTCCCACATAATGAGCACGTCCGCGGGTGTGGCTGCGGCGAGGTCGGCCGGGGTGGGCCAGCGTTCCAGCCAGGCCCGCCAGGCGGGCGCGACCCGGGCGACGGGGGTTTGTTGGCTCATCACTTCGCATACCAGGATTGCCCACGGGGAGGTGCCGGGCGCGCGCCACGGTAGTGGCCGCGCTGCGCCGTCGTACCACCTTAAAAGATTCTTGAGCATTATCTGTAGTGTGCCGGAAACGCGGGCATTATGCACGTTTTGGTACCGTGGATCCGTGAAAGAAACGGGCGGAGAGCGCCGCGCGCATAAGCGGCCCACGGGTGGTGCGCCGCGGCGTGGCCGCGAGCGGCGCGAGGAGCAGGCTGGGCGAACCGCGCGAGTGAGGCGCGGGGAAAGCCAGCGTGAACGCCCGGTCCGCGGGAAAGAGCGCGGTTCGGAACGGGGCTCGGAGCGCGGGGCGCAGGCTGCGCGGCCGCGGCGCTCGGCACAATCGGCGCCTTCGGAACGCGGGCAGCGTAGCGGCCAGGCGCGTAGCGGTCAGCAACGTGCAGATAAGCAAGGTTCGGCCCAGCAGCGCGCAAATCGGCAACGCTCAGGCCGGGAACAAGTCAATCGGGAGCGCGGCGCGCGGGAACGGACTACTCGGGAGCGCACTACTCGTGAACGCTCCGGCCAGCGCTCTCCCCGCGAACGTGCAGGCCAACGTACCACTCGAGAGCGTTCACCTCGCGAACGTACTGGCCAGGAGCGTCGCCGTCAGCGCACCAGCCGGGAACGCCAGGCTTCTACTCGGCGGCGCCGCCCGGTACCGGCGGGCCCGCGCGGCCAGAGCCGGATCCCAGAAAAGACTTCGATTTTTGCGCGTTTGGAACCGAAGCATTGGCTGTGGATTTTTGCCGCGCTCGCGATTGTGATTGGCGCGGTGGTGACGTTTAAGTTTGCGGCCTCGCGTTCTCAGGAGCACGCGGAAGCCCAGGCTGCGGTTCCGACCGCTTTCTACGAGCCGGTGGCCTGCACTCCGGATATGCTGCGGATGCGGGTGACGAATAACGAACGTGGTGCGGGCGCGCCGGTATCTTTCTCCGTGGAATTGACGAATAAATCGACCACGAATCCGTGTTATGTGGATGCCGGGTGGGGCAATCTCAATGTGTCGATTACGTCCGGCGGGCACCAGGTGGCGAATACCGCGGCGTGCCAGGCCGGGGATGAACATCGCCGTCTGCTGCTGGATCGCGGGATGGACGCCGTGACCACGGTGACATGGCCGGGCGGGAACGAGGGCGTCGGGTGCGGCAGTTCGGGTTCGCTGTCCACACCGGGCACGTACAAGGCGGAAGCTATTTTTGCCGACGGCGCAGCTTCTCCCGCTACCGCCGTCTTTGAGCTGATTACCGGGGGCGGCAAGCAGCCCGCCCGCCCGGATGATGAGGCGAGTAGCGAACCGAGCACGGATGCTAGCCCGGCTCCCAGCGCGGATCCGAGCCCCGCGGCGAATAACGCGGAAGGTGAAAACCAAGAAGCAGCACCCGCCCCGGAAGCCGGCATTGGAGAAGGCGCCGAAGCACCCGCGCCGGAAGGGGATTCCGAGCCGGCGAACTAGCCGGGGCCCGCCGCGCAGGTACCACTTTCTTTCTGTGCCTACGCCATCTATGCCCGGCCTTAGCGGCTTACCCGGTGGGAAGCACCGCCTCCAGGGCCTGGCGGATATCCGCGCAGCGTTGCACCCGAATCCCCGCGGGGAGCTTCGAGCTATCGGTACGTTCGGGAACAATGGCAAGGGTGAAACCGAGCCGGGCAGCTTCGTTCAGGCGCTGGGGGAGGCCGGTAACCGGGCGGAGTTCCCCGGTAAGGGCCACTTCCCCGATGGCGATCACCCCGGGAGCAAGCGGCAGATCCATGTAGGCCGATGCCAGCGCCAAAGCAATCGCGGCGTCCGCGGCCGGTTCGCTGGCCTGCGCCCCACCCACCGTGGACACAAAAATATCTTTCTGATCCAAGCTCAAGCCCAGGCGCGATTGCAGCACCGCGACCATCATGGCCACCCGCGCGGAAAGCACCCCGGAATTGGTGCGCTGCGGCCGCCCGGAAGAAGGAACCACCAGGCCCTGGACTTCCACCGGCATGGGCCGCCGCCCTTCCAGAGTCATCGATACACAGGTGCCGGGCACCGTGTGATCCCGGGCGGAAAGGAACAACCCCGAGGGATCAGGTAGCCCCACAATCCCGCTTTCGGTGAGCTCAAAACACCCGACTTCATCGGTAGCCCCGTACCGATTCTTCACCGCGCGCACCAAACGCAGCCGCGAGTGTTTATCCCCTTCGAACTGGCAGACCACATCAACCAGGTGTTCCAGGACGCGCGGCCCGGCAATGGAACCATCTTTCGTAACGTGCCCGACCAACACCACCGGCAGGCCGTGCGTTTTGGCCACGCTCACGAGCGCCGCGGTCACGGCCCGCACCTGCGCCGGGCCGCCCGCAGTTCCCGCTACCTCAGCATCGGCCAAGGTCTGCACCGAGTCCACAATAAGAAGGGAAGGCCGGGCGTTTTCAATATGCCCGAGGGCCCGCCCGATATCGCTTTCCGAGGCAAGAAGCAGATGCTCATCCATCGCCCCGATGCGCTCCCCGCGCAAGCGCACCTGGGAGGCCGATTCCTCCCCGGAAATATAGAGGACCGGCGCCCGCCCCGAGCGCGCCGCAGCCCGCGCGGCCTTCGCCGCCACATCTAAGAGCAGGGTAGATTTGCCCACCCCCGGTTCCCCGGCAAGCAAAATTACCGCGCCGGGAACCAAACCGCCGCCCAGCACCCGGTCCAATTCAGATACCCCGGTGGGGATTTTCCGCGCGGCGGTAGCCGGCACCGAGGTGATGGGTTGCGCCGGTGAAGTTGGTGCTAAAGCGGCCGGAGCCGCGGAGGGTGCGGCCGGACTGTGTTGATCAAGCGTGCCCCACGAGCCGCACCGCGCGCAGCGGCCCATCCATTTGCCGGTGGACCACCCGCACTCGCTGCATTCGTACACGGTTGCCGGTTGTTTTGCCATGCCACCATCCTAGAGGGGGCCTACGACATAAAAATCGCGAGCTAAAAGTCGCTACCGAATCCCTACCGAATCTCTACCGAATCGCTACCGAGCCGAGCCCGTTACCGAGCCGAACCCACCGCCGGGATCCACCCCTGCCGGTTGGCGAACTCCTCCAATAGCTCGGTATCGCCGGACACAATAATCGTGTCATCTGCCCCGATGAGGGTGTCCTCGGTGGCGTATTCAAAGGGCTGATTCGGTGCCTTCACCCCGATAATCCGCACCCCGAAACGCTCACGGATACGCGATTTCGCGATGGTGAAACCGCGAATTTCCCGCGGCGGGCGCATCTTCACGATGGAGAAGCCGTCCTCCATCTCGATATAGTCGAGCATCCTTCCCGAGACCATATGCGCCACGCGCGTACCGGCGTCGTACTCCGGATAAATGACGTGGTGGGCGCCGATGCGTCGCAAAATACGGCCGTGCGCACGCGAAACCGCCTTCGCCCAAATCTGCGGAATCCCCAGATCAACCAGGTTCGCGGTCACCAGCACGGAAGCCTCCAGCGAAGTCCCTACGCCCACCACGGCCACGGTGAAATCCCCCGCGCCCACCTGGTCGAGCACCTCCATACTGGTGGCATCCCCTTCCACCACCCGCAAGCGATGGCTCCACCGCTGCGCGGTATCGGGATTCTTTTCGACGACGAGCACGTCACGCCCCAAATCATCGAGCGTGGTGGCGATGGCGGTCGAAAAACGCCCCAGCCCCACCACGAGGATGGCTTGTTCGTCGCGCGTATCCGGCATAGCCGCCCTTTCTCCGGTCACAATATCTCTGGCTCGTAGTCTAACGCTCCGTGCCAAAATTCATGTCGTAAGCCCGTGCGACCATGAAGGTACGCAGAAATCCTGCGTAAACGCACTCAACTGATATCGAAGAAAGGTAGGGCACCATGGATAGGCTTTCCGTGATACGTGAAAGATCTCGTCAGCAGGCCCGTCGAAGGCGGCAGATGCTGCGGGAGCTCACCGCTATACGCGTGAGTAAAGGTCTGACTCAAGAAACTGTGGCGCGGCGAATGTGCCTGGATGAGGAGGCGGTTGCGGAACTGGAGGCGGGCATAACTAATCCAACAATCCACGCGCTTCAGCTTTACGCTGTGGTGATCGGTGCTGGCCTTTTCTATACGGTGAAAGATCTCGATGTTGAGGAGGAGCGTTCGAAGCATGAGCACTCCTGATAGGAGGAGCACTCGTAACGGGCGGGGCGGACGGCTTAGGATAAAGGCATTCGCCGGTTAGCGGCCCGGGTAGGCAGGGGATGTTATGAAGGATTGGCGCGTGCTCGCGGTAGGCGTTCTTAAGGCGCTGGTGGTGGCTGCGATTGGCGGCGGGGTCGCTTTTCTTACGGTGACTCTCCTCAACCGTATTTTCCCGCCGGCAACCCCGAACGCTCTCGCCCCGGCCATAGTGGTTGCGGTGCTTTTGTTCCTCTCTTCTTTACGCAGCATTCTTCGGAACGACGGCGGCTCAGCCGGCACCAAGCGTCGAAGCTAGCGTAGGTAACCCCGGGATAAGCCATCTGCCCGCTTAGCCGATAATTGGCCGTTCTTCGGGCAGCCGGATGGTGCGGCGTCGTGAACGCAGCGCCAATGCAGCAGCGAGCGTCATCGTGCCCGTGCGCCCAAAGAACATGAGGAGTACCAGCACGAACTTCGCGCTGGCTGGTAGCGCCCCGGTGATCCCCGTGCTCAAACCGCAGGTAGCGAAAGCGGAAATCACCTCGACCAGAATCTCCGAGAAGGTGAAATTCGTGAGCTGAAGCAGCGCCACCGAACCGGTCACCACCATGATCCCGCCGGCGAACGTTGCCGCAATAGCCAAGCGCAACACCTCGGCCGGGATGCGCTTACCGAAAGCCTCGGTATCGCGATCACCGCGCGCCTCGGCGCGAATAGCCAGCAAGAGCACCGCGAAAGTCGTCACCTTAATGCCGCCCGCCGCGGAAGCTGAACCGCCACCAATGAACATGAGCGAATCAAGGAGGATCCACGATGTTTCACCCATCGCACCCACATCAATAGTGGTCAAACCCGTGGAACGCGCATCCACCGACAGCGTGAGCGCGGCGTTGATTTTATCGGCCACCGCCAAATTACCCAGGGTATTTGGGTTATTCCATTCCAACACCGCCAGGAAAACCGCGCCGAGCACCGCCAAGCTGATATAGGTGACCAGCGTGATCTTCGTGGTGACCGACCATTTACGCGGGCGTGAACGGTTACGCCACATATCCAAAACCACCGGGAAACCAATAGCCCCGGCAACAGTACCCAAAATAATCGGGATAGTCAGCGCCCACTGCCCCACATACGGGCTCACACCCTCCGGCATGATCACAAAGCCACCGTTATTAAAGATGGAAACCGCCATGAAATAGGAATGCGAGAGAGCATGAAGCAGGGCCTCGCCATTGCGCAAAAAGAAGGGCAGGAGGGCCAAGAACAAAATAGCCTGCGCCGTCGACGCCACAATAATCACCGCGCGGAGCAGCGTACCTACCTCGCCCAGGCTCGACTGATTCTCCTCCGCGGTAAGCATGCGCTGCGTGAGACCCACATGGCGGGAAACCGCCCGGCCCAGAATCGAGGCCAGCGTCATCACGCCTAGGCCACCCACAATGAGCCCGAAAGAAATAAAAAGCTGGCCCCATACCGACCAGTATGTCGCGGTATCAACCGTCACCAGGCCAGTCACGCACACGGATGACGTCGCGGTAAAAAGCGCATCAATGAACGGAGCACTCTTCCCCGTGGTGGTTGCCAACGGCAAAGAAAGCGCGGCAGTGAGGAACAAAATGATGAGCGCGAAAATAAGAAGCGCCAGGCGCGCGGGGCGATCCCGCGCCACCCGATCCACGCGTCCACCTACGGCCGCCAGCCGATCACGCCAGCTCAGGCGCGCGGATGCCACCTCAGGGTGTGCTGCCATGGGCGTCCTCCGGGTCCTCGAGCTAGCGGCTGCGGCCAGGAAAAACGCCGCGTACCTGTTCCGTAGTATATTCCCCTGCCACGTACCTCACGGAAAAGCGGCACATAACATGCAGAAAATGCTGTGAATGCTGAGAATATGGGATATCCTTGCTGTAGCTGTTGCCGATGTGGCAAAAAATTACTCCAGGATGATGGGATGAACCAGATGCAAATGCCTTCGTCTCCGCAGTTTTACACCGTCGCGGAAGTGGCTGAATTGACGCGTGTCTCGAAGATGACCGTCTACCGCATGGTTCACGCCGGCGATCTGCCGGCCGTGCGGGTGGGAAGCTCCTACCGGGTACCCGCCAGCGCTGTTGAAGCACTCCTGACTGGAAATAGCCTCCCGCAACAGCGCGCGGTTGGGGAATAGTGCGGCGCACGGCCGGTGCGTCGTCGCCCGAAAAGGGGCGCTAGAAACGGTGGCAGGCCCGGAGCGGTTGTGAATTTAACCGTGTTCTGATTCACGCGCTACGCATAGGCGGGCGCGGGCCGGTAAGATACTGTGATGTTCCATCGGGGCGATTCCCCGCGATCTAGTTTTGGAGGTGCCTGTGGGTTCCGTTATTAAGAAGCGCCGCAAGCGTATGTCGAAGAAAAAGCATCGTAAGCTGCTGCGTAAAACTCGCCACCAGCGTCGGAACAAGAAGTAGTTCCCCGCGTGCGGAAGGGCCCGGATGTCCGGGCCTTTTTGTTTTATCGTTTGTTTTAACGCCGTGGTATCGACACTTAGGAACAAGTGAAAGTGCTCACATATTCATGGGATGCTTATCGAGCAAACCTTGACAATTCGGGCAAAAATACTTATCATTATTACTACCTAGGTAAGGGTGTCCTTCCTAAAAAGAGAATGTAACTCTGAGTTACGTTCGTACAAAGGTATACTTCACGTGATGCTGTGGTCGACGGCGCTTCGCCAGGCACGGGCGTGCTGCGCGCGGTACCGCGCTACGAGCACCACTTAAGGCCTTTCGCTCCTGGGTTCCCGCGTGGGAAAATGGGGGAGAAGTGGCGTCATCGTTCATCCGGCGCAAGCTGGATGTGTTGCGTCCGGCGCGGGCGCAACGACGTAATGAAGACTCGCACACCCCGTGCGAGTTGCCGTTAATGTCACGACGTGACATCGTGCCTGACGAAGGGATGAATCTCATGGCCGCGGAAGTTCGCCGGCTTTCTGAAGGGGAACAATTTGCCTGGCGCGCGTATCTGCGCGCGACAGCCGTGACCTCAGAGGCGCTCAACCACGCACTCATGGTCAATCACAATCTGTCATTGAACGAATATGACGTTCTGGCCCGCCTTTCCGAGGCGGAAAATCGCTGCATGCGGATGTCGACTCTCGCCGATGTGATGGTACATTCTCGCTCGCGGCTCACCCACACCGTCCGCCGCCTGGAGGCGCGCGGTCTGGTGGCTCGCTCCGCCAACGCGCATGACCGGCGCGGGGTGGATTGCACGCTCACGGATGCAGGTTTCAAGCTGCTGCAAAAGGCGGCCATTACCCACGTGATCTCGGTTCGCGCTCACCTCGTGGACAAACTCGGTCATGATGACTTCCTCAAGATGGGCGAGCTGTGCACTCGCCTGGTGGGCAACGCCGCCGATATTTGGTAGGCGTTCGGGCACGTAGGTATTCGGGCACGCCGGTCGGATGGTGCTTTTCAAGCGAATTTCCCAAGCGAGGGGGCTTGGGGTCCGGCCGGCAGCTCCCGGTGCCGTAGACTGGCATCATGATTGACGTAACAGTTGTTCACCTGGTCCGCCACGGAGAGGTGGATAACCCCAGCGGCGAACTCTACGGCCGCCAACCCGGTTTTCACCTCACCGATCTGGGCCGGGAGATGGCCGGCAGTGTTCGGGATTTCTTCCGCGGTCGTGATGTGCGGGCGGTGATCTCTTCACCCCTGGAGCGGGCTATTGAAACTGCCACCCCCACCGCTGAGCTTTTCGATCTTGAGATTGGCACCGATGCCAACCTCATCGAAGCGGGTAATAATTTCGAGGGAATCAATGTTAACCGGAATCGCTGGATTCTGGCCTCCCCGAAATTCTGGCCGTGGTATATCAACCCCTTCCGGCCCTCCTGGGGGGAGCCCTATACGGATATTGCCGCGCGCATGACGAATGCGGTACGCCATGGGCTGGCAGCGGCCCGCGGTGGCGAGGCGGTGCTGGTTTCCCACCAGCTTCCCATTTGGACGCTGCGTTCCTTCGTGGAAGGCCGTTCCCTCGCTCACGATCCGCGCCGGCGCCAGTGCGCGCTGTGCTCGGTGACCTCGTTGACGTTCCAGGGCACCAGCCTGGTGGCGGTGGACTACGCCGAACCCGCGGCTGAGCTGCTGGCCCGGGCGCGTGATATTACCCCGGGAGTCTCCGCGGCGGACGAAAACCGCGGGGACTAAGCCAGACGCGCAGATAGAGACAGCCCCGCCGGACTGGCAGGGCTGAGCGACTCTCAGAAACTAGCGGGTTAATCCTGCGCGGGCGGCTGGGATGCCGGCCGGCCCCCAGGCTCCTCCGGATTATCCGGCTGCGCGCCGCCAGCTTCCGGGCTGCCCGCGTCTTTCGATTCACCGGCGCTGGGGGAGCCCGATGCGGCGTCGGGTGCGGCGTCGTTCTCCTTCTGTTGCCGTTCCCATTCGCGGAAACGGTTTTCCGCATCCAAGCGGGACAGGAAGTCCGGATCGTCGTCGGGCGCAACGGGGCGACGGCGCCGCTGCGACGAAGAGCGACCCCGCCCAAAAGAGCCGAGCGAAATATTTTGCTGCGGGAACTTGACCGGGAAAGAAAAAGCGATCCACAGCAGCGACCCGAGAACCGGCACCAGAACCGTGAGGGCGAGCCACGCCGGCTTACGCAGCCGGCCCGGCATGCGGGTGGTGTCCGTGCGGATGACGTCAATGATGCCGTAAATCCAGATGCTGACGGCAAGAAGTGCCATAATTACTCGGGCCATACCACCATCTTAGTCGTTAGCGCGCGGAGGCTGCAGGCGCCTAGACCAAGAGCGAACTGGCCCAGAACGAGACCAGCACCGCCAGCGCGAAAGCGAGCTCGGTAATACCGGTAGTTTTCAGGACCGGGATAAGAGCACGCCCCTGCGCGCGGGAAGGACCGCGGCTGAGCATCCGCCAACTATTGCGCGCAGCGATGGCGAAAGCGGGGAGGTAGAGGAGGAGGGACGCCTGGTGGGTGCTCGGCGTGAACGCCAGCACGACGCCGCAGCCCATCGCCACCGCGAGCATGAGCACATAGACGCGCCGCGCCCACGTATCACCCAGACGCACCGCGAGGGTACGTTTCCCGGTGACGGCGTCGGTGGGAATATCGCGGATATTGTTAGCCATGAGAATGGCGCAGGCAATAAGGCCGACGGCGCTGCCGGCCACCCAGGCTTGCCAGGGAACCGTGCCGCTCTGGATATAGACGGTGCCGGCGGTGGCGACCAAACCGAAGAAAATAAAAACAAAGACTTCGCCCAAGCCCATATAGCCGTAGGGGTGGCGCCCGCCGGTATAGAACCAGGCGGCCAGCAGTGCGCCCACGCCCACCGCGATGAGCCACCACTGCCCGCACCAGGCAATAATCACCAGCCCCACGAGCGCCGCGAGGCCAAAGCAGGTGAGTGCCACCGCGAGCACCACGCCCGGGCGCACGGTGCCGCCGCCGGTGAGGCGAGGCGGGCCGGTGCGGTGATCGTCGGTGCCGCGGATGCCGTCGGAATAGTCATTCGCGAAATTTACGCCGATCTGCAACAGCAGGGCGAGCACGAAAGCCAGGGCCAGAATCGGGCCGTACAGCGTCCCTTCCCACAGGGTGATCCCGGCCCCGGCGATAACGGGGGAGACACTCGCGGGAAGGGTGCGAACGCGCGCCCCTTCGAGCCAATCAGTAACAGTTGCCACGGCCGCCTATTCTATCGAGGGGAACGCTCCGAGCGCATCACCTAGACCGCGCTGGGGTTTAGGCCAGGTCTTCGGGGCGGGGCGCCGGTGCATGCGGCGGCTGGGCCTGCATCGGTGGCTGTACCGGCGGCCGGGCCTGCTGGGGAGCCGACGCAACCGGGGTTCCCGGATACTCCGGATGCAAGGGCATCCCGCCCGGGGCGCCGGGAACGGAAGGATGATGCGGGATATCCGAGGCGTGCGGGGTGAGGTAACCCGTGGCCATCGTTTCGGGCGGACGAGTGCGGAAGGGCCGCGAGAAAGCCTCCACCACCAGGCCCAGGCCAATCCCGATGAAAATGAGGTACCAATGCAGGTCGTAACTGGCGCTGGCCAGCTCCATGCCCTGCGCCGCCATCTTCGCGGAGCCGCGGGTAATACCCCAGATCACGGTGGTGGTGGCCCCGAAACCGAAGGGCATCACCGTCCAGGCAATAGCACCGAATTCCATACGCGGATCGCGCGAGCGGCCCCAGCGGTAGGCCGTCCACACCAGCACCAGCACCATGGAGATAAGCGCCACGATGGCCGGCGCGGTGGCCAGGTTATCCCAGAGCAGGAAGGTGGTATCACCCTGGGCGTTCACGCCCATGCCCAGGCCGGTGGCATCATATTCGGCGGCGAAGGACGCGCCCACCGCCCCGAACATGGTCATGACTCCGGTGGTGAGGAAGAAGGGGAAGGCCAAGAGGAGCCACGCGATCTTGGCATCCTGGCGCACCATGAGGTCAATACCGAAGGCGAGGGCGGAAACGCAGCTCACCAGGATAAAAGCGGTGAAGGCCAGGCGTACCGCGTGCGCGTAGGTGGGAATAGAGGAGGCCGCCGTGAGGGTGAAACGGTTACGCGGGGTGGATTTCACCGTGGTCATGCGCCCGAAGCCCGCGGCGAAAAGCCCGAGCGGGAGGCAGGTGAGCGCGGTGAAGAGGGGGCTAGCCTGCAAGGCCAGTGGCGGGATGGGCTGCCCCATGACGGCCCCGCCCGGGCTCAGATCCACCCGCATGAACGCGGCCAGCCCGGCACCGATCGCCGCGAGCACCCCGGCCGAAACCCAGGCCGGAATCCAGACCAGCAGGGTGGAATTGCGCTTACCGCGGCCCACCCACTGGTTGAGGAAGTAGATAATGAGGCCGATCAGGAGGGTGAGGGTGAGAGCGGGAACGAAGAAACTCATATCCACAAGATTCGGCTCGGCCACCACCCGCGCGGTGCCGCCCAGGGCCAGCAGCAGGGTGAGGGCCGCCCACTTCGGGGCGGTGAGCACATCACTAAGATTCACCCCGCCCATATCGAGCTCGCCCATGCCGCGCAGGCCGAGCCAGGCGAAGAAAAGCGTGACGAGGAAGGTGACCGCCACCGCGATCACGGGGCTCATAAGAGCCACAATCCAGGTGCGGGCGCCAAAATCGCGGCGCACATCGGCCAGCAGCGGCGGTGTCATAGCTGGCATGGGCGTGGGCAGGGACATAATGACTCCTCAATTCGTGACTTCTTTTTCAGTCTAGTCGCCGCCCGTTGGAAATTCGCCGGTTTGAGGTCCCGTGGGGCGCGTGCTGAACCCGGGCACTTTGTGCGGATGTGCACGCGGCTGCACGTGGCTGCGCCCCGGCTACGCAGCCAGATAGAATTCCACTCTTGCCAAATACGCCCAAGCTGGTTGAATAGAGGGCATGTCTGCACGTGCACAACTCAGCAAAGATCCGCGCGCCGTCGCCGGAATGTTCGACCAGGTCGCCCCGCGCTACGACCTGAGCAATGACCTGCTCAGTTTCGGGCAGGTGCGGCTGTGGCGCCGCTACGTTACCGAAGCCCTGCGCATTCGCGAGGGGATGGAGATCCTCGACCTGGCCTGCGGGACCGGCACCTCCACCGAGCATTTCGCCCGGGTGGGGGCGCGCGTGGTGGGCGCCGATTTTTCGGACGGGATGCTTGAGGTTGCGCGCCTGCGCCACCCGGACTTGCGTTTTGTGCAGGCCGATGCCTGCGATCTTCCTTTCGTGGATAATACGTTCGACGCCGTGACTATTTCCTACGGCCTGCGTAATATTCACGATCCCATGCGGGCCCTCCAAGAAATGGCCCGCGTGACGCGCCCGGGCGGGCACGTGGTGATCGCCGAATTTTCCACGCCCACCTGCGCGCCTTTCCGCACCCTCTACCACGGCTACCTGCGCCACGTGCTTCCTCGGGTCGCGGCCCTGGCCTCCTCGGATGGCCCGGCCTACGCCTACCTCATGGAATCGATTATCGACTGGCCCGATCAACGTACTCTGGCTGGCTGGCTGCACGCGGCAGGGTGGCGCGACGTTGAATACCGTAATATGTGCAACGGGATCGTTGCGCTGCACCGCGCTACCCTGCCGGCGGCGCATTGAGGCACCGGGCCGCGGGCCGGCGCACCATCGGAAAGCTAGGATTGGCTATCGTGAAAGACCTGACTGTCGAAGAGCTGCTCACCCGCGTGGGGGAGCGGCTCGGCGTCGTCGAAAAAAAGCTGGACGCGGCCACGCATTTTGGTGACCTGCGCGTGGACCCGATCACCACGTATCTTGCCGAGGCGGGCGGGAAACGGATGCGGCCGGCGCTGGCGCTGCTCTGCGGGTATCTGGGCCCGGAGCCGGAATCGGAGCGGGTCGAGCACGTGGCGGTGGCGATGGAGCTGACCCACCTGGCTTCCCTCTACCACGACGATGTTATGGACGAAGCCCCGCTGCGGCGCGGGGTTCCGGCCGCGCACCGCAGCTACGGGAATTCCGCGGCGATTATGGCCGGAGATATTCTTTTTTCGCGCGCCTCGTCAATGATGGCGGATCTGGGGCCGCGTGCCGTCAAGGATTACGCGGAAACGTTCCGGCGCCTGTGCACCGGGCAGCTCCTGGAAACCGTGGGCCGCACGAGCGGGGTGTCCCCGCGGGCGCACTACCTGGAAGTTCTGGCGGGGAAAACCGGCTCGCTTATTGCGGCTTCCGCGCGCGAAGGCGTGTATGCGGCGGCCGGGAGCCGGGAAGCCGAGTACGCGCACGTTGCCGCCCAGGTGCAAGAATTCGGTGAAAATGTGGGGATCGCCTTCCAGATCGCCGATGACTATATCGACGTTGTTTCCGAAGAAACCGGTAAAGAACAGGGCACGGACCTGCGCGAATCGGTGGATACCATGCCCACGATTCTGTTGCGGGAACGTGCCGCCGCGGGGATTTTGGACGACGCCGGGCTAGCGATCTTGGCGGAATTGGACCGCGGGGAGCTGGCCGGGCAGCGCCTTGATTCCGTGCTCGGCGCGCTGCGCAAGCATTCGGTTATGGATGAAACCCGGGCGCTTGCCGAGGAATGGGCAGGGCGCGCGGTGGCCGCTATTACTGACCTGGAGAACGGGGCGGTGCGCGAAGCCCTCGCGGAATATGCACGCTCGGTGGTGGCGCGCACGGTTTAGGTTGGCGCGCACGGTCTAGATTGACAGGCACGGCCTAGGGGGCGCGCCGGCGAGGTGGCGGCGTCGTCGTACCTATGCTCGTAACCACGCAGGGAAGCGCGCGAGCACCTGGTACTAGGCTGGTGAAAAACTGAGCGTAATGAAGAACGCAAAGCTAATGGTGAAAGAGGTGGGGCGGGGCGCGCTTCTACCCCGTACAATTGCATCCGTATGCCCACGGTAAGGAGCTCGACGAAGTGGCACGCTTGATTGATCGTATCCTTCGCGCCGGCGAAGGCCGCACGCTGAAGAAGCTGAAGAACATCACCGCGCAGGTCAATGCGCTTGAAAGTGATATCTCGGCGATGAGTGATGAGGAGTTGCGCGCGCAAACCGATAGCTTCAAGGAGCGCCTGAAAGAGGGCGAAACCCTCGATGCTATCCTTCCCGAAGCTTTTGCCACGGTGCGTGAAGCGGCGGTGCGGACCATCGGTCAGCGCCCCTATGATGTGCAGGTGATGGGCGGCGCGGCCCTCCACCTGGGCAATATTGCCGAAATGAAAACCGGTGAAGGTAAAACGCTCGTGGCAACCATGCCCGCCTACCTCAACTCGCTCACCGGTGAGGGCGTGCACGTGGTCACGGTTAATGATTACCTGGCTTCCTACCAGTCCGAACTTATGGGGCGCGTCTACCGCTTCCTCGGGGTGACCACCGGGTGTATTCTCACCGGGCAAACTCCCGAACAGCGCCGCGAACAATACAATGCGGATATTACTTACGGAACCAATAATGAATTTGGTTTCGATTACCTGCGTGACAATATGGCGTGGCGGACCAGTGAGTTGGTGCAGCGTGGGCATAATTTCGTTATCGTTGACGAAGTTGATTCCATTCTTATTGACGAAGCGCGTACTCCTCTGATTATTTCCGGCCCGGCCGAAGGTGATGCGAATAAGTGGTATCGCGAATTTGCGCGCCTGGTGCTGCGTATGCGCCGGGATACCGATTACGAAGTGGATGAGAAGAAGCGCACCGTGGGTGTGCTCGAAGCGGGAATTGACAAGGTGGAAGATGCCCTGGGTATCGATAACCTGTACGAATCCCTCAATACTCCGCTCATCGGCTACCTGAATAATGCAATTAAGGCCAAGGAGCTTTTCGAGCGAGACCGCGATTACGTGGTGCTCAACGGCGAAGTGCTGATCGTGGACGAACACACCGGGCGCGTGCTGCCCGGGCGGCGCTACAACGAAGGCATGCACCAGGCGATTGAAGCCAAGGAAGGCGTGGAGATCAAGGCGGAGAACCAGACTCTGGCCACGATCACCCTCCAGAACTACTTCCGCCTGTACAACAAGCTCTCTGGCATGACGGGTACGGCGGAAACCGAAGCTGAGGAATTCGCCTCGACGTATAAGCTCGGCGTCGTTCCCATCCCCACGAATAAGCCGATGATCCGCAAGGACGAACAGGATCTTATTTACCCCACCCGTGCCGCGAAGCTGCGCGCGGTTGTGGAAGATATTGTGGAACGCCACGAAAAGGGCCAGCCGGTGCTGGTGGGTACCGCCTCGGTGGAAGCTTCCGAAGAGCTCTCCGATTTGCTCGCGCGTGAAGGCATCGAGCATCAGGTTCTCAACGCGAAGCAGCACGAGCGGGAAGCGCGCGTGGTTGCGGAGGCCGGGCGTAAGGGCGCGGTCACGGTGGCCACCAATATGGCCGGCCGCGGTACCGACATTATGCTGGGCGGCAACCCCGAACATCGCGCGGTGGATGCGCTGGCGGCACGCGGCCTGGACCCGGAAGAAACCCCGGAAGAATACGAAGCGGCCTGGCCCGAAGAGCTGGCACGCCAGCAGGAAGCCGTCAAGGCCGAACACGAAGAAGTGGCCGAATTGGGCGGCCTGTACGTGCTCGGTTCGGAGCGCCACGAATCCCGGCGTATCGATAATCAGCTGCGTGGGCGTAGCGGCCGCCAGGGTGACCCGGGTGAATCCCGTTTCTACCTCTCGCTGGAAGATGACCTGCTACGCCTGTGGGGCCAGGGCATGGCCGGGCGCATGCTCAGCTACGCGATGGACGACGATGCTCCGATTGAAACGAAGCAGATGTCGAAGAACGTTTCGCGGGCGCAAACCGAAAATGAGGCGCGGAACGCGGAAATGCGGAAGAACGTTCTCAAGTACGACGACGTGATGAACGACCAGCGTACCGTGGTGTACACCGAGCGGCGTTCCATCCTCGAGGGCGAAAATATGGAGTCTATGGTGCAGGGCTTCCTCGACTTCGTGGTGGATGACGTGGTCAGCGCCCACACCGCCGATGATAATGAGGAAGCGTGGGATCTTTCCGCGCTGTGGACGGACCTCAAGGGCTACTACACTCCCGGATTCACCGCGGAGGAATACCTCGACGAAATTGGCGGGCCCTCCCAGCTGGATCGCACCGCGCTCAAGCGCGAACTCACCGATGATATTCACGCCCATTACGAGGAGCGCGAAGCGGAAGTCGGCGAGGAAAATATGCGCGAGCTGGAACGCCAGATCGTGCTGTCTGTGCTGGACCGCAAGTGGCGCGAGCACCTCTACGAAATGGATTACCTCAAGGAAGGTATTGGCTTGCGCGCCATGGCGCAGCGCGATCCGCTCGTCGAATACAAGGACGAGGGCTACCGCATGTTCCAGGCGATGAATGACAATATCATGTCGGAAACCGTCCGGTACCTCTTCAAGTTTGAGCTTCCTTCCGAGCGCGCGGCGCGCCTGGAAGCTGAAGCCCAGGCGACCGGCCCGGTGACCGTGGCGGGGAATACCGCGGCGGGTATGGCCGGCCCCGGGGTGGCGATTCGCACCAGCGGTGCGGGCAGTGCCGAGCAGGTTTCTGCCTCCCAGCAGGCACTGCGTGCCGCCCAGGAACAGCAGCGCCAGTTGCTGGAGGAAAAGCAGCGCCAGGTGCAAGCGGAACAGCAGCGGGCTTTGCAGGCCGCGGTGGGTGAAGGCGCCGAGGGTGCCTCGGGCCAGCGCGTGACCGCGGAATCCCTGGGGATTAAGCAGCCGAAGCGCCAGCAGAATGTTTCGTATTCCTCGGCCGCGAAGGACGGTTCCGGGGAAACGGAAACCACCGGTGCGCGCGGCGGTTCGCGCGGGGGCCGGGGCGGCGCGGGTGGTGCTGGCGGTTCTGGTGGTGGTAACCGGGCGCAGCGCCGGGCCGCGGCCAAGCAGAACAAGAAGCGGCGGCGGTAGACCTGAGATATATGGGTGCCGGCCGGTCACGTGCGTGATAGTTGCGTGAGCGGCCGGCGCTTGTTTTGTTTCGGGTGCGTTGCGGCCTCATAGCCCTGCGTGCGCGTTTCGGGATAGTTTTTGTTGCCCTTGCGGCCCGTTCACCCAATTTCCAGGGCGACGACGATCCAGCGCCCCGCGAGGAATTCCATGCGCATGGCAACCGCATGGGTCCGCTCGCCCGAATATACGCAGGCGATGACCTCGGCCACGCGCGGGCGCGGATGCGTTATTTTGAGCGTGGAAATCCGCAGGTTTCCCAGCCAGGGTGCTTTCCCTTTGATACGCATAGCCAGGCCGGCCCGGCGCACCAGCGCGGCAAATACTTCCGGGCTGAGATGCGGGCGTACATATCCGGGCGCGCGGTGGCCCAGCAGCACCTCAATGGAGTAGATAATAATTCCGGCGGCGAAACGATGCGGTGGCCGGATCTCGGGCGGGAGTGGATCATCAAGGGTAGCCATCTCCTCACGCCACATATCACGGTAGGGCGCGGCGGATAGCGCGAGCCGGTTCCATTGGTGGAGTTTGGATTCGGTCGGTATGGCTGTGTAGGTATCGGTGCTGTTCTCAGCATTGATGGCGTGGTAGTCACCGGCGGGGTCAACACCATCAGTGAGGTAAACATCATCGATTAGCTCAAAGGCATCGATGGGATCCACGCCTTGGGCGGGTTCCATGCCGTTTGTGAACTCCACGCTGTTTGTGGGATCCACGCTGTTTGCGGGGGCCGCGTCGGTGCCGGGGCGCTCGTTAACCATGGCGTCAGGTAGCTCCGCAGACTCGCCTGCGAGCTCACCCGCGGACTCGTCTACGAGCCCACGCGCGGGCGGCGCGTTTTCTGCCACGCAGGTATCTTCCTCGTGGGGTGCCGGCGGGAAGGGAGGGTGGCGGGTGACCGCGCGATATTGGGTGATTTCCGCGAGTTGAACCTGATCCAGAGTGGACACAATGTCATCCATATCCGGCTGTGCAAATACCGGAGGTGGTGCAGGTGGGAGCCGAGAAACCCGAATCATCTCCGGCTCCTCCGCCCCGAGATGGGAACACGCACCCGGCTGGCCCTCCGCGGTGGCTTCTTCGGGAGGAGGCAGATCCTGACCCGCAGCGTTGGTTATGGGCTGCGGTTCGGGATGGGCGGGCGTCGTCGTTTCAGTAGCACCGGGGGTATTTTCGGTATGCGGAGCAGTGGACATGGGATCTCCTTGAGATGCGTGGGGGTAGGGCAACGAACCTCGATAACCGAGGCAGGACTGAACATGGGTGGTGGGAGCAGATGCGTGGCTCTTACTCCCGCGCTGGCGGAAGAATAAAGTGTTCGCCGGGATAAATGAGGTCGCTATCCTCGATGGTATTGACCGCGGCGATGGCGTGGGTATAGCCGAGAATATCCGCATCGCTCGCTCCGGCCCCGAGGTGTGTATCGGCAATATCCCAAAGGGTGTCCCCGAGCTGGACAATATAAATCGGGGGAGGCGCTGCCCACGGCAGCTCCGCGGGCTGCGGATCCGAGTTGAGGAGCGGGGCAGCGAGCCGTGAAATCTCGGTCGGGGAAAGTGCGGGTGCGCCACGCGCGGTTGGGCGTGACGATTCGGTGGGAGCTCTACCCGGGTCGCTTGGCTGAGCTGCCAGAGAAGGCTGAGCAGGTTCGGTCGGTTCTTCCGGTGCATTCAGCGCACCCGGTTCTTTTGGTTCGTCCGCTTTACCCGGTGCATTCGCTTCGCCCGATGCATCTGCTATACCCGTCGCGTTTAGTTCGCCAGGCCCAGCCGAAGGCGAGGCCGCAGGTAGCGCCGGCGGGTGCAAATAGTAGCCACCCGCGCCGTCCCGATAGGAGACGTCACCGAGTAATTCATCAGGATTCGCGCGGAACAACCCGGTGGGATCGGGACTGGCCTGGGAAGGCGAGGTGAGAAGAGCGGAATAGTCACCGCCCCAGCCAATATCGACGCCGCTGCCGGAATCTGGCTCCGCGGCCCATGCCCCGGGCATGGCCACCAGCGTAGTGGCGAGAGTGCTGGTGAGAGCCGCGCGGAAATGGCGCCCGCCGATGCGACGGGCGAGGCGGGTGACGGCGTCGTCCTTCCCGCGCGCGAAGCGCGCAACCGCGCAATAGCAGAGGGTGAGCCGCGCGCATGCCAAGCACGCGACGATGCATACGCCCACGGTGAGAGTCCCGGTGAGCTGGGCGACGCTCCCGGGCGGGGCATGCAAGCGGGCGGTCGCGACCGCGAAAAATGCGGACGCGAGCCCTGCGAGCGCCGATAACAGCGCTTTGATCGTTGCCGACATCGTGAACCTCTTCAGTGGGGTTACCGGTCAGGATCGAAAACCTCGTGCTCCGCTCGTGATGAAGAGCGGGTGGCACGCGGTTCTCACCGTGGTGGTATGACTAAATGTCCCGTGTGGCTCAACTATTAATCAGCCGGGTACACCCGGCCTCATTTCCCTGTGGATAACTCATATAAGAAACGGCAAGGAATGACCGGGATATCCACAAGCTGTGGATGGGGACTTGGCGAGTTGCGCGCTAGCTGTCACACTGACTCCACGGCGCGAGCGGGCGTGACCGGAGGCCAAAGGGGTGGTTATTTCTGGTCGTTTCCGGTCACTTCGCATCGCTCCCGGTCGCGAGTTTTCGCGGCCGAATACGGTCAAGTGCGGTCAAATTCGCTCAAATGCGGTCAATCGGAAAGGATGGCGGATGCGTGAGAAAACGTGGGTGCGGTGGAAAGATCCGCGTCTGGCAGGTGGGGTGGCGTTGATTGCTGCCGGCGCGCTCGCGGGCGGGTATGCGCTGCGCGGCCCGGTGAGCGTTCCCGTCTATCGGGCAACCGAGGCGGTGGTGCCCGGTACCTCGCTGGACGAGGCGGCTTTGGCCGTGGTGGAAGTACCGGCCGGACTGGCCGATGCTTATATCCCGGCGGGCCAGGCCGGTACGGTTGGGCGCACGATTTACCCGGGTGAGCTGGTCGAAAAGTCGGCGTTGCGCATGTCGGGTGAGCGGGTGGTGGCGATGCTGCCGCTCAGCGGTGCACTTCCCACTGCTCTGGCGCGCGGGGCACCGGCGCAGCTGTGGGCGCTTCCCGCCGCGGGTGGCGGCGGCGAAAAAGCTCCCGCTCGGCTGATTTCCCGGGAGGTTATCTTCGCGGGAACGGCTAGTGATACGCATTTCGCGGTCGCGGCGGCGATGGAAGTCCATATCCCGCGCGCCGAGCTCGGGGCTGCGCTTGAGGAGCTCGCGGCGGGCGCGTCATTCACGCTGGTAGGTGAGGTGCAATGAGGTCGAATCCTGAGCGTCGAAAACGTGCCAGCGTCCCGAAGCACACGAATCCTGCTGAGCGTGCCCATCCTGATCCCGGTTTCCTGGTGGCTATCTGGGGGAGCGCGGGCGCCCCGGGCCGTTCCACCCTGGCACGCGATCTTGCTTGGGTGCTGAGTGAGCGGCATGCGGTGTTGCTGGTGGACGCGGATACCCGCAACCCGTCCTTGGCGCAGCTCGTGGACCTGGGCGAGGAGCCAGCCGGGCTCATCGGAGTGGCCCGCGCCCTGCATGCTGGCGACGCGCTAGAGACGCAGCTTCCGCGTTACGTGCGGGAACTGCGCACCGGCCCGCGTGGCACTTTACATTTCCTCCCTGGCCTCAATCGCGCTGGCCGCTGGCATGAGCTGATTGGACCCGGTATTGGCGATCTGTGGGATAAGCTCCGACCTTTCGCGCAGGTCACCATCGTTGATTGCGCCGCGGAACTTCCCGCTTTTCTCGACGAAGCCAGCGCTCAGGCAGGCGGATTTTCCGCTTCGAATCAGCGCGATTGGCGCGATCAGCTAGACCGGCGTGCCCGGAGTAGCGAGCGGTGTGCCGGGGTGAGCGGGGAGCGCGATAGCTTGACGCTTAGTGCCCTTCTCGCCGCGGATCTCGTGGTGGTGGCCTGCCGCGCCGGACCGGTGGGTTTGCGCCGCGGAGTGGAGGCGTGGTGGCGGGCCCGGGCGTTGGGCCGCGCGGCTTTGCCGGTGGTCACCCGCGCAGGTCTGGAGGATTGCGTTACTTTCGCCTCGCTTCTCGGGGAGCGTGAGATACCCGCCGTGATAAGGGTGGGCGACGACGCCGCTCGCTACGCACGGGCCGAACGAGCCGGCACCAGCGTGGTGGCTGTAGCCCCTCGCAGTAGGGTGAGTCGGGATGTACGGCGGCTGGCGCGTGCTGTTCTGGACTATCGGGGTGTGGGGCGGTGAGTAGACTGGGCGCATGAGAATTTATCTTCCGGCTACTCCTGCCGATGTTGCGATGTCCGTGCTTTCCGGGCGTGTGGTGCACGCGGCAACGGAGGCCCTGGCGCGTGAAGTGAATGATGAAGATCGTGACTATCTCGAGGCGATTGCTTTCAACGCGGCCGCGGATGATTCTTTGTGTGCCGTTTCGGCGATGTTCGCCGGGAAGGCCGATCCTCAGTTCGGGGTAGTGCTCCCGGAGCGGGGCGGGCTGCGCCCGCGCCGAGTTGTGATTGCCGCTGAGGTAGCACCCGAGAAATGCCGGGATCTTGCCAACCCGGAGGAGTATTTACCCACGGCCCTTGAGCTTTCTGATGAGCTCTCCTGGGCTGAGGTGGTGTCTATCCACGTGGACGGGCCGGAGATGGAACCCTACGTGCTGGCAGGGCCTGACGACGGGGCCGCTTTCAAGGTACTCGCCGAGGAGGACTTGCTCTGGTACGACGTTTCCGAACGCCTTGATCTAGCCCTCGAACTGGGTGCAGCGGCAAGCGTTTAAGGCGCCGACATGGTTATGTGGTCTGGATGTGCATGCTGATCGGATGATGCTGCATGTATAGCCGCTTGTTATGAAAACCGCGCGAATAGTTCTCTCATATCTATGAGACTTATTCTCTCAAAGAGGCTATGTGCAAATTGAATAATGATTCACGAGTCCATGTGCAGGCGGGTGGTTATGTTCCACACACTTTGTGGAAAATGAGTTACATAAAGACTGCAAGATGGGCGGAAAGTCCCCTATCGATTGGGGGTCGTCCAATAAAGCCCCAGGTCAAAGCGGTATATGCATATTTGATGAGGTATTGCTAAATATCAAAGGGGATATTCATGGTTGTGTTACGATTTTGAATGTTTAGGCGATACGGTGCGTTACTGATTATGTTTTGGTGATACTTGGGTGTATCACTTTCATAATTTTCACATATGTGACGGCGTCCGGCTCCTAAATATCCGTATATCTAACCAATGGAGAAAAGATGTCTCACTACACGGGGTCGCTTAATTCGGCACCCGGCATTTTCGCTCCGGCTGGCAATCG
>NZ_JASOKT010000005.1 GCF_030216305.1 Actinotignum timonense | reverse complement strand
GGGGGGGGCACCGTATTCGCTCCAGGCACCGTGCTGCGCCGTATGCGCCGTGCAGCGCCCCGTATGCGCCGTGCCGCGCCGTCGCCCCGTCCACCACCGGTGCCGCCCCGTCCACCACCGGTGCCGCGCCGTTGCCCCGTCCTCCACCGGTGCCGCGCCGTTCCCGGCAAGCGGGTAGAATGGCGGGCGTGCTGAGAATGTCTAGTCTTTTTGTGCGCACCTTGCGCGAAGACCCGGCCGACGCCGAGGTCGCCAGTCATAAGCTCCTAGTCCGCGGCGGGTACGTGCGCCGCGTGGCTCCCGGTATTTACACCTGGCTGCCGCTGGGCCTGCGGGTACTGCGGAAAGTGGAGCAGGTTGTCCGCGAAGAAATGGATGCATCCGGGGCTCAGGAAGTACTTTTCCCGGCGCTGCTCCCGCGCGAACCCTACGAGGCCACAAACCGCTGGAGCGAATACGGCCCCACTCTTTTCAAGCTGGCGGACCGCAAAGGCAACGACATGTTGCTCGCCCCCACGCACGAGGAAATGTTCACGCTCCTCGTCAAGGATCTTTATTCTTCCTACAAGGATCTGCCCCTCACGCTTTACCAGATCCAAACGAAGTACCGCGATGAGGCCCGTCCGCGCGCCGGCGTGATTCGCGGGCGCGAATTCGTCATGAAGGATGCTTATTCCTTCGATATGGACGAGGCGGGGCTGGACGCTTCCTACAATACGATGCGCGCGGCCTACCAGCGTATTTTTGAGCGCCTGGGCCTGCCTTACGCGATTGTCTCCGCCATGTCCGGTGCGATGGGTGGCTCGCGTTCGGAAGAGTTCCTGTTCCCCACCGCTATTGGTGAGGATACTTTTGTCCGGTCCGCGGGCGGTTACGCCGCGAATACCGAAGCTGTTACGACGCCGCCGCTCCCCGAGCAGGACTTCTCCGACGTTCCGGCACCCGAACTGGTGGACACCCCCGGGGCGAAAACCATCGCTGACCTGGTTGAGATGGCGAACCAGGTACATCCCCGCTTGGATCGCCCCTGGAATGCGGCCGATACCCTCAAGTCGGTTATCGTGACCCTCACCCATCCCGACGGGGAGAAAGAAGTGGTGGTCATCGCCCTTCCCGGGGATCGCGAAGTCGATATGAAGCGCGTGGAAGCCAGCTTGGCGCCGGCCGAAGTGGAGCTTGCTTCTCCTGAGGATATGGAGAAGTACCCGGGAATCGTGCCGGGCTATACCGGCCCCGGTGCGGTTGGCCCGCAAGCGCGTGGTGGCGCCGTTGCCGACGGTGCCGATGACGGTGCAGCAACCGGCGACGGCGCAACGGTGCCGGTGGCGCGCCTTCTCCTTGACCCCCACGTAGCCCGTGGTTCGCGCTGGATCGCGGGTGGCAACGCGGTGGATAAGCACGTATTCAACCTGGTGTACGGGCGTGATTTCGAGGCCGATGGCACCATCGAAGCCGCGGAAGTACGCGCCGGCGACGAAGCCCCGGACGGCTCGGGCCCGCTCGATATCGCACGCGGTATCGAAATTGGCCATATTTTCCAGCTGGGGCGCAAATACGCCGAAGCTCTCGGCCTGACGGTGCTCGACGAAAACGGTAAAATCCGCGTGGTCACCATGGGTTCCTACGGTGTGGGTGTTTCCCGCGTCCTCGCCGCTATCGCCGAGCAATACCACGATGAGAAGGGCCTGGTCTGGCCGGTGGGCGTCGCGCCCGCGCAGGTACATATCCTTGCCACCGGTAAGGACGACGCCGTCTTCTCCGCCGCGGAGGACTTAGCTACGCAACTGACTGCCGCGGGTATCGAAGTCCTCTTCGATGACCGCCGTAAGGTGAGCGCCGGGGTGAAATTCGCTGATTACGAGCTCCTCGGTATGCCCTACGCGGTGGTGGTTGGGCGGGGCCTGGCCAACGGGACTGTGGAAGTACGCACCCGCGCCACTGGGGAATCCGAAGACGTGGCGGTGGCGGATGCCGCCGCACGGGTACAGGAGATCCTGGCTGCTGCCCAGGCTAGCGAGTAAACATTCCCACGCTGGGTGACAGTGTGCTCGACTCTGATAACTGATAACCACAAAATGCGCTTCCAGCTACATAAATATGTATGCTCTGGAAGCGCATTTTGTGTGCCCTGGGGGAGTGCAGGCCGGATCCGACCGATAGCCGGCTGGCGTTCGGCTAAAAGGCACCTATGACTCCCACTGCGAAGCAGAAAGCCAGGAGAGTCCCCATATCCGCGACGGTCTCAAGATTGAACCCGAAACGGGGCGGTTTACTGCCGGGCTTGCGATATTTCTTGACGATGACGAATAAAATCGTGAAGACAGCGCAGGCGCCCAGCAACCGCGGCCACTGGTAGGCGAGTGCCTCATTAGTTATTGATTATCGCAGGGATAACGCAATTAGCCTGCCGTGTGTGGCGAAAGTCCGGGGAGTGCTGCGATGCCAAGGCTCTGGCTGGCATCACCAGTGGCCCCGTTAGCTCCGTTCGCACCGTGAGCCCCGCCTGCACCGGTGCCACTGCCCCCATTGGGCCCACCGCCAGCACCATCCAAGGCAAGCACAAAATTGAGAGCTTCCGTGGCCGGAACCGGGCTATGCCACAGCGCCCCGATCAACGTAGCGTAAGCGGCGGATGCGAGTTCATCGTCTGCAACAGCCGGGAGCGGAACGCTGGTGGCTCGGGTATCCGGGGTGCCGGCCCGAAGTAGAGCTTCCTCCAGATCAGCAATGCGCGCGATGCGTTCCATACGCTCGACATGCCCGTCCATGCCGCGGCGTGCCGCATCAACTTCATACCACTGGCGGGCCGTATTCGCGGCCGCGAGAAGCTTCTCGTCGCCGCCCGCCGGCACCAGGAGGTCGACGTCGTACCTGGGGCCACCCGCAACCGCGGCACCGAAGGGCTCCGGGGCAGGCAACCCGGCAGCCTCAGCCACGGCCTGAGCATCCCACGTTGCCCGCAGCGCCATAGCAAAATAAAGTGCGCGCTCCCCGGCTACTTCCTCGGATATCTCCGCGCGAGCGGCGGCGTCTTTCATTGCGTCGCCTGCCGCACTATCCGCCCCGTTTTTCACCGGTGTTTCCGCTGCGGGCAGTAGCGCATCAGCCGCAGTGACCGCCACGGTGCGGATTTTGGATAATTCCGCGAGTAACTCAGTGGCATCCGGAGCAAGAGGAGAAGGCTCGGGAGAATTTGTGTGCCCGGCCGGGGCGCCGCTCGGCCACGCCTGCCACACCCCGCCCAATTGGTTTTCCCATGCGCTCGCGTGTTCGGCAACATCCTGATATACCTGCGCGGCGTAGCCGCCCGTCTCAGCGGCCAGGTCGGTGGCGGCCGCGGAGCACCGTTGGGATGCCACGGCGAGGCTTTGGCGCAGTTCTTGCGTCGTCGTCATGGGTGCGGGGGAGGGATCGCCATGTTCCCACCGCGCTCCCATCGCAATAAGAATGGCGCCAATGATGAGGATCGTAAGCACGGCGGTGCCCACCAGCTGCACCGTGGTTCGAACCGGCTGAGAGGTGCGCCGATGAACGGGCGCTCCGCTCCGGGGTGCAGCTGCCATGCTTCTCCGCTTTCTTGACGAGAATAAAACCGCTTATATTGTGCCACCTCCATCGGTCTGGGAGACGGTGCGCGCGCTGATAACGGTGCGCGTGCTGATAACGGTGCGCGCGGATAACGGCGCGTGGCGCACCGTGCCACCGTGCCACCATCGGCACCGGCAGCGCTACTTGCACCGTGGGAGACGGCGGGTGATAGCTGCACCGTCGGCGAGCGCGGTCATCCCTGCACCGTGAGCACCGTCTGGCACGCCCGTGTACCACGGCGCGGCGCGGAAACTGTAGGATTAGCCCATGAGTCATTCCAAGAGTTCGCGTCCTCCCGCGCGGCGGGACCGCCGCTCTACCGGGCCCCGTAAATCCAGTCAGGCACAGCGGACCGGTGAAATCATCGCCGCGATTGAACCTCTTGTCTCGCAATGCGGACTCTACCTGGAAGGCGTGACGGTGGGCCGTGCCGGCGGGCGCGCCGTCGTTCAGGTCACGGTCGATCTTCCCAGCGGCCCCGGCGGTGTTGGCTCGGATCAGCTCACCGACGTTTCGCGTCTTATTTCCGCGCGTTTGGACGATGTCGACCTCGTCCAGGGTGCCTATAACCTTGAAGTGTCCACCCCCGGTGCCACCCGCCCGCTCGTGGAGCCGCGCCACTTTTCTCGCGCCGTGGGGCGCCTGCTGCGTCTGACACCCTCCGGTGAGGATGAGATCGTGACCAGGCTGCGCGCTGTTGAAGGAGATACCCTCGTTCTCGCATCAGATAACGGGGGAGCGGAACGGCGCTTACCCATTGGCCGGGTGGAACGGGCCCGCGTTGATATTGAATTCCATCGCGACGGCGAGGAAGAGTAGGAGAAATCGTGGATATTCAAATTCACATGAACGAGCTGCGGGCCCTGGAAAGTGAACTTGGTCTGAGCTCCGATGTACTCGTCGAAGCAATTGAAGATGCCTTGCTGCACGCATACGCACGGGTACCCGGTGCGATTCGCGGGGCCCGGGTCGATATGGATCGGCGCACCGGCAAAATCGTGGTGTGGGCCCCGGAAATTGACGAAGAAGGCAACGTCGTCGGTGAATTCGATGACACGCCGCACGATTTTGGGCGCATTGCAACGGCGACGGCGAAATCCGTGATCGCCCAGCGCCTCAAAGAAGCCGAAGCGAATCGCGTGCTCGGTTCCTTCAAAAATAAGCAGGGTGACATTATTTCCGGCGTTGTGCAAGGCCGGGCCGGGCGCGATAGCTTCTCCCGCGATCTCCTCGTGGAAGTCGGGGATCACGAAGCTATTTTGCGAGCGGAGGAACAGGTTCCCACCGAGCATCTCAACAGGGGGGATCGCATCCGCGCCCTGGTCTTGGATGTAGTGGTCACCAGCCGAGGTGCCTCCATTCGGCTCTCGCGTACCCACCCGGATTTTGTGCGCCGTCTCTTCGAACTGGAAGTGCCTGAAATTGCCAGCGGGACTGTGGAACTCGTGGCGCTCGCGCGCGAAGCGGGGCACCGCTCCAAGCTTGCCGTGTACGCGGAAGATCCGGAGGTTAATGCCAAGGGCGCATGTATTGGCCATAACGGTCAGCGCGTGCGTGCGGTCACCACGGAGCTGGGGGGGGAGAAAATTGACATCGTTGATTACAACGATGATCCGGCGGTATTTATCGCCGCGTCACTGTCCCCCGCGAAGGTAAGCCGGGTGGATATCCTCTCCGCGGAGAAGCGCCAGGCTCGCGCCATTGTTCCCGATGGGCAGGCGTCCCTCGCCATCGGTAAAGAAGCGCAAAATGTGCGCCTGGCAGCCAAGCTCACCGGGTGGTCCATCGATATTCGTAAAGAATCCGATGTGCAAGAAGCCTCCGGTGGCGACGTCGCAGATGGCGCCGCTTCCAGCGCCGCTCCCGCCATCCCCGCCGTTGAAGCAAGCGCCGCTGAACACGGGGAAGATCACGCGCCGCATCCGCATGATGACGTGCGTTAGTAGCATCTTGCCGCTAAAATAGATAGGGTGTGACTTTCGAGGCGGTGGGATGATGGCGAAAAATCCGCGCATGTGCGTGGGCTGCCGTCAGCGTGCCGCCCGGGAGGAACTGGTGCGCTTAGCGCTCACCGATGCGGGAGTCGTTGTGGATAAGGAACGGCGACTGCCCGGCCGGGGAGCGTGGGTGCATCTCCGCCCTGACTGTCTAGCCAGGGGAATGCGGTCGGGACAACTTGCGCATGCCTTTCGCTGCGCCGTCGTTCTTCCTCCGCATGCCGTAACAGAAGTAATCAGTTCGCTCGCGTGAGCGGAGCGAAAACCCGAGACCAAGAAAGCGGGTTGGAAGCTGATGGGCACCCGATGAGTACCCAACGATGAACAACCGGATTTAACGGGTCCGTGCGCACTTTTGCCGGGCCCAACGAAGGAGAACTGTGGCAAAAGTCCGCGTCCATGAACTCGCCAAAGAACTGGGGGTGACCAGCAAGAAGCTGCTGGCCACACTCAAGGAGAATGGCGAATTCGTCAAATCTGCCTCGTCCACCATTGAGGCACCTGTTGTGCGTAAAGCACGTGAATACTTTGAAGCGCACCCCGAATTGGTTGAATCCAAGGGGAGCGGCAAGCCGGCACCACGCAAGCCGGTTCGTAAGCATCCTGTGGCCCCCGATGCGGTGGATATGCCCGCCGGTTCGGCCTCGATTGTCGATGTGACGGCGCAGGCGAAGGCCGCCGCGAAATCCGATGCCGCCGGTACCGCTGGCGCCGGTGCACCCAAACCCGGCCCGAAGCCGGCCCCGGCCAAGCAGCATGCGGATAGCGCCGCGGCGCCCACCCCTGCCGCGGTGGCAGGTGGCGGCGCCGCTGCCGGAACGGCCACCGGCACCGCTACCGGCACCGGTGCACCTAAACCTGGTGCCGCAGCTGGTGCGCACGGCGGGGCAGCCCCGAAGCCCGGCAAGCCCGGCTCGCAGCAAGCCACGCCGAAACCGGCTCCCAAGCCCGGCGCTCCCGTACCCTCCGGCAAATCCGGGGAAGCGGCTTCCGCCCAGGGCTCCGCTGCCTCGCACGGCGGCGCTAAGCCCCAGGAAACGGGGCACGCCGGCCGTTCCAATATTCCTACTCCGCGCGGCGCGGTGAAATCAGCCAAGGCCGCGCGTGCCGAAGCTGATCAGCGCACCCCGCGCCCCGGTAATAACCCCTACGCCACTTCGCAGGGTATGCCCCGTCCGGGTGGCGGGCGCGGTCCGCGGCCCGGCAATAATCCGTATGCCACTTCGCAGGGTATGCCCCGTCCCGGTGGCGGGCGCAAGAATGCTGGTACTCCCCGCCCCGGTGCGCACCAAGGCGCGCATCAGAACAACCACGGCGGCGGGCAGCGCTCCGGTGGCGGGCGCGGGCACGGCGGTTCGCGTCCCTCGCCGGCGATGATGCCTAACCAGATGGCCGGTGCTCCGTCCTCCGGGCGGGGCGGTCGCGGCGGTGGCCGCGGGCGCGGTCCGGCTGGCGGCGGTCAGAATCGCGGCGGGCAAGGCCGGCCCACGGGCGGCTTCACCCGCAGTGGCGGGCGTTCACGCGGCGGCTCCACCGCCGGTGCTTTCGGGCGCCGCGGAGGCGGCGGAGGCCGCAAATCCAAGCGGACCCGGCGCGAAGAATACGAAGCACAGTCCTCGCCGATGCTTTCCGGTGTCCAGGTTCCCCGCGGGGATGGCTCCACCGTGGTGCGCCTGCGCCAGGGTGCTTCGCTGGCGGACTTCGCCGAACGTATCGGTGCGTCCTCGGCGGCCCTCATTACCGTGCTCTTCCGCATGGGCGAAATGGCCACGATGAACCAGTCGCTGGACGAAGATACCTTCAAGCTGCTGGGCGCCGAACTCGGCTACGAGGTGGAAGTGCTTTCCGCCGAAGATGAGGATCGTGAAATCCTGGAGAGCTTCGATATTAACCTCGAAGAAGAAGAGCTCCTGGAAGACGAAGAGAACCTCAAGCCGCGTCCTCCGGTTGTTACCGTTATGGGCCACGTGGACCACGGTAAAACCAAGCTTCTCGATGCGTTCCGCCATTCGCGGGTGGAAGGTACCGAATCGGGCGGTATTACTCAGGCCATCGGTGCTTTCCAGACCGATATCGAATACGAAGGCGAAACCCGGGCGATCACGTTCATCGATACCCCCGGTCACGAAGCCTTCACCCAGATGCGTGCCCGCGGTGCGGATATTACCGACATTGCGATCCTCGTGGTCGCCGCGGACGACGGCGTGATGCCCCAGACGGTGGAAGCTATCAACCACGCGCAATCCGCGGGTGTGAAGATCATCGTTGCGGTCAATAAGATCGACGTGGAAGGCGCCAACCCGCAGAAGGTGCGCAGCCAGCTGACCGAATACGGCCTCATCGCCGAAGAATACGGCGGGGACACCATGTTCCTCGACGTGTCGGCCAAGCAGCGTATCGGCATCGACGATCTGCTCGAAGCCATCCTCTACGTGGCTGATGCCGAACTGGAACTCAAGGCAAATCCGGATCGCACCGCGCGCGGTGTTGCCATCGAAGCGAAGCTCGATCAGGGCCGCGGCTCGGTGATTACCGCCCTGGTGCAAACCGGTACGCTGCGGATCTCCGATCCCATCGTGGTGGGTATTGCTCACGGGCGCGTGCGCGCCATGTTCGATGCCAGCGGCAACCCGGTCAAGGAAGCCGGCCCCTCCATGCCGGTCCAGGTGCTCGGTTTGGACGCGGTGCCCTCCGCCGGGGATGCTTTCCTCGTGGCGGACGACGAACGCACCGCACGCCAGATTGCCGAACAGCGCGAATCGGCCCAGCGGGCAGCTTCCCTGGCGCGGCGTCGTAAGCGTGTGTCGCTGGAAAACCTCGGGGATGTCCTCAAGGAAGGCAGCGTCGAAACGCTCAACCTTATTATCAAGGGCGATTCCTCCGGTGCCGTGGAAGCGCTGGAATCCTCGCTCCTCGATATTGAGGTCGACGACGAAGTGGCGCTGCAGATCATCCACCGTGGCGTGGGCGCCATCACCCAGAACGACGTCAATCTCGCAACCGTTGATAACGCTGTCATTATCGGCTTCAACGTGCGCCCCGCCGAACGCGTGGCCGATATGGCCGAACGCGAAGGCGTGGAGATGAAGTTCTACTCGGTCATCTACCAGGCCATCGAGGAAGTGGAAGCGGCGCTCAAGGGCATGCTCAAGCCCGTTCTCGAGGAAGTTCAGCTGGGCAGCGCCGAAGTGCGCCAGCTCTTCCGCTCGGGCAAGGCCGGCACCATTGCCGGCTCCATTGTCCGCACCGGTGCGATCAAGCGCGGGGCGAAGGCACGGTTGGTACGCGACGGCGTCGTGGTGCAACCCGAGCTCGAAATTGTCTCGCTGCGCCGCGAAAAGGACGATGTTACCGAAGTGCGCGAAGGCTACGAATGCGGCATTACGCTCGGCTACCGCGATATTCACGAAGGCGACATTATTGAAACCTTCGAGATGCAGGAGAAGGCCCGCAGCTAGGGAACTGTCCTGAGGAACGTTGCGGCCCGCCGGCTCGCCACTGGCGCTGGCGGGCCGCAGCATATCCACCAGCAATAAAGGAGATGAAGATGGCTAATCCCCGTGCGGAACGGGTAGCGAAACGCATCCAGCAGATCGTGGCGCAAACCATTAACACCCGTATGAAAGACCCGCGGCTGAATATGGTGACCATCACCGATACCCGCGTGACCGGCGACCTCCAGCACGCGACCGTATTCTTCACCGCCATCGGGCATGAGCACCAGGTGAAAGACGCCGCCCGCGGGCTGGAGGCGGCCAAGGGTGCGCTGCGCTCAGAAGTGGGGCGCCAGCTCGGCTTGCGGCTTACCCCGACCCTGGAATTCGTGGCCGACGAACTACCCGAAGGAGCCCGCACCTTTGAGGACGTGCTGGCTGCCGCCCTGCACCGTGACGCCGAACTGGCGCGCAATGCGGAGGGGAAGGAATACGCGGGGGAGGCTGATCCTTACCGCAAGCCCCGTGAGGTAACGGAAGGCGACGGTGCCGCCGCACCGTTAGCCCCTGAGGCATTCCATGAAACCGATGCGCCAGAATCCCTGGCCTGATCTGCCCCGCGCGCAGCATCCGGCGCCGAGCGGCGTCCTGGTTATTGATAAACCAGCCGGGGTGACCTCGCACGACGTCGTTGCCGCGCTGCGCCGTCTATGCGGCACTCGCAAAGTGGGGCACGCCGGTACGCTCGACCCGATGGCCACCGGGGTGCTCGTGGTGGGTATCGGCGCCGGTACCCGCCTCCTCACCTACCTGAGCGGGGCCGATAAGGATTACCGGGCTACGTTCACGCTCGGCATCGGCTCTGATACCGAGGATTGCACCGGTACCGTCACATCCGCTCCAGGTTTTTCCGGTACGACGGCGCAGCTCGACGCTGCCCTTGCTTCCCTCCAGGGTGATATTTCGCAGGTGCCCTCGGCGTATTCGGCCAAGAAGATCGCCGGGCAGCGTGCCTATGATCTGGCCCGGGCCGGGCAAGAGGTGGTGCTCGAAGCGGTGCCAATCCATATTGCCCGCCTGGAACGGAGCGGGGAGCTTTGCTGGCGCCAGGCGCCGGTCAGCGGTACGGCGGCGCTGGACGGTCCGGCTCTAACGGATAGTGCGGCGCAATTAGATGGTGCGGCTCCGATAGAAACTCAAGCAGGAGCTGTGCCGGTTGCAGATGTCGATGTGGAGGTGAGCTGCTCCTCGGGTACCTACGTGCGCGCCCTTGCCCGCGATACCGGGATAGCGTTGGGAAGCGCAGCCCTCATGAGCGCGTTGCGGCGCACCCGCGTGGGTGGCTTCCGGCAAGACGAGGCGGTGAGCGTAGCGGAACTGGCGCAATTGGTGCGGGGAGGGGCGCAGCCCCCCGTTATCCCACTGGCGCAGGTAGCGGCTCGCGCACTCCCGACGGTGCAGATCGCGGCAGCCGAAGCCGAATCCGTGCGCCACGGCCAGTTCCTTGAGGCACGGGGGAGAGCGGTGACCCCCGCCGCAGGAACGGCGCAATCGCGTACTGTAGGTGCGGGAACGGTATCGGGACAAGCACCCGGTGCGGAAAGCGAAGCTGGCACCGTCGCCCTGCTGCACGGTGATGAGCTTGTTGCGGTGGCACGCCGGCACGGGGATAGCCTCCGGCCGGCCACCGTATTCCCGCCCGGCGCATAAATACATAGCTACGTAGACACATAGGTGCATAAAAATCCCCGCGCCGGCACCTCTGTGGTGACGGCGCGGGGTGATGCACGCGTAGCGATAATGTGCGGTTAGTTCGCTACCGCGGCACGGTGGATATGCTCGAGCATGGCCACTCGCTCGGGCAGCGAAGCATTGGCCGGTACGCAGATCTTGGCACCCAGATACTGCGCCCCGCCCTCGCGAGCGGCCGTGGCGCAGCGGGTGATTTCCTCCGCCGTCATAATCGACGTCGGCTCATCGGCCCGCGAGGGGAGATGCCCGTCAATCCAGGAGTAGCCGTACTGGGTTTCTGCCGGGCCCGCCCCGGAGAACATGAGGCCGGCGAGCACGCCCGCCTGTGCACATGCCTCGATATGCGCGAAAGCAGTATCCGCGCTGCGTTCCTCGAGTGCGGAGCGGCCCCAGTTAATGTGGATACCCAGGCCCAGCTCCTGGCAGATGGCGATTTCTTCCTCGAGAGCAAGGAAGCCCTTTTCCGGAGCTTGACCTTCGATATAGCGGTCACAATGCTCAATCACGGGAACTGCCCCGGACCAATCCCACTCCGATAGCTCGGCAAGGGAGGCGCGGAAAGCTGCGCCGTCGGCCTGCTTGGTGGGGGCCGAATGGAGCTGCACCTTCGTGATGACGGGGCGGCCACTGAGCTGGGCGAGGGAGGCAACGGCGTCGCGGATCTCGCGCGTGAAGGCGAGAGCGGCCGTGCGGCCCTCCTCGTCGGGGGAGGCCAGTCCGAAAGCCGGGTTTTTGCCGACGTTCTGCATGGTGCCGGGAATCGCGGTAATTGTGTTAAGCGTCCAGTGCGGGGCGATGACGTCCGCGATGGCCTTGGGGTCACCGGCGAGGACTCCGGGGAAAGGAATTTCGATTCCGGAGATCCATTCCTGCTCCGCCAGCAGGCGATAGTAGTCAGATTGCACCGCGGGTTCGGGGAGCGATGCATAAGCCCCAACAACGAAGGGGAGTGTCATTTATTTTCCTTCCAAAATAATATTTATCGCAGCGCCGGATCACCGGTGCGGACGGTGTCGACCTCCGCGGGAGTGGGGGAGTAGGCACCGTCATGGCTGACGGTCAGCCCCGCCGTAATAACCGCCTGGTGCAGGGCGGGGCGCACGTCGGAGAAGTGGGCGGCGCGTAGGCGCTGCTTGGCTTCCACCGATCCGAGGAGCCCGGCTTCTAGGAGCCCGGCCAACATCCCGGCCATGAAGGAATCACCGGCTCCCACCGTGTCTCCCAGCTCCACATTGAGCGGATCGACGACGAGCATATCGCGCTCCCCGGCCAGCTTGACATAAGCGCCCCACGGCCCGCGGGTGACCACCACCATGCCCGGCCCGGAGGTAACCCACCGGCGCATAATCCGCTCCACCGGTTCACCCGGGTAGAGCCATTCAAGGTCCTCATCGGAGGCCTTGACCACATCGCACAGCGCCACCAGTTCCTCAATGCTCTCCCGCACCTTTTCGGGAGAACCCATAAGATCCGGGCGAGCATTGGGATCGTAAGAGACCGTGCCGGTCAGTGCCTGGCGCTTGACGGCGCGTAAAATCTTCTTGCTCGAGGCACCCACCACCGCAGAGTACGAGCCGCAGTGCAGGTGGCCCACCGTATCCGGGTCTGGGATTTCGGGGAAGTCCGATTCGACGTCGAACTCATAACGCGCCCGGCCCTCCGCGTCGAGGAAGGCGCTCGCGGTAGTGGTGCGGCTGGCGCCGTCCGACCCGGGGACGATCTCCACACCCATAGCGGCGGCCTGCGCGGCAATCCGTTCCCCGCGCTCATCACGCCCGAACCAGGTAGCGAGCTCCACGTGCTGACCGAGCCGGGCGACGCCGGATGCCACATTGAGAAGTGAGCCGCCCACGACCTCGGTGCCGGGTCCGCTTTCTCCCTCACGGATAATGATGTCCACAAGCGCTTCACCGGCGCTCACAAATCGTGCCATTGGTGCCTCCCATCGCCACAGCTGTTCTGCGCGCAGGCCCGGGGCACCGTAACCTGGCTGCCCGACGCTGCGCACGCTTTCTTCGCACACCAGTTTATCTGGAAAATCGCGGTGATTTTGGGGCATACGGGGCGCGGAAGACCCCGCCCCGTGGCATAAAAATGTCAAGTCCGGGTGCGCAAAAAATTCTGGTTTTTGCGCGGGTGGGATAACGGGGCGAATAAGCTACCCTGGAGAACGTGCAGATTTGGACATCTCCTTCAGATATTTCGCCGGATTTTGACCGGAGCGTCGTGACCTTCGGGGTATACGATGGCGTCCACCGTGGGCACCGTGCCGTGCTCACCCGCGCCGTTGATATTGGCCGGGAGCTCGGCTGGCCCGTTATTGTTCTCACGTTTGATCCCCATCCGGCCACCGTCCACCGCCCCGAGGCCCATATTCGCCTCGTTATGAGCCTGCAAGATCGTATTAACCGCATTGAAACGCTGGGTGTGGATGCGCTTTACCTTCAGCATTACGACGCCGCCTACGCCCGCGCCACCGCCGCGGAATTTGTACGGGACCAGCTGGTGGGCCAACTTCGGGCCGGCTTCGTGGTGGTCGGGCATGATGCCCGCTTCGGGGCGGGGAATACGGGGGATGAGGCGGTGCTACGCTCCCTCAGCGCGGAGCTGGGCTTCGGCGTGGAAATCGTAGGTGAGCGGTGCGATGAGGCGGGGGAACGGTGGTCCTCCACCCGGGTGCGCGCCGCGCTCGCCACCGGCAAAGTTGATCACGCCGCGCAGATCCTGGGGCGCCCGCACCGTATCCACGGCACCGTGGTACACGGGGCGCGCCGCGGGCGCGAATTAGGATTCCCCACCGCCAATCTCAGCGGGGATGACCTGGGCGAAGTGCCGGCTGACGGCGTCTACGCCGGGTGGCTGGTGCGCCGCGTGCCGGGCGGCAGCGCTGAAGAATACCTTCCGGCAGCCATATCCGTGGGCACCAATCCCCAATTCGATGGCCAGGAACGCACCGTGGAAGCCCACGTGCTCGGGCGTAGCGACCTCAACCTCTACGGGGAGCCCATCAGTATCGATTTCGTCTCCCGCATCCGCCCCATGCTCACCTTCGGATCGGTGGACGAACTGCTGGCCCGCATCGACCTGGACGTTTTAGAAACGGCGGATCGCCTGGGTGTTCCGCCCGCCGGACGCGTGCCACCCGGCGCCGTGCAAGCCTAGCGCCGGCGGCGCCGTCAGCAAACGGCAGGCAGCATTCGCTAGGGTAGGTGCATGAGTACATTCGCTCTTCGCGTCGCCATCAACGCTGTTGCACTGTGGGTGGCCACGCTCCTCATTCCCGGTCTGGCAATGGTGGGGGAGGCCCCCGATACCCTCCGTCTCATCGGATGGTTCGTGGTGGCTGGCCTCATTCTTGCCATTCTCAACGCGGTCATCCGCCCGATCTTGAAGTTCCTGTCCTTCCCGCTCTATATCCTCACGCTCGGGCTTTTCTCCCTGGTGATTAACGCGGCGATGATCTCGCTTACCGCATGGGCCTCCCAGGGCTTGGCGGTGCACCTGGTGGTGGGCAGCTTCTGGGCGGCGCTCTTCGGCGGGATTGTGGTCTCCCTCGTCAATATGGTGCTCAGCGGTTTCGTGGACCGCTCGTAGCGCCCCGTCAGCCCCACCGTCCGGTCAGCCCCGTCAGCCCGCCGTCCGGCCCGCCCCGTCAGCCCCGCCACCCCCACCGTCCGGTCACCACCACCGAGCGGCAAAGGGAAAGCGGGGAAGGCCACACCCGCACTGGCGGATACGCCAGTGCGGGGCGTCGTCGCCGTGTGCTAGAATTTTTAGGCCGTTTACATCGGCCACGGTAGCGTCATGCCTGGGAGAACATGCCCCGGAGCTCCGTGCAACGGAAACTAAGGAGAATCGCATGGCCCTCAAGCCTGAAGAAAAGCAGAAGATCATTGCCGAATACGCCACGCACGAGGGCGATACCGGTTCCCCCGAAGTGCAGGTGGCGCTGCTCTCGGCTCGTATTTCGCAGCTGACGGAGCACTTCCGCTCGCACATCCACGACCACCATTCGCGTCGTGGCCTCATGCTTCTTATCGGCCAGCGCCGCCGCCTTCTCAGCTACCTCGCTGAGGAAGATATCGAGCGGTACCGGTCGCTGATCGCACGCCTCGGCTTGCGTCGATAAGTACTTAAAGCGGCTCGGGTTTCATCCCGGGCCGCTTTCCGTATGCCCGCAGGCGTGAGAAGCGGCTCAGCATCGCCGCAAGTGAACTGTGCGCGGCGCTCAGCTGCTTGCTCGGGCATTACGATAGACAGGGTGCGGTGCGCCTACGCACCCCAACATGTGGAGTACCGCGAACGTGGTCTTCGGTGATGGTTGACGAAGGCGGGAACGCTAGGGCCCGTTTTCGTGAATTACCACTGATGGCCGCCTCGCGGCCGAAATAAAAGGAGGTCCCGTGGAGGGTCCCAATATTCATAGTGTGGAAGCCGTTGTTGATAACGGCTCCTTTGGAACACGTACCATTCGATTCGAAACCGGGCTGCTGGCCCAGCAGGCCAACGGCGCCGCCCTGGCCTACCTGGACGGGGAAACCACCGTTTTCTCCGCCACCACCGCCTCGAAAAGCCCGAAGGAACACTTCGATTTCTTCCCGCTGACGGTGGATGTGGAAGAACGCTCCTACGCGGCCGGTAAAATTCCCGGTTCCTTCTTCCGCCGCGAAGGCCGGCCCGGTACGGACGCCATTCTGGCCGCCCGCCTCATCGACCGCCCGCTGCGCCCGCTTTTCACCAAGGGCATGCGTAACGAAGTGCAGATCGTGGAAACCGTGCTCTCCATCCACCCGGATGATGCCTACGACGTTCTCGCGATCAACGCCGCATCCCTGTCCACCTCGCTGACGGATCTGCCCTTTGCCGGGCCGGTCGGCGGCACCCGCGTGTCCCTCGTGGACGGGCAGTGGATCGCCTTCCCGCGCTGGTCGGAAATGGCGCGCGCCACCTTCTCCATGGATATTGCCGGGCGCATTGTTGGGGACGACGTCGCCATCACCATGGTGGAGGCCCAAGCTCCCGAACAAACGGAAGCGAACGTGGCCGCCGGTGGTATTGCCCCCACCGAAGAGGTTATTACCCAGGGCCTGGAAGCCGCCAAGGGCGTTATCCGCACCCTCTGCGAAGCGCAGCTCAGCCTCATCAACGAATGCGGGAAGCCCACCGCGGACTACCCCTTCTTCCCGAATTACACCGACGCCCAGTTCGAGGCCGTCGGGAATGTTCTCGGTGATCGTTTCAACACCATCCTCGGGATTGTGGACAAGGTGGAGCGCGATACCGCGCTCAATGACCTCACCGATCAGATCGTTTCCGAGCTGACGGTGCCCGCCGATGCCCAGTTCAACCTGGAAGAAGACGGCCCTGGGCTCGCCGCTGCGGTCAATGATCACTTCAAGGAAGTCATGCGCCGCCACGTCCTCACCGAAAACGTGCGTATGGACGGGCGCCGCCCCACCGATATTCGTTCGATTTCCGCGCAGGCCGGCGTGCTGCCGCGCGTGCACGGCTCGGCGATCTTCCAGCGTGGCGAAACCCAGATCCTCGGGGTGACCACCCTCAATATGCTCAAGATGGAGCAGCCGCTGGATAATCTTTCCCCGATTACCCACAAGCGCTACATCCACCACTACAACTTCCCGCCCTACTGCACCGGCGAAACCGGGCGCGTGGGCAGCCCTAAGCGCCGTGAAATCGGGCACGGGCACCTGGCCGAAATGGCGCTGGAATCCCAGCTGCCCAGCCGCGAGGAATTCCCCTACGCGATCCGCCAGGTCTCCGAGACGATGGGCTCGAACGGCTCGTCCTCCATGGGCTCCGTGTGTGCCTCCACGATGTCCCTGCTCAACGCGGGTGTGCCGCTCAAGGCCCCGGTTGCCGGCATCGCCATGGGCCTTATTTCCGCTCAGATCGACGGGGAAACTAAGTACGTGACCCTCACCGATATTCTCGGTGCGGAAGACGCCCTGGGCGATATGGACTTCAAGGTGGCCGGCACCCGCGACTACGTGACCGCGCTGCAGCTGGACACCAAGCTGGACGGCATCCCCGCGGAAGTCCTCTCCGCGGCGCTGTCCCAGGCCCGTGACGCCCGCCTGGCCATCCTCGATCTCATGAACCAGGCCATTGACGGCCCCGATGAGATGGCGCCCACCGCTCCCCGTATCCTCACCGTGAAGATCCCGGTGGATAAGATCGGCGAAGTCATCGGCCCCAAGGGCAAGATGATCAACCAGATCCAGGAAGATACCGGTGCGGAAATCACCATCGAGGATGACGGCACCGTCTTCATTGGTGCTGCCGACGGCGCCTCCGCGGAAGCCGCTCGTGACACCGTCAATTCCATCGCCAACCCGCAGCTCCCCGAAGTGGGCGAACGCTACGTGGGTACCGTGGTCAAGACCACTACCTTCGGTGCGTTCATCTCCCTCACCCCGGGCCGCGACGGCCTCCTTCACATCTCCCAGATTCGCCGTCTCGTGGGTGGCAAGCGCGTGGAGAACGTGGAAGATGTCCTCAATGTGGGCGACAAGGTCGAGGTCGAAATCGGCGAAATTGATGATCGCGGCAAGATCTCCCTGGAAGCGGTCGTTCCGGAAGGCGAAGAGAACGCCGAAGCGGAAAGCTCCGATCAGGGCGATAACGGCGCTCACGGCGAAGCGGAGGAGAGCGCCCCGCGGCAGAATCGGGCGCGCTCCCGTTCGCGCCGGCGCAGCGAGTCCTCGGCGCCCAGCGCACCCTCGGCAGACGACTCCGATGCTGACTCCAGCTCGAGTCGCGGTTCGCGTGGAAGTCGCGGCTCGCGGCGGCGTCGTCGCACCGTCCACACGGACGAAGACTAAAACCTGCGCCCACGGGCGCTAAGGCATAGTGAACTCCCCGAATGTTTCCGGACGTTCGGGGAGTTTGCGTAACTATCCAGAAAAGTATTCCCATGATGTATAGCGAACTGCCCCTTCCGCTTAACGCGGGCGCCAGTCTCAATATTGACGACGACGGCGCACTCCTACGCCGCACCGTCCTCCCCGGCGGGCTACGTGTCCTCAGCTACCGCCTGCCCCATATTCACTCCACCTACGTCAGCATGTGGGTGGGCGCCGGGTCTCGCGACGAAGTGGCGGAGACCCAAGGATCCACCCATTTCCTTGAGCACCTGCTGTTCAAAGGCACGAAGCGGCGCAGCTCCCTCGATATTTCGCGAGAAACGGACTACCTGGGCGGGGGATTCAACGCGGCCACCTCGAAGCAATACACCCACTATCACGGCCATATTTTTGACGAGGACCTGCCCCAGGCCATCGATATCCTCGCCGATATGCTCACCAGCGCGACCCTCAGCGCCGAAGATTTCGCTGTGGAACGCGGCGTTATCCTCGAAGAACTCGCGATGTATGCCGACGACGCCACCGATACCGCGATGGAAAAAATCCCGCAGCTGGTCTTCGGGGATCACCCGTTGGCGCGCCCCGTTGGGGGAACGGCGCAGACGGTGCGGGCCCTCCAGCACGAGGCGCTTCTCGAGCACTATCACGGGGTCTACCATCCTGATGAAGTGGTGGTGGTTGCCGCGGGCGCCGTTGATCACGACAGGCTATGCGAGCTGGCGGTGGGTGCGCTGAGCGCCGGAGGCTGGGACCTGAGCACGGAGCGTGACGCCCACCCGCGCCGTATCGCTCCGCCTATCGTCTACCAGGAAGCGCGCGAGCTGCACGTTCCGAAGGAAGTGGAGCAGGCGGCGGTTATCGTGGGGATGCCGGGGCTGCGCTTGACCAGTGAGGATCTGCCCGCCTTGCTCGCCCTCAATGCGATTCTGGGTGGGGGAACCTCCTCGCGGCTTTTCCAGGAAATTCGGGAACGGCGCGCTCTGGCCTACTCGACCTATTCCTTCCCGATCAGCTACCGCGAAGGCGGCATGTTCTGCCTGGCGGCCGGTTGCGCCCCGCATAATGTGGGTACCGTGCGCGAACTCATGATGACCGAATTGGATCGCCTCGCCCGCGACGGCGTGAGCGAAGAAGAAACGGAATCCGCCTTCCGGCGCCTGCGCGCCGATATTGTGTTCGACGCCGAGCGGGTGGGCACCGCCATGACCCGGCTCGGCACTTCGGAGCTAGTGCGCGGCAGCCTCATTTCGCATGAGGAACACCTGCGCCGTGCCCGCGCCGTGCGCGCCGCAGATATAAACGAGCTGGCCCGCCGCATTGCGGCAGGCCAGCGTTCATGCGTAACCGTGGGACCGGAGAACTAGCGGGCGCTCCGCTGGGCCGCTAGTTCGCTAGTCGGTTTTCGGCTATTCGGCGTCCTCCGGGCTAGGCGCGGATGGGGCGCTGTCGCCCGATGGCGCGGACGGGGCACTGGGTGCGGAGCCCGCACTTGTTGCCGACGGCGCGGCCGCACCAGCCTCCGCGCCGTCCGCCTCCCTCGCATCCGCCGCGGGCTCGCTAGCGGCCGGTTCGCCCACCGGGGCATGCACCACCTTGAGGGTGCGGTAGCGGTTGAGCGCCGCGGCAATATCCACCGCGCGTGGCCGGGCCAGGAAAGCCGGTTTTTCGCCGGCCCCCAGGGCATCCAGGCCGTGCGTGGCAATGGTCTCCTCCAGGCGCGCAATACCTTCCGGAACGGTGTATTTGCCGCGCAGGCACAGAGCGCGGGTGGGGTCGGTCAGGGAGCGAATCGCCCAGGCAATCGCAGCGGTCTGGCCCGGATCCACAATCTGGGGCACATCGCTGAGATCAATATCAGCGCGGTCCAGAGAAATAAGATCCACCCCGCGCGACTTCGTTTTCGCCTTGACCCCGTGGGCCTTGAGGGGGAGCGGATAGCGCGGCGCCGGGTGCGTAAACTCGGCAATATCATTGCGCTCCCGCGGGTGCGCCGCGGCAACCTCCCGGGCCTGCTCCGTAACATCGTGGCACACATAGTGGTCCATGAGGAGCACCCGATCCGCGGCATCCAAATAATCGCCCGAGCCACCCATGACCATAATGGTGGAAATACCGGCGCGCGCCATACCAGCAATCCGATCCACAAAAGGCGTAATTGGTTCCTGGTTTGCCGGCACCAGGGCACGCATCCGCTCATCACGAATCATGAGATTTGTGGCCGAGGTGTCCTCGTCAATAAGCAAGACCCGCGAACCGGCTTCAATGGACTCGGCAATCGCGGCGGCCTGCGAAGTAGAACCCGAAGCATTTTCGGTGGAAAAATCAGTGGTGTCCGTGCCATCGGGCAGGGAATTAATGAAAGCGGAAACATCCACACCGGTCACCCAGCGCCCATCGGCGGCACGCACCTTCACCGCGCTGGGATCCATGGCGACCAGCTCGCGTCCATCCCCTGGAATATGCGGGTAAACACTGCGCTCCAGCGCGGAGAGCAGCGTGGACTTACCGTGGTAGCCCCCGCCGACGATCACCGTAATACCCGGAATAACCGGCATACCGGTCACCTCACCGGCATGGGGCAGCTGCACGCTTTCGCGCAAATTCTCCGGGCTGGAGAAGGCAATGGCATCACTCAAAGGCAGATCGGAAATACCCGACCGGCGCACCAGTACTGCGCCGTCGTTAATAAAACCAATCCAACCGCGCTCCCGAATCACGTCCTGAAGGGCGAGATAATCCTCATATGTTTCTACATGTTTACGTAACGCGTCCCGGTGAGCCGCAAACTCTTCCCCTTCGGAGGAGAAATTGAGTGTGGCTTCAATGATTTCGGGAAGGTACTCATCTGCGGTTTGGGCCATAGCATGCCCGAGGATCGTGCGCCCCTGCGCTGGGAAGTGGCATTGGAAACGCAGCTCTACGTGATTGGCGAAAACGGTAGCGCTGGAGCGCTCCAGAATTTCTTGCCCCACTTTCGCGATGGAAATATCGCGAGAATGGCGGGCGCGTTCCGCAAAAGTACGGGCCAGGAAATCAGCAACAGCCAGGCGCTGCTCCGGAGTGGTGAGCAAATCAGCGGGAATCCCCACCTTCGCTGGATCGGCCGTCACCCGCAGCGCGGACGGCGGGGCGTAGGGATCGGATTGCACCCGATCAATATGCACCGTGTACATGCCGTAGTCGTAATCGCCGATAACCGACTTGTAGGCAGGGTAATTGCGTCCGTCCAGTTCGTGGAGGCGGTCGATAAGGTCGACGTCGCCTCCTTCGACCCGCGCAAATTCGCGCCGTTCACGGGGCGCCCCGCCCCGCCTATCCCGACGGTCATATTGGCGATCCTGGCCCCCGCGCGGGCCCCGGCCTCCCCGGTAGTCCCGCCCGCCGCGGGCATCGTAACGTTCCGAGCTGTGCTCATATCCAAAACTCATAGCCCCTAGTCTATCCAGGCCACGTAGCATGGACGGTATGACTATCAACGTAGCTGTGGTGGGAGCGGCGGGACGGATGGGGAGCACCGTGTGCACCGCCGTCACCGCCGCCCCCGATATGAACCTGACCGCCCGGATCACCAAGGACGATCCCATCAACGCCCAGACCCTGGCGGGCGCCACTGTGGGAGTGGACTTCACCGTTCCCGATGCCACGGAAGATACCGTGCGAGCCCTCCTGACTCACGGCTGCCACGCCGTCGTCGGGGCAACGGGATGGACCCCGGAAAAAATCGCACGTATTGAGGCGGTGGCCAAGGAGACGGGGCGCCATGTGCTCATCGCTCCGAATTTCGGTTTGAGCGCCGTGCTCACCATGATGTTCGCGGAAATGGCCGCCCCGTATTTCGAATCCGTCGAAGTGGTGGAAATGCACCATCCCGATAAAGTGGATGCTCCCTCGGGAACGGCGCGTGCCACCGCGGAGAAAATCGCGGCGGCCCGGGCGGCGGCCGGATGCGCTCCCGCTCCCGATGCGACCTGTGGGCCGGCGCCCGCCCGCGGGGAGAAAATTGCCGGCATCCCGGTGCACGCGGTGCGCCTACGGGGCCTGAACGCCCACGAAACGGTGCTGTTGGGCAACCCGGGCGAACAGTTCACCTTGCGCCAGGATTCTTTTACTCGCGAATCGTTTATGCCCGGGGTGCTTCTCGCTATCCGTGGCATTGACCAACATCCGGGCGTGCAGGTGGGATTAGAGCAGTATATGAGCTGGGGACGATAGGCTGAGCTCATGGACGAGCACACTTTGCCTTCACGCAGTTTCGGATCCGTCAGCGTTGCGATGGTGACCCCTTTTCACGTCGACGGCTCCTTGGATGTTGATGCCGCGGTGGCGCTGGCCACCACCCTCGTGGACCAGGGCTGCGATGCCCTGCTCCTCTCGGGCACCACCGGGGAATCTCCCACCACGCACCAGCCCGAAAAAGATGTATTGGTGCGGGAAGTGTGCGCGGCGGTGGGGGATCGCGCCATGGTTATCGCCGGCGCCGGTTCTAATGACACTGCCCACGCCGTGCGCATTGCCCGCGGTGCCGAAAAAAGTGGGGCGCAGGGGCTGCTCGTCGTCGCCCCGTATTACAACCGGCCCTCCCAAGAGGGCGTGTACCAGCATATTTTGAACGTGACGGAAGCAACCGATCTGCCCGTCATGGTTTACGATATCCCGGGGCGCACCGGGGTGCGGCTCGAATTGGATACGCTGCTACGGCTAGCGGAGCATCCGCGCATCCTCGCCGTCAAAGATGCCACCGGGGACGTGGCGGGAGGTTTCGTGAAAATGGCGCGTACCGGCCTGGAGTATTACTCGGGGGACGACGCCCTCAATTTCGCCTGGCTCGCCCACGGTGCCTCCGGGGTGATTTCGGTGGCCGGGCACGTTATTGCGGCGCGCTTGCGGGCCCTGGTGGAGCAGGTTGATGCCGGGGATCTGCCCGCCGCCCGCCGGGAAGCCGCCGCGCAGCGCCATATTATTTCCGCGATTATGGGAAGTGGTCAGGGCGCCGTTATGGCCAAAGAGGCGCTCAAGCTCCTCGGGGTTATCCCCTCGGCAACCCTGCGGCTACCCCTGGTGGGAGCCTCCGCGGCGCAGATCGCGGAACTGGCGGAAGCGCTGCGCGCCGAAGGGCTCCTCGCGGATTAGCCGGTGCGGGCACGGCGGCAACGGCGGCGGGCGCCCCGTGCTGCGCCGTGCCCCGCCGAGGGTGCGGGCACCGTGCCGCGCCGTGCCGCGCCGTGCCGCGCCGAGGTTGTGCTCCCCGCGCCGCGCCGTGCCCCGCCGCCGCGGACTAGCAAGCCGCCAGTTTTACGCCCGGGCATGAAGCACCTATGGAAGCGCCCCGCTTCGTGAGAGAATACAGGGGTGAGTGATGAAGTGAAGAAATCTGTACCACCGCTGCGGAACGCCGTTCGTATCGTTCCCCTAGGTGGGCTCGGTGAAGTTGGCCGCAATTGCAATGTTCTTGAATACCAGGGAAAACTGGTGGTTGCTGATTGTGGCGTGCTGTTCCCCGAAGAAGCCCAGCCCGGTGTTGATCTTATTCTCCCCAATCTTGACTACCTGGAAGACCGCCTCGAGGATATTGCCGCCATCGTGCTCACCCACGGGCATGAGGACCATATCGGGGCGGTGCCCTACCTGCTGAAAATGCGCCCGGATATCCCGGTGATCGGCTCCCAATTGACCATTGCTTTCGTGGAGGCGAAACTCCAGGAGCATCACATCACCCCGAATGTCACCGTGGTGGCCGAAGGGGATTCCATGAGTATCGCGGGCATGGAATTTGAGTTCATTGCCGTCAACCATTCCATTCCGGATGCGCTGGCCCTGTTCATCCGCACCCCGGAGGGCAATATTCTTATCACCGGTGATTTCAAGATGGACCAGCTCCCACTGGACGGGCGCCTCACCGACCTGCGTGCATTCGCAGCAGCCGGGGATGAAGGCGTAGACCTGTTCATGTGCGATTCCACCAACGCGGAAATCCCCGGTTTTGTGCATTCCGAGTCGGAAATTCAGCCGGTGATCGATTCGGTGATCGGCGGGGCCACCGGGCAGATCGTCGTCGCCTCTTTCGCCTCGCACGTGCACCGGGTCCAGCAGGTCCTCAACGCCGCGGCCCACAACGGGCGCAAGGTTGCCTTCGTGGGCCGCTCCATGGTGCGCAATATGAAAATTGCGGAGGATCTGGGGTATTTGGACGTGCCAGAGGGCACCGTCGTCGATCTCAAAAATATGAAGGATCTGCCCGAAAACCGCCGCATCTACATGTCTACCGGCTCCCAGGGCGAACCCATGGCGGTGCTTTCCCGCATCGCGAATCGTTCCCACCCCAAGGTGGCAATTAATCCCGGGGATACGGTGCTGCTGGCCTCCTCCCTCATTCCCGGAAACGAAAATTCGGTGTTCCGGGTGATCAACGGGCTTATCAAGCTCGGCGCGAATGTTATCCACCAGGGAAATGCGCGGGTGCACGTATCGGGGCACGCCGCCCAGGGCGAATTGCTCTACTGCTACAACATTTTGCAGCCGGCCTACGCCATGCCCATTCACGGGGAGGTGCGCCACCAGGTCGCTAATGCCGGTGTCGCGGTGAAAACCGGGGTGCCTGCCGATAATGTGATTCTGGCGGAAAACGGTTCGGTTATCGATATGATCGACGGCGAAGTTCGCCTCGTCGGCTCGGTGCCTTTCCAGAATATTTACGTGGACGGTTCCTCGGTCGGGGATATTACCGAATCCGAACTCAAGGACCGCCAGATCCTCTCCAACGAAGGCTTTATTGCTATTTTCGCGGTGGTGGATACCAATGCGCGGCGCATCGTTACCGGCCCGCACCTCCAGGCACGCGCCATGGCCGAAGATGAGACCGTCTTTGACAGCATCACTCCGGAAGTCACGCGTGCCCTGGAAGAAGCCGTGGCGAAGGGCTCGGATAGCTACGGGATGCAGCAGGCCATGCGACGCGTGGTGGGGCGCTGGGTCTCGCGTAAATTGCGCCGTTCGCCCATGATTATTCCGACCGTCGTGGAGGTGTAGTCCCCCTCGCATGCGGCGCGCCGGGAGGGGCAACTTTTTGCACAAAGGCTAGGCTTTTGATGTGAAGTTTCAGCGACGTGTCAAAAAAACCGAGAAAGAGACGACGGCGCCCGCGCGCCGTCCGTCCCGCCGTACCGCACCGTCCGCTAACGGTGCGGGTACGGAGCGGGCGGAGGGGCGCCAGCTGACGGGGAATGTACGCAACGCCCTCGTGGCGACGTTCCTCGGTCTCGCGGTTATTGTGGCACTGCGCGAATGGTTCAATATTTCCGGGGTACTCGGCGGGGTTATTCACCACGCCACCGCAGGTATCTTCGGGCTGCTCTCCGTTCTTATTCCCGCCGTCTTCCTGGCCCTCGCTATCAGGCTGGTGGTCCCGGCGCGCGGGAATGAACACCGGCGGGTACTGCTGGGCGTGTTGATTATCGTGGTGTGCCTGGCCGGCATTATTCACGTTGTGAAACAACCGCGCAGCCCGGCCGACCACTTCGCGGACGTAGAAAACGCCGGCGGCCTGATCGGTTGGCTTGGCGGGGGCGTCCTCGAGATGCTGTTCTCCCCGTGGGGTGCTGTTCCCATTCTCGTCATTATTATTTTGTGGGCCGGGCTCTATATTGCCGACGTGTCCATGGCGGATATTGCTGCCACCATTCGAGACCGGCGCGAACAGCGCCAGCTTGATGCGGGGGAGGAGATCGCCAACCGTGGGCATTCCGCCTCGGTGCCCTACGATTCCCCGCATGATATTGACGCGGCGGAGAACACCACCCGCCTCCCCAGCGCCGGGCGCACGTCGCGGCGCGGCAAGAAAACCGCGCGCAGTTACTTGGATGCGGCACTGTCCGGGGCTTCTTCTGAGCACGACGACGCCGCTACCGATCCCGCCGCCAGTGACGGCGGGAACGGCGCGGACGGGGCGGCGGGGGCCGCCTGGGCAGACGGTGCCAACGGTGCCAGCGGTGCCAATGATGCGCAGGGCCAGGGCGCCACCACGGTGCTGCCGCAAGCCACGGCGGGTAGCGGGGCGGCGGGCCGGGCGGCGTCGTCGCCGAAAAAAACGGTGCGTACCAAGAAAACCGGCGGCGCTACAGAAACCCAGGATGCGGCGGCCACGGTGCCTGATCTTCCCGCACCCGATACTGGCGCACCGTTCACCCGCACCCAGCAGCTAGCCCTTGACCCGAGTATTTTGTATGAGCTGCCCTCCCCGGATCTGCTCAAACGCGGGGCGGTGCATCCCGAACGCACCGAGGCGAATGATCGCGTTGTTGCCGCGCTCACCCAGGTCTTCACCGATTTCGGGGTGGATGCGCAGGTGGTCGGCTTTTCACGCGGACCGACGGTCACCCAGTACGAAGTGGAGCTGGGGCCGGGCGTCAAAGTCGAGCGCATCACCCAGCTCTCGAAAAATATTGCTTATGCGGTGGCAAGCGCCGATGTGCGTATTCTTTCGCCCATTCCTGGCAAATCTGCGATCGGTATTGAGATTCCCAATGCGGACCGTGAAGTGGTGCAGTTGGGCGACGTCTTGGCTTCCGACGTGGCGCGCCGTGACCACCATCCCCTCACCGTGGCGGTGGGGAAGAATGTGCGCGGGCAGTTCGTGGTCACCAACCTGGCAAAAATGCCGCACCTGCTGGTGGCGGGCGCTACCGGTGCGGGAAAGTCGTCGTTCATCAACTCGATGATTACCTCGGTACTTATGCGCTGCACCCCGGACGAAGTGCGGATGATCCTCGTGGATCCCAAGCGCGTGGAACTGACGATTTACGCGGGTATTCCCCATCTCATCACCCCGATTATCACCAACCCGAAGAAGGCCGCCGAGGCGCTGGAATGGGTGGTCAAGGAGATGGACGCGCGCTACGACGATATGCAGTCCTACCGCTTCAAGAACATCACCGATTTCAACGAGGCGATCCGGGCGGGCACCGTTAAGGCACACGATCCGCACCGTACCCTCCAGCCCTACCCCTACCTGCTGGTTGTGGTGGACGAATTGGCTGACATGATGATGGTGGCCCCGCGCGACGTGGAATCCTCCATCCAGCGCATCACCCAGCTGGCGCGCGCCGCCGGTATTCACCTGGTGCTCGCCACCCAGCGGCCCTCCGTGGACGTGGTCACCGGTCTCATCAAAGCAAATATTCCCTCCCGCCTGGCCTTTATGACCTCCTCGCTGGCCGACTCGCGTACCATCCTTGACCAGGGCGGGGCGGAGAAACTCATTGGCCAGGGTGACGCGCTCTTTATGCCGGGCGGTGCTCAACCGATTCGCCTCCAGGGTGCCTGGGTGGACGAGGCGGAAATTGAGCGCGTGGTCGAGCACGTGAAGACGCAGCTGCGCCCCCAGTACCGCGAAGATTTCCAAGAAACGGTGGAAGCCGCCGGGCGCGAAAAGAAACAGCGCGAAGAAATCGGTGAGGACCTCGATATCCTGCTCCAGGCCGCGGAAATCGTGATCACCACCCAATTCGGATCCACCTCCATGCTGCAACGTAAATTGCGCATCGGCTTTGCCAAGGCGGGGCGGATGATGGACCTGCTCGAACAATACGAAATCGTGGGGCCCTCCGAAGGCTCCAAGGCCCGCGACGTGCTGGTGGCCCCGGAACTGGTGGAGGATGCCCTCGCCATGCTGCGCGGAGAACGCGACTCTATTTACGAGGACGAACCGAGCGAGGCGGAAACCGAGGCCGGGGCAGGCGGCGCCGCAACGGGGCACGGTGCGGACGGCGGGAACGCCGGGAACGGTGCTAATGGCGCCTACGCTGGAAACGGTGCGAACGGCGCAAACGGTGCGGGCACAGCGAACGGTGCTAATGGTGCAAACGGTGCAAACGGTGCGAACGGCGCCGGAGCCGGCACCGGGTACGCAAACCGCTACGCCGAAGATCCACTGACACACGACCCGGAGAGCACCGTCCCCACCTGGTACGACGACGATGACCCCGCCGGCGAATCCGGGGAGGACGCTTGGCAGCTCACGGGGCGGTAAAGTAGGGCCATGTCTCACACGAACGCTCCGGAGGCGAGCGAGCCGCCCCTCCTCAATATTGCTAATGCTTTGACGGTCGCGCGGATCATCCTCATCCCCGTTTTTATCTGGGTGTTCTGGGAGCCGACCGCCACCCGCAGTTTCTGGGCCTGGGTAGTTTTCGCCGTCGCCGCGTTCACTGACCGTCTCGATGGGCAGCTGGCGCGTTCGCGGGGCCTCATCACCAACTTCGGGAAGCTCGCCGATTCCATCGCTGATAAAGGCCTCATCGCGGCGGCGCTCATTATGCTCTCGCTCCACGACCGGCTGTGGTGGTGGGTCACTATCCTCATGATCGCCCGCGAAATTTTCATCACCCTGGTGCGGATGCTCGTGGTGACCAAACAGGTCATGGCGGCCGGCTGGATTGGCAAACTCAAAATGTTTGCCCAGTCCATCGGCGCCGGTATCCTCATGCTGCCGTGGATTGCGTGGCTCGGGCACCCGGGCGGAGATATTTTCCAGTGGCTCGGGTGGATCACCCTCGGGGTGGCGCTTGTACTCTCGGTGTGGTCCGCCGTCGGGTACGTCGGCGACGCGGTGCGGATCGCCCGCGGTAGCGGCCACGAGGCGCACTCATGACGACGGCGCAGCCAGGTGGCGTCGCGGACCTCGCCGCGCTCACGGAAACTTGCGTGAGGAACTTGCACGAACGCGGCCTCAGTCTCGCCTGCGCAGAATCCCTCACCGGCGGGCTGCTCACTGCACAATTCGTCACCATTCCCGGAGTTTCCGCGGTGCTGCGCGGGGGAGTGGTCAGCTATGCCACCGACCTCAAAGCCAGCATCCTCGGAGTGTCCAGCGAGCGTTTAGCCAGCCACGGGCCGGTGGACTGGGAAGTTGCGCTCCAGATGGCCCGTGGCGTATGCGACGTCGCCGGAGCGGATATCGGCATGGCCACCACCGGGGTAGCCGGGCCCGGCCCGCATGATGGACACCCGGCGGGAACCGTGTGGATCGCGGTGAGCACGCGGAGCGGGGCGCATATGGCGCGCGAGCTCCATATTGCCGGGGGCCGTAGCGACGTACGGAGCGGGGCGGTGCGCGGCGCCGTCGAACTTCTTGCCGCGTTTTTGCACGACGGCGCAACCGATCAGTGCGCCGAGTCGGCTGTGTCCTGACTAACTCCTGTTCGCTCCCAGTAAATCTTCAGATTCGCCTGGCTTAATATTTGTGGAACCTTTTGATGGCCTCGTGCCACGAGCCTGGCACCGGAGGCGATGAAGATGTTTCGCTCTGTGGGGAATAAAAACAGGAAGTAGGCGTTGAGGTTAGTGATGACAATTGATACCCGTACCGGCGTAACCCGGAAGAATGATTTCGTAGTGCGTCCTGAACAGCGCCAACCCGCTCTCCTTCGCGAAGAGATTGGCGAGGTTTTGCGGGCCTACCGGCAGCGGCAAGGGCGTACCCTGCGGGAAGTTTCCTCCGATGCACGTGTTTCCCTCGGATACCTCTCCGAAGTCGAACGCGGTCAGAAAGAAGCTTCCTCGGAACTCCTCGCCTCGATCTGCCGGGCGCTCAACGTGCCCATGAGTCACGTGCTGCGCTTGGTTGCTGATCGGATTGACCTGGTTGAAGGTCGCATCCCGGCCCACCTGCGCGTACCGGAAAGCCCGGCAGAACTCATGCGCGGGGAACTTTCCACTACGAAGTAATCCCTATACACCACGTCGCAAACGGCGCGGTCAAGGTAGCGCCCCGCTCGCGAAGCGGGAGCGCTCGGAGCTAGCTCACTAGCTTCAGTATCCCTTGATACGCGCCGTTATGCTGTGTCGAACGCTTCTCACCAGGCGCCCTAATCGAAGCCCCACACCAATAAAGGAATGCAAAGCACCGGTGCGTGAATCTGAATTCTGGCTCAATATTGATCGTGCTTTCCCGCACGGGCGCGGGAGAAGCGCAGCCCAAGATCTCGTTCTATCCGCTCTGGGTGACCGTAGCCCGGCTCAAGCCCTCGAAGCCGGGGAAGATCCGCAGCGGATCTGGGATGCCGTGTGCGAGACGATGGGATTTCCGGATTACTACCATTACCTCCACCGGCTCACCCCGGAAGATTTCGCGGCCCGCGAGTAGCTGCGCGAATGCAGTGGGTGACACACCGCCTCCATGCGGTACCGAACAACCGTTCGTATTAGAATAGTCCACAGATCCTCAGGCGTCAGCGTTATCCACAGGAGTTTCGCGGCGCCTAAGTATGTCGTAGGCCGGATATACAGTGATCTCGAGCCTCTCGGAGAGGGAGTGTCTCGCCTAGGCCTGATCTGTAGGAAACGTGAGTAAGGATGGGATATGGCCGCAGCTAAAGCTAGTGCCCGCACCAAAACGGTCGGGCGCCCCGCAGTGGATGATCGCAAACAAGCAATTGATACCGCTCTGGCGCAAATTGATAAGCAATTCGGTAAGGGCTCCGTGATGCGGCTGGGTGACCATGTCCGTCCGCGGGTGGAAGTCATTCCTACCGGATCTATTGCTCTGGATATTGCCCTTGGCATTGGTGGCTTGCCGCGCGGGCGCGTGGTGGAAATTTACGGTCCGGAATCGTCGGGTAAAACCACGGTTGCGCTCCACGCTGTTGCTAGCGCGCAGCGCAATGGCGGGATCGCCGCGTTTATCGACGCGGAACACGCGCTTGACCCAATCTACGCGCGGGCTCTGGGCGTTGATACCGATTCGCTGATTGTCTCCCAGCCGGATACCGGAGAACAGGGCTTGGAAATTGCCGATATGCTCATTCGCTCCGGCGCGATTGACATCATCGTCATCGACTCCGTGGCAGCCCTCGTTCCCAAGGCCGAAATTGAAGGCGATATGGGTGATTCCCACGTTGGCTTGCAGGCACGCCTCATGAGCCAAGCGCTGCGGAAAATGACCGGTGCGCTCTCCGCCTCGGGCACCACCGCCATTTTCATTAACCAGCTGCGTGAAAAAATCGGAGTTATGTTCGGTAACCCGGAAACCACCACCGGTGGAAAAGCCCTCAAGTTCTACGCCTCCGTCCGTATGGACGTGCGGCGCATTGAGACCCTTAAAAACGGTAGTGAACCCGTGGGGAACCGCTGCCGTGTCAAGATCGTCAAGAACAAGATGGCACCGCCTTTCAAGCAGGCAGAATTTGACCTCATCTACGGTGAGGGGATTTCCCGGGAGGGAAGCCTCCTCGATGTTGGTGTGGAACTGAATATCATCCGCAAGGCCGGTGCCTGGTTCACGTATGAGAGTGACCAATTAGGCCAGGGTAAAGAAAAGGCCCGCCAATTCCTCATGGATAATCCGGATTTGCGTGATGAAATTGAGGATAAAATTCTCCGCAAGGCCGGCCTGCGGGAAGACCCGGAGGAAGCTGAAGCAAGCGAAACTGAAGCTAAGGCCGGAGCAGATAGCGCTACCGCAGGAGCTGGCGGTGCTAAGCAAGCCGCATCCGCGAAAAGCACTGGTAACGCCGCGGAAACCGTTGATTTCTAAGTAGGTGGTCGGGGTGGCACACTACTCGGATACCGATACCGATACCGGCGGCGGTCGATCATGCGGCGCTAGTTACGTGCGTCGCGGCGGCCGTTCACAGCGCGGTGCTAGTAGAGATGGGCGCGGCGCTCGGAGAGGGCCTGACCTCGAGTCCTTGAGTGAAGAGGAACACCTGCACCGGGCTCGGGATATTGTTTATCGCCAGCTCGGCATGATGGATCGTTCCCGCTATCAACTCAGCCAGGCGCTCCACACCCGCCAGGTGCCGGAAGCCGTGGCTGAGCGGGTACTCCACGAATTCGAGACGGCCGGCTATATTGACGATGCCAAGTTTGCGCGCACGCTCACAGTGGCTCGCCGGCGTGATAAGAATGCCTCCCGGCGCGCCATCGCAGCGGAGCTGCGCCGTAAAGGCGTAGACGCGAGCATCATCGAGGAAGTACTTGCTGATATCGAACCGGAAGCGGAACTCGATTCGGCGGTGGAGCTTGCTCTCAAGAAGCTACGCAGCGCCTCCGGGAAACCGGAAACGCTCGCCCAACGCACCTACGCCATGCTGGCTCGGCGCGGCTTCACGGCCGAACAATGCGCCCAGGCGCTCCGCCAAGCCCGCGCGGTGCTCCTAGAAGAACGCGCCGCGGAGGAGTGCGTCGCTGAGGAGTGCGCCGCGGAAGAACTCGCCGCGGAGCAAACTGATGATGATCAGTACGGTTACGCGGCAGATGAGGCGGTGGCCGGGTGATTATTGCAGTGGTGGGCCCCACCGCAAGCGGAAAAACATCCGTCTCGCTGGAGCTGGCGGAGCTTCTGGGCGGGTCGCAAAAAGTGGAGATCATCTCCGCCGATGCCATGCAGCTCTACCGCGGCTTAGATATTGGTACCGCCAAGCTTCCGGTTTCCCAGCGGCGCGGAATTCGCCACCATCAGATTGATGAGTTGGATATCGCGGAAGAAGCTTCGGTTGCGGCCTACCAGAAGCATGCCCGGCAGGATCTCGCTGCTATCACCACGGCGGGGAAAATTCCGCTGGTGGTGGGAGGTTCGGGGCTCTATGTATCTGCGCTTCTTGATGAATTGCAGTTCCCTGGAACTGATCCCGGGTTGCGCGCCGCGATTACGGAGGAAGCTCGCTGTGATTATCCCCGGCTCCTGCGGGAGTTAGAGGAACGCGATCCGCAGGCATACGCCACCATCGATACGCGTAATGAACGCCGCGTCATTCGTGCCGTGGAAGTTATTCGACTGACGGGAAAGCCCTATACCCCGAGTTTTCCGCGCCATACCTCCCACTACCAGGATGTGCATATCTTCGCGATCCACCGGGAATCAGCCGATCTTCACGCCGCTATTAACGAGCGGGTTGATGAGATGATGCGGGAGGGGCTCCTGGAAGAAACCGCCGGCTTGCTACGCCGAGGCTTGCGGGAAGCGCCCACCGCATCACGGGCAACCGGCTACCCCCAAGCCATGGCCATCCTGGACGGCACTCTTGGCCTCGCTGAAGGAACCGAAGAGATCCGTATCGCCACCCGAAAGCTCGCGCGCCGGCAACGCTCGTGGTTCCGGGCCGATCCCCGCATCACCTGGCTGGACGCAGGTACGGACACGCCAGCCCAGCTAGCCGCGCGCATCCTCACGAAACTCACTCGGTGAGTCCGAGGAACGGCGCGGCGGTTACCGAAGGAGCGCTTCCGTCAGTATCGAGTTAGCTCCCGTATCACTACCGGCGTACGTACAAGACCCGGAATCCCTTAGAGGAACCAATCTTCTCGCACTGATACCCCTCGTTTACCAGCCAGGAAGCAAGGGAATCAGCACCCAGATTCTTCTGTACAACCAGATACGCTTCCCCGTCATCACTCAGACGGCCCAACCACGTGGTGAGCAGCTCATGCAGGGCAGCTTTCCCGATACGGATAGGAGGATTTGACCACAGCAACCGAATCGACTTCTCACCCAAGCGTTCCAGAGCCTCATCCGGAGCCAACACCTCACCATGCAGGCCGTTTGCCTCAAGATTCATACGGGTCAATTCGCGCGCCCGCTCATTCACATCCACCGCGATAATCTGAGGTGCCTCGGCGGCCAAAGCCAAGGTGATCGGCCCCCAGCCACACCCGAGATCCACCGCGATATCGCCCGGCTCCAGCTCCGGCTCGGGCACTTTTCGTAAGAGCACTGCGGTGCCTTTATCGAGGCCACCGCCGGAAAAGACGCCGTCGTCGACCGTAACGGAATAGTCCCGTCCGCGGATCGTTACCTCGAGGGTGCGCGCATTACTCGCGGTATCCGGATGCTCTGAAAAGTAGTGCGAAGTCATAACACCAGCTTAAAGGAGCGTGCAGCGGCGCGGAAACTCTCGCGCAAACTCTCGCGAAAAATCCCGCGCACATACCTGAAGCACGCGTGCCACTTCCCGGTAGGAAACTCCGGCGCAACGTGAGAAAATAAAAGCGAATACAAAGGAGAACGTGGCCATTAGCAACGAAGTACATGAACACAAGCACCACGTCGGTGATGTCGATATCTCCACCCGCCGCGGCACGGTACTCCAAGCCGATACCGCCTGGCAGGCCAATACCGATAGCATCCACCGTGACCACACCGGCCTTCAGGAAGTGGAAGGCCTGGCGCGCGGTATCGAACGCGAACAAGGCATCGATGTTGAATACCGCCAGGTTCGCCTCGAAAGAGTCATCCTCGTGGGAGTCTTTTCTGAGGACCGCCCCCGCGCCGAAGAATCCCTGCGCGAGCTTGCCGCATTAGCCGATACCGCCGGCTCAACGGTACTGGCCGGGGTTATCCAGCGCCGCGCGCTACCCGACCGCGCCACCTACCTGGGCGCCGGCAAGGCCCGCGAACTCGCTGCGATGGTCGAAGCCCAGGAAGCCGATACTGTCATTGTCGATACCGAGCTCGCGCCCTCCCAGCGGCGCGCCCTCGAAGATATCGTCAATGTTAAAGTAATCGACCGCACCGCGCTCATCCTCGATATTTTTGCGCGGCATGCCCAATCGAAAGAAGGCAAAGCCCAGGTCGAGCTCGCGCAGCTCGAATATCTCCTCCCGCGCCTGCGCGGTTGGGGTGAATCGATGTCGCGGCAGGCCGGCGGGCAGGTGGCTGGTGGTGCCGGCATTGGATCGCGCGGCCCGGGTGAAACCCAGCTCGAATTGGATCGACGCCGCATCCGCCAACGCATGGCAAAGCTTCGCCGCGATATCAAAAAGATGGCACCGGCCCGTTCCACTCGGCGTGCCGAACGGCGCCGTACCGGGATTCCCTCCGTGGTGGTGGTTGGCTACACCAACGCTGGGAAATCCTCGCTGCTCAACCGGCTCACCGGTGCGAATGTTCTGGTGGAAAACGCGCTTTTTGCCACTCTTGATCCGACGGTCCGCAAAGCCATCACCCCGGAAGGTCGCGAATTCACGCTCTCGGATACCGTGGGATTCGTGCGGAATCTGCCCACCCAGCTGGTGGAAGCTTTCCGCTCCACCCTTGAGGAAGTGGACGGGGCGGATGTCCTCCTCCACGTCGTGGATGCCTCCAATGCGGATCCGGTCGCGCAGGTCACCGCCGTGCACGAGGTGCTTGCGGATGTGCCCGGGGCCCGCGATATCCCGGAGATTATTGTGCTCTCCAAAGCCGATATTGCCGCTCCGGTCGATCTGACCGCGCTGCGTTCCCGTTACCCGTCCGCTATCGCGGTGTCTTCCCACACCGGGGCGGGTATTGATGAGCTCCTCGCGCGCATCGAAGAAGAACTGCCCCACCCGAATATTGAAATCGACGCGGTCATTCCCTTCGAGCGCGGTGATCTTGTTTCACGGATCCTGGAAGAGGGGGAACTCCTGGAAGAACTTGAGTATCTGCCCACCGGAACTCGCATCCACGCGCGGGTGCGGGCAAATATTGCGGGCCAGATTGAGGCCCGCTGGGGTGCCCAAACAGACGTGCCCACCAGGATGCGGGCATGAGGAAAGAACTAACCGAGATCCTCGAGCTGGTGGTCGCGGATCTCGGGGGAGCGGTCCGCGAAGGGCAGAATCGCATGGTCGAGGAGACCGCCACCGCGCTGGAGGACTCCTCCCACCTGCTGATTCAGGCCGGGACGGGCACCGGGAAATCTATCGGCTACCTGGTCCCGCTCATGGAATGGTCGGTGCGCACCGGCCAGCGCGCGGCCGTTTCCACCGCCACCCTCGCCTTGCAGCGCCAGATCGTGGGGCAGGACGCGCCGCGGGTGGCGCGGGCCGTCAGCGCCGTAACCGGCCACGAACCGCATATTGCCCTGCTCAAAGGCTGGAATAATTACGTATGTTTGCGTAAAGTCCACGGCGGCTACCCGGAGGATGATGCCCTGGTCAGCCGCGCCGAAGGGGAATACGGCGCCAGCGCAACCGGCGAAGAAGTGATGCGCTTGCGCGAATGGGCCGCGGAAACCGAGACCGGGGACCGTGATGATCTTGTTCCCGGTGTCTCGGAGCGTGCCTGGCGCCAAGTCTCCTTGAGTAAACCCGAATGCGTGGGCGTCAAGTGCCCGCTGCGCGAGGTGTGCTTCCCGGTGCGCGCCCGCACCGAGGCCGCCGAAGCGGATATCGTCATTACCAATCATGCGATGTTGGGCGTGCATAGCTCGGGCACCCCGGTGCTCCCCGACGTGGATGCTTTCGTCGTGGACGAAGCCCATGATCTGGCTGACCGGGTCACCAGCCAACTCACCTTCGCGCTCTCCCACGGCGAGATCACGGGATTGGCGCGCCTACTGCGCCGCGAAAAAATCTTGGCTGATGGGATCGAACGGGCCCGTAACGGCGTCGTCGATATTCTTGATGAGCTGGAGGAAGGTCGCCTCACTTCCCTTCCGGCGCCCCTGCAGGACGCTCTTATGTTGCTATTGCGTGAATTGCAGCTGGTGGAGAACGACGTCGCAGCTCTGCCCGGTAGTACCGAATCGGATGCCGCAACGAAAGCGGTGGTGCGCCACCGGCTTTCTACCTGCGTCGATATGGTGAGTGCGATGGTCAGTGACGAGGTGGCGAACGGCTCTCTCGTCGTGTGGGTATCCCGTGATCTGGAGGGGCGGTCGAGCTTGTGCGCGGCGCCTCTCGACGTGTCCGCGCCGCTGGCGGATACTCTTTTCGAGGCGCGCCCCGCGATTCTCACCTCCGCCACGCTCGCTATTGGCGGGCGTTTTGACCTGGCCGCTCGGCAGATTGGTTTTTCGTATCCGAGCCAGGGGCCGTGGCGGGGAATCGACGTCGGCTCTCCTTTTACCTACCACCAGCAGGGCATTCTCTATATTGCGCGCCACCTGCCCGTGCCGGGAAAGGATGGGTACGGGGAGGAAACCCTGCGCGAACTCGTGGAGTTAATTGAGGCTTCCCGGGGCGGGGCGCTGTGCCTTTTCACTTCCCGTAAGGCCGCGAATGAGGCCGCGGCTTTCGCTCGTGATCACCTTGACCTGCCGATTTTCGTGCAGGGCGAAGACCAGTTGCCCACGCTTGTTAAGGATTTCGCGGCGGATCCGCATGCCTCGCTTTTTGGCACGCTTTCGCTGTGGCAGGGCGTGGATGTGCCCGGCCTGACGTGCCGCCTGGTGACGATTGATCGGATTCCCTTCCCGCGCCCCAATGACGCATTGGTGCAGGCACGTTCGCGGCGGGCTAACGAGCGTGGATTTAACGGCTTCATGGATGTTTCTGCCGCGCATGCTGCTTTGCTGCTGGCGCAGGGGGCCGGGCGCCTGATCCGCAGTGAGGCTGATCGGGGCGTGGTGGCGATTCTGGATCCGCGGCTTGTGACGGCGCGTTACGGCGGGTTCTTGCGTGCCTCCCTTCCGCGTATGTGGGGTACGGCCGACGGTGCCGTGGTGCGTGCGGCCCTGGGCCGGCTCGCGGAACAGCTTGGGTAACGGGAAGTAGTACGACGACGCCGCCTCGCGGCGGGAGGCTGACCTGCCACAAGTGTGGGCGTGGCAATGGCTGGGCCCGGGGCCTCAGCCCGGAGGCAGCTCAACCCTGGGACTTAGCGCTCAGCCGGCTCCGCCCGAGGTTGCTTAGAGGGTGCGCAGTACCATGACGACGCGGCCGAGCACTTCGCTATCATCGGCGGGAATGGGGGAGTAGGCGGGGTTGCACGGGAGTAGCGTGACGTGGCCATCGCGGCGTTGGAGGACTTTGACCGTGGCTTCGCCATCGATCATGGCGGCAACAATTTCCCCGTTTTCCGCGGTGGGCTGGCGGCGCACCACCACCCAGTCCCCATCGCAAATCGCGGCATCAATCATTGATTCGCCCTGCACTTTTAGCGTGAAAAGCTCACCGGTTCCAGTCAATTGGCGCGGGAGCGGAAAAACATCTTCTATGAGTTCTTCGGCCAGAATTGGAGCCCCAGCCGCGATCTTCCCGACAACGGGAACATTGATCGCCTCGCTAATATCAACCGGCACATCGGATTCCAGGCTTCTCTGAGCGGGTTCACCCACGGGGAGTAGTGTGCTTTCCCATGCCGAATCGCTGCGAGAACTACGGGCATGGGCGAGCCCCGCTTCCGTGAGTTCAATCATGCGTGGCCGGCGTGGGTTACGTGAGATATAGCCCTTTTCTTCCAGTGCATCGAGCTGGTATTTCACCGAGGAAGGGGAAGACATTCCTACTTCCTCACCAATTTCCCGCACCGTTGGGGGGACGCGGTGGGTGACGATCCCGTTAATAACAACGTCCAGTATCTCTGCCTGGCGAGCTGTGAGCTGAGGACGATCCATATGCACTCCCGAGAGTTCGTGCCGATTTTTATGTCGTAAGGGCGGGTTTGAATTGTTCTATGAGGGCGAGGCCCGGAACGTTACCGAAGCGAACGGAATCGAACGAACGTTCTAGACAAACCCTCACTGTCGTACTAGTCTAACATACAGATGTTCGGCGAACGAATGTTCGAGGAGTGAAAAATGAGTGTCGCATACCAGGAGATTCCGCGGGAAACTAGCCGTGCTCACACCAGCCGGCGGCACCCGAAACTGCGGGTGGTGGGTGAGCATCCGGCTGCTGTATATCGTGAGCTGCGCGGGGAAGAAGTGCGCTGCGGGGATGATTGTGGGGATGCCCGCGGAAGTGTCCGCGGGGGAGCTTCAGTTACCGCGCTGCGGGTGGTGCAAGCTCGTCGGCGTTGGAATACGCCGGCCCTGGGTGCGGTGCGCCGTCCGGTGGCTTTTGCGCCGCAGTCGATTGCCCGGTCAGCTACCCAACGTGCAGAGCCAGTGGCGGTCCGTTCGCGTACCGCTCCAGCTTCGCTGGATGTCATTGTTCGCATGGGGGTGCGGGTAGCACTGACTATCGCAGTCACCCTCCTGCTGGCCAGCTTTGCCATGATCGTGGGCACCACTTTCCTGGAAACGGGAATGGCCACGGTAACCGTGCAGGGCGGGGATACTCTGGCCAGCATTGCTGCCAGTATTCCGGGTGTTCCGGATATTTCCACCGGGGTGGCGGATATTGTCAATCTCAACGGACTTGTTTCTCATGACCTGGTTCCCGGCCAGGTGTTGGAGATTCCAGGCTATTAGTCCCGAGCTACCGGCTGTGCGCGGGCGGCACGGTCGGTGCGGGTAGTACCACGGGTAGCACTAGCGGGTCTGTCATAGTTATGCGGTTGGCGTATTATAGCTGAGACATTTAGAATGATTAATGTGCATTGCCCATTTTGTCGCAACCCTGATTCACGGGTGATTGATTCTCGTACCGCTGATGACGGTCTGTCCATTCGCCGTCGTCGTGAATGTCCGAACTGCCACCGGCGCTTCTCCACGCTGGAAACTGCCAGCCTCGTGGTTGTCAAACGCTCGGGTGCTACCGAACCTTTCTCCCGTCAGAAAATTATTAGCGGGGTGGGGAAAGCCTGTCAGGGGCGTCCGGTTACCGAAGATCAACTTGCGCTGCTCGGAGCCCAAGTGGAAGAAAAAGTCCGCTCCTCGGGAAGCTCGCAGATTGATGCGCATGATATTGGTCTTGCCATTCTCGAACCGCTCAAGGCTCTTGACCTGGTCGCGTACCTGCGTTTCGCCTCGGTCTACTCGAATTACGATTCCATTGACGACTTTGAGCGAGCCATTGCAGATCTACGCCAGGATCCGGATGTCCCAGTTGCATCCGAATCGCCGGATTTCTCGAAACCCCAATCCTGAGGGTTCTACGCGCCTGATGGTTCCACGCGCAAAGAACTGCGTCGGCGCAGGGTACTACCGATAGCGCCGGATGTTCCGGTGGCCGGGGCTATGCGGTTTCTTCGGGCTTGGCGCGGTCTTTCTGATCGGTCGCGTCGTCTCTAGTGGCACCTTTGTCTTTCGCTGCGGGTGTGACGGATCGTGTAGTGCCAGCAACCAGGTCGTGACCGGAACGCACCACCCACGTGGCAAAAGATTCCAGCGTGGCTCCCGCGGAGCGCACAAAAGCAGCAATCGTTTCGCCACTGGGGGCCGTTTTATCCACCCACTGGCGTACCGCATCGCCACTTTCCGCAGCGGACTTCGTGACACTGGACGCCCAGCTTTGAATCTGATCAACAGTCAGGTTATATGTGGTCTCCAACCCGGCCAAGACCCGCTCGAAAGTCTCACGGGTCATATCGCTCACCGCGGTAGTAGCACTACCTGCAACCGCGCCGGCTTTCTTCACCCATACGCCGGCTTTCAGCTCGAAATTATCCAGCTGTTCGCGCACCGAGCGGCGCATCACTTTCCCCAATTGGGACGTGGGAAGCGCGTCAAAAAGAGCGATGGAGGAGGGCATCGCGTAATGGGCGAGCCTACCCTCCGCCCAGCGGCGCACCGCTGCCAGATCAACCGTTGATCCCGGCTCTAAAACAAGAGCCGCCACCACCGATTCGCCACGCTCCGCAGCGGGAATCCCCACAACGGCCACATCGCGCACCTCCGGCATCCCGCGCAGAACCTCTTCCACCTCGGAAGGGTAAATATTGAAACCGGAAGAATTAATCATTTCCTTTGCGCGATCCGCCATAACAACGAAAGGCCCATCCCAGCGCCCCAGGTCACCGGTGCGCAGCCAATCCTCGAACATCGCCTGCGCCGTTTCCTCCGGCTCGCCCAGGTAACCAGCGAAAACCTGCGGGCCGCGCACCAAAATCTCACCCACATCCACGGCGTCCTCCGCCAAATTATCGGGATTGGCGATACGCACCTCGGTGCCGGGGAAAGGAACGCCCAAAGTGGACGGGCGCCGATCCGGACTCATCGGAGACCCGGAAACCACCGGAGAAGATTCGGTCATCCCGTATCCCTCAATGAGGAAGCCTCCGGTGCGTTCCTCCCAGCGGCGCGCCACCTCATCCGGCAGCGCCATTGCGCCGGACACCCCGAAACGAATCGAGGACAGGTCAATAGTTTCCCCGGCGGCTTCCCGCCTCTCCACCTCGGCAAGGATACGAGAAAACATGGGAGTCACCCCGGGCAGTACCGTTATGGGGCGGCGCTTCTGAGCAGCCAAGAGAGACGGAATATCAAAATTCGGCAAGAAAATAGCGGTAGCCGCCAGATCCAGGGCGCACATCATCATGAGGGTGAAACCGAAGGCATGGAAGAGGGGAAGCACCCCGGCAATCACCTCGTGATGATCAGCCTCAAAAGGCACCCAAGCAATAATCTGCTTACGATTAGACACCAAATTCCGGTGGGTGAGCATAACCGCTTTCGGCTTTCCCGTTGTACCCCCGGTGAACATATAGACAGCGACGTCGTCCGCTTGCGGTTTACGGAACGTTGCAAGATCCATCGGGGCCGCCTTCCGCCACTCCCGATCAAAAGAAGCGACATGAGGGGGAACCTCCCCGCGCAAACGAGCGCGCTGGGTGCGGGCCTGGGCCACCGGAAGCTTGAGAAGCATCCGCGATGTCAGTGGCAAATCACGGGAAAGATCAACCGCGAAATAATGGCGCGGGTCATCGGCGGCCGGTGCCATCGTGGCAATGGTCTTCTCCCACGCGATAACAACCCGCGCATCAACCATCGCGATCTGGCGGTGCAATTCGGGTTGCGGGGCCAGCGGATTCATCTCCGCCACGGTTGCCCCCGTCAGGATCGCACCCCACAGGGCATACATATGTTGCGGGCAATTCGGCAAAGCCAGGGCTACGGTATCCCCGCGCTGCACCCCTAAATTACGCAGCAGCGTAGCAACCTTGCGGGCACGCTCAACGAGTTCGCGATAACTCGTCGTCGCACCGAGGAAATCCAAGGCCACCCGATGGGGGTACCGGTCAGCAGCGCGCAGGAGCGACTCTTCTAAAGTCTCCTCATCCACCGTGATATCGGAAGGCACCCACTCCGGGTAAATATCCAGCCAAGGTTTCACGGTCATTCCTACTCCTTCACCCACCCGAACGGCAGCCTCACAGCATTGACTAATCAATCATAGTGGTAACAATTGGGAGCTGCGGTTCACGTCCGGCAAACCGCAGCCTACGAACCCACGCGCGGCGAACCCCGTCCGGCGAACCTAAGCCCGCCAGCGCTCCACGGTGCAGCTAGACACCTGTATCCGCCGCGCTCGCGGTGAGTCCGGCGGGGAGCTCCCCTTCGAAAACCACAGAAAGAAGCTGGGTGGGGCGCGTCATCGCCACGTAAATATTGCCCGGCCCTTCGGCTAAAATCTCAGCCGGTTCCAGCAGAACAACAGCGTCAAATTCCAAGCCCTTGGATTGGACCGCCGTGAGAACCTGGATACGCGCCGTGACATCGCGCCCCGTTACATCCACAGTCCATTCACCCAGCTCCGGAGCCGCGCCGATAGCCGCCGCCACCTGCGCGACCCGAGCTTCCGGCACAATAACCCCGAGGGTACCGGCTTGCCCGTAGCGGGTATCCAAGCGCTGGCACACCTGCGCCGTCGCCGCAATAGCGCCCGCCCCAAGGGTTCCCGGCGCGCAACGTTCAGCAATCTCCACGGCACCGCCCTCGGTGCGCGCCGCACGCACGGGGCGCACCGCCACCCCGGCGGCGCGCTGCACCGCACCGGCAGTATCCAAAATAACGGCCGGTGTTCGGTAGGAAACCGTGAGTTCTTCTACCCGTACCCGATCAGCCAGGCGGCCCAGCAGCCCTTCCCAGCCGGCGTGCGGGGAACCGTCGGGGCGTTGGTCCAGGTCACCGACCACCGTCATGGAACGCGAGGGATTGCGCCGAATGAGCATCTCCCACTGCATGGGGGAGAGCTCCTGCGCCTCATCAACCACCACGTGCCCGTACGTCCAGGTACGATCCGCGGCGGCCCGCTCGGCCAGCGAACTTCCGTCCCCGCGCCCGCCCATGCGTTCGGCTAGCAGCTCCGCGCTCACTATCCCGCCGCCCACGCCCAGGGCCTCCATCGTTTCCCCGGCGTAGCTAAGCCGATTGCGCTCGGCCGCATCGCGAGCCGCCCGCGCATGGCGCTCCGCATCGGTGGCAAAAGGCCCGAGGACCTCAGCGAATTCATCAATGAGGGCAATATCCGCGATAGTAATACCGTGCCCGGCCGGACGAGCGAGCGCGGCTCGCTCGGCAGCGCTCAGCTCGGGGGCTACCTCGGCAAGTAGATGCGGCTTGGTGAGCAGGCGCTCGAGCAGCGCCACCGCGGAGGACGGCATCCAACGCAAATTAATCTCCCGGCGCGCGTCAATACTTTCCGCCACGTCCGCAATAATCCACGGGTTTTCCGAAAGATCAACGTCCTGGCCCTCGGCCACCTGGCGGGCTAATACATCCACGAGGTATTTCGCGTAGGTATCGCGGGCCTCATTATGGCGCTTACCGGTGCGGCGGGCCCGCCGCTGCGCATTCTCCACATCCTGCGGGGTCAACCGCACATCAACCCCGCTGATGCGCATCCGCACGGGGCGGCGTAGCGGGCGCTCCAGGAGGGTGCGCACCGCCCGCGGGGCAATGGTGCGCCACACCAGGCGCCCTTTGATCTCCGCGGCCGGGGCAGTGTCGACGGCGCTGACCGTCACGCCGGGCACCAGCCCGGCAATCGTCGTCGACACCACATCTGATTCGCCCAGCGAAGGCAACACCTGATCGATATAGCGCAAAAAGACCGGCGAGGGGCCCACAATGAGCACGCCGGAACGCGCCAGGCGCTCGCGGTGGGTGTAGAGAAGATAGGCCGCGCGGTGGAGGGCCACCGCCGTTTTCCCGGTGCCCGGCCCGCCCTGAACCACGAGCACATTATTGGAATCGGCGCGAATAATACGGTCCTGTTCGGCCTGAATCGTCGCGACGATATCGTTCATTTTCCCGTCGCGCGCCGCATTCATCGCCGCCATGAGCGCGCCCTCACCCGTCAAATTGAGATCCGAGGAGGCCTGCGAAGAATCAAGAAGTTCATCTTCCACGCCGGTCACGGTGCGCAGGCGCGTCTGAATATGGCGCCGGCGCCGCACCTTCCCCGGATGGGCCGCCGTGGCCCGATAAAACGGTTCGGATTGCGGGGCGCGCCAATCCAGAAGCAGGATATCCCCGGCCTCGTCCTTCAAGCCGATACGCCCGATGTGATCCGTTTCGCCTTCGCGGGTGTCGAGCCGCCCAAGAACCAAGCGGTTTTCCACCCGCCGCAATCGGGTGAGATTATCTTCGTAATGGGTGGCGAAGGAATCGCGCTCGGTCATTTCACCGGCGCTTTCCTGACCGCTCTGACTGCGAACCGCGGCCAGGCGCTGGGCGTAAGCCTCGCGCTGGCGGTCAAGGGCACGGTACGCAGTGTCCACGAAAAGCTGTTCTTCCCGTATCGCGTCCTCGCGCGCACTGTGAGGATCGTTAACCACGAGCGGCTCCTCCTGATGACCGAAAATTATCGGGTGGCGTCCTGCAAAAAAGTAACAATCAATTATTACGGAAAACACCGGGGCGCGCTATAGTGCGGTGACGGGAACGACAGTGATCAGCCGGTGGCGAATACCGGAACCGTGTGTGCTTGCGTCTCGTTGTAGAGATTGCCGTTATGGAGGTACGACGGCGCCCAGCGTACTTGGCCAGGCCGGTAGTCTAGGCTGGAGGGGAAGCTAGCGAGCTGGAGAGGGAGGAGGATCACGGTGAACTATTTCGTTTACCCCTGCGAGGGGAAACATGAAGATTCCTGGGCAAACGGGGAACGTTTCGAGAGCGTCGTCGTTCATCTCACCGATCCCATCAATGACATCGGTTCGGTTTCTGAACTTATTGCCTCCCAGCTCTACACCCTGGATCTCAGCCCGGTGGCCGATATTAATGTGGACGGGCTGGTCGATTACCGGGCGCAGCGCCCGCGGGTGCACTACCTCAACGGTGCGCTGGAAGATATTGCTATCCCCGCGCTCGGGCTCTTCCACGCCAAGGATATTGAAGGTACCTCTTTTTTGCTGCTGCTCGGTACTGAACCTGATTTTTGCTGGCAGGGTCTCAATTCGGAGCTCATGGCGGTATTCGCGCAACTGGGGGTGAAACGGCTCTACCGGGCCGGATCGGTTGCCGGTGCGCTGCCCCATACCCGCCAGCCGGATATGCTCATCCGTACGCGCAATGCCGATCCGGTGGCTCCCGCACTGGAAGCCGATGTGTGGTACCCGGCTTCTTTCTCTGATTTTTTGGAATACAGCCTCGGGCAAATGGGCGTGGCGACCTTCTCGGTGACGGTGCGGGTGCCCATGTATATTGCCGGGCACCATTACGCGGCCGGGGCGGCCAGCGCGCTGTCCATGCTCGCAAAAACGGCCGGGCTGAGCTTGCCCCTGGGAGATCTGGAAGCCAGTGCTGCCGAAGAATCGGAGCAGCTCGCCCAGCTCACCGAGCATAATGAGCAGCTCGCGGAGATCGTGGCGGCCTTGGAACACGAATATGATCGCGCGGAAGGGCACCCCGGGCTTATCCAGGCTCCGCAGCATACCCTTACCGTTCCTAGCGCTGATGAAATCGGGCGCGCCGCGGAAAGTTTCCTCGCCCGAGTGGATGCCTCGATGGTCAAGCGTAAGGAGCACGCGGATAACGAGCAGGCGCAGCTGACGGAGCGCCTGGAAAATATGCGGGCCGCCTGGCAGCACGCTAGCAGTGGGCACCAGCCCGGCAGTGAGGCGTATACCGGAGGCGAGGCTCAAACAGGAGCTGAGGCGCAGACTGAGGGTGAGACGCGCAGCGGAGCCGAGCCGGACGCCCACGGTGAGGACGGCGGGGAGCAGGCGCCGCAGCGCCCGCGCGGCCGGCACGCCGCGGATTAGGCATTCGCGGGCACGTAGCCAATATCGGCATCGCTCTCGAGGATGGCGCCGCGAGCCCGGCGCCGTAAATCCGCCCGACCCACCATGCGCGCGGGGAGCGGGAGACGACGCACCAGTCTCTCGATCTGCGCGAAAGCAAATTCCCGCTGGGAGGCAGCCAGCACAATATTGCCGAAACGGCGCCCGCGTAGCACCGCCGGATCCATAATTGCCAGCACGTGCTCGAAATTCTCGAGGAGAGCCCGTGACTCATTCGCGAAGCGGGTCAGGCCGGTGGAGGCCACCGAGTTGAGGAGATACACGCCCTCCGGTTGCAAAACCTGGGCGACCCGCGCAGCGGCGTCGCCGGTACGTAAATGGGACGGGACGTCGCGGTCAGCGAAAGCATCCCGCACCACCACATCCCACCGCGCCGCCGTGGTATCCAAGGTGACACGCGCATCCTGCACCCGGATACGCAAACGCGGAGACGGGGGCAGATCGAACCATTCACGCACGTAGGTGGCAAGTTTGCCGTCAATTTCCGCAGCGAGCTGGCGCGAACCGGGGCGGGCAGCATCCAGGGCACGCGGGAAAGCACATCCGGCCGCACCCAGGTGGAGCACGCGCAGCGGCTCGCGCTTGGGGTACATGGCCTCGAGAATGCACCTAAACTGTTGCATATACTCGAATTCCAGATAGGTGGGATCGTCAAGATCCAGGGCGGAAGATTCCACCCCGTCCAGGTAGAGCGTCACGAGGGAGGGGCGATCCGAGCGCCGATCCAGTTCGGCGAGGGCATAATCAGTTCGCACGGGTTCTGTAGGCACACTCACAGTTCCAGCCTAATGGAGAGCGCGCCTTCGCGAGGGGAACTCAGAAAACGAAACCACGCGCAAAATTGGAGCGAGAGGGAACGGAGGGCTCATGTCACGCGCACCGCGATCCCGCGCCGCCCGCCATTCCTGGGGCGATGACGATTCGGGCACACCCATCCTCCATATTGATATGGATGCCTTTTTCGTATCCGTGGAGCTCCTCGACCACCCGGAGCTGCGCGGGCGCCCCGTCGCGGTGGGTGGTCAGGAACGGGGCGTCGTGGCGGCGGCGTCCTACGAGGCGCGCGCCTTCGGGGTGAATTCCGCGATGCCGGTGGGGCAGGCGCGGCGGCGCTGCCCGAATCTCATTATGCTCACCCCGCGCCTGGAGCTTTACCGGGATGTTTCAGAAAAAATCATGGCGATTTTGCGGGAGGTCACCCCGCTGGTGGAGCAGCTTTCCGTGGACGAAGCTTTTCTGGACGTCGGGGGAGCGCGCCGGCTCTTTGGCTCACCTGTGCATATCGGCCAGCAGCTGCGCGCTCGCATCCGCGCCGAGGTTGGCGTGCCGGCCTCCGTGGGGATCGCGGCGACCAAACACGTAGCCAAAATTGCCTCCGCGCACGCCAAACCGGATGGGCTTCTCCTCATTCCCGCCGCGGCCACCCTCGAATTTTTGCACGACTTACCCGCCGGAGCGCTTTGGGGCGTGGGCGGGCGCACCGAAGAACGGTTGCGTTTGCACGGGATCGAAACGGTGGGCGACGTCGCCGCTGCCGGCCCGGACCAGCTCCGCCGCCTCCTTGGCACCGCTGCGGGAGATCACCTCTTCCAGCTGGCCAGCGGCGTCGACCCGCGCCCCGTCACCCCGAACCGCGAGGAAAAATCCATCGGACGCGAAGAAACTTTTTTCGATCCTCTGGCTGACCGGGACGAATTGCACCGTATTCTGCTTTTCCAGGCGCATGACACCGCCGCCCGGCTGCGTGCAAAAGGCCTGGTGGGGCGCACCGTCGCCCTTAAGGTGCGCTTCCCTGATTTCACCACCATCACCCGCTCGGCAACACTGCCGCAAGCCACCCAGGTTGCCGCCGAGATCTACGAACGCGCTCGCGAGCTTCTGGACGGGGTGGAGATTACCGCCGCCGGCTTGCGGCTCCTGGGCTTGCGCGTGGAGAACCTGAGCGAGCAAGGCGGCTACCAGCAGCTCGCTTTCGATGACGATCCACGCCGCGGGGAAGCTGAGAGCGCCATGGATGCGGTGCGCTCGCGATTCGGAGCCGGGGCGCTCGGCCCGGCAAGTCTCTTGCAGTCCCCGGGAACGGGGCACCGGGACGGTGCGCGACGGCGGGGCTGAACGTGCCGGAACGGTGCGCGGCGGCGCGGCGCCGGGAAGCTCCGCTCCGGGCGGACGCACGGGGCACCGGGACGGTGTATCGTGACACAACATATCGTGACGCTGGCGCGCCGCGCACGGTAGACTGGCAGCAGTACATTAACAAGGAGGCACAGTGGCCCTATCGGACTACGAGAAGAAGATGCTCGCGGAGCTGGAAGCGCAGCTCACCAACGAGGATCCCAGCTTCGCACGTAATATGAAGCCCGCTGCGCCGGAAGTGGAAGCCATCAGTCGGCAACTGTCCGTGCGCAATCTCGTACTGGGGATTCTCGGGCTGGTCGCCGGCATCGCCATTCTTATCGGGGGAATTTCCGCACCGAAGATGTGGTGGCTCGGTTTGCTCGGCGTCATTATTATGTTCGCCTCGGTGTGGTACGCGCTCGCGGGCGTGCACACAGAGAAAGTGGCGGTGCCCGCAGGAGGCGGCGGGGCGCCAACGTCGTCCGGGCCGGGCGGTGTATCGTCCTTTATGCGGCGCCAGCAAGAAATCTGGGAAAAGCGCCGCCGCGGTGAGCACTAGAATCTCTGTGGTTTCGGCCTAGCCGGCCGGTAACTCAAACTCAGCACCCATAACGGTGAGAGGATAGCGATCCTCTCACCGTTTTTCTTTTTCTTTTTAGGTACGACGGCGCCGCCGGGCAGGGGCGCGCCGGGCCATCCACGGTGCTCCACGAAGCGAGCCAACCGCCCCACGCACTCCAGGCGCCACCGTTCCTGCGCCCTACACCACGGATTACTCACCACTGATCACCCCACCACACTCCACCAGCGCTCCACTCGTTTTTCCGTGTTCTGGCGCGCTTTTCTAGGAATCACTAGCGCGACATACCCCCGCCGTGGCAAACTGGTGGAGGAAAGTGGAGTAAAGTGGAGGCAAGCGCCACGAGAGGGGGTGCGGTAGATGTTCCTCGGCACGTATGAGCCCAAATTGGACGACAAAGGCCGAATCATCCTGCCCGCCAAATTTCGTGACCAGCTCCAGGGCGGGCTGGTGATGACGCGCGGTCAGGAACACTGCATCTACGTTTTTCCGCTCGCGGATTTTGTGGAATTGCAGCAAACCCTGGCTAAAGCCCCCTTGACGTCCAAAGAGGCGCGGTCGTACACCCGCGTGCTGCTCTCCGGCGCCGTGGATGACATCCCTGATAAGCAGGGGCGGATCACCATCCCGGCAATGCTGCGCAGCTACGCGAGTCTGGATCGCAACCTCGCGGTTATCGGCACGGGCAACCGGGTCGAAATCTGGGATAGCGCCGCGTGGGCGGCCTACCTGGAGGATCAAGAATCGGCTTTTGCCGATAGGGAGGAAGAGGTCATTCCCGGCCTCTTCTAGGAATCGCGTGATCGCGGTGGCGGTCTTTCGCGAGAGCTCTGAGGCACTTCCCCAGCTTCAGATCGCTCGCGGGGGATCACTATCGCGGGCGCCGCAATGAGAAGGGCACAGGATGGAGACAGCACGCACCCCGGGCGCGCCGCGCGCCGCTGGGAACGCGCTGCATGCACCGGTGCTCGTGGACACCTGCATCGAACTCCTCGCACCCGCCTTCCAGGTTCCCGCTCCCGTCCTCATTGACTGCACCCTCGGGATGGGTGGGCACACCGAAGCTTTCCTCGAGCGTTTCGAGAACCTCACCGTCATCGGAATCGACCGCGACCCGGCGGCCATCGCCTTGGCGGGGGAGCGCCTGGCCCGTTTCGGTAAGCGGTTCCGCCCCGTCCAAACCACGTACGACGACGTGGCCACGGCAGCGGGTAATCGCCCCGTGGATGGAATCCTCATGGATTTGGGAGTGTCCTCCCTGCAATTGGACGAAACCGAGCGCGGGTTCTCCTACGCCCATGATGCCCCGCTCGATATGCGTATGAACGCCCAGGTCGGGCGCACCGCCGCGGATATCCTCGCGAGCGCATCGGTGCGGGAGCTCACTCGGATTCTGCGCGAGTACGGGGAGGAAAAATTCGCCCACCGTATCGCCACCGCCATTGTGGAACGGCGCGCCAGTGCCCCGCTCGCCCGTACCGGAGAACTGGTGGAGATCGTGCGCTCCTCGATTCCCGCCCCGGCGCGGCGCACCGGTGGGAATCCCGCCAAGCGCACCTTCCAAGCGCTACGCATCGCGGTGAATGACGAACTCGGAACGCTCGAACGGGCCCTGCCGGCAGCCCTCGCCACGTTGCGGGTGGGTGGGCGCATCGTCGTCGAAGCGTACCAGTCCCTCGAGGACCGCTTGGTGAAACGGGCCTTCGCCGCCGGCGCCACCTCCCGAGCCCCCAGGGGCTTGCCCGTTGAACTTGAAGAACATAAACCCTGGCTGGAACTCCTCACCCGAGGAGCTATTCAAGCCGATGAAGAAGAAATCACCCGCAATTCTCGTTCCGCCTCCGTTCGCTTACGCGCGGCCGAGAAAATTCGCCCCGGAGGTCAGCTATGAGCGCACAGCCCCACGTTGTTGCAGCGCCGCGTACCCGTCCCGTCATCTCGGGGCGTCCCGAGCTGACACTCATCCCCACTCCTGCGGCACACCGTGGCTTCCTCGGCACCGTGATCATCTGCCTAGCGCTCTTCTTCGGCGCGTTTGCCACAGTTTTCGCGCTTAATACGCGTATGGTAGGCACGGCGTACGAAATCCGCTCCGTCAAGCAGGAGCTGGCGGTCGCGCAATCGGTGGAGTCCACCCTCACGGATGAAGTGGTGGGGGCATCCACTCCGCAAGGCCTTAAGGAACGCGCGCAGGCCCTCGGCCTCGTCCCCGCCACGGACGTTCAGCATATGGACCTGGGGTCCGCTACAATTCTTGCTCCGATTCCGGGGGAGTGACACGAAGGACAAGCGCATGAAGGAACTAGCTCGCCGCTGGAAGGCCGCGCAGCCGCACGTACGGCGCGTGCGCACCATGGCGATTATCTTCTTCTTCGCGCTGGGGATCCTTGGGGTACGGCTCATCGACCTGCAATTTATTCGCGCCGATGCCCTGGCTGCCTCGGCGGATGCTTTCCGCACCCGTACCTACACCCTGCAGGCCAAACGGGGCGATATTGTGGATGCCAACGGGGCGGTTCTCGCCACCTCCGTGGAGCGCTATAACGTGGGCGTCAATCAGAATCTCATCGGCTCCTATCGGCACTACCAAACCGATGACAACGGCGACTACGTCCTGGATGCCAATGACCAGCTCATCGTGGAGGGCACCGGGGCGGCAGAAGCAGCGAAAGTGCTCGCCCCCCTGCTCGGCGTAGATCGCGCGGAACTGGGAGGCACCCTCCTAGGCGGTGAGAAAAAATCCACCTTCGTGTATATTGCCCGGGATATTTCCCCCGAAAAATGGCGGGAAATCAACGCGTTGGGAATTCCGGGGATCGAACCCGAGCAGTTCATGAAACGCGAGTACCCCAATGGTTCGGTGGCCGGAAATGTGCTCGGTTACGTGGGGGAGACCGCGGATAATCCGGTGCCCACCGGCCAGGCGGGGATTGAGCGCACCTTCAATGACGCGCTTTCTGGCACCGATGGGCGCCTGACGGTGCAAACCGCCGGAGGCGGCGCCGTCGTACCGAATGGGAAAACCGAACGCGTGGATCCGGTCAATGGTGCGAGTGTGAAACTCACCATCGACCGCGATCTGCAAAACGCCCTCATGGAGTCTCTCGATGCTTCAGTGGATGCCAATGCCGCGGATTGGGGTGCCGCCGTTGTTATCGAAGTGGGGACGGGGCGGGTGCTAGCCCTGGCCGATTCCCACGCACCTGATCCTTCGCGTCTCCAGGAAGCGAATCCGGATTCCTGGGGTTCGCGCGCCGTGCAGGCGCCGGTCGAGCCGGGCTCCTCCGGTAAGCTCCCCACCTTCACGGCGGCTATCGATACCGGCACCGTCACCCCGCTCACTCAGTTCACGGTGCCGGACACCATCACCATGCCCAATGGCGAAAGCATTTCCGATAACGACCCGCATCCCACCCAGGGGATGACGGTGGCGGGGATTCTGGCCCAGTCCTATAACACCGGGCTCGTCCAGATCGGTGACACCGTGGACGATAACGTGCGCTATGACTATATGCGCAGCTACGGGCTGGGAAGCCCCACGGGGATTGAATTACCGGCCGAATCGAGCGGCATTCTGCGCCCGCCGGAGCAGTGGGGCCAGCGCGACCGCTACACCACTATGTTCGGGCAGGGCTGGGCGGCCACTACCGTGCAACTCGCGCAGATCGGGGCCACCATCGCCAACGGGGGAGTCTATATCCCGCTCCATGTGGTGGACTCCACCACCGATGCCAGCGGGCGCACCACTCCCACCGTTCCCGGGGAAAGCCACCGCGTCATGAGCGAGGAATCCTCACGCACCATGATGAATATGATGCAGGCGGTCACCAATAACCAATCCACCGGATGGCGCGGGAAAGTCCCCGGCTACAACGTGGCCGGAAAAACTGGCACCGCCCAGGTTCCGGACGCCAACGGAAACCTCACCCGCCGCGTGGGTACCTTTATTGCGGCCATCCCGGCCGAAGACCCGCAGATCGCGGTGGCGATAGCGGTCTACGGCGGGGCCGGGGCCGGGTACGGTGGGGATACGGCGGTGCCCGTTTTCGCGAACTTCGCGCCCTTCGCGATGCGGCACCTGGGTGTCCCGCCCAGCACGGTCCCCCTCTTCAAATATCCGTGGTTCTCATCGGAGGTAGGCAACTAGTGAGTGACGAATTCCCTCTTCCGCAGGTGCGTCCGGTGGCGCTGCGCGAGGTTTCCGAACTTCCCGAGGTGGATGGTGCCGGTTGCGAGGCCTCGCAGACCACCGTGACTTCCGTGACCGCCGATTCGCGCGCGGTGCATGAGGGGGCGCTTTTCGCGGCGCTGCCCGGCGCTCACGCCCACGGGGCGCGCTTTGCCCCCCAGGCGGCGCAACGGGGCGCACGCGCCATCCTCACCGACGCCGCCGGGGCTGCTCTTATCGCGCAGGCCGGGGTGGAGCTTCCGCTCCTCGTGGTGGAGGACCCGGCCGCGCACCTGGGTGCCATTGCGGCCCGCGTCTACGGGGAACCCGCCGAATGCTTGCGCAGTTTCGCGGTGACCGGCACCAATGGAAAAACGACGACGACGTACCTCCTGGACGGCCTGCTTACCGCGCTGGATCGCACCACCGGGCTGGTGGGAACCGTGGAAACAAAAATTGCGGACCTGTGCGCCCCGGCGCATCTGACCACGCCCATGCCCGCGGATCTGCAAGCGCTGCTCGCCCTCCTGGTGGAACGGGGCGGGACGGATGTATCCATGGAAGTATCCTCCCACGCGCTGGCGCAGCACCGTACCAGCCCCGTGGTCTTCAGCGTGGCTGGATTTACTAATCTCACCCGGGACCACCTCGATTACCACCGCACCATGGAGAACTACTACCAGGCCAAGCGCAGCCTTTTCACCCCGGAGTGCTCACGGCGGGCGGTTATTACCGTTGATGATGAGTGGGGCAGGCGCCTGGCTGGGGAAACCGAGGTGCCCACCGTAGCCCTCGCCGTGTTCTCTCAGCTTGGGGGGAGGAGTGGGTATCAGGTGCGGAATATCGAGCACGGCCCCGTCACCTCCTTCATCCTGGCTCATAGCGACGGCTGGGAGACGACGGTGCGCACCGGCCTGCCCGGAGATTTCAATATTGCCAATACGGCGCTCGCCGTGGCCATGGTGCTGGAAAGCGGGGCGGACCGCGGTGCGGTTGGCGCCGTAGTAGGCGCCGGGCTCACACCGCAAGTCCCCGGTCGTATGGAAGTGGTGGGTAGCGCGCCGCGCGTCGTCGTTGATTTTGCGCATAATACCGCGGCACTGCGCCTGGCGATCAATGCGCTGCGCCCCACCACCAGCGGTCAGCTCATCGTGGTGACCGGAAGCGCCGGGGAGCGCGATGTGGACAAGCGCCCCGAGATGGGGCGGGCGGTCGCCGAACTGGCCGACGTCGTCTACATCACGGACGACGATCCGCACGAAGAAGATCCCGCACCGATTCGCGCCGCACTCCTGGACGGGGCCCGCAGCGCGCACAGCCCCGCCCGCATCGTGGACATCGCTGATCGCGCCACCGCTATGCGCACCGCCATCCGGGAGGCGGCACCGGAGGATACCGTGCTGCTGGCCGGGCGTGGGCACGAAACTTATCAACCGGTGGCCGGGGGGCGTAACATTCCGCTGGACGACCGCGAGGTAGCGCGGGCGGCGCTCGCTGAGCGCGCTAGCTCCGTTGGCCAGGGCGATTGTTCCGGCCGCACTAACCGGGTTGCCCTCGACAAAGACACGCAAGAAGAGAAAGACACGCAATGATTTCCATGTCCTCCGCGGAGGTTATCGCCGCCGTCGGCGGGACCGCGCTCGCACCGTTGTGCGATACCGAGGTCACCGCGGCGGTTATCGATACCCGCGCCATCACGCCCGGCGCGCTTTTTGCCGCCGTGAAAGGCGCGCGCGTGGACGCGAATACCCTGAGCGGCCAGGCGCGCGCAGCAGGGGCCAGCCTCATTCTCACCGAAGATGGCCAGGCCGCCCGCGCCGGCGGCGCCGAAGCTGAGCGCATTATCGTGGTCGATGATATTCCCGCTGCGCTCGGACGCCTGGCCCGGCACAACCTTGAGCTGGCCCGCCACCTCAACCCCGACTTGCGGGTTATTGCGGTGACCGGGAGCGTTGGGAAAACCACCACCAAGGATCTTCTCGCCGCCATATGCCGGGAACGGGGGGATGTGGTTGCTCCGCCCGGATCGCTCAATAACGAAATCGGCTTACCGCTCACGGTGCTCCGTGTGGGCGAGAACACCGCCACCCTGGTGGCGGAAATGGGCGCCGACCATATCGGCAACCTCGCCTACCTCACCTCTATCGCACCCCCGGATATCGCCGTGGTGCTGGTGGTGGCCCGCGCGCACCTGGGCGAATTTGGCGGCATCGAGAACGTGGCGCGCGCCAAGGCAGAACTCGTGGAAGGCCTGCGCGAGGACGGCATCGCCATCCTCAACGCCGATGATCCGCGAGTGGCGGCCATGGCCGGGCAGGTCGCCAGCGGCCGGGTACGCACTTTCGGGCGCGTGAACCCGGCGGACGTGACGGCAAGCGACATCACCCTCGGAAGCGACGGTCGGGCCAGTTTCACGCTCCATATGAACGACGGCGCAGCTAGCCCCGCGCCATCCGCCCCGTACACGTTGCCCGCGCCGTCCGCACCGTCGGAACTGTCTGCGCCGTCCGCACCGTGCACCTCAACTATCAACCTCGGACTCGTGGGAGAACACCAGGTCATGAACGCGCTCGCGGCGGCCACCGCCGCGGCCGCCGCCGGGGTCAGCCTGCCCGCCATCGTGGCGGGGCTATCCAGCGGGCCCGCCAGCGCCCACCGTATGGATGTATTCCGCCGCGGCTCCACCCTCATCATCGACGACTCCTACAATGCCAACCCGGACTCTATGCGCGCCGGCATCACCGCGCTCGGGCAACTCGGAAGCGGGCGCAAAGCCGCAATTCTCGGCGATATGCTCGAACTCGGCGATGCTTCACGGGAAGAACACCTCGCCCTCCTCCCGGCCCTGGAAGCCGCCGGGGTGAGCCTCCTCATCGCGGTGGGCCCCCAGATGGCGGCACTCGCGGAGGCAGCCCGTGATGCCGGTATCACCGCCCGCGCGGTCGGCGCGTGGGAAGAAGCCGAGGCGGCGCTCTCCGATATGCTCAATGAGGATGGGGCACTCCTCATCAAAGGTTCGCACGGTTCGGGCGTGTGGCATATCGCCACCCGTCTCAAGGGGGAATAGTGCTCGCGCTTATTATCGCTTTTGCGGTCTCGCTTCTCGTCACGCTATTCGGGACCCCTCTTCTCATCCGCTTCCTCGTGCGCAAACAATTCGGCCAATTCATCCGCCAGGACGGCCCCACCTCGCACCTCGTCAAGCGCGGCACCCCCACCATGGGAGGCCTGGCCATCGTGGCGGCGGTTGTTATCGGTTACCTGGTGGGCAATATCGGAGCGGGGCGCAGCCCGGGAATGTCCGGAATCCTCCTCCTCGGCCTCATGATCGGCATGGCGGGCGTAGGCTTCGCCGATGATTTCACCAAGATTTCCCGCAAACAAAGCCTGGGGCTCACCCCCTGGGCGAAAATCGCGGGCCTGGGGATTGTCGGCGTGGCCTTCGCGGTGCTTTCCCTCATGTTCGCGGATGAAAACAACCGAACCCCGGCATCGATGCGCATTTCCCACGTGCGCGATACCGGCCTGAGTCTCGCCTTCGCCGGTACCGCCGTCGGCATTATCCTCTTCATTATCTGGGCGAATTTCCTTATCACCGCCTGGTCCAATGCCGTCAATCTCACCGATGGCCTGGACGGCCTATCCACCGGTGCCTCCATCATCGCTTTCGGGGTCTACACCCTCATCACCATGTGGCAAAGCAACCACCCCTGCTACGGGCTCGTGGACGCCGCCCCCGGGTGCTACCCCATCCGCGACCCGCGCGATCTCAATATCATCGCGGTGGCCCTCGTCGGAGCGCTTATCGGATTCCTCTGGTGGAACACTTCACCGGCCCAAATTTTCATGGGGGATACCGGTTCCCTCGCCCTGGGCGGTGTCTTCGCGGGAATGTCCATCTACACCCACACCGAATTCCTCGCCGTGCTCATTGGTGGGCTCTACCTGCTAGAAGTCATCTCCGACGTAGTCCAAGTGGGCGTCTTCAAAATGACACGAAAACGGGTATTCCGCATGGCACCCATCCACCACCATTTCGAACTCAAAGGGTGGAACGAAGTCACGGTTGTGGTGCGCTTCTGGGTGATCCAAGCCCTGTGCGGCTTTATCGCCCTGGGTATTTTTTACGCTGAGTGGTTGATGCAAAGATGAGTGAGTGGCAACATCCGGGCGCGGCGGAACTGGCAGGGCGCCGTATCGCCGTCGTCGGTTTAGGGAAATCAGGGCGGGCCTGCGCGCGGGCACTGACCGAGCTCACCGAGGCGCGTGTGAGCGTATGGGACGCCGATATTACTAAGCTCGGGGCGGTCACCGCGCTCCCCGTGGATACCGGCGGGAGCGACCCGACCCCGGCCGAACTGGCGCGCAAAGTGCTGGCGTGGCGGCCCGACGTCATTATCCCCGCCCCCGCCATACCCGAAATCGGCCCGCTTTTTACTACGTCCGCCGACCACGGCATCGAATTGTGGTCTGAAATTGAACTAGCCTGGCGCCTGCGCACCCATGACGGTGCGGGGCACGCCGCCCCGTGGCTCGCCGTCACCGGTACCAATGGCAAAACCACCACGGTAACCATGGCGGCCCATATTTTGCGCGCCGCGCACCTAGGGGCCGAACCCATCGGGAACGTCGGCAATCCCGCTGTCGCAGCCGTGAGCGCCACCGGCCCGGATACTCCGCGTGCCTTCGCGCTGGAGCTTTCTTCCTTCCAGCTGCGCACCACCCACACCATGGAGCCGGCCGCCAGCATCTGCCTCAATATCGCCGACGACCATCTCGAATGGCACGGCAGCCGCGCCGCCTACGCCGCCGCGAAAGCCCGTATTTACGAACATGTGCGCACCGCCGCGGTCTACCCGGTGGGCGATAGCACCGTCCAGAGCATGGTCGATGGCGCGGACGTGCGCGAAGGTGCGCGCGCCATTGGCATCACCACCGGCATTCCCGCCGTCGGGCAGATCGGCATCGTGGACGGCCTCATCGTGGACCGTGCCTACGGAAAGCAACGGTGGACTAGCGCCGTGGAGATCGCTTCGTTGAACGACGTCGCCCAGCTGGCTCCCACCACCGCGGCGCTGCCGCGCCACCTCATCTGGGACGCCCTGGCCGCCGTGGCCCTCACCCGGGCCATTGATATTCCCGCGGAGGTGGTGCGCGCCGGCCTCCAGCATATGCGCCCGGGCCACCACCGCATTGAGACGGTGAGCGAACGCGCCGGGGTGCGCTACGTGGACGATTCCAAAGCCACCAATGCCCACGCCGCCCTCGCCTCCGTCTCCGCGCTGGCGGAGGGTACCTGCGTGTGGATTGTGGGTGGGCAACCCAAGGGTGCCCGCTTTGAATCCCTTGTGGCACAGGTCCGGGACAGGCTGCGCGCCGTCGTTGTTATTGGCGTGAATCAAGAACCTTGGCACGCGGCCCTGGACGGCGCTAACCTCCCCGTCACGTATATCGATCCGGCGGCCTCCGAACCTATGGCGCGCGCGGTGCTGGCTGCCTCGCGCTACGCACAGACGGGGGATACCGTCATGCTGGCTCCCGCCAGTGCCTCCATGGACCAATTCACCTCCTACGCGGATCGCGGTGATCGTTTCGCCGCCGCGGTGCGCGCCCTGCCCGCACCGTCGGAAGGCAGTGCTGTAACGGGGGACGGTGCCCCGGCAGCGGGCAGCACTTCGGCGGGGGACGGTGCCCCGACGGAGGAGACGGTGCAGGATAACGGTGCAGCGGATAGCGCCACGGAGGCGCGTCATGCGTGAGCGAACTGAGAAGCCGCAGGCACCGAGCGTCCCGGAGGAACGCGTGCGCAACGTCATGCACCGTTCCATCCTCCTCCTCGTGGTGGCCACCGCGATTCTCACTCTCCTCGGGCTCCTCATGGTGTTTTCCGCCATCACCCCCGGGGCGGTACGCGCCGAATACGAAGACGGCCCCAACCTGTTCCGCTCCGCTTACCTCCAGATGGCCTACGCCGCCATCGGCACCGTTTTGGCGGTGATCTGCGCGCGTATTCCCCTCGCTGTTTTCCAGCGCCTGTGGGGCCTGGCCCTCGGCTTCGGGATCCTTTTGCAGCTCCTCGTGCTCAGCCCGCTGGGTGCCTCTGTTGCCGGTAACCGCAACTGGATTGCCTTCGGCCCCATCCGGCTCCAGCCCTCCGAATTCCTCAAACTCGCCATGGTGGTGGCCCTGGCCGCGGTGCTCGGGCGCATGGTGCAAGGCGCCCACTTCCAGCTCTCCGATTGGAGTGGCCCCATTGGCATCACCGGCGCGTCTATCGGTGCGGTGCTCGTGGGTGGCGATATGGGAACCGCCCTCATTTTCCTTCTCATCGGCGTGGGAATGTTCTGGATGGCCGGCTTCCCGGGGCGCTATTTCCTTATCAGCGGGGCGCTGGGCTTCTTCCTCGTCGTCGTGCTTATTTTCTCTAGCCGGTCGCGCATCACCCGCATCCAAGACTTCTTCCAAAATCTCTTCACGCTTCCCACCGGGCAAACACCCTCCCAGGCTGATTACGCGCTCTGGGCTTTCGGCTCCGGGGGGCCGGGCGGCTCCGGTCTGGGCACCGGAATTGAAAAATGGCCTGGGAACCTCGCCGAAGCACATACTGACTTCATCTTCGCGGTGGTGGGAGAAGAACTCGGTTTCTTCGGATGCGCCGTCGTCATTGTGTTGCTCGGCACCATCGGCTACGCCCTTCTCACCATCTGCATGTACCACCCGCACCGTTTCGGCCGTTTCGTGGCCGGAGGAGCCACCCTATGGCTATGCGGACAGGCTGTGGCAAATATGTTCGTCGTTACCGGCCTGCTGCCCGTTTTCGGAGTGCCGCTGCCCTTCATGAGCCAGGGCGGCTCCTCCGTGATCTCCTGCCTCATGGCGGTGGGAGTTTGCGTGGCGGCAGCTCTGGCGGTCCCGGGCGTGAAAGAATCATTCCGGCGCTCCAGCTCACTCGCGGGCCGGGTGCGCGCAGTTATCAGGAGGACTTCGTGACACTAGTGCTCGCCGGCGGAGGAACCGCCGGGCACGTCAATCCGCTACTGGCCACCGCCCACGAACTCGCCGGGCGCGGGCACCGTATCCTCGTGGTCGGCACCGCCACCGGCATGGAAAAGGACCTCGTTCCCGCCAGCGGCTTCGATTTCGCCACCGTGGAACGCGCACCGTTCCCGCGCCGTCCCGATAAGGACGCGCTACGTTTCCCCGTGGCTTTCCCGCGGGCGATACGTCAAGCTCGCCGTATCCTCACCGCGGCCGGAGCCGAGCTGGCAGTTGGTTTCGGAGGTTTCGCCTCCACCCCCGTCTACGCCGCGGCCCGCCGGGCCGGCATCCCGGTAGTGGTGCACGAACAAAATGCGCTACCGGGCCTGGCCAACAAACTCGGGGCACGGGGCGCGGCCGCTGTCGCCCTCACCTTCCCCTCCACGCCGCTGCGCGCCGCGCGCGGCATCACCCGCACCGTCGGGCTGCCGCTACGCCCCGCCATCGCAGCCCTGGCCAGTGCCGATAGGGCAGCAGCACGCACCGCCGCCGCGGCGCGCCTCGGCCTGGATCCGGGGCTACCCACCCTCGTTGTCACCGGGGGTTCCCTGGGCGCCGCGCACCTCAATGACGTGATGACCGCCGCCGCGCCCCGCTTTGCTGCCGCCGGCGTGCAGGTACTCCACCTCACCGGGCGGGGTAAAGCCGCAGCGGCCCAGCGCACCGCAGCCACCATCCCCAGCTACCACGTGCTCGACTACCTGGAAGAAATGGAACTCGCCTACGCGGTGGCCGATACCGTGGTGTGCCGCGCCGGGGCCGGCACCGTCGCGGAAGTCTCCGCCTTGGGTATCCCCGCCGTCTTCGTTCCGCTCCCCATCGGCAACGGGGAACAGGCGCGCAACGCCGCGGATGTCGTAGCTGCCGGCGGGGCGCTGCTCATCCCGAATGCCCAGTTCACTGCCGATTCGGTGAGCACCGTGCTGGACATCGTCACCGATGCATCCACCCGCACCCGCATGGCCCAGGCCTCGCGCGCCATCTGTCCGGCCGACGGCGCAGCCCGGCTCGCCGATCTTATCGAGGAGGTTCTCAGGTGACCCATATCCATCTCATCGGCATCGGCGGGGCAGGCATGAGCGTGATCGCCGATCTGCTCCACGCCGAAGGCTGGACCGTGACCGGGTCCGATGCCCGCGCCTCGGCCACCACGCAGCGCCTGGCGGATTCCGGCATCACCCTGTGGATCGGAACGGAACCGGAGCGCCTCAGCGCCGATACCCTCGTGGCGATCTCTTCCGCCATCCGGGAAGATAACCCCGAGCTCGCCCGGGCCCGCCAGCTCGGTGCCCGCGTCATCCACCGCTCCCAAGCTCTCGCCCTCGCGAGCGGGGATCGCGATTTTGTGGCGGTGGCCGGTGCGCACGGGAAAACCACCACGTCGGCGATGCTCGCGGTGGCACTGGAGGAGGCCGGCCAGGCGCCGTCCTGGGCGATTGGCGGGAGCGTGCGCGGGCACGGCTCCGGAGGCCACCTGGGCACCGGGAAGGTCCTCGTTGCCGAAGCCGATGAATCCGATGCTTCCTTCCTCAACTACCAGCCCCGTATCGCCCTGGTCACCAACGTCGAACCCGATCACCTCGACCATTACGGCAGCCGGGAAGCTTTCGAAGAAGCCTTCGCGGAATTCGCGCGTTGCATCGTCCCCGGCGGGCTCCTCATCGTGTGCGGCGACGACGCCGGTGCGCACCGCTTAGGCGCTCAAGCGGTAAGCGAAGGTATCCGGGTGGTCAGCTACGGGCGTGGCGCCGCGCTCCCTGGCGTGGAAGCTCACGTGGCCCTCGAGGACGGGGCGTTACGGTGCGGGGAAAGCTGCGCGCCGCTCTCCCTCCAGGTTCCCGGATCCCATAACGAACTCAACGCGGCCGGAGCGGCCGCCGCCGGTATAGAACTGGGCGTGAGCCTGGCGGATATGGCCCGCGGGCTGGCGGCTTTTACCGGAACGGGGCGGCGTTTTGAGCTGCGTGGCGAGGCTGGGGGAGTGCGCCTCTTTGATGACTACGCCCACCATCCCACCGAAGTGGAAGCCACCTTACGCGCCGCCCGCGCCGAGGCCGGGCAGGGCAGCGTGCGAGTTCTTTTCCAACCGCACCTGTATTCACGCACCCGCAATTTCGCGGATCGTTTCGCTACCGCTCTCGAACTGGCGGATACCGCCATTGTTACCGCCGTATACGGGGCCCGTGAAACGCCTTTCGACGGCATCGAGGGCGATATGATCACTTCCCGCATGGGAGGCGCCGGGCATTTTATTGCCGATAAACATGAGGCCGCGCGGGCGCTCGCAGCGAGCGCGAAGCCGGGGGATCTGCTCCTCACCATGGGTGCTGGCGATGTCACCGCACTGGGGCCCGAGATCCTGGCGGCACTGGAGGAGGGGACGGCGCGGTGAAAGAACCATCCCGGCGCCGCTCCGCGCGCGATATCAATCCGCACGCGGAGATCACCTACGTTCCCACCGCCGCCACCGCCCCGGTGGTGTACGACGACGGCGACGCCCCGCTAGCCGACCTAGGGAGCACCACCACGGTATCCCTGGACGAGCGCCTCGAAGAAAAAGCTTCAGAGAAACGCCGGGTACGCTGGCGGCGCCTCGGGGTGGTTGGTGCGGTACTCGCCGCGCTTGCCGCCCTGGCCTGGGTGATTTTCTTTAGCCCGCTGCTGGCCTTGCGGGCCAGCGATATTACCGTTTCGGGTATCCCCGCGAACGCGGCGGTGACGGCGGAAGACGTCACCGCCGCCCTCGCCGAACGCTCGGGAATCCCGCTTCCACGCCTGGATACCGAAGCTCTCGCCACTGACCTGAGCACCCAATTCCCACCCATTAAAGAAGCGCAGCTGCGCCGCAGCTACCTCCACGGACTCGAGGTCACCCTCACCGTGCGTGAACCGGTGGCCTGCCTGGTGGGCAAAGGAGGATGCTCCGCCATGGATCGGGACGGCGTGAGCTTCCCGGTTCTCCCCGAGGTGGAAGCCAGTCTCCCGCGCGTGAGCCTGAGTCCCGGGCCGGCCACTCGCTCCGAGGATGGTAGTGACGGCCCTGGTATCCGCATCGCCCTTGATGTGCTGGCCAGTCTCAAGGACGATGTGAGGGCTCAGGTAGCCGGGGTATCGGTGAGCGATAGCGGGCGGGTCGGACTCGATCTCAACTCCGGGCAGAAAGTGATCTGGGGGGATGCTCAGCGCTTCGATCTGAAAGCGGCAGCACTGGCCACCGTGATTACCGTTCCTGGCCAGGTGTACGACGTGTCAGAGCCCACCGCCGTCGTCGTTCATTAATCCTGAACCACTCGGCTACCGCACCGTTCCACGGCGCCATCGCACCGTTCCATACGAATCGCGCACCGTTCCAGGCTATTCCCGCACCGTAGTGCCCCACTGCAGTATCGTTCCACCCGATTTCGACCCAGCAGAGCAAACCACTTCGCAACACACCAGCGCGGGGAATTGCACCGTTGTCATTCACCTACTATCTTTTCCGCGAAGTCAGGAACGAAAAACCTCAAGTTTTACTTGAGGTTCGGGAGGAAAACTCATGGCCGTAGTCAATAACGCCGCCAATATCAAAGTCATCGGGGTCGGCGGGGGCGGTGTCAACGCTGTTGACCGTATGATTCAAGACGGACTTGCCGGTGTGGAATTTATTGCCGTTAACACCGACGGGCAGTCCCTGGTGAAATCCGAAGCGGAAACCAAACTCGATATTGGTCGCGAGGTTTCTAAGGGCCTGGGAGCGGGTGCGGATCCCTCGGTGGGTAAGCGCGCCGCGGAAGAAAACGTGGAAGTTATCCAAAGCGCCCTCGAAGGCGCGGATATGGTGTTCGTCACTGCTGGTGAAGGCGGAGGGACCGGCACCGGTGCCGCCCCCGTGGTTGCCAAGGTGGCTCGGGATTTGGGAGCGCTGACTGTCGGCGTCGTGACCCGTCCCTTTGAATTTGAAGGTGCCCAGCGTGCCAATAACGCCTCCATGGGTATTGCGGAACTGCGTCAAGCGGTGGATACCCTCATTGTTATCCCCAATGATCGCCTCCTGGAGATCGCCGAAGAAGACCTCACCATTATTGAGGCCTACCACCTCGCCGATGAGGTGCTGCGCTCGGGCGTCAAGGGAATTTCGGATCTTATTACCATTCCGGGTCTGGTTAACCTCGACTTCGCGGACGTCAAGGCCATTATGAAGGACGCGGGCACCGCCCTCATGGGTATTGGCTCGGCCTCCGGGGAAGATCGGGCGGTGCGCGCCACCGAAAGCGCCATCTCCTCCCCGTTGCTGGAAGCCTCCATCGACGGTGCACACGGCGTACTTATTTCCTTCCTGGCCGGTGCGGACTTCGGTATGAAGGAGCTTGCCTCCGCTTCCAAGATGGTCAAGGAAGCGGTGGATCCGAACGCGAATATTATCGTTGGCCAGATTATCGATGAATCCCTTGGCGACGAGGTGCGCGTGACGGTGATTGCCGCGGGCTTCGACGAGGCACGTGACCACCTTTTGCAGATGGATGGCGTGCCCGCCGGGCACGATACCGTGGAACCCATCGAAGATCTGGCCCCGGTCGAACCCGAACCAGAAGTCGAAGCCGTGGCGAGCCCGGCCCACCCGGTGGCCAGCCCCACCTATACGCCGGCCCAGCCCGAAGCGCAGCCGGCTGCGCAGCGCCCGGGAACTCACCGCGCCATCCCGCCGCGGGTGGAAGAACCCCAGCGCTCCGATCTGGATATCCCCTCCTTCCTCTTCGAGGAAAACTAGGAAAACCGCGGAAAATCAAGGGAAACCCCGGAAAAGCTCGAAAACTCAGGGAAACATAGGACATAGGAAACTCAGGCATCAATGACTCGTAGCGCGCTGGTGGAGTGGGTAGCGGATATCTCCGTGCCCGGTGGCCGCATCCGGGCGGGATTCACATCCCGCGCCGGTGGGGTATCCCGCGCTCCTTTTGCGGGCCTCAATGTGGCCCACCACGTCGGGGATGACCCCGCCACCGTGGAGCGTAACCGAGCTCTGCTCGCAGCGCAGATCGGGCAGCGCCCCGTCTATATGGACCAGGTGCACGGGGACCACCTTGAAGATGCCGGCGTTCTGACTTCCGCCGGCACCTTCGTGGCCCCCGACACCGACGGCCTCCTCATTGACATCCCGCTTAGCTCGGGCGCCGCACCGGTACCGAGGGGTGCTGCCGCGGTGGTCATGGTGGCCGATTGCCTCCCGCTGCTCCTAGTGGCGCAGGATCGCCGGGCCGGGGCGGCCGTTCACGTGGGCCGGCGCGGGTTGGAGGCCGGTATCGGGCCGGCTGCGGCACGTGCCCTGGGGCCGGAGCACCTCATCGCCTACCTTGGCCCGTCCATCTGCGGGCGCTGCTACGAAGTGCCCGAGGAGCTCCGGGCTAGCGTCGCGGCGCGCATCCCCGAGGCTGCCGGGCGCACCGCCTGGGGCACGCCCTCCCTCGATATTGCGGCCGGGCTCACCGCTCAGCTGCGCGCCGTCGGTGTGTCTGAGATCCACGTCAGTCCTCGGTGCACCCGCGAAGATCCAGATTTTTATTCTTACCGACGTGCATCGCGCACCGGCCGCTTCGCCGGCGTGCTCGCGGTGGACTGCAACGCCCCAGCGGCGCGCCGTGCTGACAAGGCCGGGCGCGTCGCCTAACGTAAAACGAGAACAGCGAGAAGGGTTGGCTGCTATGGGAATGTTCCAGCGTTTTGTCTCCAAGGCAACGCTTAACGACGACGAGTACCTGGATTACCAGGACGATGCCGATTACTACGAAGATGATTACGAGGCCGAAGCGGAAAGCCCCGTCAGCGAAATTCACGCTGTGGAGCAGCCGGTCGATATCGCCCGCATCATCACCGCTAAGCCGCGTTCCTTCACCGAGGTGCGGGGCTTCGCCGAACAATTCCGCGACGGCCTGCCCGTCATTATCAACCTGGCGGAAGCCGACGACGTTGCACGCAATCGCATTGTCGATTTCGCCACCGGGATCTGCTTCGGGCTACACGGGGATCTCAATAAGATTTCCGCGGACGTGCTGCTCATGACCCCGCGCACCGTCCGCATGGAAAACCAGCGCCCGGAGTCGCGTGATTCGTTCTAATGGCAGTACTTGGAATCATTCTTTCCACCCTCATCAGCATCTATCTTCTGGTGCTGCTCGCGCGGGTGATTATTGATCTGGTGACCATTGCGGCGCGTGATTGGCGCCCCAGTGGCGCCCTTCTCGTTATCGTTAATATCGTCTACGCACTCACGGACCCGATTCTCAATATGGTGCGCAAAATCATCCCGCCCCTGCGGCTGGGAGGCATCGCGATTGACATCGGTTTCATCGTTGTTTTTATCGTGCTTCAAATCCTCAATGGGATAATTTTACGTATCTTTGTCTCGTAGTTCGCCCAGATGAGGTAGGCTTTATCCGAGAGCCGTGTGCTCATAACACAGCCACGTGCTCTTAACACAGTTTCGTTACACTACTTGAGGTGAGAAATGGCAATGCTCACGGCACAGGATGTCATGGATGTCCGCTTTAAGCGCCCGGAAACCGCGGAGACCGGTTACGACGAGGTACAGGTCGACGAATTCCTTGACGCGATCTACGAAACCATCGTCGATTTGTCGAAGCAGCTCCAGGAAGCGGAGAATCGCGCCACCGTCGCCGAAGCGCGCGTGACCGAACTCCAGAACGGTTCGGGTGAAGAACCCGCAGCGCCGGACCAGGCCACAACCACCGCGTCCTTCGCTCAACCCACCGGCACCGTTGGGGAACAGGCCGCCGCCGTGCTTCAGATGGCGCAGCAGACCTACGAAGAACTCGTGGCCCGCGGTGAAACCGAGAAGGCTCAGAAGATCCAGGATGCGGAAACCCGCAGTGCCAAGATCATCGAGGATGCCGAAGCTCAGTCCAACCGCACCCTGGCCCAGCTGGAGCAGGAACGCGGCCTGGTGGAGCGCAAGATCTCCGAGCTGCGTGACTTCGAGCGTGATTACCGCACGCGCCTGCACAGCTACCTGGAGACGCTGCTCGCCAACGTCGATTCTGGCGCGCAGGAACCCGAAGCTCGTAACTAGTGCGTATGGTGAGGCGAAGCACCTCGTGGTTCCTCATCCTCGTGGGGGCGCTGGCCGTGGTGGCCATCGACCAACTCACGAAGCAGTGGGCCATCGCTAACCTCAGCCAAACGGAGCGCATCGCCATTGTGGGGGATGCCCTCGGGCTGCACCTGGTCTTCAACCCGGGTGCAGCATTCTCACTGGGGGCAAATTCCACCCGCGCCATTACCTCCATCGCGCTTGTCGTGGTGCTCGCGGTTTTCCCCGTCCTCGCGGCACGGGTACGCCACCGCTGGATCGGCGTGGGCCTGGCTCTCATGTGGGGCGGCGCGGCCGGCAACCTCATCGACCGGATCTTCTTTGAGCCGGGTGGTTTCGCCGGGCACGTGGTCGATTTCATCGCCTACTTCGACTGGTTCGTGGGAAACGTGGCCGATATTGCGCTGGTGGCCGGGGCCGTGATCATGATCGCTGTCGCGTTTTTTATGAACGACGGCGCAGCTCGGGCCAGCGCGGACTCCGGCTCCGTATCCGCATCAGCCTCCATGCCAGCACCTGGCAAGTCGGAGCGAGGCGAGTAGCATGTGGCGGACCTACCCGGTCACGGAAGAATTTAATGAGGCCCGTATCGACGCGGCGATCGCGCGCCTGACCGGCCTCTCGCGCGCGGAAGTGCAACGCCTTATCGATGCCGGGGATGTTCTTCTGGACGGCAACCCGGTAGCGAAATCCGTCCGGCTGCGCGCGCCGAGCATCCTGGAAATCAATATTCCTACCCCGCGCACCGTTGCCCCGCGCGGGGGAGATGTCACCATCCCCATCCTCTACGAAGATGCCGATCTGGTGGTGGTGGATAAACCGGCCGGCCTGGCGGCCCATCCCTCCCTCAATTTCACCGGCCCGGATGTGCTGGGCGCCCTCATGAACGCCGGGGTGCAGCTCTCCGCCTACGGACCGGCCGAACGCAAGGGTATTGTGCATCGCCTAGATGTGGGCACCTCAGGGTGCATGGTGGTGGCGAAATCAGAACGCGCCTATGTGCTGCTCAAGGATGAGTTCCGCAACCGCGTTCCCGAAAAGATCTATCACGCCCTCGTGCAGGGGCATCCCGACCCGCTCTCCGGCACCGTGGATGCCCCCATCGGGCGCGATCCGCGCCACCAGTGGAAAATGGGGGTGCGGGCGGATGGGCGCCATTCCATCACCCACTATGACACCCTCGAAGCGATGGCCGGCGGCAGTCTTCTCCAGGTTCACTTGGAAACCGGACGCACCCACCAGATCCGGGTGCACATGTCCGCCCTCGGCCACCCCTGCGTGGGGGACGCCACCTACGGGGCTGACCCGGGCCTGAGTGAAACCCTGGGGCTCACCCGCCAGTGGCTGCACGCCACCCGCCTCGGCTTTGAGCACCCCGATGGCAGCTGGCGCGAATTCGAGGCACCCTACCCGGAGGACCTCGCCACCGCTCTCGAGCGCATGCGCGCGGGAGTTTTTTCATGACGACGGCGCACGACGGCGCACCGCTGGACGGTGCGCCGCGCCCCACCACCCCGCCGCCTGCCGCGCCAGATACCACCGCGCCGCACCGCGGCGCCACCCAGCTGCGTTGGCTCGAGGGAGACCTGGAGCGGGCTCGCGCCCTCCGTATTGAGGTTTTCTGCGGGGAACAAGGCGTACTGCTGGAAGAAGAACTCGACGATATCGACGAACGCGCCCACCACGTCGTCGTCGAAAATAATGCTGGTGAAGCATTAGGTGCCGCGCGGGTCTACGCAACCACCGAAGGTGTCGTACACCTGGGGCGCGTCTGCGTGCGCCGTTCCGCCCGCGGGCTAGGCGTGGGGCGCTTCCTGTGCGAGGCCGCAGCCGAGGTAGCGCTGCGCGAATTTGGACACGCCGGGCAGGTGCGGATCATCCTCGACGCCCAGGAGGACAAAATCGGCTTCTACCGGGCCCTCGGCTACGAACTCACCGCTCGCGCACCCTTCCTGGACGCGCGCATCTGGCACCGGGAAATGGCGCGGGTAGTGAGCGCTGGATAGACTAGGCCCCATGGCCGCTCCCTCAGATTTCGTTCACCTCCACACCCATACCGAATACTCCCTGCTGGACGGGGCGGCGAAAATTAAGCCGCTGGTGGCGCAGGCCGTCGCCCAAAAGCAAAGCGCCCTGGCCATCACCGACCACGGCTACTGCTTCGGCGCCTACGAGTTTTACCGGGCCTGCAAGGACGCCGGCATCAAACCGATTATCGGGGTGGAAGCCTATATGACCCCGGGGACCTCGCGATACTCGAGCAACCGGGTGCTGTGGGGGGATGAATCACAGCGCAGCGATGACGTCTCGGCGCGCGGGGCCTATACCCATATGACTTTGCTCGCCACCAATAACACCGGGATGCATAACCTCTTCCGGCTCGATTCGCGCGCCTCGCTGGAAGGCCAGATGGGCAAATGGCCCCGCATGGATATCGAGCTCCTTGAGGAACTGCACGAAGGCCTTATCGGCACCGCCGGCTGCCCCTCCGGGGAGGTACAAACCCGGTTGCGGCTGGGCCAGCACGCCGAAGCCCTCGAGGCCGCCGGGCGCATGCAGGAGATCTTCGGTAAAGAGAACTACTTCGTGGAAATCATGGACCACGATAATGAGATCGAGCGGCGCACCCGCAATGACCTGCTTGACCTCGCCAAGAAAATCAATGCGCCGCTGCTGGCCACCAATGATTCGCATTACGTGCGCGCGGAGGACCATTCCGTCCAGGACGCCATGCTCTGCATTAATTCCGGTTCCACCCTCCAGGATCCCAACCGTTTCAAATTCGACGGGCACGGCTACCACCTGCGTTCCACCGAGGAAATGTACAAGCTCTTCGGGGATCTGCCCGGGGCGATGGAAAACACCCTGCTGGTGGCCGAACGCTGCAATATTTCCTTCACTACCGCCGCTGAAGGCGCCAATTACATGCCGGTCTTCCCGGTGCCCGACGGGGAGGACATCACCTCCTGGTTCATTAAGGAAGTCGAACGCGGCCTGCATTCGCGCTACGGGGAATATATTCCCGATCACGTGCGCCAGCGTGCCAATTACGAAGTGGAAGTCATTGTGCAGATGGGCTTCCCCGGTTACTTCCTGGTGGTTTCCGATTACATTCTGTGGGCCAAACGCAATGGCATCCGGGTGGGGCCGGGGCGTGGCTCCGGGGCCGGCTCCATGGTGGCCTACGCGCTGCATATCACCGAACTTGACCCCATCGAACACGGCCTCCTCTTTGAACGTTTCCTCAACCCGGAACGCGTATCCATGCCCGATATTGACGTGGACTTCGATGAACGCCGCCGCGGGGAAGTTATCGCCTACGTGGAAGATAAATACGGGCATGACAAAGTCTCCCAGGTGGTCACATTCGGCACTATTAAAACGAAGCAGGCCCTCAAGGATGCGTCCCGGGTGCTTGGCTACCCCTTCGAAATGGGCGAACGCCTCACCAAGGCCCTCCCGCCCTCGGTCATGGGCAAGGACATCCCGCTTTCTGGCGTGTTCGATGAGAAGAATTCCCGCTATATGGAAGCCGGGGAATTCCGCGATATGGTCTCCACCGACGTGGATGCCAAACGCGTTTTCGACCTGGCCCAGGGCATCGAAGGCCTCACCCGCCAGTGGGGCGTGCATGCCTGCGCCATCCTCATGTCCTCCGTGCCCCTCACGGACGTGATCCCGGTGATGAAACGCCCGGCCGACGGCGCGGTCATCACCCAATTCGAATACCCCGAATGCGAGGACCTCGGCATCCTCAAAATGGACTTCCTGGGGCTCTCCAACCTCACCACCATTGAGGACGCCCTGGAAAATATCGTGGCGAATAATAAAGATCCCCTCGATATTGATAATGTTCCCCTCGATGATGAGCGCACCTTCGAGTTGCTCCAGCATGCCGATACCCTCGGTATTTTCCAGCTGGATGGTTCGGGCATGCGCACCCTGCTCAAGCAGATGAAACCCACCAACTTCGAGGACATTTCCGCCGTGTCCGCGCTCTATCGCCCCGGCCCCATGGGGATGAATTCCCACACCAATTACGCGCTGCGGAAGAACGGGCTGCAGAAAATCGAGGCGATCCACCCCGAGCTGGAGGAGATCCTCGAACCGATTCTGGCCCCCACCTACGGCCTGATCGTCTATCAGGAACAGATCATGCAGATCGCCCGGACGGTGGCCGGCTTCACCATGGGCCAGGCAGATTCGCTGCGTAAAGCCATGGGCAAGAAGAAAAAAGACGTCATGGATAAGATGTACGTCGATTTCGAATCCGGGATGGTGGCCCAGGGCTTTAGCAAGGACGCGGTGAAAACCCTGTGGGGCACCATGGAGCCCTTCGCGTCCTACGCCTTCAATAAGTCCCATTCGGCCTGCTACGGCGTGATTTCCTACTGGACGGCCTACCTGAAAGCCCACTACCCGGTGGAATACATGGCGGCCCTCCTCACCTCCCGCAAAGACAATAAAGACAAAATGGCGGTCTACCTCGGGGAAGCCCGCCGCATGGGCATCAAGGTTTTGGTGCCCGACGTGAACGAATCCCTGGCGAATTTCTCCGCAGTGGGGGAGGAGATCCGCTTTGGCCTGTCCGCGGTGCGTAACGTTGGCGCGAAAGTCGTGGACGGCATTATTAGCGCCCGTGAAGAGAAGGGCGCTTTCACCTCCTTCCAGGACTTCCTCGATAAGGTCCCCCTCGAGGTCCTCAATAAGCGCAGCGTGGAATGCCTCGTGCGTGCCGGGGCTTTCGACTCGATGGGCTACACCCGCCGCGCCTTGCTCTCCAAAGTCGCCGAGGCGGTAGACGCCGTCGTCGCCCTAAAGAAAAATGAAGCGGTGGGGCAATTCGATTTGTTCGGCGGTTCGGAAATCGCCGGCGGGGTAGAGGTCGATATCCCCGAGCTGCCCGAATGGGATAAACGCGAAAAGCTCAACCTCGAGCGCGATATGCTCGGCCTGTATGTATCCGACCACCCGCTTTCGGGCATGGAACATATTCTGGACCGTGCGGCAGATACCACGGTGGTGCGTCTTTTGGACGACGACGCCGCAACGGACGGGCGGACTGTGACATTAGCCGGACTCGTCACAGCTGTCCAGCCGCGCATCTCCAAGAAAAACGGGAAGATGTGGGCGACGATCGTCCTGGAAGATATGACGGGCAGTACCGAAATTAACTTCTTCCCGGCCACCTACCAGACCGTGGCTGGGCTGCTCGCCCCGGACCAGGTAGCGATTATTACGGCGCGCGTCTCGGATCGGGATGGCAATATTCAGCTCTCCGCCCAGGATATGAAAATCCCCAGCGGTGACCTGCTCCCGGATTCGCCCGTGGATGTGCAGCTTGCTGAACGTATCTGCACTCGCGATCTGCTCGGGCAGCTGAGCGATTTGCTGCGCACCTACCCGGGTAGCGCCCCGGTGCGGCTCCATATCCAGCGCCCCGGGCGTACCTCGGTGGTGCAGGTGGGCCAGGAATTTTACGTCAAACCCGAAGCGCGTTTCTTCTCTGATCTCAAGGTGCTCCTTGGGCGCAACTGCGTGGTGTCGTAGCGTCGCGGCGGCGTTGCGAGGCGGGGTGCAGCGGCTACGCGCGGTCGGCGGGCCCGGCCGCCGCGACGCGCCACCGGGCGCGTTGGGTAGACTGGGCGGGTGAAGAAAACTTTGACTCGTATGGCGGCGCTGCTTAGCTGCACGGCGCTGCTGGGATCCACCGCCCTGCTGGCCGGGTGCCAGTCCTCCTCTACTTCGCCCGCGGATAGTGCTTCAAGCTCCGGGGCCGCATCGAGCGCGGATACCGCGCGCATTGGCGTGACGGCATCCTTCACCCCGATCCGGTGGCTTGCCGAACAGATCGGCGGGGACTACGTGACGGTCACCTCCGCCACCCCCACCAATGTGGAACCCCATGATTACGAGTTTTCCCCCAAGCAGGTCGCGGAGCTGGAAAGCACGGATGTTATCTTCTACGTCTCCGGATTCCAGCCCTCTCTCGACGCGGCTATTTCCACCATCGGGGCCGGTAACGCCGTGAACCTGGCCGATGCCGCGAAGCTGGTCCACCACCGCGGTCTGGCCGATAATCACGGGGATGAAGCTACCGAAGCCGGGCGCGTCCTCGACCCGCATTTCTGGCTTGATCCGGTGCGTATGCAAGATGTAGCCGAAGCGATCACCGCTTCGCTCTCCTCTATGGATCCGGAACATCGCGGTGATTTCGAGGCGAATTTCGCGCGCCTCAAGCAAGAGCTCACCGATCTGAATTCGCGCTACACTACCGGCCTGGCCCAGTGCGCCACCACCACGGTGGTGTCCTCCCACGCGGCTTTCGGTTACCTGACCGACCGTTACAACCTGGTCCAGGTGGGGATCGCCGGGATTGACCCCGATCAAGATCCCTCCCCGCTCGATATCTCCGAAGTGAAACGCATTATGGCAGAAACCGGGACCCGCACCATCTTCGCGGAAGCCAATAGCCCGGCGAAAACCGCGGAGGCTATCGCGGCGGAAACCGGTGCGCAGCTTTCCTCGCTGAGCACCGCGGAAGCCGATCCGGAGGGCGCGGGCTACCTGGCCATTATGGATAGCAACCTCGCCCACCTGCGTGAGGGATTGCAGTGCCAGTAAGCCCGGCCCCGGCACCGGGTACGGGCGCAGCACCCGGAACGTCTCCGGCACCGGCTAGGGGCGCGATACCGGCGCAGCCCGCGGTTTCCCCGGCCCTCCTCGCCCGCGATTTGTGCATTACCCTGGGCGGGCGCGAAATCGTGCATTCGGCTCACCTGGAGATCGCGGCCGGGGAGTCGGTGGGGATTTTCGGGCCCAACGGCTCGGGCAAATCCACCCTTGTCAAAGGGCTTCTCGGCGTCGTACCCCATACCGGAACCGCGCAGATTTTCGGGGTGGATACCGCGCGCCCCCGCCAGGTGCCCTGGCACCGAGTGGGCTACGTGCCCCAGTCGATGGTGCATGCCGGCAACCTGCCTGCCACCGCCCTGGAAGTGGTGCGCTCCGGTTTGCTTTCCGGGCGCCACCTCTTCGCGGATAAAGGGAAAGCGGCCCGCGCCGCCGCCTACGAGGCCCTCGCGGCGGTGGGTTTGGAAAGCCGTGCCCAGGACCCGGTGCGGGTCTTTTCCGGTGGACAGCAGCACCGCGTCATGATTGCCCGCGCGCTGGTGCGCCGCCCCGATCTGCTGGTTCTTGACGAACCGCTAGCCGGGATCGATGCCCGCGCCCGTGCCGATCTGGCCGAAATCCTCACCCGCCTGCACGGCTCGGGCCTCACCCTCGTCATGGTGCTCCACGAACGCGGGGAACTCGCCCACCTGGTGGGTCGCGATATTCAAGTATCCGATGGCTACGTGCACGGGGGAGTGGCGCAATGATCGCAGATATTCTTTCCTCGCCCCTCATGATGCGCTCGCTGCTGGTGGCGGTGCTCGTGGGGCTGGCCGCGCCGATCGTGGGCAGCTACCTCGTCCAACGCGGCATGGCCCTCATGGGCGACGGCATCGGCCACGTGGCCCTCACCGGGGTGGCGCTCGGCTGGCTGACGGGCACCTGGTTGCACGGGCAACCCGAACGTTTCGCGGTACCCGGCGCCCTTATTATTGCGGTGCTCGGCGCGCTCATTATCGAATGGGTGCGTTCCTCGGGAATCACCTCGGGAGATACCGCGCTCGCGATTCTGTTTTACGGCGGCATTGCGTGCGGGGTACTGCTTATTTCCCTCGCGGGTGGTACGACGGCGAACCTCAACTACTACCTCTTTGGCTCGGTTACCACGGTCACGGGGCAGGACGTGTGGTACACCGTGGCCCTCACCGTGGTTATCCTCGCGGTGGGTATCGGGCTGCGCGGCCCGCTCTTCTCCGTGACGAACGATGAAGACTTCGCGCGGGCCTCGGGCCTGCCGGTACGGGCTTTTAACATCCTCATCGCGGTCACGGCGGCCCTCACGGTGGCGGTCTCCATGCGGGTGGTGGGCATTCTGCTGGTCTCGGCCATGATGATCGTGCCGGTGGCCACCGCCCAGCTGGTGTGCTCCTCCCTGGCGCACACCCAGCGCCTGGCCATGGGGCTCGGATGCGGGGCCGCACTTGTCGGATTGGTCATTACCCGCTATGTTTCTGCCTCTCCCGGGGCTATGATCGCGGTGATTCTCATTGCCGGGTACGCAGTTGTGGCAATCATGTCCACACTGGTACGGCGCAACCACAGGAGGGTTCATGAACGCGTCTAAACCGCGAGTAACTGCCCAGCGGATCGCCATTTCGAAGATGGTGGAGACGATCCCGGAATTCGTTTCCGCCCAGGAGCTCCACGAAAAACTTTCCCGGGAAGGCCGGCGCATCGGCCTGGCCACCGTGTACCGCACCTTGCAGGCGATGGCGGACGAAGGGATTCTCGACACCATGCAGGAGGGCACCGAAACCCTCTACCGCTATTGCGAAACCGAAGAACACCACCATCACCTCATGTGCCGGCGCTGCGGGAAAACCGTGGAAATCGCCCTGGAAGGGGCCGAAGATTGGGTGCGTTCCATCGCCACCGCGAACGGCTTCTCGGATGTGGATCACACCCTTGAACTCATCGGGGTCTGCGCCGATTGCGCCGGGCAGCATAACGGCCGGAACCGGGAAGGAATGGGCCGCTAAGCATGGATTCCTTCTCATTCCTGGCCGGGCGCTCCTTCGCCTTTGTTTACCTTTTCCTTTTCCTCGTGGTGTCCTTGCGTTCCAGCGCTACTTTCTGGCTGGGGCGCTATGCCGCTTACCTGGTGGCCCGGCAGCGCGAACCGCGCAATCGCCTCGCCCACCGGGCCTGGGCCTGGGCGCATGACGAGCGCGTGATCGCGGCCTCGCAGCGGGTGGCACGGCGCGGCTGGCCCCTCGTTACTCTCTGCTTCTTCACCATCGGGGTGCAAACCGTCATCCTTATCGGTGCTGGGCTCACCCGCATGAGCGGCTGGCGTTTCACCCTGGCCGCGCTGCCCGGCTGGCTGGGCTGGGCGGCGATCTACTCGACGGTTGGCATGCTCGCCCTGCGAGCGGTCTGGGCCGCTATTTTCGGTAACCCGTGGGGAATTGCCGCAGTGGTGGTACTGGGCGTCGTCGTCGCATATTTCCTTTTCGTTTTCCGCACCGGCCGGGACCGCGCGGAAACGGGCGCGGCGGTAGACTAGACGGGCCACGCATCATCCGGATGCGCGCAATAGAAAGGAACAACGTTGGCTAAGCCTGCTCCCTCCCGTCTCGATAACGTTATTTCTTTGGCCAAGCGCCGCGGTTTCGTCTTCCCCGCCGGGGAAATATACGGCGGTACCCGTTCGGCCTGGGATTACGGCCCGCTGGGAACCGAGCTGAAAGAAAATATTAAGCGCCAGTGGTGGCGTTACATGGTGCAAAGTCGCGATAACGTTGTGGGTATCGACTCCTCCATTATTTTGCCGCGGGAGGTGTGGGTTGCTTCCGGGCACGTCGGCGTGTTCAACGATCCGCTTATCGAATGCCTCAACTGCCACAAGCGCCTGCGCATGGACCAGCTCCAGGAAGCGCTGGCCGCCAAGAAGCATATTGACGACCCGGATTCCATTCCCACCGCGGAGCTGGGTTGCCCGCATTGCGGCGTGAAGGGCCAATGGACCGAGCCGCGCGATTTTAATATGATGCTGAAAACCACCCTCGGCCCGGTGGAAGACGAATCCGGCCTGCACTACCTGCGCCCGGAAACCGCCCAGGGTATTTTCGTGAATTTCGCGAATGTGCAAACCACCTCGCGCAAGAAGCCGCCCTTCGGCATCGGCCAGATCGGCAAGTCGTTCCGCAACGAAATCACCCCCGGAAACTTCATTTTCCGCACCCGCGAATTCGAGCAGATGGAACTGGAGTTCTTCGTCAAGCCGGGGGAGGATGAAGAATGGCACCAGTACTGGATTGACCAGCGCCTGGACTGGTACAAGGACCTGGGCATCAACCCGGAGCACCTGCGCCTGTACGAACATCCCAAGGAAAAGCTGTCCCACTACTCTAAGCGCACCGTGGATATCGAGTACAAATTCGGTTTCCAGGGTTCGGATTGGGGCGAACTGGAAGGCATCGCCAACCGTACCGATTTCGACCTCACCACCCATATCAAGCATTCGGGCAAGGACCTGTCCTACTTCGACCAGGCCAGCGGGGAGCGCTACGTTCCCTACGTGATTGAGCCCTCGGCCGGGCTGACCCGCTCGCTCATGGCATTCCTCGTGGATGCTTACGTGGAGGATGAAGCCCCCAATACCAAGGGCGGGGTGGATAAGCGCACCGTGCTGCGCTTGGATCCGCGCCTGGCACCCGTCAAGGCCGCGGTGCTCCCGCTCTCGCGTAACGAGAAGCTCACGCCCCTGGCGGCGGATCTTGCCGCGCGCTTGCGGGCCTCGTGGAATGTTGATTTCGACGACGCAGGAGCGGTCGGGCGCCGCTACCGCCGCCAGGATGAAATTGGCACCCCGTACTGCGTGACCGTGGACTTCGACACCCTCGAAGATCAGGCGGTGACGGTCCGCGACCGCGACACCATGGAGCAGGTCCGGATCCCGCTGGAGAAAGTGGAGGGCTTCCTGGCCCAGAAACTGGTGGGCTGCTAGGACTGTGAGTGCGGCCCGCGGCTGGCGTTTCGCTGTGCGCGGCCGCCGGCTGCCGAGTTGCTAGAGGCTCGCTACCCGCACGCGCAAGGCACCGCGCGGCTGGGCGAGGGCAACCACATCGCCGTCGCTCAGCGCGCTGCCGCGCCGGGTTTCTACCTGGCCGTTCACGCTAATATCGCCCGCTTCAATAAGCTCGCGGGCTTCGGCACCGGAGGCGGCCAGCGATGCTAATTTCACAAACTGGCCGAGCTTAATCGGCAAACGAACCTCAATGCTGGGGATATCGGCTTCGGTCACGATGGTCCTTTCACGGGGGCGGAGTGCTGCCTTCTACTTTAGCGCGGCGCTGCTAGCATAATAACCATGCCCGCGGCCGGGCGCGGAGGGAGAACACGTATGGATGCACTGCCGGTGATCTTCGGTAATGAGGTGGAAGCCTATAGTTTCGCGCGGCTGTTCCACGAGACCTACGGGGTGACCTCGCTCGTCGTCGCCGAATACCCGCGGGGGCATATTAATAATTCCTCCATTCTCTCGGTGCGCTACTGCGAACGCCATATTATGGAGGACGAAGAAAAATTCGTGGCGCTGCTCAATTCCCTGGCCGCGGAGTTCGCGGATCGCCGCCTCATCTGCCTGGTCAATGTTGATGAGGGCGTGGATGTTATTGTGCGCAACCGGCACCGCCTCGCCTCCAACTGGTTCTTCCCTTTCGCCGCGCCGGATGTCGTGGACCTCGCGAATTCGAAAGAGGCGATGGCGCAGGTGTACGAAAAGGTGGGGGAGGCGGCCCCGCGGCGCGCCGTCGTACATCTTTCCCAACCCGAGACCTGGGACGCGGCGCTCGCCACGCTGCCCTTCCCCATTGTCGTCAAACCCGCGCGCGCGGATAACCCCACCTCGCTGTACGCGACGGGCCTGAAAAAGGTGGAGGTATTCGACGACGCCGCAGCGGCCCGCGCGAAATTTGCCACGCTTGCCGGCCGCCAGGTCGATATTGACCTTATCGCCCAGGAACTCATTCCGGGGGATGATACTACCCAGTGGGTTGTCAATGGGTATATCGATTCGCGCGGGCACCTGAGCGCTATTGGCTCGGGGAGGGTGCTGCTCGGGCTGCATGAGCCTTCGCTCATCGGCAATGCCGGGATTATCCTCACCGATCCGGAGGGGTTCCTCACCGACCGCGCCGAGCGGATCGTGCGCGAGGTGGGCCTGCGGGGCTTCTTCTCCATGGACGTGAAAATTGATCCGCGTACCGGCCGGGCCTATTGGCTGGATCTCAATCCGCGGGCCGGGCGCGGGCACTACTACCTCAAGGTGGGCGGGGTGAATCTGGCGCGCGCCCTGGTTGCGGATATGGCCGGGGAAACCGCACCGCTTCAGCGGGTCAATCGCGCCGGCATTTTCGCGATTATTCCCGCCTGGCTGGCGGGGCGCCGCTACTTGCGCGATCCGCAGCTGGCCGAGCAGGTGCGGCGGGTGCGGAGGCGCGGCCCGGTGGTCAACCCGATCGCCTATAGCAAGGACCGCCACCCCAAGCGCACCCTGTTCCGGATGCTCTCCGATATTCGTGCGGTGCAGAAAATGCGGCGCTTCTATCCGCATCCCACCGAATCTGGATTCTAAGGCTAAGCTCGAAGCATGCGTTTCTTCCCCCCGCGCCGCCCTAGCGGACGGCATTTTGTGGCCGACGACCGTGCGGATGCCCTCCCGGATCTAGCGGAATCCGCCGGCGCAGGCCCCGAGCCCGAAACCTTCGCCAGCTCGAGTGAAAAAAGCGCGAGCGAGAATACCGCGAGCGAAAAAAGCGCGAGCGCCGCGCGGGCCTCCATCATTATGTTCTTCGGCACGCTCGTCTCGCGTATCCTCGGCCTGGTGCGCTCCCCGATTCTCCTCGGCGCGGTGGTGGGCCTGACCTCGCCGGCCGGCAACGCTTTCGGGATCGCCAATAAACTCCCCAATCTTATTTACATGATTATTGTGGGAGGCCTGGTCAATGCGGTGCTGGTGCCGGCCATTGTGCGGGCCACCAAACGGGGGGAAAAAGAAGGCGCCGCCTTTATTAACAAGCTCCTCACCGTGGCGATTGTGGGCCTGGGCGCGGTGACCGTGCTCATTACCCTGGCCGCGCCCGCCGTGGTCAAGGTCATGGCCGCCACCATGTCCGAGGACTGGTATCGCCTCACGGTGGCCTGGGCCTACTGGTGCCTGCCCCAAATTTTCTTCTACGGCATGTACACCGTGATCGGGCAGATCCTCAACGCCCGCGAAAACTTCGGGCCCTATATGTGGGCGCCGGCTCTCAATAACGTGGTGGCGGTGCTCGGGATGCTCGCCATCCTCGCTCTTTTCGGCTCGGCCACCCCGGAAGACGCCCTGGAAGCGGGGCGCTGGACGGCCTCGCGGGTGGGCTGGCTCGGCGGTATTTCCACCCTGGGGATCGTCGCCCAAGCCCTCATCCTCATCTGGCCGCTGCGCCGCCTGGGCATTCATTTCCGTTTCGATTTCCGGTGGCGCAATTCCGGGTTGGGGGCGGCCGGCCGGGCTTCCTGGTGGATGCTCCTCATGATGATCACCTCCATTATTCCGACGGCGCTCATCTCCAATGCCGCCGCCGGGGCCTCTGACCGGGCCATTCGCATGGGGATGAACTCCGAGTACGTGGCGGGCAATTTCGCCTACGATACCGCCTACACGATCTACTCCCTACCCACCTCACTCTTCGTGGTTTCCATTGCCACCGCGGTCTTCACCCGCATCTCGCGGGCCGCGGCAGACGGCGACCGGGACCGGATGCGCCGCGACGTGTCCCGCACCCTGCGCATCGTCTCCACCATCATGTTCCTGGCCGCCATCGGCCTCATGGTTTTCGCGGTCCCCGTTTCCCGCCTCTTCGCCATCACGTCGAGCGCGGAACAGGCCGTCACCCTCGGGAAAGTGGTGGCCTCCATGGCCCTCGGGCTCTTCGGCATCGGTGCGGTGAGCGTGCTCGACCGCGTCTACTACGCCTTCGAGGACACCCGCGGCGCCTTCCTCATCAGTTTGCCGTTCCAGGGAGCCTCCTGCGTGCTCACGGTTTTCTGCGCGCTACTCCCGCCCCAGCACGTGGTGTGGGCGGTGGGTATTGTGGGCTCACTCGCCAATATTTTTGCGGTCATCGTGATGCTGTGGCACCTCTCGCCGCGGATGGGTGGGGTCGACGGCGCAGTCCTGGCTTCCTTCCATATCAAACTCTTGGGGATTTCCGGCTTGGCAGCCGCGGCCGGCTACGGGGCGGCCCGCCTGGTGGGCCCCGTCTTTAGCCCCATGAGCCCCGTGCAAGCACTCCTGGCCCTCATCGTGGGGGGAAGCGTCATGGTGCTGGTGTACGTGGGTGGCATGAAGCTGGCAAAAATGGAAGAAATCGACGTGCTTTTCCGCCCCGTGGGTAGGATCCTGGCCCGCCTACGCCGCCGCTAATCGGCTTGGTGGCAGCTAGCCGGGCTGCGCCGGCGGCGCAGCCCCGTCGTCGTACCCGGTGCGGCGCGGTAGCGTGCCGAAACCGCTAGATCAAAGCTCCCGTGAGCTTGGCTTCTAGGCGCAAGGCCAGCGCGAAAGTGCCGATGAATTCCTCCACGTTCCCGTTGAGCTTGCGTTTGTACTCGAGGACCGGGTAATCGGGGCCGGTGGCGTCGAAAATACCGGAAATCCCGAGGGTGTTGTAGGTGGAAATATCGTGGGCGGCCGCCCAGCGCAGCAGGGTCGATTCCACCGGGTAATCACGGTTATAGGTGGTGAAATCCTTGTTGAAGCCGCGGAGCAGCTGCACCAGCTCATCACCCCAGCGGAGAGCCAGAACCCCGGCAAAAGGCACATTATTGCCGTAACGCTGCGCCAAATCGCGGGCCTCGGTTTCCTGCTTGAGGAGGGAAGCACGCTGGCTGCCGAGCTCTTTGAGGGCGCCCTCCTTTTTGCGGGTGCGCGGCTCGGTGGAATTCTGCGCGATCTGCTCATCGAGGCGGGCGATATTCACGGTGATCTCCTCCAGGTAGGTGGCCGGATGCGCGTAGGCAATCGCGAGGAAAGCGCGCTCGGGGCCCAGCTTCTCCATCATCCCGGTATACAGCTGCGCGGAATAATCAGAGATTTCAGCCATCTCGGTGCGTTCGCGCGAGGATTCGTAAAGCTGGTGGAAGGTATCCCACAGTTCAACACCGCCAGTATGTACCTCCACGCCGTAGCGCCCCACGTGCTTGACCTGGCGGCGCATTGTTTTCGTGAGGGAATCAGCGATCTCCTCGAAACTCTTCCCGGCAATATCTTTCGTATAAATAAAATGAATATCGGCCGGGTCATTGGGGTCCACGGGAATATGCTGGAACCCGGCCGCGCGCAGCTGCTCGGTCACCCGCGCCCCCAGGGGCGAATCCGCAACTTTTTCGATGTCCGCATAGAAAGCGGCGGGCACATTAGGGGTGATGCGTAGCGCAATCACCCGCTTCTTGGTGGCAAGATACGCGGCGAGCTGCGCGAAAAAGAACTCCACCAGCTCGCCGTCCTCCCAATCCAGGGTAGGGCCATTGGTAATAATGGCACGAGTAAAAAGCTTTTTCCACGGCTGGTAGGTAATAAGGGCGACGCCGCGCACCTGCGCGCCATCACGCACCCCCACATAATCAACGGCATCGCCCTGCTCGGTGCGCCACTGGCCGTATTCGGGAAGCTGGGCGAGGAAAAGCCGCGGGCTGTGGCGGGTTGCGGAAACGTATTCCTCGGCGGTCAAGGTGGTGAAATGCATGCATACAGTCTAGCGAGTGCGTATCGCGGCGGCGGGAGGAAACACCTGTTCCCAGGTGTGGTGGTACGGCGCGGGCGCCCCGTCCCGCCGCGCTGTCTACCGCCGTGCGCACCGTACCCGCGCCGCCACGCCTCGTGGCACCAGGGCGCGCGCTTCTCCCGCGGGCGGCGGCGGGCCGGTAGCCTGAAGGCGTGCATCATCATTCAGATATTGAGGTCCCGGCGCGAGTGCGCCGCAAGGTCGGGCGCCTACTTGCCGCTATTGTTGTTCCCCTCGCGCTTCTCACCGCGATTGCGCTGGTGGTGCTGTGGCCGCGCGGGGAGTCCCCGGTGGGCTCTATCCCGCTGAATTCCCCGGGCGTGCAGATGGTGAGCGGGCCGATTACCTCGGTCGGGCAGACGGATGCCCAGGGTCAGACCCCGGTGGAGATGGAGGTTGAGGGCGTGCCGGTTCCTGTGCATGTCCCCGCCGAGGTGGTGGCCTCCGGGCTGGAAGTGGGCGACGTAATCGAAGCCCGTTTCAACCCGGCTATGGTCACCTCGGGCACCGCCCATATTTTTGTTGATTTTGAACGTGGGATGCCCCTGGCGCTGCTCGCCGGGCTGTACGTGCTGGTCATTGTGGCGGTGGCACGCTGGAAGGGGCTGGCGGCGCTCGCGGGCCTGGGGGTGTCCCTCCTGGTGGTTGGCTTCTTTATTATTCCGGCGCTGGCCGGCGGCGGGAATGCTTTCGCGGTGGTGCTCACCGGGGCTTCGGCGATGATGTTCGCCTCGATTTATCTGGCTCACGGTATTTCTATCCGCACCACCACCGCGATTATCGGCACTTTCCTCGGGCTTCTTATTACCACGGCGGTGGCGGTGTGGGCGGTGGGCGCCCAAAACTTGAGCGGCACGGGCGGGGAACAAACCGCGATGCTGTCCTGGAGTCTGGGTGGTATCAATATGCGCACGCTGCTGCTGGCGGGGATTATTCTGGCCGGGCTGGGGGCCCTCAATGATGTCACTATTACTCAGGTTTCCACCATTTGGGAGTTGCATGCCGAATCGCCGAGCACGCCGCGCCGCCGCCTCATCAGCCGCGGGATGGCCATCGGGCGCGACCATATTGCCTCAACCGTTTACACGCTGGCTTTTGCCTACGTAGGGGCCTCGCTGCCCCTTCTTATTCTTGCCTCGATTTACCAGCGGTCGTTCCTTGACCTCATGCAGGTGGAGCAGATCGCGGAGGAGATCACCCGCACCCTGGCCGCTTCTGTTGGTTTGGTCTTGGCGATTCCTTTGACGACGGCGGTAGCCGCGCTCCTCGCCCCCGTGGCACCGGGGCGGGATCGGGTGAGCGCCTAGCTTGTGATTCCCCGGGGCGGCTAAACAGCAGGCGATACGTTAGTGACCGGGTTCCCGTGGAGATCTGGTGCCTAAGCGTTAGTAGCGTGCTCCTTGCCGTCGGCAATATCGGTGAGGGCGAAATGTTCGTAAATACGCTGCTGTTGGTCCTCGGTCAGGCCGTCCTCCACCGACCAGGCCGGAGCGCTGGCCACCGCTTCTGCGGAAACCGAGAGGATGAGTTTGCCTTCCACCAGGCGCGAACCGCGCAGCGGAACCAGGGCGGAGCGAAGATTGAATAATCCCCGCCCGACGAGGGCAAAGGTGGGTTGCCCGCTGGCATCATCGAGAAAAACCTCGCGCACCGGCCCAATCTCCGCCTCGGAGCGGTCATAAGCGGTGGCATCCATAATGTCGCGGACGGTTACCTCAGCCATTCTTCCTCTTTCCCTAGCTTCGCTGCGCGGCTGACGTGCCTGCGTGGCTCACGTTCCTGCCTGGCTGTGCCTAGCAGGCCAGGTTTCTCACGAGCCTACTACTTGGTAGAGCGGCCCGTTTCATCTTCGATTTCGATCTGTTCCTTGGCTACATCTTCGGAGACCGTTTCGGTATCCTGCACGACATCCTTATGGAGAGATACCCGCTCAACGGGTACGGTTTCCTTCTCTACATTGACCCGCTCTTCATGAAGGGTGACAGCGGCGCCCCCTTCAGAAATCTCACCAACGTACTCTTCACCTTCCTTGATAGGGGTGCGTTCCACCCGCACTTCTTCGCGGGTCACGGGCACCTCCACCGTTTCGGTGTCATGCACAACGTACTTGTGCAGCCGCACGGTACCGGTCGCCACATTGTCCTTAGAAACATTGAGGCGCTCCTCAGAACGAACCACGGAATTATCATCCGCGTCAGTTACCGGGGCGGGATGCTCGGCCGCAGTGCGGGGCTCACCGGCACCTACCGGCGGAACCTCGGTAGCGTAGCGGTCACCTTCGTGCGCATCCGTGAGGTGGTAGTGGGCGAGCAGGCGGTCCTGCTCTTCGGGGGTGATGCCCTGTTCCACATCGAAATCAGGGGCATCCTTAATTGCATCCTTGACGAAAGCCAGGTGGAGTTCTTCACCCTCGAGGTGCGAACCGCGCAGCGGAACGAGGCTGGAGGACATACCGAAGAGCCCGTGGCTCACTTCCACGAAGAAGGGCTGGCCCGTCTCGGCGTCAAGGAATACCTCCTTAACCCCGCCGAGCTTATCGTTATGGGAATCAAATGCGGTGGCGTTCAGGAGATCCTGAACATTCTTGTTCTCGGCCATATGTGGTGTGCCTTCCTGATAGAAAATGTAGAACCGAGGCCAGGTAGCCGAAACTAACTGCTCACGTGTGGTGGTGACACCTACTTCCCAGCCACGGCGGAAGAGCCTGGGCTCCACGCGGCGTGGGCGGTGCGGGAAGAACGCAATCTGCCTGGGAACTCTGGTGAGTTCACTTGTAGCCTACCGTGATGCAGGTCATATAGCTGGGTGTTTAGCTCACGGAATAACTCTCGCTGCTGGCCGTGCGGTACCCTCATCCATGACGCAGGAAGGGAAGAAGGGAAGCATATGGCGGAGAATGCCGCATGGCCGGCGATTCAGCTGGGCGATCTGACTCTGGCCACGCCGGTCATGCTCGCGCCGATGGCCGGGGTGACCAACCCGCCTTTCCGCCAGCTCTGCCGTGAAGAAGCCGAAGCGGGAATTCAGCGCGCGATGGCCAGCAGTGCACCGGATACGCCCTCCCCAGAAGCCCACGCACGCGGCTCCTACACCCCAGCCGGGCTGTGGGTGTGCGAAATGATTACCTCCCGGGCGCTGCTGGAACGCACCCCGGAAACCATGACTATGATCCAGCCCGATCCGAGCGATCCGGTGCGGTCCATCCAGCTCTACGGGGTGGAACCCAAGGTGGTGGCCGCGGCGGTGCGGCTCCTCATCGAGGAAAACCGTGCGGACCACATCGATATTAACTTCGGCTGCCCGGCCCCCAAAGTCACCCGCAAAGGGGGCGGTTCGGCCCTGCCGTGGAAACTGGATTTGTACGAGGACCTGGTGCGCCAGGCCACCGCAGCAGCGAGCGCCGCGAACCGCGGGCGCGATCACGCCGTGCCCATCACCGTGAAGTTCCGGATCGGGATTGACGCCGCCCACGAAACTTTCCGGGACGTGGCCCGCATCTCCGAAGATTACGGAGTGGCCGGGCTCACCTTGCACGCGCGCACCACCGCGCAGCATTACGCCGGCCACGCGAACTGGGATTTTATTGCGGAGCTCGTAGACTCCACGGACCTGCCCGTCTTTGGTAACGGTGATGTTTTCGACGCCGCAGATGCCGCCGCGCTGCGCGCCCATACCGGCTGCGCCGGGGTGGCTGTCGGGCGCGGCTGCCAGGGCCGGCCCTGGATTTTCTATGATCTGGCTGCTCTCATGCACGGGGCCAGTGCCCAGCGCCGCCCCACGCTGCGTGAAGTTGCCGCGATAATCGAGCGCCACGCCCGCCTCTCGGTGGAGCATTTCGGAAGTGAAAATAAAGCCATGCGGGAGCTGCGCAAGCACATCACCTGGTATCTCAAAGGCTTCGCGGTGGGTGGGGAAACCCGCCACTCGCTGGGGCTGGTCTCCACCTTGGAGGAACTCCACGAACGCCTCCAGGCCCTGGACTTGGATCAGCCTTATCCGGCGGCCGCGGAAGGTAAACGCGGGCGCGCAGGCGGGGAAAAACGCCCGCATCTGCCCGATGGCTGGCTCGATTCGCGCGAGCTTACCCCGGAGCAAGCTGCCCGGATCCACGAAGCCGAACTCGATATTTCCGGCGGCTAAACCAGCCACGCCGCGGCGCTTGCCTCAGGCCCGGTGCCCCGCCCGTCACGACCGCACCGCTCGCCGCCACCGCACCGCCCGCGGGCTTGGTACCCTCTAGCTGTGACGGATTTATTTGGGGCGGCCGAAGTTTACGGGCCGGATGACCGCGAACGCTGGGTGCATGAACCACCCAAATCCCGTTCGCGTACCGATTTTGAACGCGACCGCGCGCGGGTGCTGCATTCCTCGGCGCTGCGCCGCCTGGGCGCGAAAACCCAGGTGCTTGGGCCCGAATCGGATGATTTTGTGCGCACCCGCCTCACCCATTCCCTCGAAGTGGCCCAAATCGGGCGCTCGCTGGCGAAAAACTTCGGATGCGACCCGGATATCGTGGAAACCGCGTGTTTGTGCCATGATCTCGGGCACCCGCCCTTCGGGCATAACGGGGAGCGGGCCCTCGCGGAAGTGGGGGAGGAAATCGGCGGCTTCGAAGGCAATGCCCAAACCCTGCGCATCCTCACCCGCCTGGAACCGAAACGCACCACTCGCACCGGGCGCCCGGCCGGCCTCAACCTCACCCGCGCCACCTTGGATGCGGTCATCAAATACCCCTGGGGTAATAACGAAGGCCCGGGCGGAACCCCGAAATTCAATTACTATCGCGATGATGCTGATATTTTCGAGTGGATTCACGGCGAACACGGGCACAACCGCTGCGTCGAAGCCCAAATCATGGATCTGGCCGATGATATTGCCTATAGCGTCCACGATGTTGAAGATGCGATCGCCCGCGGATTCTTCGACCCGTCCTGCCTGACCGACCCGGGGGAGCGCCAGAAAGTCGTGGAGGATACCCTGGCCTGGTATGGCGAACCGAGCACGGGGGAGCTGTCCGATGCGCTTGACCGCCTGCTGCGCGAAGAAGCCTGGCCGGTGCACTTCGGTGGCAACTACCGTGATTTTGCCCGCATGAAGGACCTCACCTCCGACCTCATCGGCCGTTTTGTTTCCGCCGTATGCCAGGCAACCTGGGCGCAGTCCGGGCATGGCAAATTGGTGCGCTACAACGGTAACGTCGTCGTACCACCAGAAACTTTCGCCGAAATCACGGTCCTGAAAGGGATCGCGGTGGCCTATGTTATGGCTCCGCGCGAACACGAACCGCATTACGTGGAGCAGCGCGCCATTATTTTCGACCTCGTCGAGGCGCTCTTGGAGCATCCGGATGAGTTGGAGCCGCACCTAGCGGAATTGTGGGCGAGTAGCGATAAGGACGCGCGGCTGCGTTTGGTTATTGACCAGGTTGCTTCGCTCACCGATCTTTCGGCGCGGCAGTGGCACGCGCACCTGTGCGGGATGCTGCGGCACTGATCTTCCGGCGCCCGCGGCCTCGGCGTACGCTGCGCGCGCCGCGGTTCGCGCGTACGGAACATGTTGAGTGCGTGAAACGGTTCGAGCGTGCGCTGCGCGGCGGGCTCGCTTAGACTAGGCGGCATGGCCGGGCTCATCAAAAGGGAAGACATCGATCGGGTGCGCGCCGCGGTGCGGATCGACGACGTCGCCTCCCAGTACGTGGCCCTGCGCCCCGGTGGGGTGGACTCCCTCAAAGGCCTGTGCCCCTTCCATGATGAGAAAACTCCGTCGTTTCACGTGCGCCCGAACCTGGGGCGCTGGCATTGCTTCGGCTGCGGGGAAGGCGGCGACGTTTTCGCTTTCGTGCAGCGGGCCGAAAGTATTGACTTTGTGGAGGCGGTCGAGCTGCTGGCGCGGCGCGCCGGAATCGAGCTGCATTACGAAGGTGCACGCGAGCGGCGGCCGGGGGAGCCTTCCAAGCGGCGGCTCATCGATGCGCACCGTGTTGCCGTGCAGTTCTATCGCGCCCAATTCGATACCCCGGCGGCGGCCCCGGCCCGCACGCTCCTGGCCGAACGCGGTTTTGAGCGGGCGGCCATTGACCATTTTGAATGCGGTTACGCTCCGGACTCCTGGGACGCGCTCTATACGCACCTGCGCAGCCACGGCTTTTCCGACCGGGAAATCGAAACGGCGGGCCTGGCCACCCGGGGCAACCGCGGGCTCTACGACCGTTTCCGCGGGCGGCTCATGTGGCCGATTTTCTCCATTACCGGCGAACCTATCGGTTTCGGGGCGCGCCGCCTCGGCGAGGATGATCGCGGCCCGAAATACCTCAATACCCCCGAAACACCTATCTACAAGAAATCGCAGGTGCTGTACGGCCTCAACCTCGCGAAGAAGGAGATCGCGACCTCGCGTTCTGTGGTGATCGTGGAGGGCTATACGGACGTCATGGCCGCGCACCTGGCCGGAATCACCACGGCGGTAGCAACGTGTGGTACAGCTTTCGGCGCCGAGCACGTCAAAATTGTGCGGCGGCTTTTGGGCGACGGCGCCAATCCGGCCGCCGGGGTGGTGCTCTCCTCCGGGAAGGCTTACGGCGGCGAGGTTATTTTTACGTTCGACGGCGATAGCGCCGGCCAGAAGGCAGCTTTGCGCGCTTTCGGGGAAGATCAGGCTTTCGCCACCCAAACCTATGTGGCTATTGCGCCGGATAACCTGGATCCCTGCGATGTGCGGCTCCAGCGCGGGGATGAAGCGCTGCGCGAGGTGATCGCCGGGCGGCGCCCCCTTTTCGAATTCGCTATTCGCTCCCTGATTGAGGATCTTCCGCTCACCACCGCGGAGGGTCGCAGTGCCGGACTGCGGGTGAGCGCGCCGATTGTGGCGGGGATTAGGGACCGGGTACTGCGCGGGGAATACACCCGGAATCTGGCCGGCTGGCTCGGTATGGATGAGCATGTGGTGCGCCAGGCGGTGGCAGAAGCCGGGCGCCAGGGGCGAGCCCAGGCACGCGCCGTGCTGGAGGCAGCCAGCGAGCACGCCCCGGGAGCGCTAGCGGCCGGAGGACCGCAGCAGGTGGGAGTCGCGGTGCAGCCGGGGAATGCGCCGTCGTACCAGGCGGCAGCGCAAACGACGGGTACGGTGCAGCCGGGAGGAGCAGCGTGGGGGAGTGGCGCCGATGCCGGTACCCACCGGGCGGCGACCTTGCCGCCGGTGTCGCAGCTGCGTGACCCTACCGAAAAAGTGGAGCGGGCCGCGCTGGAGATTTATCTTCAGCTTCCGGCTTTTGCGGCGCGGGCGGAGATGGATAATCTACCTCCGCATACGTTCACTCATCCGGTGCACCACGCCATTCATACGGCGATTCGGGCGGCGGGGGGAACCCGGGTCTTCGCCGAGCGCTTCGCGCAGCTGACCGGCGCGGGTATGGACGCGGAACACGCCGAACCCCAAGCGAGCGCCGCTTACGTGGAGGCGGTGATCGCGGCCGGGGGCCCGGAGCTATCCGGGGTGATTTCCCAGCTCGCCGCCGAGCCGCTTCCCGAGACCGATGTGCAGCGCCTCCCGCATTATGTGTGGGGGATTGCCCTCGCGCTCATTCGGCTAGGTGTGCTGCGCCAAATCGAGGATGTGCGCTCCGCGCTTCAGCGCACCAACCCGGAGGATGCCGCCTACCAGCAGCACTTCGCCCGCCTCATGGAACTCGAGGCGCAGCGCCGCACATGTGAGGAGCGCATGGAGTTGGGGTAGTTCACTCCCGCAGGCTTGCAGCTAAGCTCCTGCTGCGAAGTAAGTCCTTGCCGCGCAGTTAATCCCTGCCACGCAGTTAATTCCTGTCGCGGAGTTAATCCCAGTAGCCCAGCGAGCGGGAAATCTTTCCGGCTGTCTCCACCACGAAAGGAACCAGCTCAATGACTTCGTCCATGGTTTTTTCCAAGGCGAGCGTAGTAATCGACATGGCGTGATCCACTCGGCCCATATGGTTGCGGATGGGAACCGCGACGCAGCGGATACCGGGCACGTTTTCTTCGTCGTCAACCGCGTAACCGCAATCGCGCACCTGGTAGAGCTCTGCGAAAAGGGCATTGGCCGTGGAGATCGTGCGCGGAGTTTTACGGGGCAATCCCACATCGGCAATATATTTCCGCACGGTGTCATCACTTTGCGCGGCGAGCAAGCACTTCCCAATCGAGGTGCAATGTAGGGGAAGTCTATCCCCGATATCAGAGGGAATACGGTAGGGCATCTCCGATTCTTCGATGGCCACATATACCGCTTCATTGCGAGTACGGGCCCCCACGTGTACCTGGCATTTCACCTTGCGGGCCAATTCGCGCATAAAAGGCTGAGCACGCTCGGAAATATCAATATTTTTAAAAGCGTGGCTGGCCAGGGCCATCGCAGCCGGTCCCGCTAAATAATTACCCTCCTCATTGACCGTCACAAACTCGTAGTCAACAAGGCTTTGCAAGAGTCGATGCACGCTGGATTTCGCCAGCCCGGAGGCCTCCACGATATCGGTAAAACGCGAATGCTCCAGAGTGGCCCGCAAAACAATAAGTGTTTTATCCGCCGCTCCGGGATTCTTAGGACTTTTGGAAGGCTGCGCCACAGGGAACCTCTTTTCTCATCGACTGTTCGCGACGCCGCGCACGGTCGTAACGATGCCATATTTTAGCGCGCAGGCCTGGGGAAAGGAACAATCTCAAGAATCTTAAGGAACCGTGTTCCAGTATGTGGAATTATTTCGATGTTCTTCAACGATAACCGCCGCGGTGGTAACTTTCGTCTCGCGACCCATAATCGTCCGTAGTGAAGCTCACGAAGAAAATCCAGCTAGGTCCTAGCATCTTTCGCCTAGAGAGGAGTAGGGCGCCGGTGCGTACACGAAAAATCAAATATGGAACTCAAGTCCATAGGGTGGAACAAATGAAAAAATGGGGTTATGCTAAGTCACAGCGACGGTGGTGTGAAGGTCTGAGCCGATCTTGACATTGCCGAGCAGCTACGCGAAAGCGGCAGGTGCTTGCGCGTATCGATGGATCTGAGGCTCGATGGGAGGCTGATTTACCCTCGCTAGCGCGGAAATACGATGGCACATTCACGCAGGGTACGGCGGCGGTGAAGCTGGCGAATCCCGGAAGGGCCGGAGTGCTACCGAGCTAGCGTTCCTTGCCGGGGGAGAAAGGAACCCCCACTTCCCATGACTTTCAATGATGAAAATGTCGTTCGTGTAAAGAAAGTAACATCTATGTCTAATCAGGATTCGGTTGCGGTCCCTTCGGCTCACGGTGAAGTGGCTGCCGGAACGAAAAAGAAAGCGCCATTTGTGTGGCCGGGAATGTTGGTTCCCTTCGTGCTCCTCGTCTCGTGCTTCGCGGCCTGGGGTATTTCCACGGACTTGACCGCACCGCTGGTCAACGTATTCTCCTCGGTGTTCCACATGTCGGCGTTCCAGTCCTCGCTGGTGCAATTCGCCTACTACGGAGCCTACTTCCTCCTCGCCATTCCCGCGGCGTACATTAACTCGAAGTTGGGATACAAGGGCGGCGTCGTTATTGGCCTGAGCCTAGCGGCCGCCGGTGCACTCCTCTTCTTCCCGGCTTCTAAGCTCATGACCTTCGGAGCCTTCATCGCTGCCCTCTTCATCCTGGCGGGCGGCCTGTCCATCGTGGAAACCTCCGCGAACCCCTTCGTCATGGCGATGGGGCCGGAAAAGACGGCTACCCGCCGTCTCAACCTGGCCCAGGCGTTCAACCCGATCGGATCCAATCTTGGTGTGCTGGCTGCCACCCTCTTCATCCTGCCAAATATCCACGTGGCAACCGCTGAAGAACGTGCGAGCATGCCGGAAGCTGAGCTCCTGGCTACCCGTTCCGATGAGCTCCAGGCTGTTATGGCTCCCTACATCGCCCTCGGCTGCCTCTATGCTTTCCTGGCGATCAGCATCGCTTTCGTGAAGATTCAGAAGCGCCGCACGATGGTCTCCGATTCGGCTGCCGGCGTGAAGCGCCGCAAGGGTACCTTCATGCGTCTCATGCGCAATAAGCTCTACAGCTTCGGTGTGGTTGCCCAGTTCTGCAATATCGCCGCTCAGACCTGCATCTGGACCTACATCATCTTCTACGTCATGGAAACCCTCGGGGTGGATCGCACCACCGCGGGCTGGTGGCTGCAAGGCTCGCTTATTTGCTTCCTCATCATGCGCTTCCTCATGGTGTGGATCATGGGTCGTGTTGATGCACGTGTCCTCATGACCGTCATGGCCTCCCTCGGCATCATCTGCACTGGGCTGGGAATTGTTTCCGGAAATATCGTGGGCGCCGTGAGTATTGCTTTCCTCTCCGCTTGCATTTCCCTCATGTTCCCGACCATCTACGGCCTGGCACTGACCGGCCTGGGTGATGACACCAAGTTCGGTTCGGCCGGCCTGGTCATGGCTATTATCGGTGGCGCGGTTGTGCCTCCGCTCCAGGGTCTTATCCTCGACCACACCAGCGCCCAGTTCTCCTTCATCGTGGTTCTGGTGTGCTTCGCGGTTATGCTCGGCTACGCGCTCTACGCTCGCCGGCAGGATCTGGACGCGCTCGCTGAAGCCGATGATGCCAACGCGCAAATCATCGCCGACTAATTATTCCCTTTCTAACGCACGGGTGCCGGGTCGCATGGACGCGGCCCGGCACCCGGAAGTGAGAACACCATGCTCAAGAATATTTCTCCGGTTATCAGCCCGGAACTCCTCTACACGCTGGCCAGTATGGGACACGGCGATGAGATCGTGCTCGCCGATGCAAACTTCCCCTCTGAGTCCACCAATGACACCGTGATTCGCGCCGATGGCATCACCATCCCGGTGCTGCTGGATGCAATTTTGAACCTTATTCCTCTGGATCGTTACAACGAGTGGCAGATCGCCCTCATGGAACCGGTTCCCGGCGATGAAGCTCCCGAGGTCTGGAACGAATACGCTCGGATTATCTCCGCTCATGAGGGGGATTACCAGCAGCATCTCTTCGAGCGCTTTGATTTTTACGAGCACGCTCGCACAACTTTCGCCGTCGTCGCAACCGGTGAAACCGCATCCTACGGAAATATCATCCTCAAGAAGGGCGTCCTGTAAAACGGGCGTCCAGAAAAACGGACGGAACGGGCCGTCCGCGGGTAGTACGGGTAGTACGGCTCATAGCAGCGCTACCCACCACACAATGGAAGTGAGAAAATAATGGATCTGCATCTGCAAGGCAAAGTTATTATCGTGACCGGTGGCATGCGCGGGATCGGTAAGGGAATCGTTGTGGAACTCGCCAAGGAAGGCGCCATCCCGGTTGTTATCAACCGTTCCCAGATTCTCGACGAGTACCGCGATGAAATGAATTCGCTGACCGATACCTGGGACTTCTACTCCCTCGACCTCAACGAAACCGACGGCATCGCGCCCATCGTGGAGGAAACCTACAAGAAGTACGGGCATATCGACGGCATCGTTAATAACGCCGGCGCCAATGACAACCTCGACCTGGAATCCACCGGCTGGCGTGAATTTGAGAAGTCCCTGCACGGCAATCTCACCCACTATTACGAGCTCGTCCACCAGGCGGTTCCCTACCTCAAGGAATCCCAGGGCGCCGTGGTCAATATCGGTTCCAAGACGGCCATCACCGGCCAGGGCAAGACCAGCGCCTACGCCGCGGCCAAGGGCGCAATCCTGGGCCTGACCCGCGAATGGGCCGCCGCGCTCGCCAAGGACAATGTGCGCGTCAATACCATCGTGGTGGCCGAAGCCTGGACCCCGCTCTACGCCAAGTGGATCAAGACCTTCGGCGACGAAGAAGCCCAGAAGGCCCGCTTGGCCCTCATCGAGGACAAGATTCCGCTCGGCAAGCGCATGACCCGCGTGGAAGAAATCGGTGCGCTCGCGGCCTTCCTGCTCTCGGATCGCTCCAGCCACACCACCGGCCAGTGGCTCTTCCCGGATGGCGGCTACGTCCACCTCGACCGGGCCCTGAGCTAAATTCGCCGCGCATCAACGGAACGCTGACAGGAAGAGAGGAAGGTCAGGACCGTGCTAGAACTCATTGATACCCATTTCCACGTTTGGGATCTGGACACCCAAGATCTGCCGTGGTTGGCCACAACGGATGGGAGCATCACCCGCACGTGGACATTCGATCAACTCCTGGAGGCGTACCGGCAGCAGGAAGATATCAACTTCCGGGGTGCCGTTGTTGTCGAAGCAGATACGGCCGATGCCGCCCAAGAAGTTGAGCTCACCAAAGAGCGCCGGGCCGCCCATCCCGAGATTCTCGGGGCGGTGCTGCGCACCGATTTGACGGAGAATACCCAGATCCCCGAAGGGATTGTGGGAATTCGCGAACCTCTCCATATCGATTCGCAGCCCCGCGGGCGTTGCCTGGAGGAGGGCTTCTTGGCCGGGCTCGCTCAGCTTGCCCAGCACGGACTCACCTTCGATGCGTGCATCCGCGTAGGCGAGCTCGGTGATCTGTACCGGGCAGCCGCGCAGGTGCCCGAAGCCCGTATCGTCATCGACCACCTGGGGAATGTCGAAAGTCTCGACACCCCCTACCGGGATGCGATGACGCAACTCGCTTCGCTGCCCAATGTGTTCTGCAAGGTCTCCGGGCTGCCGAATACTGATAACACGGCTAACGAGGGCATTTTGAGTTTCGTCACCGAGCTGTTCGGAACGCAGCGCCTCATGTACGCCTCGAATTGGCCGGTAGTTTCGCTGTACTCCAGTTTTGTGGAGAACCTCGCGCTCCTGCGTGGTTTTTATGGCGACGACGCCGACATCTTCCACCGCACCGCCCAACGCTGTTACGGACTTTAAGGACGGTGTGACAACGAAATAAACAATTTGCTGTTAACCGCTGTTCTCAAGGGTAGGAGCTGGCACGCGGCGCTGTTATGATAAAGCAGTTGCCCCCGTAGCTCAGCAGGTTAGAGCAGTGGACTCATAATCCATCGGTCGCGGGTTCAAGTCCTGCCGGGGGCACCGTTCGTCTGCGGCGCCGCCGCCGTTCCTACCTCCCTGTTTCAACGTATAGGTTTATCCACCGCGCTTGGCCCACAGGCCGGCACGTCAAGGAGCTTTCATGTCAAAAATTACCGGCGTAACAACGCATGATTTCCGTTTCCCCACCTCGAATACTCTCTCCGGTTCGGATGCCATGAACCCGGATCCGGATTACTCCTCGGCATATGTGGAAGTGAATACCGATGCCGATGACGGAATCATCGGTGTGGGCTTTGTTTTCACCATTGGCCGCGGCAATGACGTGGTGTGCAAGGCTATTGATTCCATGGCTCAGGCCCTCATCGGGCGCAATGTTGAGGAACTTCTCGATAATATGCGCCTGGCCTGGGACCTGTTCGTCCACGATTCCCAGCTGCGCTGGCTCGGCCCGGAAAAGGGCGTGGAGCATATGGCCATCGGTGCCCTGCTCTCCGCGCTCTGGGATATTAAGGCCAAGCGCGCGGGCAAGCCGCTATGGCGCCTCCTGGGTGAGATGGAACCCGAAGAACTCGTCTCTACCCTCGACTTCCGCTACATGACGGATGCGCTGCGCCCCGAAGAAGCTATCGAGATCCTGCGCGCCGGCCAGCGCGGCAAGGAAGAACGCATCGCCAACCTCATCGCTAATGGATACCCCGGGTACTCCACTGCGCCGGGCTGGTTGGGCTACTCCGATGAGAAGATGGTGGCCCTGGCCAAGGAAGAAACCGAGGTCAAGGGCTTCAAGCAGATCAAGCTCAAGGTGGGGCGCGACGTTGCCGAAGATATCCGCCGCCTCGGTTTGGCTCGCGATGCTATCGGCCCGGATGTCAAGCTTGCCGTGGACGCCAACCAGGTCTGGGATGTACCCCAGGCGATCTCCTGGATCAACGAATTCCACGAATTCGATTTGGCGTGGGTGGAAGAACCGACCTCGCCGGACGATGTCCTCGGGCATGCCACCATCGCGCGGGCAATCAACCCGATTCCGGTGGCGACCGGCGAACAAATGCAGAGCCGTATTCTCTACAAGCAGTACTTGCAGATGAACGCCTTCGGTATTATGCAGATCGACGCGACGCGCGTGGCTGGCCCGCAGGAAATCGTTCTCGAATACTTGCTGGCGAAGAAGTTCAACAAGCCGGTGTGCCCGCACGCCGGTGGGGTGGGCCTGTGCGAAGCCGTGGCCCACTTCGCGATGTTCGACTACGTGGCCGTCTCGGGTACCACTGAGAACCGCGTTATTGAATACGTGGATAACCAGCACGAGCACTTCGTTCACCCGACCGTCATCAAGAACGGCAATTACATGCCGCAGATGGCGCCGGGTAACGGCACCGAAATGACGCTCGAAACTGCCCAGAAGTACACCTATCGCGGCTAGTATCGCAGCTAGGTTCTCAGCAGAATAAGGAAGCGGGGCGCGCCATCATTATGGCCGCCCCGCTTTCGCGACACCTGCAGCTTGAGCAATCATCGTGGACGCCTCTTTTCTTCGTGGAGCCGCGGCATTAAGGTGAATTCATGATCGATGACAATGCTCCACTTCCGCAATCTGATCGTCCCACCGCCACCGCCGCCGGGCACTGGGTGCTCGCCCGCGCCGGCAAACGGGTATTGCGCCCCGGCGGTCTGCATTTGACGAAGGCCATGCTTGAGCACGCCCAGCTGGCCAGCGCGGACGTCGTGGAATTCGCCCCCGGCCTGGGCCGAACCGCGGAACTCATTATCTCCGAGCCCATCCACTCCTACACCGGAGTCGATCAAGACAAGAATGCGGTGACCCGCGTCAAGGGGATCGTGGAGAAAGTGGGCGGCGTCGTCGTTAATTCCACCGCGCAAAAATCTGGACTACCCGATGCCGGTGCTGATGTGGTCGTGGGCGAAGCGATGCTCACCATGCAGGGAGCGAGCTCCAAGGCCGCGATTGTGGGCGAGGCCTTCCGGCTGCTGCGCCCGGGCGGGCGCTACGCCATCCACGAACTCAGCCTCACCCCGGATAGTATCGACCCGGCCATTGCCGATACCCTGCGCAAAGGCCTGGCGCAGACGATTCGCGTCAACGCGCGCCCGCTCACCCAGGCCGAATGGCGGCAGGTGCTCACCGATGCCGGTTTCGAGGTGGAATGGGTGGGGGATGCCCCCATGGCCCTGCTTTCCCTGCGGCGTAACCTGGCCGACGAAGGCCTGCGCGGGGTGGCGCGTATCCTCCGCAACGTGCTGCGCGATAAAGAGCTGCGGGCGCGGGTGCTGGCCATGCGTGCGCTCTTCCGCAAGTACCGCCACCACCTGGCCGGCGTGGCCATGGTGGCCCGCAAGCCCGCTGAATCTGCCGGTGCTGCTGGCGCTACTGGCACTGCCGGCTCCACCGACGCCGGCACTTCCGCTACCACCGCTAACTGAAAGGACAACCGATGAGTGAGAACACCCCGCAACTTTCCTACCTGGAGGATCTGGGCGCCACGGTGGACTACGCCGCCGCCTCGACCGTTTCCACCACCGCGCTGCGCGTTGAAGGCGCGAATGTGGTGGTCTTCTCCTTCGATACCGGCGAGGAGCTCTCCGAGCACACTGCCGCCGTGCCCGTGCTCATCCAGGTGCTGGAAGGGGAAGTGGAGATGCGTACGGAGGGACGCACGGTGCAGCTGCGCCCCGGCGGGCTCGTGCACCTGCCCACCCGCCTCCCGCACGCGGTGCGCGCCCTGGCTCCCACCAAGATGGTGCTGTTCATGCTCACCGGGCAGAGCGTGGGCTAGAGTAGCCCCATGTCACAACCCGAGAAACCGGAGCTGCCTGAAGAGCCTGAGGCGCAAGAATCCCGCGCCCTGGACGCGGCCCAGGCGGAGGAGATTCAACGCATCGCGCGCCGGCGCATGATCGCCGCCGCGATTGTGGGAGTCATCCTGCTCATTGTCATGTTCTTCGCCGGGCGCGCCCTGCGCCAGCACCTGGCCGCGCCTGATCTTGGCGCGGGGGAGCAGGTAGCTGCGGTGGTGGTGGCGAACTGCGGTGGTAGTGAGCAGTCCTGGCACGTGTAGCAACGTCTGAGGCACGTGTAGCAACGGCTCAGGTATGGCTAAAGCCCGGCGATAGCAGCGCTTTGAGGTGAGGGTGGTAGAGCGCACACCTCTCAAGTTGCTTCACGGCCCGCCATTGACTATTATCTTTTCTGTTGCAAATTCCCGCATAGCTCAATGGCAGAGCATTCGACTGTTAATCGAACGG
>NZ_JASOKT010000004.1 GCF_030216305.1 Actinotignum timonense | reverse complement strand
CCGCTATTAATCCGCGATGGCGTAGGTGCTGCGCACGTAGCGCAGGTAGATCTTGCGGTAGAGCGCGGGGCAGGTACGCAGCAGGGCGGCTCCGGCCGCCAGCTGCGGGCGAGCCTGCGCGGTAGCGCGCAGCATGGGCAAGCTAATAGAGCTCCTTGCCGCGCGCACAATATCGGCGGTGTCTTTCTCCGAACGCATGGCCGATTGCGCCAAGATCATCATGGCGAGGGTGCGATACACCAAAAAAGCGGAAAGGTTTTCCGGTTCTGCCATCCATTCCGGTCCGAGCTGCTCGGCTAGGAAACGTGCGGCATCCTCGTATTCTTGCGGATCGGGAACGCGACCCCAAGTGAGAGACTGGGTGCCCACCACGTAATTGGCCAGGGCATCGGGAATTGAGGTGACGCGCCGGGCCCGGGAAAGTGCTATCGCGGCAACAACCTGATCTTCCCCGCGGTGAATATGCTCGGGGAAACGTAGTCCCTGGAAAGTGGCAGCGGCGAAAAGCTTATCCCAGAGGAACGGGGTGAGGTTATCGGTGAGGAAAGCACGTACCGCCTCCGCGCCCGCCAGGGTGCCGAGGAAACGAGAATGTTCGGTGCGCGTCTGGCCGTTGGAAAGATGAATAGTGCGCCCGCAGCACACCACATCGGTATCGGGCGCGCTTTCTACTTCACGCAGCATCCGTTCCAGATAGATGGATTCCCAGTAATCATCCCCGTCAAGGAAAGCAATATAGTCCCCGGACGCGCGCTCAAGGGCGGAGTTCCGGGCCCCGGAGACCCCGGTATTATTCTCGTGGTAGATCACGGTGAGGCGGTTATCGGCAAGTTCTTTTTCCAGGTCGCGCAGCACGCCGGCGGTGTTATCCGGGGAGTGATCATCCACAACGATGAGCTCCACATCGGGCATGGTTTGGCCCAGGACCGATACAACCGCGCGCCGAATAGTGTCCTCACCGCGGTAGGCGGGAGTGATAACGGATACCCGTGCCATGTTTCCTCCTAGGTCAGCTCAGTAGTCTCCATGGTACCCGCGCGCCGCTCCGGCGCTAGCGTGCTATCGAGTGCGGCGCACCAGGCCGAAGATATGGCAGATGCTCCCCAGCAGCGGGCCCACCACCAGGGAGATAACCGTGCGCGTTTCCAGGGATACGGGGAGGAGCATGATGGCGACGGAGACCACCAGGGCCACGCACCAGCCCAGAATATTGAGCCGGTGGTGATCGGCAGCCAGCGCCACCGCCCCGGTCAGGGTAAGAAGAGCCAGGCAGGCCGCAGCAAGCACCAAGAAGCCCAGGATCAGGGGAGTATTCGCATAAGCCGGCCCGAAAATAACCGCCATGAGCCACGGGCCGCACGCGGCCGCGGCCAGGGCGCCAACCCCGCCAATTCCGCCCACAATAACGGCCAGACGCAGCAAATAGCCGCGGGTGCGTTCGGGGTGCTGGACGAAGACCGTGATCACCATGGACTGGAAAGCCACCAGGGGAAGCATGAGGGGAGCCCTAGTCACGGACACCGCTTGAATGAGCGGGGCTGCTTTAGAGAACACCACCGGCTCGGTGGTCAGGCTCATAAGGAGCGGAAAACCGTTAATAAGAAGCGCGCTGGCCCCGGTGGCGGCCATGGCGAGCAAGAGGCGGCGCACCAAACCCCGCGGCGCAATATTAATGCGGGTGCGTGCCAAAGCCCGCACCCCCGGCGCGGCGCTGAGCAGCAGCCAGGTACCGCAGGCCAGCACGCAGGCGAGGGCGTAGAGGTGGAGCGCAAGGCTGAGATATCCGGCTACCGCAATGAAGAGGAAACGCAGGGCCGGTTCCAGCGAGGTGAGGGTACCGAAAATCTTCCACTTCCCGCGCCCCGCGAAAACTCCGAGGAGCCCTAAATGCACGCTGTTGAGAAGCACCCCCAGGGCAATAAAAGCAATGAGGAGCCCGCGCCCGGAAAACCCGTGAAAGACTCGCAGCCACAGCGGCGTGGCAGCCAGCACCAGGAGCGCGGCGCATACGCCCACCCCCGCACAGATGAGGACCGGCGAAGTGCGGTAACGCGGGCCCGCGGCCCCGGAATCCACACCCGCGCGGCTTTCCACCCGCTCAGGGTTTTCCACCCGTTCGCCGCTTTCCACGCGTTCGAGGCTCTCCACCCGGTCCTGGCGCACCGCTCGCGTCACTTCATTTTGGAGGCCCGCCACGATGGCAATAATGGCGAAAAGGGCGGCCCAGAAGGTCAAAAACAGGGTGTTATCGGTAGGGGAGAGCGAGCGTGCGCTCACCACCGTAATAAAGAAACCGGACAGCGCCCCGGAGGCACCCCCTAAGGCAACGGGCAGCGCAGCCCCGGCAGTTTCTGAGCTCTGGCCAGCGGCGGTGGACATCACGGATGGCCTTTCTCTTCGCAGGATTTCTTAAGTATAGGGCGCGGCCCGCCCGGGCAGCCGGGCTAACGGCACGCTTCGGGCAGGCTGGCTCACCGCGCCCGCTGCGCGCCCGCCCGGACCAGCGCCCTGAGCGCGCCCGTGCCATAATAGGCGCTAGTACGGATGGCGGCGAAACGCAAAGCCGCTTCGCCACAGAAAGGATCACGCCCGATGCGCCTCGATATCATGCTGCCCTTCTGGGGGAACCCGGACTACCTCTTCCAAACCGTGGAATCGGTCCTGGCCCAGGATAGCGATGAGTGGAAGCTCACCGTGGTGGACGATTGCTATCCCGATGAGAGCGTTCCCGACTACTTCGCCCAGCTGCATGATGAGCGCATCACCTATATCCGCAACGAAACGAACCGCGGCATTACCGAAAACTACGAAACCTGCCTGAAGCTGGCCACCGCCGAGTACATGATGTTCATGGGCTGCGATGACGTGATGGAACCGAATTTTGTTTCCACCATCCAGGCCGCTATTGCCGCCCACCCCACCATCGATATTATTCAGCCCGGGGTGCGCCCGATCGACGCGGAGGGCACCGTTATTTCTCCGCTGGGGGACCGCATCAAAACCTCGCTGCGCAAGCGCTCCACCCGGATGGGCAATGTTATTTCCGGGGAAGGTGCCGCCGCGGTACTCCTCACCGGGGACTGGCTCTACTGGCCCTCGCTCGTTTTCCGCACCGAGACCATTCGCGCCACCCCCTTCCGCCCCGGCTTCCCCCTCATCCAGGATCTCGCTATCGTCGTCGATATGCTGGCCGCCGGTGCTTCCCTGCTCGTGGAGCCCACCGTGTGCTTCCGTTACCGCCGCCACGATTCTTCCGCCTCCGCCTCCAAGCTTCTAGACGGCACCCGCTTCGCCGGGGAACGGCGCTATTTCGCGCTCGCTGCGGAGGAGATGAAGCGCCGCGGCTGGACCAAAGCCCAGCGGGCGGCCCGGTTGCACGCCACCTCACGCCTCTACGCCGCCACCTTGCTGCCGCGGGCCCTCAAGGAGCGCAGCTCCACCGGGATACGTACCCTGCTGCGTCACCTGCTCGGCAGCTAGGCCCGGCGTCGTCGTTCTTGGTACGACGACGCACGCCCCGCAGCGCGCTTCTTCGCACCCACTAGCGCGCCGGCGCGCGCAACTCCCCGAAGGGATTCTTTTTCCCGCGCGAAGCCCGCATGGCGGGTCGTTCCACCAGGAACCAGGAGAATGCCGCGCCCAGGGCGGTGAGCACGAAAAGAACCGCGCAGAAAACCAGGTAGGGCGCTGCGTCGGCCAAGCCGAGGCGGGTGAGCAGCTGGGTGAGCGGGAAGCCCCAAATGTAGATGCCGTAGCTGAAATCGTGGACCTGGAAGAGCCGCGGGGAGGGGAGCGTCTGCCCGATCCACAGCAGCACGTAGGTGAGGAGCGGCGCGGAAATCTGCGGCCCGGAATGCGGAGCCACCACCATAATCGCCACGGCCGCAACCGTTGCCCCCAGCGCACCGCAGGTGGTGAGGCTGAGGCGGTCTTTCGCCAGGAAAAGCAGTGAGCCACCGAAGAAGAAGGGCAGCAGGCGCGAGAGCTGGTCGAGGGTGCCGTTCATCGTGCCCAGGTAGACCGTGGCGGTGGGGAGGAAGACCCGCAGCGCGCAGGTGCCCAGGAAAATCACGGCCGTGGGCCAGATATGCCGCTTGAAGAAAGGGATGGTGAGCAGCGCGCCCACAATGAGGTAGCACACGAACTCGTAGTAGAGCGACCACAGCGAGCCGTTCCAGGCAATGGGGTAGGGGACATTGTGGAGAGTATCCGCGATGCCCCACTGGTTCATATAGAGGAAGAAATTGCCCAGGATATAGCTGATCGGCGTGGGGCCGGTGGTGAGGTAGCCATCCAGAGTGCCGTGGTCAAGGATATAGACGAAGGGCGCGAGGAGGAAGGCCGTCACCACATTGATGAACAGGAAGGCCGGGAAAATCCGAACCACGCGGTTCTTGAGGTAGCGCCCCACATCCGAACGCAGGCGCGCCGCGGTAATGAGATACCCGGAAATCATAAAGAAACCGAAAACAGCCCAGGCACCCACCGATTCGCCGGGTGTGATCTCAAATTCCCCGACGAGCTGGGTTACCGGCCCCACGTGGTGGAAAAGTACCATCAGCGCAAAAACAAGCCGAATCAGATTCAGCGAATTATTGCGGGGGTCAAGCCATGTGCGCATACGTTCCTTCGCGTGGTCCCATTGCGGCGGGGCGACGACGCCGCTGGTGCCGGGTCGTCGCCGCACGCCGCGCTGCGGTTATCGGGTTTAGAGATACTGGGTCTGGGTGTTAATCCAGGAAGCAAGGCGCGTGAAGCCTTCTTCCACGTCCACCTCGGCCTCGAATCCGAGGAGCTCGCGGGCAGGGGCCGGATCCGCCCAGGCGTGGCGTACGTCGCCGTGGCGCCACTGACCGGTGATCTTCGGTTCGGGCGCCCCGTAAATCTTCGCGATAATTTGGGCGGCTTCGAGGATAGTGGTGTAGTGGCCCGCCCCGATATCCACGGAGACTCCCGGGCACTTCTCAATTTCGATCATCTTAATGAGGGCGCGGGCTACGTCATCAATAATGATGAAATCGCGGCGGATGAGGCCGTCTTCGTAGACGGAAATCTGCTGCTTATTGTAGGCAACCCTGCAGAAGAGGGACATGATCCCGGTGTAGGGATTGGAGGGCGTTTGGCCCGGGCCGTACACGTTTTGCAGGCGCACAATCCCGATCTCACAGCCGAAAGCATCGCCCCACATGCGCAGTAGCTGTTCCTGGGCGATCTTGGTGACCGCGTAGACCGAGGACGGGTGCGGTTCCACCAGGGCGGCGTTCATGGCCACCGGCTCGGCCTCCGGGAAATCCCATTCTTCTTTTTCGAACATGGCCACGGTACGCGAACCGGGGTAGAACAGCTCACCGGCGTGCTCCCCGGAGGTATGCCGCCAGGCACCCTCGCCGTAGACCGCGCGCGAGGAGGCAAGAACAATGCGCTGCGGGATGACCTGGTGGCGCGCGAAGGCATCGAGCATCGTGGTGGTGCCCACCACGTTCACGGAGGCGTGCCGGGTGGATTCGGTCAGGGACTGCCCGGTTCCGGTTTCCGCCGCCAAATGGACCACAACATCCGGGGTGAAGCGCTCCAGCAAGGTATCCCAGGCGGCCGGGTCGGTCACATCTGCTTCGTAGAGCTCCACGCGCTTATCGAAGCCGGCCGTGGGCTGGTGATCCGGGTGGATCTGCGGGTGCAGATTATCGAAAGCGATAACCTGCTCGTGATGGTCGGCGAGGTATGTTGACATCGCCGCTCCGATGAAACCGGCACCACCGGTAACAAGAATGCGCATGGAAGTCCTTCCTGTATTGATGCACATGAAGTTTACGCCTCGGCTGGGGGCGCAGCGCGCTCCGCGCGCAGTAAAGCTATTTCTTCAGCCAAACGCCGCCGGTCTTCTTCCAAGCGGGAGACGGCGGTGGATAGCTGGATCGTCACCATGAGGAGCACCACGCACGCGATCACCAGAATCATATTGGAGGCGCGTTTGAAACCGAGGGCTTGGGAGACGAGGAAAACAACCTGGGGCCAGATCGAAATAACGAGCAGGCCAATGCCGATAAGGAACCAGATATATACGTAGGTTTGTTTCATCCGCCGCGAGCGCAGCAGGATAAACAGGTACACGAGGAAGAGGATGCTCGCGGCGATCGGCAAGAGGCGGTAGAGCACGTTATTGCCTTCCTTCGGTTCCGTCAAGATCTTTTTGGCCGGGGCGGGTAGAGGCTACCGCCATGGCGATAATACCGCGCAGCAGCAGGCGCGCGGCTTTGAGTGGGTTATGGGAGGGGGTGCCGCCCTGCCGTTCGCGCATCTCCACGCCTACCTGGGTAACGCGCAGCCCGGCTTTGCTGGCGATAATAAGAGCCTCGATGGTATCGCCTAAGTATTCGGCCGGGAGTTCATCGGCGAGCACCCCGATGGCCTTCCGGTTCGTGAGCTTGAAACCCGAGGTGGTGTCCGTGAGCCGGGTGTGATGGACGCGGGAGAGTACGCGGGAGAGGAAGCGCATGGCCCAGGCGCGCGGGCCGCGTACCCGATAGGAGCCCCGTTCCGCAAAACGCGCCCCGATCACAATATCGGCACCGGTGGCATCCATCTTTTCGAGGAGGCGGGCAATATCTTCGGGGCGGTGCTGGCCATCGGCATCCACCTGCACGGCGCGGTCAAAACCGTGGCGCCAGGCGTACAGGTAGCCGGTGCGCATCGCGCCGCCCACCCCGAGGTTAATGGGTAGATTGAGGACTGTTGCCCCGCCGGCCGCGGCCACCTGGGCGGTGGCATCCCGGGAGCAATCGTTAATGACCACGAGGGATGCGTGCGGTACTGCCTGGCGTAATTCGGTGAGAACCGCCGGCAGCGCCTCTTCTTCATTCCAGGCCGGAATGAGAACGACGAGACGTGGGTGCCTGTCTTGCTCAGAAGTCATTCTTTGATTTTAGGCCATTGAGGCCCGGGCTTGAACGAACGCCCGTGCTGTGTGCCCTATATGAGGGGTGGTACTTCGCGATAAGATAACGCGGCAAGTGAAACGTTGTCCATCTCAAGGAAATCCATGGTTGTAGCCACACACGCAGATGTTCGGGCACCCCAGGCCGCTTCATCTTCTCAACGCTCGACGCATCGGGCGGCTCTGGTATCGCGGTTGCGCAGAATCAGTGCCGGGCGCCCCTGGGTGGTGTGGTTAGCCGTTCTGGTGTTCTTCGGGATTCTGGGTGGGGCACTCAATCTGCACTTCATCATCACCAATCCGCACCTGTCTCCCTTCGATGAATACGTGTACCTCGATGCGGTGGATAAGGCCGGTCGCGGGATCGTGGTGCGTGACGGGATGACCACGGATTCGTACGCCCGTGAGGTGCTGGCCTGCCTCGGTTTCGGTTCCAATCCGGTCAGTTCGGCAACTATCGGGGTGTGCGGGGGCGATTTCCCTGATGAGAAGCTCCCCTTCGCGGGCTACACCACCGCCGGGGTGCATTCCCCGGTCTACTACTTCCTCACCGCCTGGCTGGCTAAGCCGTTTATGATGCTCGGGATGGGTTTGCTGGGTAGCGCTCGCCTCACCAGCGTGCTCTGGTTGGTGCTGGGGATGACGGTCCTTGCCTGGGGAATGCGCCGCGTTGGTGCCACCTGGGCGATGGCGCTCACGGTGCCGCTCCTCATCACCTCTATGCCGACTTTCCGCACTACGAATTGCTATATCACCCCGGATGCTCTCAATCTCCTGGTGGGCACCCTCATTATTTTCGGGAGTATTTTCTACGCGCGCCGGCAATGGTCTCTCGGTTGGCTGCTTCTTATTGCCGCGGTGGCCTGCGTGGTGAAAATGCAAAATATTTTCGCGGTGGTGGCGGCCCTTATTTTCCTGGTGTGGTACCGGATGCGGCCCGGAAACGGCTGGGGTAAGAAAGCTGCCGCGGAGCCTGCCACCTTGCCGCGCTGGTGGGAAATTGGCGCCCTCGGGCTGGTGTCCGCGGTAGCGGGCGGGGCCTGGTTGGTTATCCGCCCCTTCATTACGGTGGCACGCCCGGATATTGTGGTGGATCCAACCGGGGTGCTCGATCTGCGCCAGCTGCCCTATATGACCGATGATGCGCTGCAAATTGTTTTCGCCGGGATTGGTGGGACAGCCGAGCAATACCCGAAGTCACCTTTCGCGAGCGTGGCGCTCTGGCTGGGAATTACCGCCATTGTGTGCGTGGCCTGGATTCTGGAACGCCACTCTACTGTGGAGCAGCGTTTCTGCCAGGCTGCCGCGGTGTCCTTCCTCGGTATAGCCCCGGGGGTGGTGCTCGGTTTCAATATCCTCGCCGGCTCCCTCACCTTTATGCAGCACCGCTACGGCATGGTTCTTATCCCACTCTTCTGCGCGGCTGCTGCCTGGATTAAGCTGCGCCATTCCGTGACCTGGGGCCTGGCAATTGTGACCGCCTGCATGTATGGCTACGCCCTCATTATTCCCTCGGCAACGTAGGGTGGCGTGGCGGCGCATTGTGGCAGTACAGCGCCGCAGCGTAGCAGCTTGCCCACAAATGCCAGCGGCATGAACATGAAGATGCCCGCGGAACGCGAAGAGCGATCCGCGGGCATCTGTGCACCTGCCGCAGGCGCACGAGGCATCCGAGATGTCCTAGATGTATTTACGCAGCCGGGACTTCACCTTGGAGGCCAGCACCTTCGGGCCGCCGGTGCGCAGGTAATCCACCACGAGTTTGAGATCGCGTACCGGGTTGAAACCGGGGTCGATAAAGCCGAGCATGGTTCCCGGCACATCGTCGCCGGTGCGGAAAGCCAGATCCGAGGCCCGGCGCGGGTGCCGGCAGAACTCCAGCAGCGGGGCGAGCGCCCTATCCCAGTGGAACTGCTGGGCGAAACCGGCGATATTCGCACGTGCGCGGGCCGCTGCGGCGTCGTCGTATAACAGTGTTTCGAGCGCGGCGGCCAGGGCCTTCACGTCGCGCGGGGGCACCGAGATACCGATGCCTTCGCTATCGAGGGCGTTCCCGAAGGAATCCCCGCTGGTCGCCACGATGGGTAGCCCCGCCCACAGGTAGTCGAGGATGCGGGTGCGGAAGGAGAACTGGGTTTCCACGTGCTCGAAATGGGTAGAGACTCCCACGTTTGCGTCCAGCAGGTAGTTCTGGCGTTCGTGGTAGGGGACCCAGTCGTGGTTGAAGAATACAAAGCGGTTGGTGAGCTCCAGCTCGTCGGCCAGGGCCACCGCTTCGGAGGCGACCCGCATGGCCGGCACCCCCGGATTCGGGTGTTTCATTCCCAGGAAGTAGAGGCGCACATCCGGGTGGGTGTGGGAAAGCTGGGCGACCGCGCGGATGAGGGAAAGCGGGTCGAACCAGTTATAGACCCCGCCGCCCCACAGGATGACCTTGTCATCCATGCCGATGCCGGGAACCTTCCCGCGGATGGCGTGCTCGGTTTGCCGGGGTGCTTCTTCGCCCAGGCCGAAGGGCGCAATATCGATAAGGCTGCGCACATCCGCGCCGTCGGGGAGGACATTGCGGTTGATACGACCCATGCTCGCCAGCTGCCCGAGCCAGAAATTGCGCTGCTTATCCGAGGCGCACAGGAATTTATCGGCGCGGGCCAGCTGCCGGTTGAGCACCCCGGTCACCCCGGTAATGGAGCGTTCGCGGCCCTCCGGGCCCTGGTCGCGGGCCTGTTCGAGCTGCTCGAGGTGCATGGGATCGTAAATATCGGCCACGATGATCTTTTCCGAGCTCATGAGCCACGGGGCGCTTTCCAGCAGGAAGCCCTGGAAAATAATGACGTCCGCCCAATCGGTGCAGGCGCGCAGGGTATCGGTATCGCCATTGTGGATCTCGAAAGCCTGGGGGGCTACCTTGCCGACGCCGGCCGTGGAACACAACCGCACCGGGTGCTCAAGGGCCAGGCGGGTGCACATCTCCCAGGCGCGGATAGCCGGTCCGGCCATTTTTTCCCCGATGGGTTCACCGGTGACTACCAGCACCTTCGCCTGCCCGGAAAAACGCTTCGCGATGCCGAAGAAACGCGCCAGTGCCTCGTGGAGATCCAGGTAGCGCGGCAGCGGATAGGCCGGCTCCATGGCATTACGCATGAGGGTAATAATCTCCGCATCGGACTTCTTGCGCCCGGCCTGGATCTCCCGGCGCGATTCCACGAGGGAGGGCAAAATATCGCGGAAATACGAGACCGCGTAGGGTGCAGTGGCAGCAATTTTCGTGATGGTGCCTTCCGCGGCACGATAGGAATCCGGGCCGCGGCGCTCTTCCACCTCGCTACGTTCCGCGCTGCGCTCCAGGGCAAAAGCGAGGGCGGGAGCGAATACCGTGCGGAGCAGATCATCGCCGAGATTCTTGTACAGGCAGGCCAGCGCATTGCGTTCCAGGAAATACGTTTCCCGGAAATTCCCGAACTTCTTCATGGTGACGTGGTGGCGGTGGTAGGCCACCGATTCAGGAACGTAGCGCACATCGTATCCGGCCAGGTTGGCGCGCCAGCCGAAATCAGCGTCCTCATAGAACATGAAGTAGCGGTCATCGAAACCGCCCAGTTCCTCGAAAACGCGGCGCGGCACGAACATAGCGGCCCCGGTGGGGAAGAGCACATTCTTCGGGGTATCCCAGGCGCCGGTATCTTCCCGCTCCGCCTCGCGCTTGTAGCCCATCCCGAACCACGTCATCGAGGAGTCGACGAAATCGATTCTGTCGCCTTCCCAGGTGAGCACCTTGGAGGCGACGCATCCCACCTTCGGGTCCGCTTCAATCGCCTCTACCGCGGCGCGAATCCACTTCTTGCCGGGCCGGGCATCATTATTGAGGAAAGCCACGATATCCCCGCGTGAATGCTCCACCCCGAAGTTGCAGCCCCCGGTGAAGCCCAGGTTAGCGCCCGATTGCAGTACCTGGCAGTCGGGTAGTTCGGCGCGCAGGCGCTCGTAGGAACCATCCCCGGAATTATTATCGACGACGACGATCTCCAGATCCTGCGCGGGCCAATCACATTCACGCAGGTAATGCGCGGCGGCAATGGTATCCTCCGCCCCGCGGAAATTGACAAGAATAACGGAAACAGAGGTCACTTGCGTTCTCCCTTGAGAGTGCTGGCTAGGCCGCGCAGCGCGCGGCGCAGGTGGGGATGCTTGCGGGCACCGGGCTTGCCGGGCTCTTCGTACAGCTGGGTGGTTTCCACCCGTTCATAGGAGTGGACGGGGGAGCGTAGCGCGGCGAGGGCCGCCGCAATACCGCCGTTTTCCTGGGCGACGAGGCTGGTGAGGGAGTGATCGTCGTCGTACGTATTCTGATCCAAACGATAGTTCCCGGACAGGGCCCCGAGCACAAAATCACGCTGGGCGGTATCCGCGGTGATCACGCGATCCGCAACGGTGAGCGTTTCGTTGAGGACGCTGGCGTTCGCGCCCACGCTTTCCGTGCCGGTCACCCCCACCCAATCGGTGCGGACCATCGCGGTGAGATTCGCGGTGGTGACATCGGCAATCACCACCCCGTGGGTTCCGGTCCACGGAACCGCGCGGGCCGGGAGATTGAGAATATAGGTCACGGCAATTGTGTCGACGGCGCTGGCCATATCGCGGCGCGCCGCTTGGAACGGTGCGGCGGGATCGGCGCTGCGCTCGCTCAGCTCTTTGCTTTCCGGATCCCACAGGTAGAGCGGCTCGGAAAGCGCGCCGGCAATCTGCTCGAAACGGGCGCGGGCCGCGGTATCGGAAGCCGCCACCGCGAAAGCAATACTCGGCTCATCATCGCGGCGCACATCAGCGAAAGCGCTTTCCAGGAAATCCCGTTCGGCGGCGGGAATACCGGCGCTGGCCCAGACCCGGTCAAGGAAATCGGCCATATGGGGCAGGCGGCGATCCGGGATGCGGGCGGCGGCCGTGGCCGCGGCGTGCCGGTCTTCCAGGCCGGCCAGCGAGGCGCTCCAGTCGCGCACCACCTGGGCACCGCTGAAAGTGGTGGAGGGGACGGGGAGGGAGGGGACGTCGTCGTTCCCGGGGCGGCGGGCTAGATCCAGGGCCGCGGTATCCACCCCGGAGCTGCGGATCGGGTGATCGATCAGCGCGGTGAAGAGCGGGGCGAGGAATTCCAGCTGGTAGGCCGGGGAAAGATTCTTCGTGAGGATGCGCAGGTAATCGGTGGTATCCAGATCGGGGGTGCCGGTTTCGAGGAGGGCGGTGGTGCGCTGCTCACCCGGTACTCCGGCGGCGGTGAGGCGCCACTGGGCATCCACGGCCAGAGCCGGAAGCGAGAACGCGGTATCGAGACCGCCGCACAGGTGGAGCGCCCGCGAATCAAAAGTGTAGACCGGGGCGGGAACCGCGAGGACGCTGCGGGAATCGGGGGTTTCCGGCGCGCTCGCGGTGGTATCCGCGCTGGCGCTCGCGGTGGTATCCGCACTTGGTTGCGGTGAAGAATCCGCGGCCGCGCCCCACGCGGTATTAGGCCCCGGGGTGCTCAGGAGCTGCGCGAGGGCTGTTTTCGTGATGGCACCGGGAGTGGTCACCACCGCGGTGATCGTTTCTCCCGCCGCGAGATCCGCGCGCGGGGCGGGCTGGCCCGGAATGAGCTCCGCAACACGGTAGGGGAGGGCCCGCGCTAAAGCAGGCCCGGCTCCGGCGGGAACAAGAACACAAACACTCATGACTGCCTATCATCCTCCGCGGGGCGGCAAGCGCGGCTCGCATAGCCGCGGCGGCTCCCGGGTGAAACTTACTTTCTCTATCGTACAAGGCGATGCGAGGTGGCGCTGACGGTGCGCGGCTGTGCGCGCGGCTTGGCCCGCAGCTAGGTAGTATGAGACAGATAGGTGCATACGCGCGGCTAACCCGGGTGGGGAGCCATCAGCGCGGATGCCGGCAGGAAAGGTCGGGTATGGCAGCAGAGCGCGAACGCGAGGTGAGCCCCGAAGCGCAAACACGCTTCGAGAAACTCGCCAGCCAGGATCTCACGCGCGTGGCTATTGACACCGGGTTCTTTAGCGGATGGCGAGCTTCCGTCCGCGATATTTTCGACCATCGCCACCTCTTGGGCCTGCTCACCCGGCGCGAACTCAAAGCACGCTACAAGGATTCGGTGCTCGGGTACGTGTGGACCCTGGTGCGGCCCCTCATTAACCTGCTCATCTACTATTTCGCCATCGGCAAGGTGCTGGGCGCCGAACGCGCCATCCCCGATTTCGCCATCTATGTTTTCGCGGGGCTGACCGCCTGGGGGCTTTTCTCCCAGATCGTGGCGGCCTCCACCGGGGCGATCGTGAGTAATTCCGGGATCGTCAAGAAGGTTTATCTTCCGCGCGAAATCTTCCCGCTCTCCGCGGCCGGTGCGGCCTTTGTGGACTTCCTCTCCCAACTGGCCATTCTGGTATGCGGGGCCCTTATTATTCGCGGGGTGCCGTGGGGGAGCGCCCTCATCTACTTCCCCATCTCCCTGGCGGTGGTGGTGGTGTGGGCGGTGGCCTTCGGGCTGTTCCTCTCCGCCGCGAATGTTTATCTGCGGGATGTGCAATACCTCGTGGAGGTTATTCTTCTCATCGGATTCTGGCTCACCCCCTCCGTCTATTCTTTCGCGATGATCGCCGGGGCGGCGCCCAGCTGGATGATTAACCTCTATCTCCTCAACCCCACCTCGGTGGCGGTTATGGGCTTCCAGCATTCCTTCTGGGCGGCCGGGCAGGATGCCCTGCTGCCCTCCCATCTCCTCACCCGCCTGGGAATCTTCCTTATCATCGGGCTGGTGCTTCTCTGGCTCGCGCAGCGCTACTTCGCCCGTATGCAACGTAACTTCGCGCAGGAACTCTAAAGGAAAGGCGAGTCAAGGATTCTCATGTCACGTCCCGACGTCATTCAAGTTGACGGAGTTTCGAAGAAATTCATCGTCCACAAAGATAAATCCCTCAAGGAACGCCTGGTCAATGCCGCCCGTTCGCGCACCCACGCGGAAGAATACTGGGCGCTTAAGAACGTGTCCTTCAACGTGGCCGCCGGAGAATCGGTGGGCTTGGTGGGGGCGAACGGTTCGGGTAAATCCACCCTCCTCAAAGTGATCGGTGGGATCCTCACCCCCGATGCCGGCCAGGTCCGCACCCGCGGGCGCATGGCCGCGCTTCTCGAATTGGGTGCCGGTTTCCACCCGGATCTCACCGGCATGGAAAATATTTATCTCAATGCTTCTATCCTGGGCTTGTCCGAAGCGGAGATCGACGCCCAGCTTGATTCCATTATTGAGTTTTCCGGGATTCGAGATTTCATCCACACCCAGGTGAAGTTCTATTCCTCCGGGATGTACGTGCGCCTCGCTTTCGCGGTGGCGGTGCATTCCGACCCGGATATCCTGCTCGTGGATGAAGTCCTCGCGGTGGGTGATGAGCCTTTCCAGAAGAAATGCATGGAGAAAATTCGCCAATTCCAGCGCGAAGGGCGCTCCATTATTCTGGTGTCACATTCCGCGGCGCAAGTGATTGAGGTGTGCGATCGCGCCGTCGTTCTGGATAAAGGCGCCATGGTTATGGTGGGGGATGTGCGTGACGCGATGTCCCGCCTCCACCAGGGCTACCAGGAACAAATGCTCGCCGAACTCGCGGAAAAGAACGGCGGGGTGCTCACCGCGGTGGATACCCACCCGTGCAGTATTGACAATGCCGCGATTGTGGACGGCGTGCGTACCTCCGACGACGGGCTTTTCGTACATATTTCCGGTGATACCATGCGCATTGCCTTCGATCTGGTGGCCCACGAACCCATGCGCGATTACGGCGTGGTGGTGGAAATCGCCACCATGAACGAGGGCACCCCGGTTTTCGGAATGTCCAGCCGCCGCCTCCAGCTTCCCCTCCCCGCGGTAGAAAAAGACTACGCCACCATCATGGTGGTGCTCCCCGATCTGCATATCGGGGAGGGCGATTACATCGTCAATATCGCGATTCTCGACAGTGCTGATATTGAAATCGAGCGGCGCAATAGCGTTGCTCTCTTCACCACCAAATCCGATGGCATGACCACGGGATTCGTCAAAACCTTCCCCGAAGTCTATGTTCACAATGTTAAGATCGAGGCGGGGAGCGGAACCGAGCAATAATACCGTTCGCGGTCACCATCGCTCCCGCGGATAGAGCGGATAGAGGGGAACCACGTGCCAGTTATCGAAGCCCACCCACGCAGCGCGCCGCTGCGGTGGCGCACCCGCGGCTTCGCGGGCCTGGGCGCCCTCCTCTACTCCATCGCCCTGTCCTTTATCTACGGCGTGAACGCGTGGGCCATCGGCCCGGTACACGCCTGGGTGGCCGACCTCGGGCGCCTCCAATGCGGAACCGAGTTCCCGCGCCTGTACCTGCAAGAAGGCCGCTGCCCGATCATCGGTTTCCCGGAAGGTACCGCCACGGTCAACGGTGGTATTTTTAGCCGCGCGGCCACCTTCTTTGCACTCATTTTTCCTGGCGACGACGCCGCCGCGCTCTCTGCGTGGTACCTCATCTGGATCGTCCTGGCACTGGTGGGCGCGTACGGGCTGTTCTTCTGGCTCACCTCGCACCGCCTGATCGCCGGGATAGCGGCAGCGGTATGGATGATCAACCCTTCCGTTATCGGCATGGGGAATTTCGGTACCACCTTCTGGGGTGCGCTACTCCTACCCGCCACCGTCTACGTGGGCGTGGTGCTGCTGCAATTCTGGCTGCGGCCCCCCTGGTGGCGCCGGCTTCTTGCTCTAGCTGGCTGGTGCGGGGTTCTCACCTGGGCTGTTTTCCTTGACGGATATTCTTTCGTCATGCTCGGTTTCACCGCCGGGGTGGTGGTTATTGTGCTTCCGCTGCTGCGCGGGCGCCGCGGCTTGCGGGATGCCGGTCTGGGCTTTGTTTATATGGCGGTGGCCAGCGCCGTGGCGCTCGTGGTCTATTACCGCAGCGCCGGTGGGGCCCTGGCCGGTATGGGTACCAGCGAAGATTTCTTCCGTTCCATGGGCGTGGATGTTGCCACCACGGTTATCCCCACCTCGAGTGTGTGGTGGGCGGAGCTCCTTGGAATCGGGCTGGATGCAGATCTGCTGTGGGGGGACGGCACCAACGTCCGCTGGAATTACATCGGTATCACCGCGCTGGTATTGCTGATCTGCGTGCTGGTGTGGGCGCGCGGGTCGCGCCGCTACGTGCTGCTGTGGGTGGGCGTAGCCCTGGTGGCCTTTGTTATTGCCCTAGGGCCCTCCCTGAAATGGTGGGAAATCCGAGGGCCTTTGACCCCGCCGATTCAGGTGACTGATTATCTTATGCCCCGCTCGGAAGCCTTATGGACCTTCCCGTGGGCACCGCTCTACGAGGAACTTCCCGGCCTTGATCTTATGCGGGCTATCTACCGCTGGATGCTGGTGGTTCGCCTGGCCCTGCTCGCGGCGCTCGCGAGCGGCATCAGCGCGCTGGTGCGCCGGGAAGCGCGAGGCAGCGGGCGGCGGGTGGCCTGCGGAATCTTGGCCGCGCTGGCAGTGCTGGCTTCCGCCCCGAACCTCGCGGGCTTGGCGGTAGGTGCTAGCGACCGGGCCACACATCTTGGGGTGCTTATCGGTGAGATTCCAGAAAAACTTGATGCTGCCTTGCCGGACGATGCCGTGGTGGCTTTCAGTTCCCCGGTCTCGGACGGTAATGATTTCCTGGCCGGGGTGATTGCGAGCGAATCTGACTTGGTTCTCTACAACACCTTCGGCGATAAAGACGTGGCCCAGGCTCGGGAAAACTGGACGCCGGAAATGCAGGACGTGATCGGCCCACACGCGAACTTCGGGCATTCGGTGTGGCAGGTGCTCTACACCGGGCAGGTGCAAGCGGTGGTCATCCCGAATTTTGATTTCCGCTGGGGAATCGAACAGGGATCCGCGGATGCTTTCGCCGCGGAAGCGCAGGCCCTGCGTGAGCAGATTGCTTCCGACCCGCGCCTGCGGATAGAACCGCACGCGGACTTCACCATCGTCACGCTGGCGGAATAGCTCACTGGCGCACCAGCAGCAGGCCGGTGCGCCAGTGCGTTAGTGAGCAAGCGGCACGATCAGACGCGCGTGATCCCCGCGAAGTCAAAGGCGGCCGCGAGATCGTGGTGGAGGCGGGGCACACCCATGATCTCCTGAATATGGCGTTCACCCGCGGTAGAGAGGCGTTCCCACAGCGCATCATCACGCATACCGTCCACAATGGCTCGCGCGAAGTCCTCCGGGCTATTGGCGATCAGCGCAGTCTCGCGGTCCTCTAGGCCCATGCCTTCCGCACCGATATCGGTGGTCACAATAGGCACGCCCCAGGAAAGAGATTCTCCAACCTTGCCCTTCACGCCCGCACCGTAGCGCAGCGGCGCGATGGAGAGCCGGGCCGGATTATACACATCAGCTAAATCAGCGGCGTAGCCGCACAGCTTCACGTCGTTCCCCTCGAAAACGCGCAGCGATTCCGGTGGGTTCTTCCCGTATACATTGACCTCAACATCGCCCAGTTCCTCGCGGACCAGCGGGTGCACCTCGGTGAAATACCAGTGCAGGCCATCCGCGTTCGGGGGATGGGCGAAAGAACCAATAAAACTTATGCTGCGCCGCCCCTGCAATCCCGCGGGGTGCTCCACCGGAACGTGCACATTCCCCACCACAAAGACCGGAAGTTCGGGATGGACCGCATGCAGCATTTTTGCTTCCTCGGAAGAAACAACCAGGGTGGCGGTGCTGGCCCGCATAACCCCGAGCTCCAATTCCTTGGTTTGGTGCGCAGCGGTGATAAGGGCATCATCACCGGCCAGTTTCGCTTCGCGTAATTCGCGGGTGCCGTGCAGGTCCACCGTGTCAAAAATAACGGGGACGCCCGGAAGTGCGTGGGTCACCGGGAAGATGGCAGCTGCGGCCACCCCGACCCGGGACAGGATCACTCCGCGTACATTTCCACGAAGCAAAATAGTAAGAGCGTAGGCGCTGATATTAGTTTGGCCGTGTTCATTGAACGAGTCGTAGACTACTTGAATTCCACGTTTCGTCAGGTTTCCAACATAAGGTTCGGGACGTTCCTTATTTTGCGGGATGAATATCGGTTGGTATCCGAGCCGGAGCAGCTCCAGCAGAATCTGCTCCATCCGCACCGAGCCAGAGTCCAGATCTGGGGTGATAACGGCGCCGTCGCATACAATAACAACATTTTTGGTATGAACAGCACGCTCCATTTCGAAGTCCGGGTCCTGGTAGCGGCTCAGCGGCTGTGATGCTAATTCTTTTGCCCATTTCTGAGCGAATTTTGCCTTATTAATGACCTGGTAGCGCTTCGTACCCTGCGAGGTATCTGTTCCATTCGAGACGCCTTCGTGGTGAATGACAAGGGAGCGCGGTTCGTAAACGGTACGGTAGCCCAGGCGCCGCACTTCAAAAGCTAGATCGGTATCTTCGTAATAGGCGGGGATATAGCGCTCATCGAAGCCACCTAACTCGTCAAGAATCGACTTGCGCACCGCCAAGCAGGCCCCGGAGCAATAATCCACATCCCGGAAATAGGTATAGGAGTGATTTTCCGGGTTATTGCCGTTGCCATAGTTTTCCGTAACGCCGTCGGCAAAAACGACGCCACCTGCCTCCTGAAGCGTGCCATCCGCATATACCAAACGAGCACCTACCAGCCCGATGGAGGGATCTTCCATGCGTTCCACGATAGGAATAAGCCAGGTGGGGCTGACCTCGGTGTCATTATTGAGATAGACAACAATCTCACCGCGAGCATGCTGGAGGCCGGTATTACAGGCCCGAATAAAGCCGCCATTTTTCGGCATATGAATGACCCGCAAGCCGAAAATACGATCCAGTTTCTTCCCGGTGGAATCCGGAGAACAATCATCCACCACGATGATTTCATAAGGAATATTCCCCGCGGTTGCCGCCACCGCCTTCAGGCAGGCAAATGTTTCCTTCCAATGCCCGTACACCGGAATAATGATGGACACCAGGGGCTGCTCCGAACAGGGCACCCGGTAGTGAACCTTCTGGAGCACTTTGCGACCGGCAGCTTCCGCACCCGGAACGTGGCGGAGTGCGGAGCGGAGTGCGGCTTTGGCCGAGGAGGAAGAAATAGTGGTCACGGCGGAATCCTTTGGTTGAAGAGGCGGCATCGGCTTTCTGCTCTTTGAATTGTACTGTAGCGGACCCGCGGCACGCGGGAGGCGAGGACGTGGCGGTGCCGCGGAGCTTGTTAGGCTAGGTGCTGGATCATCGCGACTGCGGCGGAGAGGGATATGAAACTATTTGTGCAGGTTCCGTGTTTGAACGAGGAAAAGACCTTGCCCCTGGTACTGGAATCCATCCCTAAGGAAATTCCGGGCATCGATAGCATTGAGATCCTCATTATTGATGACGGTTCCACCGATGCCACCGTTGAGGTCGCGAAATCCTACGGGGTGAAACACTTTGTGCGCCACGCCCGCAACCAGGGCCTGGCCCGCTCCTTCCGGGACGGGGTGGAATACGCGCTCGCGAACGGCGCGGATATTGTGGTGAATACCGACGGCGATAACCAGTACCCCCAGGAAGCCATCCCGGAACTGGTAGCTCCCATCGTGGCCGGGCACGCCGATATCGTTATTGCTGATCGCCAAACCTCAAAAATCGCGCACTTCTCCCGCTTCAAGAAGCTCATGCAGAATGTGGGTTCCCGGGTGGTTAACCGGGCGGCCGGCACCAAACTTCCGGACGCCGCCTCCGGATTCCGGGCCTACTCCAAGGGCGCGCTCTACCGCCTCAATGTGGTCACCCAATTCTCCTACTGCATGGAGACCATTATCCAAGCCGGAAATAAGCGGCTGCGCATCGACTCCGTGCCCATCACCACCAACCCAAAAACCCGCGAATCACGCCTGTTCTCCAATATTTTCCAGCACATGTTCAAATCCGGGACCGCGATTGTGCGCTCCTACCTCATGTTCAAACCCCATGTGCCCCTGGGCTGGACGGCGGCAATCACCGGGATCCTGGGTGCCATCCCCTTCATTCGCTTCCTCATCTTCTACTTCATGGGGCAGGGCGCCGGCCATATCCAATCCCTTATTTTCGGCTCGGCCATGATCGTGGCCTCCATTATCTCCATCACCATCCTCATCATCGCCGACCTCCTCAAAACCAACCGCGTCCTCCTCGAACAGCAACTAGAAGGTATCAAAGCCCTGCGTTTCGGCCCGCCGCGCCCGCTGGCTGCCGCCGCGAGCACCGACCAAGCCCCCAATGCCCTCGACGTTCCCGAAATGGATGACCCAGATCACCCAGATGATCCGGCTGCCGCCGCGAACGGGGGAGCCACCCGGTGAGAATCCTTGGCTTTGGCACCTACAACACCGCGAACCACCCCCGGGTCGGGGTGCTGCTGCGCGGGCTGGCCGAGCACGGCCACACGGTCCGCGAGCTCAATATTCCCCTCGATACCGGCACCGCCGGCCGGGTAGCGGCCCTCGCCAGCGCCCGCGGGGCTCTTTCCTTCGGAGCGGATATTGCCCGGCACTGGTGGCATCTGGTGCGCGCTTCCCGGCGCTTCCGCGGCCCGCATGCACCGGACGTTATCGTGGTGGGCTACCTCGGCCACTTCGATGTGCTCCTGGCCCGCCTCCTCTTCCCGCGCACCCCCATCGTGCTCGACCACCTCATTTTCGCCTCCACCACCGCCACCGACCGCGGCCTCAACACCGGTATCAAAGACCGCCTGCTGCGCACCCTGGATAGCGCCGCCATTCGCGCCTCCACCATCACGGTCCTGGATACCCCCGCGCACCTCGCGCAGATGCCCGAAAGCCTGCGCGCTCGCGGTGTCGTCGTGCCCGTGGGCTCGCCCGAAAGTTTCTTCGCGGCCCGCAGCCCGCATCCGGTTCACACCCCGCCCCGCGTGGTGTTCTACGGCCTTTTCACCCCGCTCCAGGGCGCCGTCACGATTGCGCGCGCCCTGCGCCTCCTCGAGGAGCGCGGCGTAGACCTCGAGGTCACCCTCATCGGTACCGGTCAAGATTACGCCGAAGCGCGCGCGATTCTGGAAGACGAAAGCACCCACGTGCGGGTAACGTGGCGGGATTGGGTCGACGCCGTCGCGCTACCGCGCGAAATTGCCGGCCATGACCTCTGCCTAGGCATCTTCGGGACTTCGGATAAGGCCCAGCGCGTGGTTCCCAATAAGGCCTACCAGGGCATGGCCGCCGGCCTGGCCCTCATCACCTCCGATACCGCCCCGCAGCGCGATATGCTCGGGGACGCCGCCTCCTATGTTCCCGCGGGGGATGCGAGTGCCCTAGCCGATATGCTGGACAGTTTCGCCGCGGATCCGGAATCCATCGCCGCGGCCCGTACCCGAGCCAGCGAGCGCGCGGATAATGCTTTCCACCCCGCTCAAGTGGTACGCCCTCTCCTCGCGGCCCTCGACCGGGTACCGGGCAGGCGGGGTACGGGCGCGGCCACCCACCACGCCAAAGAAAAGAGCCCCCGGTGAAGAAAATCCTCAGCGTCCTGCAAGCACCAGCTGTGCGGGCCGGCTTTATGCTCCTCGCGGTGATTGCCGCGATCTGGGCAATCGTGGCCAACCGGGAAGCGGTGGGGGAGGCGCTCGCGGCGCTGCCCTGGTGGGTGAGCCTGGCCGGAATCGCGCTCTCCCTGCTCTACGTGGCCTGCACGATGGTTTCCTGGCGCTATCTTCTCAATGACGTGGGCCAACCCGTGCCCGCCCGGGTGGCCCGGCGTATTTTTTACACCTCGCAGGTGGCGAAATACCTGCCCGGCGGAGTGTGGAATTTTGTGGCGGCCGCGGAAATGGGCGCGGCACATTCCATCGCCCGGCGGCGCTCCTTCGTGGCGCTGCTTCTCTCCATGGTGGTCTCTATCGTGACCGGCCTGGTGCTGGCGGTCCTCGCGCTGCTCCTGGGCCCGGCCGGCCTCATGGAAGAATACGGCTGGCTCGCCCTGGCCATTCCCGTGGGCGTGGTGGCCCTTATCCCGCCTGTTCTCAATAGGATCATTAGCCTGGGCTTGAAAATTCTGGGGCGCGGGGCGCTGGAAGCCCAGCTGAGCTGGCGGGGTACCGGCCTGGCGGCACTGTGGGCCGCGGCCGGCTGGCTCCTCATGGGTGCCCAACTCTGGCTCATGCTCATCTACCAGGGCATGGCCGCTTCGCTGCCGACCTTCCTGCTCGCCACCGGCGGCTACGCCCTGGGCTGGACCGTAGGTTTTCTGGTGTTCTTCGTCCCGGCCGGGGTGGGAGTGCGGGAATTGGCTCTTGCCGCGGTACTTTCTACCGCGGTTGGAAGCGGGCCGGTTGTCGTCGTCGTACTACTTTCGCGTGTTTTCACGACCCTCGCGGACGTGAGCCTCGGACTCCTCGCCGGCCTCGCCGCGCGCCGCGCGGCCCGCCGTTAAGGTGTGCGGATGCAGATACTCGCGCCAGGCGCGGCGTAGCGCGCTCAGGTGCGGGCGGTAGCGGCGCACCACAAGATACGCAACCGCGCAGGAAAGTCCCACGCACAAAAGGAGACCCAGCAGCGCGCGGGGCGGCGTCGTCCATAAAACCGCGAAGACGGGGGTCCGCAAGCCCACATAAAAACGCCAGGCCATCCGCACCGTGAAATCAATGGTCGTCACGGCGAAAAGCAGGGCCCCGGCCAACGAAAGTACCGGAATCAGGCGCGAATCGCGGGCAGAATCGGTGCGTTCACGCAGCTCGTGGTGCTGGAGGAGAGCCGCCGCGCAGGTCACCAAGAAGGGGAAGAAGAAGGGGAACCAGTAGCGGCCCTGCCACATGACGAGCGGGATGCGATCCGCCACCGCGGTATTGAGGAGCAGGGCGCTGAAGGGTAGCACCACCACCCCGAAAATAACCGCGCGGCGGTGGTGGCGCGCCCCGGCCCGGTAGACAGCAATGAGCAGGCAGGCGAAGAAAATCACGTAGCACAGGGAAACCGGGCTGCTCGGCTCCACGTTGCGCCAGCCCGCGGTTCCGATTGTTTCGTGAATGTAATAGGGCATGGTCCCCAGGATTTGCAGGCCCATGCGGAAAGCACCCTTATTGGCCACCGGATCGGGTGCTTTCCCGTAGGTGGAGGCCAGGTAATTCCAGCCGAACCAGGCCAGGCATCCCAGGGCGCACAGCCCGAGGAAAATCCAGAATCCGGGGGTGCGCAGGTAATGCCGCACCGCCACGCGCCCAAAAATAATAGCGAAAAGTAAACAGAGCAGGATCGCCCAGTAGGGGCCTACCGGGCGCGCGCAAATGAGGGGGATGGCGGCCAGCCCCCCGCCAATCCACCGCCACAATTCTTCGCGGGCGGGAACCCGGTTGAGGAGAGGGAGGAGGAAACCGGTGAGGGCCAGGGCCGCCCCGATTTCCATCGACTGCGGATTAGAAAAACCACTGAGGGAATAGAAACCCGGGGCCAGCAGACCGATGGTGAGATAGGGGAGCGCCGCGCTGCGCAACCCCGCGTACAGAGAAGAAAAGCCGAGCGCTGCCAGCCCGGCGAAAAGCCCGGCAGAAAGCACCCGGATACCCCACAGCACGTATTTCCCGGAAGCGAGCAGCAGGGGCCAGTGGGTGAGGTAGTAGTAGAGCGGCGGGTAATTAACCGCCGAGGTGCCCTGGGAGATAAGTTCGTCGTTCGTGGTGAAAATGCGCGAGCAGAAGGCGGTGGCGGCCGGGTCGTGGCGCCAGCAATCCGGGGCGCCGCGCCGCAAAAACGCGGGGGCCTCCACGCGAATACTTTTTTGGGGGATTTGCCCGGTGACCACCGCGTAGCCGTAAATTTCGTGCTGGGTTTCGTCGGGGCCGCCGTTGAGCGGGGTGAGCAAACTGAGCCCCATCGCATAGATAAAGAACCCGACGAATGCGAGGAGGAACATTTTCCCGTGCACTACCCGCCGGCGGTCCTGCGAAAAATCGATGGAACGCGCCTCAGCAGCATTGCCGCCCATGATCACCTCGATGAGTTATTGATTGACGTACATCTCATAACAAATAAGCCCCTGGAATTATATGACGGGCAGGCAAGAATCGGCACATCTGCGGGTGGAACGCCACGTGAGCACCAGGTACGTGCCCGCTACCGCGATAGCGAGCGCGGCGCCGATAAGGGCGTGCGGCGGGGTATCGGTGAGGACCCGCCACAGCGGCGCCGTGGTGATACCCGCGTAAAAACGCCAGGCCATCCGCACCGTAATATCAACGGTCGCCAGGAAAAAGAGGGTGGAGGTTGCCCGCGCCAGGGCCCCGCTTATATTGGTACGACGGCGCCCGGAGGTTGCTATAACAGCCACGCACACCCAGAAGAGCGGGAAGAGGAAGGGGAAGCCGTAGCGGCCCTGCCAGATGGGGAAGGTGGTGCGGCTGAGCACCAGGGTATTCATAAGGATGGCGCTGAGCGGCAGGGAAATAAAAGCCAGGGCGATGGAGAGGCGGTGCCGCCGCTGCCCCCAGCGCCACGCGGCCGCCACCACGGCGAAGAGGACCACCCAGTAGAGCACCGTGACCGGCACCGAGGTAGTCACGGAGCGCCACCCGCCCGTGCCGATCGTCTCGTGCATGTAGTAGCGGAAATTCCCGAGGAGGCGCAGGGTGAGAGCGCTCCAGCCGTCATTGGTGACTTCGGTGGGGGTGGGGCCGTAGATGGTGGAGATGCGGGTCCAGGCCAGCCAGGCCAGGCAGCCGGCAGCGCACAGGGCCATGAATATCGCGAAGGCGCGGGTGCGAATATACGTGCGCACCCGCTCGCGCCCGAATACCCCGGCCAGGAGCAGGCACATGGCAATAGCCCAGTACGGGCCCACCGGGCGCGCCATAATGAGCAGCAGCGCCGCGCAGCCCCCCGCGATCCAGCGCCGCGCTGTTTCCCGAGGGGGGAGGGGCCGGAGGAGCGGGATGAGGCATCCGGCCATGGCGAGGGCCGCCCCGATTTCCAGACTTTGGGGATTGGAAAAACCCGCGAAAGTGAAGAACGCCGGGGTGAGGACAGTGAGGGCAATAAAGGATTCGAGGCGGTGGGGCAGGCCGGCCGCGAAAGCCGATACCCCGAAAGCCGCCAGCAGGGAAAAGAGGAGCGCTGAACACAGGCGCACCGCCCAGAGCGCCGCCGCTCCGCTGAGGAAGCGCAGCGGCTGGTGGGTGAGGGCGTAGTAGAGGGGCGGGTAATTGACCGCGCTTGTTCCCATTTCCCGCAGGGTGGCATCCGAGCTGATCGGGGGCGAACACCACGCGGTTTGGGAGCGGGTGGTACGCCAGCAATCGGGCGCACCCGAACGCAGGTAGCGCGGGGCGAGCACCCGCTCCGATTCGAGGGGAATATTCCCCGTGACCACCTGGTAGCCGTAAATTTCATGCACGGGTTCATCCGGGGAACCGTGCAGCGGAGTGAGCAGGCTCAAGCCGGTGGTGTAGCAAAGAAAAGCGAGGAAAGAAAAAAGGAAAACCCGGGGGGACCACAGCCCGCGGGAGGGCGGCGCATCCGGAGCTTGCGGGTCCGCGGGGCGAGCTGGATGAGCTGGATGAGCTTGGCGGTGCGAGCGCGATGTCATACTGCCGCGTCACCTATGCGCCCGCCGCGCCGCCGCCGCGCATCGCGTAAGCCTTGGCGCATAAGCTGGCGCCGCTCGGCCCCGCGGTCCAGGAGGAAGCCGTTAAAGGCCAGGTATTTCGCCAGCCACCAGGCATAGCGCACCCGCCACTTGCCCGGGAATAGCGAACTGCCAATAACGCGGGCGGTATTGCGCACCAGGTAATAATTGCGGATTGGGGCGTGCACGTGCACCGGTTGCGTGCGACCGGGAAGAAGAACGACGGCGTCACCTAGGGAATGGTAGAGCCGGGCGGCCGTCACGCATACCAGGCGCCACCCCTGGCTCCGGGCTCGCACGCCCCACTCCAGATCCACGTGGTCAATAAAGAGAGCGGTGCCCATTCCCCCCACGTCATCGAGCGTTTCCATCCGGATGAGGCACCCGGAGGCAATAAGGAAAGCCACGTCAAGCACCGGGCGTTCCAGCTCGGCCGCGGTGGCACGCTTGGGGGCCCACTCGCGGGCAACGTAAACCAGCTGATCCTCCCCTTCGCGTTCTTCGCTGGGGAGGGGGCCGGCCGCACCGATCTGCGGATTGCCGGCCAGTACCTCAAGCAGGCGGGCCACCATATCCGAGCCAACCAGGGAATCCTGATCCATGAGCAGCACGAAACGAGCAGCGCGAGCCCGGGCCTGTTCGATACCGATATTCGTGGCCGCCGCAATCCCGAGATTCTGGGCGAGCGGAACGAACTGGGCACCCACCGCACGAGCACTTTCCGCTACAGCTGCCCGGCGCGATTCTTCCGAACCGTTATCAATAACCACCACGTGCCCCACCTGCAAGACCAACGCGGTGAGACGGGTTTCGCAGTTCCCGTCCGGGTTATAGGTAATGACAACCGCGGTGACCTGGTTGGCGAGGGCGGACAGTTCAGCCCGCTTCATATTTAGCTCCGCAGGGTGGCGAGGAAAGCCTGGACATCCTCATAGCGCGGGAGGAGCCCGCTGCGTTCGGCCTCATCCAGGTCGGGAGCATCGGTATCCTTCGGGGAGAGCAGCAGCTCAAGCTTCTTACCCTGGCGATCAGTTTCCGGGAATACCAGGCCCACTTGCGAGCACAGCGGATTCACCCCGTGTTCCCGCCCGGGAGCGTATTGCGCCGAGCACAGGTAAACCACGGTGGAATCATCTTCCAGGGCCACGAAGCAGTGGCCCAGGCCCTCCGAAATATAAATCGCCTTCCGGGTGTCATCATCGAGAAGAACGGAATCCCACTTCCCGAAGGTGGGGGAGCCCACCCGAATATCAATAACGAAATCGAGAACTGCACCGCGCGGGCACATTACGTACTTCGCCTGGCTGGGCGGCACATCGGCGAAATGGATACCACGAACGGTGCCGGCCTTGGATACCGAGGTATTCACCTGGCGCACATCCAAACGGTGGCCGATTGTTTCTTCAAAAACAGAGGATTTGTAGGCTTCCAAGAAAATACCGCGTTCATCGGGGAAATGCTTGGTGGTGATTTCCCATGCGCCCGCAATCGCTAATTCCCGAATCTCCATAATGTTCCCTCACTCGGCTACTCGATGTACGGGAACTACGATACCTTCTCCGCGCCGGTGATGCGGAAGCTAGACTGGGATAACCAGCGCGTTTCCCGCGGCCCTACCGGTACCATCCGGTGAGGAGGGGATCGCCGGGCGCCCCGTGAATTCCCCGAAGGACCGTATGCGAACCAGTGATACCACCATGAGCTCACGCCGTTTCTATACGTGCGCGGGGCTCCTCACGGTTCTCTTCCTTATCTGGCAGATGCTCTGGGCGCTTGCCAGCCCGCCGCTGCGCACCCCGGATGAACCTCACCACCTCAATTCCGTTATTCGACTCGAGCAGACCGGGCAGTGGCCCGATCCGGGAACAAGCTGGCTCTACCGCGATATTTTTGAAGCCTCCCGGGCCAGCGGCCTGCTGGTGGAAGGAGCTCCCAGCTACTCCCTGCACTACCGCACCCGGTTGGGGCGAGATGCCTGGATCGGCGCGGATCCGGATTCCTACCGCAGCCAGAAACTCCTCCCGCACGAGCAACGCCGCTCTGCGCGAGCTGAAAGCACAGTCCCTATTCTGGATCAGATGACCCAGCACCCCCCGCTTTATTACGCCGGCGGGGCCCTGGTGTTACGCGCCACCGGAATGACGGATGCCCCCTGGGACCGCCAGATTCTTATCCTGCGGCTCTACTCCATTGTGCTGACCTCACCTCTGGTGCCCTGCCTTGTTTTCGCGGCGCGGCGCACCGGACTGAGCCGGCGCGGTGCGCTCCTGGCTTCCGGCACGGTATACGCCATCCCCATGCTCAGCTTTATCTCCGCTTCGGTCACTAACGACGCCCTCTTCATCGGGGCCGGGGCACTCACCATAGCGGCAGTGAGTGCAGCTATGTTCGGTGCCGGGCAGTGGCGCACCGTGCTCGCGGCCGGGCTTGCCTTAGGGCTTGGCCTGTGGAGCAAAGGAACCTTCATCCCCATGGGGCTGGTGGTTTTCCTCGCCTTCCTCGCTAATCCGCGTATAGGTGGATGGGGGCGGCGCCTGGCTCAGGGGTTGAGCGCGGGACTCATCGGTGTTCTCACCGGCGGCTACTGGTGGCTGCGTAATATCGTGCGCTACGGGGTGATCCAACCCGATGGTTTCCAGGCCCAAGCCACGGAGCCGGGCACCGATATCGGTTTCTTCGCCGAGCGGGTGACCACCTCTTTCGTGGACTCTTTCTGGTCGGATTTCGGGTGGCTGGATATCACCTTCGCACCGCTCCTCCTCATTCTTCTCACCCTCCTCACCGTTCTTTTCCTCGCGCGTGCCCTTGGCACCCATCCGGATAAAAGCTGGCGCCTCCTTCTCTTCACCGCGAATATTGTGCTGGTTCTGGGCATGCTCATCGTGCAGGCCTACAACCAGTACCGCGGATTGGGAATTATCGGTGGGGTGCAGGGCCGCTATCTTTTCGCCGGAGCCCTGGGCTTGCTGGTGGTTATTGCGATGGGGGCAGCCGGGCGCCATTGGGATCCGCCGCTCACGGCGCCCGCGGGCCGGCCGCGCTACCGTGAAGAAGCTGGATGGCGCAGTTTCCTCCTGCCCGCAGTGGTGGCCGCAAGCATGCTGCTCTCTGCGTACGCGATGCTGCTGTGGCTGCGTTCGTGCTACCCGGGAGCATTTTTCGGGATGAATCTGGAGCGCTGGGCGCTCGCGGCGGGGCTGCCGGTACCCGTGCTCGGCGCGGCACTGGCGCTCGGATACGCCGCGCTTCTGGGTGCCGGACTGGTGTGCTACCGGCTCACCCGGGTGGAACTACTACCCCAGTTTCGCCCCGCGGAGCTGGCGTACTGCCCCGCCGGCTCCTCCCACCCTGCCGCGGCTGCGGTCCAATGAGTACAATAACGCGGGTATAGACCAAGGAAAGGACACCCATGCGCTGGATGGTTACCGGAAGCCGGGGAATGCTCGGCCAGGATCTCGTTGCTCTGCTGGCACAGCGGGGGCAGAACGTGCTCGCTGTGGATAAGAGCGAGCTGGATATTACCGATCCGGCCGCGGTGGCGCACCTGGTCGATAAGGTCGACGTCGTCGTTAATGTTGCTGCGCATACGGCCGTAGATAAAGCCGAAAGTGAGGAGGCGGCAGCCTTCACCATTAACGCAACCGGCCCGCAAATCCTGGCGCGGCGCACCGCGCAGATCGGCGCGAAACTGGTACAGGTCTCCACAGATTACGTATTTTCCGGCGACGCCGTGGACCCCTACGAAGAAAATGACGTTATGAACCCCAAGGGCGCCTACGGGCGCACCAAAGCGGCCGGGGAGTGGGCGGTACGCGCCGAAACGGAGGACTACTACATCGTGCGGACCGCGTGGCTGTACGGCGCCCAGGGCAATTGCTTCCCGAAAACCATGGCGCGCCTGGCCTCCGAACGCGATGCGCTGTCCGTGGTGACCGATGAGGTGGGGCAGCCCACCTGGACCGTGGATCTTGCCGATCTTATCTACCGCATGGTCGAGGCGAATATTCCCTCCGGGACCTACCACGGCACGTCCTCGGGGAAGACGAACTGGTGGAATTTCACCCGCGAGATCGTCTCGACGCTCGGTAAAGACCCCGCGATGGTGGGGGAGACGACGGCGGCTGCCTTCAACCGGCCCGCTCCGCGCCCGCATTTCTCGGTGCTATCCCACGGCGCCCTGCGCCGGGCCGGTATCGAGCCCATCGGGGATTGGAAGGAACGCTGGGAGACCGCGGCCCCGAGCGTGCTCGCGGAGTACTTGGGCTAGCAGTGGACTAGCGCGGCATACGAACGGGGCGGCCGACACCATGTCAGCCGCCCCGATTGTGTGAATGGGTCCGAGTTACTCGCCCGCCGCGTTCGCGCGAGCGCCCGCTCTAGTAGCTCGCGGAAGGAATATCGTGCTGGGCTTCCAGTAGCCCGAGCAGGTAGTCCCCGTACCCGGATTTACGCAGCTTCTCTCCGCGTACCCGCAGCTCCTCATCGCTGAGGAATCCGCGCCGCCACGCCACTTCCTCCGGGCAGCCCACCGAGAGACCCTGGCGGGCCTGGATGGTGCGCACGAAGCTGGTGGCATCCGCGAGGGAATCGAAAGTGCCGGTATCCAGCCACGCGGTACCGCGGTCGAGCACCTCAACTTTGAGCTTGCCTGCCTCTAGGTACTTGCGATTGACGTCCGTGATTTCGTATTCCCCGCGCGCGGAGGGTTCGAGGTTCCGGGCGATTTCGATAACATCATTGTCGTAGAAGTACAGGCCCGGTACCGCGAAATTGGACTTCGGGTGGGCGGGCTTTTCTTCAATGGAGATCGCCTTGAAATTCTCGTCAAATTCGACGACGCCGTAGGCTCGCGCATCCGAAACATGGTACGCAAAGATAGCGCCACCATCCGGATTGGTATTGCGTTCCAAGCGGCGTCCCATCGTGGGGCCGTAGAAAATGTTATCGCCCAGCACCAGGCCGGCCGGTTCGTTACCGATGAAATCGGCGGCGATGGTGAAAGCTGTGGCCAGGCCGTTAGGAACTTCCTGCACCGCGAAGGAAATACTGATGCCGAATTGGCTGCCGTCCCCGAGGAGCCGGTGGAACGCCGGGGCATCTTCGGGCGTTGTAATAACCATGACATCGCGAATCCCGGCGAGCATGAGCGTGCTCAGGGGATAGTAGATCATCGGTTTGTCATACACGGGTACCAGCTGCTTGGAGGTGCCCAGCGTAACGGGATGAAGTCGAGTGCCGGAGCCTCCGGCCAGAATGATTCCACGCATAGGGTCATTTTTGCTTATTTGCAGGCCGGGCGCCACCGGCCGGGCCGCTTTCGGGGGCTGCCGGGCCGGTTTCAGTGCCTTCAGGCCGGTTTCTGGTACTGCTGGCCGGGTTCGAGTGCCGCCGGCCGGTTACGCTCCTCGTGATTGTGAGCAAATCGCTCACGTGGCCTAAAGCGCACCTGGCCGCGGCAACACGCCGGACTCGAACGAAAGTTCGGGTGGGCAATATACCGCTTTCGCTTGACTTTTTGGGTATGACACGCTTGTAATTTACAAAGAGACCTTGGTTAGAGGAGGACATGTGCGGAGGATTAACCCCGGCTTGCGCGTCGCGGGGAGCGGCGGATTGACACCGCAGGACGCCCAGGATGCCATGCTCGATATCTTCGACCTCGGTTACGATAAAGCGGATTCGGCATCGCTGCATTGGCGTGAATCCGCGCTGTGTGCCCAAACCGATCCCGATATTTTCTTCCCCGAAAAAGGTGGCTCAACCGCCCCTGCCACGTCGATCTGCCACGAATGCCCGGTGCGGGAGGAATGCCTAGAATACGCCCTCCAACATGATATTCGTCACGGTATTTGGGGTGGTATGTCGGATAATGACCGCCGGCGCCTGAGCCGGCAACGCCGCCGCGTCGGCGAGGCATAACCGCCCAGCGCCCGCGCTGGCGTAGCATCAACAGCAATGCAGTTCAGAATTCGCGCTCTCGTTATTACCCGGCCGGGCTCCGCCTACCTGGAGGACACCCTCGCCGCGCTGGAATCCTCCACCCGAAAACCCGATGCCATCAGCGTGCTCACCGGAAAACTCGGGGTAGCTGTCAATGACGCGGTTGCCGCGGATGCCCGTGACACACCAAGCGGCGAAGCACGCGGCACCGGCGAGTCCGCCCCGGCTGAATCGACTGCCGCAGAATCCACCACCGGCAGCTATGACGCCTACTGGATCCTGCACGACGATAGCGCACCCGCCCCGGATGCCCTCGCGAACCTCGCCCGCACTCTGGAAAACGGCGCCAATATTGGCGCGGTGGGTTGCAAACAGGTGGATTGGGCGGACCCGGGCGCCCTCCTGGAAGTCGGCATCCGCGCCACTCGCAGCGCGCGGCGAGTCCCGGAAGTCGCCCTCGATGACCGCGACGGTGGGCAGCTGGACGGGCGCTCCGACGTGCTCGCGGTGGGAAGTGCCGGCATGCTCGTGCGCGCCAGCGCCCTGCGCGAGGTGGGCGGTTTCGATACCTGGCTGGGGCCCTTCGGGGACGGGCTCGAACTCTCGCGGCGGTTGCGCGGAGCGGGCTGGCGCGTCGTCGTTGAACCTTCCGCCACCGTGCGCCACGCGCGCGTCTCCCTCGGCAACGACGGCCGCGATTCTTTCGCGGCCCGCCGCGGCGCGCAACTCTACAACGCGGTGCTCGCCGCCCCCGCGCTGCTCGCGCCCTTCCTGTTCCTCGGGTATGTGCTGCTCGGCCCGGTGCGGGCACTGGTGCGGCTGCTGGGCAAAGAGGCACGGCTCGCGGACGGTGAAATACGCGGGGCCGCGCGCTTGCTCGGGAGCCTTCCTGCGCTGATGCGGGCTCGGCGGCGGCGCCGGCGCACCGAAAAAAGCCGTGCCGGACTCGCGGCCCTCGAAGCGCGCGGGCGTGATGTGCGCGCGGCACGGCGCGAAATGACACGCAGCGAGCGGGAGAAAATCCGTTTGGTGGCGCGCCCGAATCCGCTCGAAGAAGCGGAACGACGGCGCTGGCACCGGTCCACCGCACGTGCCCGGCGCACCGTCCTCCTTCTGACCGCCCTCGTGGCGGGAGTGGCGGCCTTCCCGCTGCTGCGCGGCGGGTACCTGAGCGGCGGGGCGTTGCGCCCCGATGCTCTTACCGGCACCGAAGTGTTGCGAGCCAGCCTGCCTGGCTGGCTCGCGGTGGGGGATGGCAGCCCCGGGCGCATCGACGCGCTATGGACCCTGCTCTCCCCGCTCGCCCTGGCACTCCAGCCCTTCGGGGGCACCCTGGGGGACGCCGCGGTGCTCCTGCTCCTGAGCGCCCCCGTGCTGGCCGGCATGACGGCTTTCTGGGCGGCCCGCACCCTCACTTTCTCCCCGCATGTGCGCGCGGTGGCCGGCCTGGTGTGGGCCGGGGCCGGGCCCCTGGTGGGGGCGTTGAGCGCGGGCCACGTGGCCGGGGCGCTTGTCCATATACTTGTGCCGGTGCTGGCCGCCTCGGTGCTCTCCGTGTGGCGCCTACCCCGCACCCGCGACCGCATCGAATCCACCGCGGGCCTGGGCACCGCGGCGCTCGCCGGCATCTACCTGGCCGCCGCCGCCCCGGTCATGCTCGCCGTGCTTCTTCTCATTGCTCTGGTGGGGGCGCTGCGCTGGCGGCGCCTGCGCTGGCTGTGGGTGGTGATTCCCGCGGCCGTGGTGGTTATTCCCGGGCTCGAAGCTTCCTGGCGGCTGCTCTTTGCCACCCCGGGGGAGCCGTTCGCGGCCCGCCCGGGCACCCTCGACCTCCTTTCCTTCTTCCCCCTCGCCCAACCTGAGGCCCTTCCGTGGCTCGGGGAGATCGCCCTCATCTGCGCGGCCTGCCTCGTGGTGATCGCGGTACTGGCCCTGGGGCGGGCGCGCAATTGGCAGCGCATCCGCGCCGGCTGGTTGATCGCCGCGGCCGGTTTCGCCTGGGCGCTTGCCTCCACTCGCGTATCCGTGGCCCAGGTGTACGACGGCGCCACCGCACTCAGCGCGCCAGCCTGGAGCGGTATCGGCTTGAGCGTGGCGCTCGGCGGGCTGTGGATCGCGCTGGTGAGCGCCGGGGATGGCCTACGTACCGATATGAGCGGCCGCTCCTTCGGGCTCTACCAGCTCTTCGGCCTGGGCTCGGTCGCCGTACTGATCCTGAGCGCCCTGGCCGGATCGGGCCTCTACCTCAGCCGGGCCCTCACCGGCACCACCGAGCTCCAGCAGGAAACCGGGAGGCCGGTGCCGGCCGCTGCCACCCTCGAAGCCACCTCCCCGGACCGGGTGCGAGTCCTCGCCCTCTATCCGGCCGAGAACGGTATTCGCGCCGAAATCTGGCGCGGGCCGGGCCGCCAACTCACCGATAACACCATGGCCGGCGCGCTCGCGGCCCTGGAAGGAACCTACTCCGGGGATGCCGCCGCGGCGGACGTGGCCAGCGCCGTCGCCGATATGAACGCTGGAAACCCGCGCGCCGCGGATATCCTGGCCGAACACGCCATCTCCTACGTGGTGATCCCCGCCCAGGCACCCCGGGCCGGGGAGCTCGCCCGCGCCCTGGGTTCCACCGGGCGTTTCGATATGATTAGCGCCACTGAGCAGCAGCTTTCTTGGAGACTGACCCGCAGCGAGGCGAGCGCCGTGGATGCCGCGCGCCTCACCCTGGACGGCAGCGCGCTACCCGCCGGGCGCTACAGTGTGGACACCGAACTACCCGCGAGCGCGGGCCGCAGCGGCGGAATTGTGCGGCTGGCCGAACGCCAGGACCCGCTGTGGGAAGCCCGCCTGGACGGCGAGCGCCTCCCCGTCTATAACGCCGGGTGGGCCCAAGCTTTTGAGATACCGGCCGGGAGCTCCGGGCGCCTCACGATTACCTATAACCGCACCGGGGACGCCCTGGTGGCCTCCGCGCGGATCTTGGCCGTGGCCGCGGCGCTCGTGGTGGCTATTCCGGTGCGTCGGAAGGTGGTGGAGTAATGGACCAGGTTCGCGATGAAGCCGAAGTGGGGCGTGCCAACGGGCGCGGGGCGCGCTGGCGCCACCTCACGGTGCGGGCCGGTAGTGCGCTCGCGGCGGCGGGAATCGCCGCCGCGGTAGCGGCGGCCGGCGTCGTTCTTCCCACCGGGGCGCCGCGCGCGGTAGAAGCCGAAGTGGCGAGCGCGGGAGAAGCCCCCACCCAGCTGCTCTGCGGGGGCGGATTCGAACAAACCATTTCCGCGGGCATGACCGTGGAGGGCACCCCCGGGGGAAACGCGGAAAATATCGCCACCCAGGTGCTGCTTTTCGGCACCGCGGATAAGGAAGCGCGCGCGGCGCTCCCCACCGGCACCATCCTCAGCGCCGATCCCGGCGAGGTTCTTTCCGGCGCGGTCGCCTATAGCGCCCAGGGCGGTAACGGGCGCGGTCTGGCCACGAATACCTGCGTGAGCGGGGCGGGAGACCTGTGGATTACCGCCTCGGCCACCAGCGTGGGGTACTCCAACCAGCTTCTCCTCACCAATCCGGGAGCCGCGCCTATTACCGTGCGGGTGGATGGCCTGGGCGGGGCCGGGCCGCTCGGCACGGTGCGAGTGGCGGTACCCGGGCGCTCCACCGTACGCCACACCCTGGACGGCTTGCTCGCCGAAGATTCCCGCCTGGCCCTCCACCTGAGCACCCAGGCCGGCACCTTCGGAGCCACCCTGCAAAACCAGCATATTTCCGGAACCAGCGGCGCCGGGGTGGACTTCGCGACCGGCGCCCCGGCCGCCACGGAGCTGACCATTCCGGGAATCCCGGAGGGCTCCACCCTGCGCATCGCCAACCCCGGGGAGGCCACCACCTTCACGGTGCAGCTCACCGGGGAAGATGGCACCACCCGCACCCTGCCCGGTGGGGAAGATGTGCAGATCGCCGCGAATTCCGTTATGGACCTCACTTTGGCCGGTATCGACCCGGGCACCTACGCGGTGCAGGTGCGCGGGGCGCAGCCCCTCGCCGCGGGCGCGTTACTGAGCGGTGGGGGAGATGCGGCGTGGGCCAGTCCGGTTGCCCCGGCCGCTCGCACCGCGGGAAGCTTCGGGCCCGGCCCGGCCCGCCTGGCACTGGCCGGGCGCGGCCACGTTGACATCACCCCGGTGGGAGCCGACGGCGTGGACCTCGATCCCGTGAATGCCCAGGTGCGCGGATACGCCACGGTTGAGCTACCTGAGGCGGCCCGCGGCTACCGCATCGAGGCGGAAAACCCGGTGAGTGCCGCGGCGCTGATCCTAGCCCCGAATGGGGAAGCCGGCGGGGCCAGCGGAATTGATTGGGTGAGCGCGGTGGCCGACCAGCGCGAAGCGCTCTCTGCCCGTGTTGCGGTGCGCCAGAACTAGAAACCACGGGGCGAGCCACCTAGGCGTGCGCGATACATAAAAGCGCACCACCGCGTCGCCGCGGCGCGCAGGAACGCAGGCACGCGGGCCGCAGCTGCGGCGTCGTACCAAAAACTAGAAACCGCGCCGCAAAAAATCGATGTCTTCGGGGTGGCGGGAAATCGCCGCGGCGAGCTGCTCGGTGACGATATCGTGGATGACGATACGCGGGAAGGGACTGGCCATCGCGGTGCGCATCATCGGCATCCGGTAAAACAGCAGCCGCGCCCGCACCGCGCCGCCGCGTTCGAAAGGCAGCAGGCGCGCGAGCGGCACGCCATCCTCCCACGGCGAAGGATCCGAGGCCGGAACATCCATCACCGCGAAATCAAGATCGCGCATATCCTCACCGAAATGGGCGCGGTAGGTGGCGAGTTCGGCGGCGATAATATCGTCGAATTTATCGGCGCGGGTGCGCCAGGCCGGCAGGGTATAGGGGATCACCGGTCCTCGAATGCCCCGTCCGTGCCGATCACGGCGGCGGGGGCGAGGCTGGGAAGGAAAAGTGTCCATACCCCAAGGTTACACGGGCGTGCTAACGTCTAAGGCGTGAGTCCGTTGAGAAAGTGTTCCCGCACCACGTGCCAGCAGCCGGCCGTTGCCACGCTGACGTACCAGTACGCGGAAGCAACCGCCGTGATCGGGCCGCTCTCACCGGTGGCCTCCCCGGGCACCTTCGACCTGTGCGAAGCCCACGCCGAATCGGTGACCGTCCCGCGCGGCTGGCAGATGATCCGCCTGCGCACCGAATTTGAACCGGCCCCGCCCTCGGATACCGACCTCATGGCGCTCGCGGATGCCATCCGCGAAACCGCCACCCGCCAGCCACCCGAACCCACCCGCGCTACCCGGCGGGTGAGCCGCCCCTCCGATGTGGAGGTGCGCCCGCGCCTGAGCGTGGTGCGCAGTGAAGAGCCGGAAACGCCGAAAGACAACTAGAGGTACGACGGCGCATCGTCGGCCCCGCGCCTACCGCGTCCCGGCTTCGTACCCACGCCGCACGCCGCACGCCCCGCAGCCGCCGCACGCAACCGCGCACCCCATTCGTGCGTTTTTCTGCACGATTGGCACGAACGTGAGAAAATGGCGCTATGACTATGCGCGTTCTTGTGGTCGATGACGATCCCGGTATCTCTGAAATGGTGGCGATCCTGCTGGAATCGGAAGGATACGCCGTGACGGTGTGTGCCACCGGCACCAATGCCCTGCCTATTTTCCGGGCGGAAACACCGGATATTGTGCTGCTGGACGTCATGCTGCCCGGAATGAGCGGGGTGGAAGTGGCCCGCCAGCTGCGCGAAGAAAGCGATGTGCCCATCATTATGATGAGCGCGCTCACCGATTCGGTGGACGTGGTGGCCGGCCTGGAGGCCGGGGCGGATGATTACGTCACCAAGCCTTTTGAGAACTCGGTGCTGCTGGCCCGCATTAAGGCGCGGCTGCGGCGCACCGAACCGGAAGCGGAAACCCTGCGGGTTGCCGATCTGGTTATCGATCCGCGCGCCCACCAGGTCACCCGTAACGGGGAAGATCTGCACCTGACACCCCTCGAATTCGAGCTGCTCACCACCCTGGCGCGCAAGCCCTACCAGGTGTTTTCCCGCGAAGAACTCCTGGAGCAGGTGTGGGGCTACCGCCACGATTCCACCGATACCCGCCTCGTTAATGTGCATATCCAGCGCCTGCGCTCCAAGGTGGAAAAGGATCCGGATAATCCCGAGGTGGTTATTACGGTGCGCGGGGTGGGCTACCGGGCGGGGGCAACCCAGGAGTGAGTCAATTTTCGCGGCGCGGCTATATTCATCGCAGCCTCGGGAGCATGGGGCGTGGCGCCCTCACCTCATTTTCACAATCGTGGCGCACCTCCCTCAACGCGCGGGTGGTTTCCGCAATTGTGGCGATCGGGGTGCTCACCAGTATCGTCACCGCGGTGATTGTTGCCAACCAAACGCGTTCGCAACTCTATGAGCGCGCGGTGAGCGCCGCCACCGAACAGTTCTATGGCGCCCGCTCCCAAGCCCAGTACGTTTTTGACTCCGCGAACGCCCAGACCTCCGGAGCGGTCCAAGAAATCGCCAACGCGCAGGTGCGTTCCCAATTCGAGCCGATCCGCGGAGTGGTGGGCACGGCCCTCATCCGCTCCCCGGGGCAGAATACCGGTAACTATCTGGTGGCGGATGTGGGGGCACCCACCCCGGCAACCGTTATGGATGTGCTCACCCCCGAATTGCGCGAAGCCGTGCAGGAATCCTCCAGCCCGCAATGGCAGGCGGTGGCGATTGCCAAAGGGGAGGAATACACCCTCCCCGGGATTCTTATCGGCGCGACCGTGCGCCTGCCCAATGCCGGCATGTATGAGTTTTACACGCTTTATTCCTTGGAAAACGAAGAAGTGACGGTGGCGCAGGTTTCCCGGGTGCTTATGCTCGCCACCATCGCCCTGCTCACCATCGTGGCGGTGGCCACCGGGGTGCTCGTCAATGTGGTCTTGAAGCCGGTGCGGGCGGCGGCGGAAAATGCCCGCCAGCTAGCCGGGGGCGCTTTTGATGTTCGCATGGATGACCGCGGGGAAGACGAATTGGCCCAGCTCGGTTCCGCTTTCAATCAGATGGCCGAATCGCTCCAGGACCAATTCACCCGCCTCGAGCGGCTTTCCCAGGTGCAGCAGAATTTCGTATCCGCGGTCTCGCACGAATTACGTACCCCGGTCACCACGATCCGAATGGCCGGCCAGCTTATCTACGATAAGCGCTCCGAACTGCCCTCCAGCCTGCGCCGCTCGGCCGAACTCCAGCATTCCCAACTTATTTCCCTGGACACCATGCTCTCCGATCTGCTGGAGATTTCCCGCTTCGATGCGGGTTCGATGGTGCTGGAAACCAGCAAAATCGACGTCGTAGAAATTGTGCGGCGCGTGATTATCTCCCAGGCGCCTCTGATCGAAGCGAACGGGGTGCCCGTCACGCTCTCCGCGCGCGGGGAAACCGTGGCGAGCGTGGACTCGCGCCGCATCGAACGCATCGTGCGCAACCTCGTGGTGAACGCGGTGGAGCATGCCGAAGGCGGGCCCGTCAAAGTGCGGGTGGTCGGTTCGGATACCGCGGTGGCGGTGGAAGTATCCGACCGCGGTATCGGCCTGAGCCCCGAGCAGGCCTCCCACGTTTTCGACCGTTTCTGGCGCGCGGATACCTCCCGGGTCCGCAAATCCGGGGGAACCGGCCTGGGCCTGACCATCGCCCGCGAGGACGCCCTGCTCCACGAAGGGCGCCTGCAAGCCACCGGCGAATTGGGGGTGGGATCCACCTTCCTCCTCACCGTGCCCCGCACCCAAAAAGCGGCGTTCACCCCGCCGCTGCCCCTGCGGGTGGCGGCCGCCGAAGACTGGCAGGACAGCGGGGATATTCCCATTGAGATCGCGCGGGCGGATACCACCGGGTCCCTGCCCGCGGTGGGTACCACCGGCACGATTCCAGCTATCCGCGCAACTGCGGTAGCGCCAGTGGACGCAAGTAGCGGGGCCGCTGCGGCGGCGTCGCCGAAAAATGCGGTACCGGGCACGGGCGTTTCCGGTACGACGACGCACACCCCAAGCGCGCCCACCGGAACAATGGCGCCCACCGGTTCGGCGGCGCCTACCGGGCCGGCGGGGAAGGAGGACGCATGAACACGCAGGTGCTGAAGAAAGCGGGGCGGGGGCGTGCCCTCGCGGTGCTGCTCAGCGTGGTGATCCTGGCGCTGGCCGGCTGCGGGCGGCTGCCGCGCTCCGGGCCGGTCAATGAGGCGAGCGTGCCTCCCACCGAAGAAGCTGTTTTCGGCCTCACCCCGGCCGGGCCGGCCACCGGCGCCTCACCCGAAGAAGTGATCCGCGGTTTCCTGCTGGCCGGGAGCAGCGGGGCGGGCGACGATTATGCCACCGCCCGCCAATTCCTCACCAAAGAAGCCGGCCGCACCTGGAACCCGCGCTCCCAGGTGCGGGTCTACCCGAATTCTCAAAATATTTCCCCCACCCAACGCGAGGACGGCACCTACGTTATTTCGGTGACCGCGCAGGGAACCGTGGATACCGGCGGGCGCTACACCGAAGCCTCCACGGACGCCATCCACTCCACCACCTTCAAACTGGACCGCAATGCCAGCGGCGAATGGCGCATCGCGGAACTGGAAGACGGCATCATGATGACCGATAGCCTCTTCGCCTCCATGTACGTGCGCACCCCGCTGTATTTCATCGGTCCCGGCTCGGATACCATGGTGCCCGACCTGCGTTTCTACCCGAGGATGACCTTTATTTCCTCCACGATTGCCGGGCTGCTGGCCGGGCCTTCGCCGTGGCTTGCCGATGCGGTGCACTCGGAAATTCCTACCAGTTTGCGCATGGCCTCCAGCCCGAAACTGGAAAGCGGGGTGCTGACCTTGGATGTCACCGCGGAAATCTCCACCCTCAGCCGGGAATCCCAGGCGCGTGCCGTCCAGCAAATCCAGCGTTCCTTCACCGGCCAGAGCGTGGTGCCGGTGCATTCGGTGAATATTACGGTGTCCGGTGAGCCGCTCGATACCATCGCCATCGCTGACCTGCCCACGTATCCTTACGGGGCTTATGACCTCACGGTGCTGGAAAATAACCGGCCCTACAAGGTAGAAGAAGGCAAGACCCGCCCGGTCTTCAGCAGCGGGGTCTTCGACGATATCCAGGTGGCGCGCATGGCCGGGAACTATTCCGATTCGGTGGCCTCCTACGCCCTGCTCACTGCCCAGCGCGATGCCCTGGTGCGGGTGGGAAGCGATGGTTTCCAGCCCTTCACGATGGTGCGCGGGGAACGCCTGGTGGAGCCCTCCTACGACTACTGGGGCTGGGTGTGGACCTCCGAAACCGATAATAAGGGCGTGGTGCTGGCCGCGGCCGATGACGGCCGGGTGCGCGAGTTGACCGCGCCGTTCCTCAAGGGGGCGCGGATTCGCGAGGTGCGGGCTTCGCGTGAGGGCGCGCGGCTGCTTATCGTGGCGCAGGTGGGGGATACCGTGCAGATGCTCATTGCTCCCATCCAGCGCGATGCCCGCCACGAGCCGACGGCGCTCGGCGATCCCCTGGAAGTGGGCCAGCGCCTGGCGGATGTGAGCTCGGTGGCCTGGATTTCCAGCACGGATATCGCGGTGCTCGGGCGCGCCACCGCCGGCACCGATCCGCTGATTTTCGCGGTTCAGGTGGGCGGGCCCATGGAACGCCTCAACGTCACTCCCTATCCCGGTTCGGTGCGGCTCACCGCCGGGCGCGGGGAACAATCCATCGTGGTCCTCACCGACCAGCAGGTGGTTGCCACTCGCGACGGCGGGGCGTGGCGCCCGGTTGCCACCGGCGTCACGGATATTGTGCTGCCGGGGTAGCTGGGTTTTCGGGCAGCTGCGCTTGTCGCGGGGCTGGGTTTCTCGGGTAGCTGCGCTTGTCGCGGAACTGTCCACAAGTTCCCAAACGTCGCGCGTATCCACAGGCCGTTTACGGGTGGCTGCGTTTTCGGAGCACGTGCGGCACGCTGGAGCCATGTTTATTGGTACGACGCCGCCCTCGCCACCCCGCGCCCTGCTCGCACATTGCGGTGGCGTTACCGGCGCGCTGCGCTCCTGGGCCGGTGCCCTGGGCGACCTCATCTTCCCGCGCTGGTGCGCCGGATGCGGGGTCTGGGATGCCACCCTGTGCCCGGCCTGCACCCGCGCGGTAGCCGGCAGCTGGCGCGGCGGGGAAGGCCGCGCCCCCGCCCTCATGCAAGTTCTCCCCAACGGCGATGAAGAAGCCCTCTTCCCGGTTTTCGCCCTGGGGGAATACGTCGGGGTACGCCGGCAAGCACTCCTCACCTGGAAACACGGGAACGACGCCGCACTCACCTCCCGCTTCGCCACTCTTTTTGCGCAGCGCTGCCGGCAGCTCGCTCCGCTCTGGGAGGGCACGGCGCTCAGCGTTATTCCCGCGCCCTCGGGCGCGGCTCGCCATCGGGCCGGGCGTTTCGTTGCCGGGCACCTGGCGCAGGCCGCCGCGCGGGGGCTGGTTGCCGGGGGAGTAGATGCGCAGGCCGCACCGGTGCTCATCAGCGGGGAAAGCGCTAGTAGTGGGCTACTCGGCGGCATCCTGCGCGGTGAAGGAACTGGCGGCGGGGCACTCGGCGCGCTTCCGGCGCGGCTCCTGGCCCGCGCAAAACACGCGGCGGAAGAAAAGCGGGCCCGGGCCGGGCAGCGCCACCTTGCCGGTCAGCGGGAGCGGGCTGCGAAAGGCCGCGGGATTCGGCTGAGCCCGGGCATCACCATTCCCGGGCGGGTCATTCTTATTGACGATGTGCTCACCACCGGATCTACCCTGGCCGGGTGTGCCCGAGCCATCGCGCAGGTGGGTGGGCAGGTGGTTGCGGCATTGGTCCTAGCCCTCGCTCCGGATCCGCGTCCAGCGAACTCGCGCACAGCGTTATCGCTGCTCCAGCCCTTTCAGAATGTTGTGAACTGAACTACACTTAATGCCAAGAAATAACGGTGCCGGCCGCGCGAGCGGGCGAAACGAGCAATGGTGAACGTTGAGCCGCATGCGTGCCGGGTGACCCAGGATAGGGGGTGGTGCCTCTCTTATCCGCGTGAGAAGCGGGCATTTTTTTCAGCGGGCCGTGCGCCCGCCACTACATCCCAAGGAGGACACCGTGGAGATTATCGTCAAGGGTAGGAACACTGAAGTTTCGGACCGTTTCCGCAATCACATTGAAGAAAAAATCGCGAAGGTGGAACAGTTCGCTCCGCGCGCTCAGCGCGTTGAGGTAGAGGTGTCGAAGGAAAAGAACCCCGCCCAAGCGGATAACTCGAAAGTTATCGAAATCACGGTTATTGATAAGGGCCCGGTTATCCGGGCTGAGGCCTCAGCCGCTGATCAGTACAGCGCCCTCGATCTAGCATCCGGAAAGCTTTTTGAGCGGCTGCGCCGCTCGCGTGATCGCCGCAAGTCCCATCGGCGCGTGGTTGAGAAGGTGGGCGAACCGCTCACGCTCACCGCGGAGGACCTCGCGGCCGAAGCCCAGGCAGAGCCCGCGCCCGAAGTCGAGGTGGAAGCAGCGCATCCCACCCGCCCCGAAACTACCGGGGAAGCGGTAGAAACCCAGCTGGGGGATTCCCCGGTTGTGGTGCGCGATAAGCTCTACGAAGCCAATCCCATGTCCGTGGACCAGGCTCTCTACGAAATGGAAATGGTGGGCCACCCCTTCTACCTCTTCATCGACGAAGAAACGAAGCAACCGTGCGCGGTCTACCTGCGCCACGGCTGGACCTACGGGATTATTCGTCTCGACACCACGGTGCACTAAAGACCGCACCCGGGTGTGGCCCGCGCCGCGCCTCCCGCGCTGAGTAGCGGGCTAGCAGCGGAATTCCAAACGGGCCGAAGCCACGAATACACACCAAGGCGAGGGACCGAGCATCATGCCCGGTCCCTCGCCCTGTGCTCGGCCCCTCGCCCTATTTCCCAGATCGTAACTGACCATGCGCAGCCGCCTCCGAAAACAAAGTGCGCATAAGAGCACCGTTTTCACCCGGTTTCATGTTCCTTACGCGCACTTGACGGGGTTGACGGTTCGAAATGCGCACTCTGAGGAGGAGAGAGACCGGGTCGGATAACAAAGTGGTACTGGAGCTACAGCCAATCCCCGATTTTCTGTCGTGCAGTACCACTCTGTGTGGCTCGATGTTCCCCAGTACCACCCTGCCCGCCGTGCGCACGGCTCGCTAAGATAGGGGAGGTGAACGCAGAAGGAGAGTTAGCCGTGACACATGCATCCCCCGCCCCCGAGCAAGCCACCCCGGAACGCACCTATCGGGTAGCGGTGATCGGCGCGGGACCGGCCGGGATTTACGCCTCGGATATCCTCAGCAAATCCGATATCCCGGTCAGCATTGACCTTTTCGATAAGCTGCCCACTCCCTACGGCCTGGTCCGCTACGGGGTTGCGCCTGACCACCCGCGCATCGGCTCGATTATCAAAGCCCTCCACGCCATCCTCAAACGCGGCGATATCCGCTTCCTCGGGAATGTGAAAATCGGGGAAGACGTTCACATGTCCGAAATTCACGAGTTTTACGATGCCGTCGTCGTCGCCACCGGCGCCGATCAATCCGTACCTCTCACCATCCCGGGCGCCGATCTTCCGGAAGTCTACGGGGCCGCGGATTTCGTTTCCTGGTACGACGGCCACCCGGATGTGCCGCGCACCTGGCCCCTGAACGCCCGCAACGTCGCGGTTATCGGGGTGGGGAATGTGGCCCTCGATATTTCCCGTATCCTCGTGCGTTCCGCCGATGACCTGCGCGCCCACACCGATATTCCGGAGAATGTGGAGCGCGGGCTGCGCGCCAACCCCGTCGAACACGTGCATATCTTTGGGCGGCGCGGCCCGGCCCAGGTAAAGTTCACCCCGCTTGAGCTGCGAGAATTGAGCGAAGTGGCCGGGGTGGATATCCAGGTCTACCCCGAAGATTTCCAATATGATGCCGGCTCCCAAGAAGCCCTCGATTCCTCGAAGATGACCCGTCAGGTGGTGGATCTTCTCACAGATTGGGTCTTCAACGACCCGGAAGAAATGACCGCCCCGCGCCGGATCCATATCCACCTCATGCAGGCCCCGGTGGAGATCCTCGGCACGGATCACGTGACCGGCATCCGCATGGAACGTACCCAGCTCCAGGGGGATGGTACCGTGACCGGCACCGGCGAAACCGTCGATTACCCGGTGGAGGCCGTCTATAGCGCTATCGGCTACGCCTCCGAACCGCTGGACGGACTTCCCTGGGATCCCATCCACCGGGTTATCCCGAATGAGGAAGGCCGTATCGTCACCGATACGGGGGAGGCTATCCCCGGCTACTACGTGACCGGCTGGATCAAACGCGGTCCCGTGGGCCTGATCGGCTCCACGAAATCCGATGCGCGCCAAACCATCCGCCACCTCGTTGCCGACGCTCAAGCCGGCATCGCGCGCGCCACCGGGGACGGCTCGGGCGGGCGCGGGCTCCTCGACCTCCTCACCGAACGCGGCGTGAAATGGACCACTTGGGAAGGCTGGGAACTCCTGGAAGCTTTCGAGGAAAACCTCGGCGCCCAGCAGGGCCGCGCCCGCGTCAAGGTGGTCAATCGTGACACGATGACCGCGATTTCCCGCGGGGAGTCGCACGACGGCGCACTTCTCTAACCATCCGCTCATCCCTCACCTTCCGCGACAGAAAGAAGAACGCTTATGCACGGCGAATACAAGGAACTCGGCCAGAAAATGGCCATTGTTGACCTGGACGTGGTCGATAACAAACTCGCGAATGTTCGCCTCTCTGGTGATTTCTTCATCGAACCGGATAGCGCGCTGTGGCGCATCACCGATGCCATCGAGGGGCTGAGCGCGGATGCTTCCGCGGAGGATATTGCCCAGGCGGTGGAAGCGGCGGTGCTCCCCACCGATAACCTCTTCGGGCTGAGCCCGCGCGGGGTTGCCGTGGCGGTGCGCCGCGCCGTCGGCCATGCCCTGGCCTGGGAAGATATCGATTTCGAGGTCCTTCACACCCCGGTTATCCACCCGGTTCTCAATATGACCATGGATGAGACCCTCCCCGAAGCGGTGGCCCGCGGGGAACACAAGCCTTTCTTGCGTATCTGGGAATGGGACCGCCCGCTCGTGGTCATGGGCTCCTACCAGTCCTATTCCAATGAGATCAACCAGGACGGGGTGGATCGCCACGGGATCACCGTGGGCCGGCGCATTACCGGCGGGGGCACCATGTTCATGGAGCCGGGCAATTGCATCACGTATTCGCTGGTAGTGCCCACCGCGCTCGTGGACGGGATGTCCTTCCTGGAGTCCTATCCCTTCCTGGATGCCTGGGTGATCGAAGCCCTCGCGCGGGTGGGGGTGAAAGCCCACTACGTTCCCCTCAATGACATCGCCTCCGACCGCGGCAAAATCGGCGGCGCGGCCCAGAAGCATTTCGCGACCGGCTATATGGTTCATCACGTCACCCTCGCTTATGACATCGACGCGGACAAAATGATGGACGTGCTCAATATGGGCAGCGCGGGCAAAAAGAACCGCGGGCACCGCTCCGCGAACAAGCGCGTGGACCCGATGAAGAGCCAGACCGGGATGGAACGCGACGCCATTATCGAGGTATTCAAGGACGTATTCACCCAGAAATACGGCGCGAGCCAGGGGCAGATCACCGCGGAGGACCTGCGCGTGGCCCAGGAACGCTACGAGGCGAAATTCTCCACGCCCGAATGGATTCACCGCCTGCCCTAAGTTCGGTTGCGGCGCATGGGCGCGCTATTGCATTGCGTACGTGCGCGGTAGTGCGCGTGCGTGCGCGTAAGCGTGTGTATGCGCGCTCCGGCACGTGCGTACGCACCCTTGCACGCGTAGGTACGACGGCGCAGCTAGCGGTCGGCGCGCTCGCCGGGCAGCCGGGGGAGTGGTGGTGGCCACGTTCCCGCCTCAAAAGTTGACAGTAACTTTCCTCCCTGGGTAATCTCATCTGGTGCCTTACGGAAGGGCGGCCACGAAGCCTTTCTTCCGCGGGGTGAAAAACACTTCTTCGGAAGTTATATTGGCGGGTTTCCCGAGCGGCCAAAGGGACCTGACTGTAAATCAGATGCGTTACGCTTCGTAGGTTCGAATCCTACACCCGCCACGAAATGTCGAAATGGTTGATCTGTTTCACATTTCTCGCATTGTTGGTTTTTCAGCGTGAATCGAGTAAGCTTGGTACTCGTTGCGAAATCGGCATCGCCCCGATAGCTCAGTCGGCAGAGCGTCTCCATGGTAAGGAGAAGGTCAAGAGTTCGATTCTCTTTCGGGGCTCCGTTGCCGCCTCATGCGGTGACATGAGGCGGGGTAGCTCAGATGGTCAGAGCGCACGACTCATAATCGTGAGGTCGCGGGTTCAATCCCCGCCCCCGCTACTGACTACCAGTAGGGCACAACCTTGAGGAGAAAAAGGAATGGCTAGCAAGTCTGCTGACGTGCGTCCCAAGATCACCCTCGCCTGCGAGGTGTGCAAGGAACGTAATTACATCACGAAGAAGAACCGCCGCAACGATCCGGATCGTCTGCAGCTGAAGAAGTACTGCTCGCGGTGCAATGCCTCCACGAACCATCGCGAAACCCGCTAATAGCGCGGTAGCGTGACGGTATCCCACCCGGGATGAACCCCGGCCGGGATGCACAGCTCAAGGGAAGCCTGAACGGGCTTCCCTTTTTGCGTATCTGGTGGCTCCAGCTGCGCCGTCGTACCAATCGCGCTCGGGCTGAAGCTGCGCCGTCGTACCAATCGCGCGCGCAGCGCATGCGCCGTCGCCGTGAAAGCCGTAGGCTAGAACAATGAGCTGTACTCTTCCCGAACCACCCGAACCGCATCACGTGAGCGCGCCGGTGCTCTCCACCCGGGCCCGCAGCGGAGCTACCACCCTCGCCGAACTCACCACCATCGGCGTGGGCGGAACCTTCACCGAACTCGTGGAAGCCACCACCGAAACCGAGGTGGTGGATACCGTACGCCGGGCGGACGCGGCCGGCACCCCGCTCCTCGTTATTGGGGGCGGCTCGAATATCCTGCCCGCGGATAGCCATTTTGACGGGATTGTGCTGCGCGATATGCGCTCCGGGATCGTGTTGGATTCGCTGGGCAGCTGCGAAGGCGCGAATTTTTCCGCGCTGCCGGGAACCCCGTGGGATGACCTCGTGGTCCACGCGATTTCCCAGGACTGGGGCGGTTTTGAAGCGCTCTCCGGGATTCCGGGAACGGTTGGCGCGGCCCCGGTGCAAAATATCGGGGCCTACGGGCAGGAAGTCGCCGCGACCCTCGCGCGTCTCAAGGTTTATGACCGGCGCGAAGAACGCATCCGCACGCTGTTCCTCGCGGATATGCGCCTGGGCTACCGCACCTCAATCCTCAAGGAAACCATCGGGGAATACGGGCCGAGCCCGCGGTATATCGTCCTTGAGGTGACTTTCCAAACCAAGCTATCCAATGTGTCCGATCCCATCGGCTACGCGCAGCTGGCCCGCCACCTCGGGGTGGAGCTCGGGGCGCGGGTGCCTTCGGAAACGGTGCGAGAGGCGGTACTGGAGCTGCGCGGTAGCAAAGGCATGGTCCTCAATAATGCCGACCGCGATACGTATTCGTGCGGTTCTTTCTTCACCAACCCGGTGCTCACCACCGCGCAGGCGCAGCGGCTGCCGGAAGACGCCCCGCGTTACGAGGTGCACGACGCCGCACACGCAACTCTGAGCGGCGGTGTTCCCGTAGTAGACGGGCTAGTCAAGACCTCAGCCGCCTGGTTGATTGAGCATGCCGGGTTCACCCGGGGCTACGGGCACGGCCCGGCGCGGCTCTCCTCCAAGCACACCCTAGCGCTCACCAATGCCGGGGGAGCCACCGGTTCTCAGCTGCGCGCGCTCGCCCGGGAAATCCAGGCCGGTGTGAAAGAAGCCTTCGGGGTGGTGCTCCATCCCGAGCCGGTGGTGCTCGGCGGCCTGGAAGCCTAGTCCTCTTCTGCCAGCCAGGCATCAACCTCCGCGAGCCAGGCCCGTTTGGAGGAAGCGGAGGCGAAGGAAGCGCGGATGGAACGGCGGGCTAATTCGGCCAGCTCCGCATCGGAGAAGCCCTGCCGGCGCGCAATCTCATACTGGTCATTGAGGCGGGCCAGGAAGAGCAGCGGGTCATCGGCACCCAGGGCGATGATTGCCCCGGCGTCGAAAAGGGTACGCAGGGGAACATCGTCATTTTCGCGGAATACCCCGAGCGACACATTCGAGGCGGGGCATACCTCCAGCGCGATCCCGCGCTCCACAATCTCATCGATGAGGGCGCGATCCTCGGCGGCCCGCACCCCGTGGCCGAGCCGGTCCGGATTCAGGTGCGTGATGACCTCGCGCAAATGCTCGGGGCCGAGCAGCTCCCCGCCGTGGGGAACCGAACGCAGGCCGGCCCGCCTGGCGATGCGGAAAGCTGCCTCGAATTCCGCGGTGTGCCCGCGCCGCTCATCATTGGAAAGCCCGAAACCCACTACCTCGCCGGGAGCATCCCCGGCGTAGCGGGCGGCCAGACGGGCCAGGGTGCGCGCATCGAGCGGGTGGCGGGTGCGCGAGGCCGCCACAATAACACCCACCTCCACACCGGTATCCCGGGTGGCCGCTTTCGCCTCGTCGAGAACAATTTCGAGGGCCGGGGTGATACCGCCGACGTAAGGGGCGTAGGAGGTCGGGTCGATTTGAATTTCCAGGCGCCGCGATCCTTCCGCCCGGTCGGCCCGAGCCGCTTCGCGTACGATCCGCCGCATTGCTTCTTCAGATCGAACGACGGCGCGCGCGGCATCGTAGGCACGTTGGAATCGGAACCAGCCGCGCTGGTCCGCGGGCACCTGCATCGCCACGTTATCGGTGAGGTTCTCGGGCAGGCGCACCCCGGCGTGGCGGGCCATATCCACGAGACTGGGCACGCTCAGCGAACCGGTGAAGTGCAGATGCACATGGGCTTTGGGAAGGGCAGCAAGGTCACGCACCACTCCATCTTCCCACGCCGGCGGCACGCGTGAGGTGCGGGCACCCGCAGCGTGGCGCGCGCCCGCATTGTGCCACCGGGGTGGATGCGGCACTATTGTTCTATGGCTGCATCTTCGGAAAGCGCTGATTTAGCGTTGCTGACCGGCCCGGACGCCGGGTCGATGCTCGCCACCGCGCTTCCCGCTTGGCAGCTCATCTCCTGGGCGGTCCACCGCGTCAATCACCGCCCCGGGGCCGGCGTGACCGTGAGCTACACCGTGACCGCGCGCGCCCGCGGGGAAGGCGGGCGCCCCACCGGCCAAGCGCGCGAAAAATACGTGTGCGCCTCCACCGCGCAGCTCTCCCAAACTTTCACCCCGAGCCTCGTGCGCCTCACCCACCGCGATACTGCCGTGTGGGTCTGGGAATACCCCCATGATCCCGAGCTTCCCGCGCTCCCGCTGGCCGTTACCCCGAGCCGAATGTCGGCATTCCTGGGAGAAAAAGTAGCGGTGGAGCTCAAAAGCTACCGGCCCACCAGGCGTGCCGTCGTCAAAGTCACCACCGCGGGCGGCGGAAGTGCTTTCGCGAAAGTGCTGCGCCCACCGGCCGCGCAGTCCCTGGCCAAACGCCATCGCATGCTAGGGGAGGCCGGGGTGCTCGCCCCGCGGGTGGTGCGCGAAGATTCGAGCGGCCTCGTTCTTATTTCCACCCTCCCGGGCGAGCCGCTGGCCAATTGGCTGGCCCGAGGGCTGGGGGAGCAGAGCGTCGCGCTTTTCGACACCCTGTGGAATCTGCAAGAAAGCCTGCCGGCCGCGGCCATCCACCTCACCCACCGGCCTGCCTGGGCGGATCGGGTGGGCCACTACGCGCACGCCGCCGCGGTAGCCCTCCCCGGTATCGCGGCTCGCGCCCACGCGGTGGCCAGCGGAGTCACGGAGATGATGGCCAGCCTCGATCCCGGGCCCATCGTGCCCGTGCACGGCGATTTTTACGAAGCCAATATTTTCGTGCAGCGCGGGCCGGCGGTAGGCGCGCCCGCGCCAATGGGGACTGCCGTAGACGTGCCCACGCCAACGGGGCGCGCGGCGGGAAGCCCCACCGGCTGGATGGCCGGCGTTATTGACGTGGATTCCCTCGGCCCGGGCTACCGCGCCGATGACTGGGCTTGCCTGCTCGGGCATATGAGCGTGCTGCCCCACCTGGCCCCGGCCGCCTACCCGCACCTGCGTTCCATCCTGGGCCAGTGGTGCGCCTTGCTGGAACAGCGTTTACCTGCCGCGCCCGTGTACGCGCGGGCAGCCGGGGTCACGCTCTCCCTCGTTGCCGGGGCCGCCCGCACCGACGGCACCCGCTGGGAACACGATGCCCTCGGGCGGCTGCGCGAAGCTGAATACTGGCTCTCCCGGGCGCGCTACCTGGCCGGATATGGAGGAAATGCCTACCCGCGGGGCTAGCTGCGCTCCCGATACACCCGCTGCCCGGCGAGCGGCGTCGTCGTTAAAACCCCGGAATTTTCGTCACCTGACAGTGCCGCAACCACCACGCACAAACAATACTGTTCACCCGCTCGTTACATTGTGCTTGCTTTCCGGTAAATGAGTTAAGTGAACCTTAGAGGGCCCACGTTCTGTTAGAAGGGATAAAAGGACAATGGGATCCTCACATTTCACTGCCCGGCGCGCGGTGGCAGCAGCAGCTGTGGCCGCCGTCGGCTTCTCGGCGCTCGCGGGAGGTGCCGCTTCGGCGGAAAATACCACCTACCGCACCGCGAACGGGCCGGAAAACTGCGTTATTTTTGATTCGCAAGGCAACGTTATTCCGCCCAAACCCGGCGATTGCGCGCAATTCGGTAAGGCGGGTCAGGGGCGTTCCAACGCCAAGGCCCGCAACGTCATCCTCATTATTGGTGATGGCATGGGCCAGTCGGAAATCACCGCGGCCCGCAACTACCTCAAGGGCGCCTCGGGGCGTTTCGAAGGTATTGACGAACTCACCTCCGAAGGTATGTACACGCACCATTCCCTCTACAAGGATGGTGCTTTCAATTACGTGACTGATTCGGCCGCCTCGGGAACCGCCTGGGCCACCTGTACGAAGACGTACAACGGAGCCATCGGCGTGGATTTGGCCGGCAAGCCGGTGCAGAACCTCATCGAGCAGGCCAAGAACGCCGGGATGCGTACCGGCAACGTGACCACCTCCGATATTCAGGACGCCACCCCGGCCGTGATGGGTGCGCATTCCACCAGCCGCAGCTACTACGCTCCCTCCGGTAACTCGAAGCCGGCCAAGGGCGCGGACCTGCGTGAAAACGGCGGGCTCGGCTCCATCTCGGAGCAGATTGTGGACACCCGCGCGGACGTGACCCTGGGCGGCGGCGCGAAGTACTTCGACGCCATGGTGACCACCGCCTCCGGGAACACCAACCCCTTCCTCGAGGGTGCGGCCAAGTACAACACCCAGTGGGAAGCCAATAAGTCGGTTCTGGACAATGCCCGCGCGAATGATTTCCAAGTGGTGACCACCGCCGATGAACTCGCGGGAATCACCAAGGCGAACCAGGATTCTCCGGTTCTCGGGCTGTTTGCGCCCTCGAATATGACCACGGCCTACAAGTCCTCCCAGGCGAAGGTCGGCGGGGCGAAGGCTGATCCGCTCACCTGCGAAAAGCAAGATATTGGCACCGAGCCTGAACTCGTGGATATGACCCGCAAGGCCATTGAACTTCTCGATGACCCGAGCGCGGAGAAGGGCTTCTTCCTCCAGGTTGAATCCGCCTCCATTGACAAGCGCGATCACGCTTCGGATGCCTGCGGGCAGATCGGGGAAACTGACCGCCTCGACCAGGCCACCAAGGTTGCCCTGGACTTCGCGAAGAAGGACGGGCAGACCCTCGTTATCGTGACCGCGGATCACTCGCATACCGCGCAGATTGTGTCCGACGGCGACGACCACGTGGGCCCCGTGACCCGCCTGACCACCGCCGATGGTTCGCCCATGTCCATCCTTTACGGCACCACGAAGGTCGCCGAGGATGGCACGAATGCCGGTTCCCAGCAGCACACCGGCGCGCAGCTGCGCGTGGCTGCTTACGGCCCCGGTGAAGAAAATGTGCTGGGTCAAACCGACCAGACCGATCTTTTCTACACCATCGGTAACGCACTCTCGCTCAACGCCGAAGCCTCCACCGCCGCCAGCGATGCCAATCTGGCCAAGCCGGTAGCCGGCGGGGCCAAGATGGCCATCGCCGTGGACGAAAACGGCAAGGTGACCGTGCCGGCCCCCGGTGATTTCGCCCAGTACGGCAAGGACGGCGAGCAGCGCTCGGATGCCAAGGCTAAGAACGTGGTGCTCTTCATCGGTGACGGGATGGGCGATTCGGAAATCACCTCCGCCCGCAACTACCTTTACGGGGCGAACGGGCGCCTGCCCGGTATCGATAACCTCGACTACACCGGGTCCTACACCCACTTCTCCATTGATCGCGACGGCGCCATCAACTACGTGACCGATTCGGCCGCTTCGGGTACCGCCTGGGCCACCGGCACCAAGACGTACAACGGCGCTATCGGCGTGGACCTGGCCCAGAAGCCCCAGGAGAACCTCCTGGAGAAGGCGAAGCGGGCCGGGCTCAAGACCGGTAATATCACCACCTCGGAAGTGCAGGATGCCACCCCGGCGGTTATGGGTGCTCACGTGACCAGCCGCTCGCATTACGCGCCCTCCGGGAACGCAAAGCCCGCCAAGGGTTCCGATCTGCGTGAAAACGGCGGGATGGGTTCGATTTCCGAACAGCTCGTGGATACCCGTGCGGACGTGACGATGGGTGGCGGCGCGAAGTACTTCGATGCCGAAGTCCAGGTGTCCGGTACCTGGGGTGAGACGACGCGGTGGACGGCCGGTAAATCCGTGCTGGAAAACGCGCGCGATAATGACTTCCAGATTGTGACGACGGCGGAGCAGATGGCTGCCCTGACCGAAGCCAACCAGGATAAGCCGGTCCTCGGCCTCTTCACCCCGGGCAATATGCCGCGCATGTTCAACGAGTCGGTGCCCACCCCGGGCAAGCCGACAACCTACGAAACCTGCACGATTAACGAAGCCCGGACCGCCGATGTTCCCACCCTGGCGGCCATGACCCAGAAGTCCATGGATCTGCTCAAGAACGACGCCGGATTCTTCCTCCAGGTGGAAGCCGCCTCGATTGATAAGGCTGATCACGGGGCGGATGCCTGCGGTCAGATTGGCGAACTGGACGATTTGGACCAGGCAGTTGCGGTAGCGCAGCGCTGGGCCAAAGAGAATGGTGAACCCACTCTTATCCTCGTGACCGCCGATCATGCCCACACCTCGCAGATCGTGGGTGCGGGAAGCACGACCTCCGGTGTGAACACCATCCTCAAGACGGTTGATGGCGACTACATGCAGATGTCCTATAACACCGCGGCCTCCAATGAGGTGGCGCGCGGCGGCCAGGGCCACACCGGTGCCCAGCTGCGTATCGCGGCCTCGGGCCCGGGTGCGGAAAACGTAATCGGGCGTACCGACCAGACCGACCTGCACTACACCGTAGCGAATGCGCTCGGCCTGGATAAGGAATCGCAGCCGGTTGTCAATCAGTTCGTCAAGGAAGGTGCCAAGCCGGAGCCGAAGCCGGAGCCCAGCGTGGATCCGAGCGTGAATCCGACTCCGGAACCGGGTACGGACCCGAGCGGTGATCCCACCGTTCCAGCCGAGCCGTCCGATAACGGCAACACCTTCTACGTATCCAATAACTGGACCGCCACCGTGGCCCAGGCGGTCTTCAGCTTCGGGCGCGCCGGCGACGATGTGCTCGTAGGCGACTGGAACGGGGATGGCAAGGATAGCTTCGCGGTGCGCCGCGGAAACACCTTCTACGTCTCCGATACCCTCGCGGGCGGCAAGGCCCCCATCGAATTCTCCTACGGTAAGGCCGGTGACACCGTGCTCGTGGGTGACTGGGATGGCGACGGTAAGGACACCTTCGCGGTTCAGCGCGGCAACACCTTCTACGTGGCGAACTCCCTCAAGAGCGGGGACGCGGATGAGGTCATCAGCTACGGCCGCTACGGAGATACCCCGCTGGTCGGTGACTGGGATGGCGATGACAAGGACACCTTCGCGGTACGCCGCGGCAATGTCATCTTCGTCAAGAACGCCATTGTCTCGGGTAACGCCGATACCCAGTTCTCCTACGGCAAGGCCGCGGACGAAGTCTTCACCGGAGATTTCGACGGTAACGGCACGGATACCTTCGCGGTGCGCCGCGGCAACGCGCTGCTCGTGAAGAACTCCCTCAACGCCGGCCCGGCCGATCTCACGCTCCACTACGGATGCGTGGCCGACGAGCTCTTCGTTGGTGACTGGGACGGTAACGGCACCGATACCCCGGCGGTGCGGCGCTAAGTACTGGCGCTAGGTGCCGGCACTGTACGCCGGCACGATAAACACGGCACTGCGCACCGGCGGTCAATACTGGCGCTCAGCTGCCTGAATAACGGGTCAAGCACTGTGGGCCGCGGCGGAAACGTCGCGGCCCACAGGTGTTGGAAACGTGCCGGATTGACCATGCGGAGCACAGCCGGCCGGCTAGGCAGCTCTCCGGCTGCTAGGCGAAGTAATCGCGCAGCCGCGCCATGCCCTCGGCTAGCTCCGCATCGGAAAGCGCGTAGGAGAAGCGCAGGAAGCCGCCCACCCCGAAGGCTTCCCCGGGCACCGCGGCCACATTAATATCACTCAGGAGCTGATCGGCCAGCTCCAGGGAGCTCGTGGCGCGGCGGGGGCCCGCCCCGCCCAGCAGGCCTGCGACGTCGGCAAAAACATAGAAGGCGCCATCCGGGGGCGCGACCTCCACCCCGTCAATACTGGCCAGTTCGCTCACGATGCGGCCGCGGCGGCGCGCGAAGCCCTCGCGCATTTCCTCGATGCGGTCGCGCGGGCCGGTGAGCGCGGCGATGGTGGCCCGCTGCGCCACGTTATTGACGTTCCCGGTCAGATGCGAATGCACCCGCTTGACCGCGGCCATCACATCCGCCGGGCCGTAGAGCCACCCAACCCGCCAACCCGTCATCGCGAAGGACTTCGAAACCCCGCCGATCACCAGGGCTTGCTGGGCCAGCTCGGGCACTTCGGCCAGCGGGTAGGCGGTGCGCACGCCGTCGTAGGTGAGGTGTTCGTAAATTTCATCGACCACCAGCCAAATCCCGTGCTCAAGGGCCCAAGCGCCGATAGCGCGCACTTCCGCGGCGCTGTAGACCGCGCCGGTCGGATTGGTGGGCGAGCACAGCAGCAGCGCCTTCGTTTTCTCGGTGCGGGCGGCCTCAAGCTGCTCCACGCTCACCTTGAAGCCCTGCGCCGGGGGCGCGTACACCTCGGTGACGGTACCGCCGAAGAGCTTAATGACTTCCGGGTAGGTCACCCAGTAGGGGGAGGGGAGGAGCACATTATCGCCCGGGTCGATGAGCGCCGCCCACGCTTCGAAATTGGCCTGTTTCGCGCCATTAGTAACGACGACGCAGCTCGGGTCAATCCGCACCCCGGCATCGAAAGCGACTTTGGCGCAAATCGCCTCGCGCAGCTCCGGCAAGCCGTTGGGATCGGAGTATTTGTGATTACGGATATCGCCGGTGGCGGCAGCCGCGGCGGCAACAATATGATCCGGGGTGGGGAAATCCGGTTCCCCGGCCCCGAAGGAAATAATGGGGCGGCCGGCGGCCCGCAGTTCACGCTGGCGGGCATCCACCGCGAGGGTGGCGGAGGGAGCAAGGGCTTCCAGGCGCGCGGAAACGCGGCGCGGGGTATGGGGGCTCGGTGTAGTACTCACCCTCCCATTAAACACTGTCCCGGCCGAGGCTGTGACCTTTCTCCAAGGGAAGGTGCGGAAGTGGACGGCCGGGGCGTTATCGACTATGCTATTCCGGGTATGACGGCCTCGCGGTCGTGATACTCCAACGTCCACCTGGCGGCCGGAGCTCGCGGAGCACCCCGGTTTCAGGCATAATGGTGGAGTTGCCAACCTAGGGTAGTGGCGCAATTGGTAGCGCATCGGTCTCCAAAACCGGCGGTTGGGGGTTCGAGTCCCTCCTACCCTGCTCCTGCCCCGCCAATACTGACGGGGCATTGTTACGACGAGGAAAAGGACGCACTGTGAAGGAAGTTGCAGCATCCAAGTCCTCCAAGGGCGCTGCGGAGAAGAAGGGCTTCTTTGCCCGGCTCGCGCAGTTCTTCCACGAAATCTTCGGTGAATTGAAGCGCGTCCAGCGCCCCTCCCGGGAGGAACTGGGGCAGCTGTTCACCACGGTGGTGCTCTTCATCCTCGCCGTGATGGTCTTTATCGGAATCTTCGATCTTATTTTCGGTCGCGCCACCGTCTGGATCTTCGGGTAGGTCCAGAACCAGGGCCGGCCCCAAGAACAGTGAGGGAACAGCGTGTCTGAGAACAATACCGCGCACGACGATCTTTTTATGGAACCGGGTGCAAGCGCGCCCGCTGAGGAGGCTGCTCCCAGCGCGGATTCCCTCACCGATACCACCACCCCGGAAAGCGTAGCCGCGGAAGAAACCGCGGATGCTGCGCCCGGTGAGGAAACCGCTCCGGCTTCCTCCAAGAAGGGCAAGAAGAAGGACGGCATCGTCACCGAAGAAGAGGTGCGGGCCAAGCTCAAGGGCCTGGAAGGCCGCTGGTACGTTCTCCACACGTACTCCGGTTACGAAAAGCGCGTCAAGCAGGACTTGGAAGTCCGCCTTGTCTCCATGAACATGGAGGACTACATCTTCCAGATCGAAGTCCCCATGGAAGAAGTCTTCGAAGTGCGCCGCGGGCAGCGCAAGCTGGTATCGCGGGTGCGCATGCCCGGATACGTGCTCATTCGCATGAACCTCACCGATGATTCCTGGCGCGTGGTGCAATCCACCAATGGCGTGACCGGTTTCGTAGGCAATGGCCGTACCCCGGTGGCCCTCACCTTTGATGAGGTTGTCACCATGCTGACCCCGGTGGTGGAAGCCGCCGCGGCAGATGAGGCACGCGCCGCGGGTCTGCCCACCGGCGCCACTCCGGAAACCATCGCTCCCTTCGAAGTGGGCGATCCGGTCACCCTCACCGCCGAACCGTGGGCCGGAATGCCGGCCACCGTCTCGGAAATCGACGCGGAAAACCAGCGCCTCACCGTGATGATGACGCTCGTCGGTCAGGAAACCCCGGTGGAGCTCTCCTTCGCCCAGGTGCGCAAGGAAGACTAAGTTCCACGTGGCAGCTGCGGCGTCGTCGTACTTCCGTAAACCGGCGCACGCATAGACGTAAGAGCGCAGAAACGCGAGCACGGCGGCAACGCAGGCTCGTATCTCGCGCAATTCAACACAAGCTCCGCGGTGTGTCTCACACAGGCGGGGCTTTGTGCATCGCTCACTTTCCCGTAATATAGATAGGCGTGCCGTCGCTAGCCATTGCGACGGCTGTTCAATGAGAAAAGGACCAGATATGGCACCGAAGAAGAAGGTTGCAGGCTTCATTAAGCTACAGATTCCTGCCGGCCAGGCCACCCCGGCCCCGCCGGTTGGTCCGGCTCTCGGTCAGCACGGCGTGAACATTGTTGAGTTCACGAAGGCGTACAACGCCGCGACCGAATCCCAGCGCGGAAACATCGTCCCGGTGGAAATCACCGTCTACGAAGACCGCACATTTGATTTCGTTCTCAAGACCCCGCCGGCGGCGCAGCTCATCAAGAAGGCTGCCGGGGTGCAGAAGGGTTCGCCCACTCCGCACACCCAGAAGGTTGGGCACCTCACGGCCGATCAGCTTCGCGAAATCGCGAAGATCAAGGAGCCGGACCTCAATGCGAATGACATTGACAACGCCGCCCGCATCATCGCCGGCACCGCCCGCTCCATGGGCATCACCTCGGACGCTATCTAAATAGCGCGTGCTGGAAGGCGGCAGCGCCGTCGTTCCACCGCAATCTGAGACCACAACGTAACCGGAGCTAAGAGCATCGAGCAACCGCGCTCTTAGCATCCGCAGGTTCCCGAGTGGAACCGTGGAAGGGCCACGCAGGCTCGTTGACCACACCTGCACTAAAGGAGAAGCAGAAATGGCAAAGCGCTCGAAGGCATACCGCGCCGCAGCAGAAAAGATTGCGCCCGGTGTGCTCTACACCCCCGTGGAGGCAATGCGCCTCGCGAAGGAAACGTCGGTGACGAAGTTTGACGCAACCGTGGAAGTTGTGTTCCGTCTCGGCGTGGATCCGCGTAAGGCGGATCAGATGGTTCGCGGTACCGTGAGCCTGCCCAATGGCACCGGCAAGACCGCCCGGGTGATCGTCTTCGCCCAGGGCGAGCGTGCCCAGCAGGCTATTGACGCCGGCGCGGACGAAGTTGGCGGCGACGAACTCATTGAACGCGTTGCCGGCGGCTGGACCGATTTCGATTCGGCTGTGGCCACCCCGGATATGATGGGCAAGGTCGGCCGCCTCGGCCGCGTGCTCGGCCCCCGCGGCCTCATGCCGAACCCCAAGACGGGCACCGTCACCATGGACGTGGCGAAGGCCGTCAGCGATATCAAGGGCGGGCGTATCGAATTCCGCGTGGACAAGAACTCCAACCTGCCCTTCATCATCGGCAACACCTCCTTCACCGAGCAGCAGCTCCTGGAGAACTACGCTGCCGCCTACGAGGAGATCATGCGTCTCAAGCCCTCCTCCTCGAAGGGCCGCTACATCCTCAAGGCCACCGTGTCCACCACGATGGGCCCCGGCATCCCGATTGATGCCACCAAGACTCGCGCCGAAGCCTAAGGGCCGGTTGGCGATTAAGCGGATATACGCGTAACGCGAAGGGCGGGGATCCTCAGGGGTCTCCGCCCTTTGTTATATGTACGGCGGTTCGCGTATCTGCGCGCATACCTGGCTGTGACGGGCCCGCGCGTTCCGCGGGCTTTGGGCGCGCGCGTTCCGCCGTTTTTTCTTGTCGTAACCGTGCTTTAGGCTAGAGCCGTGACTTTCCATCCGCGTGTACGTGACGCTTTGCTCGCCTGCCTCCTCATGCTGCTCTGCCTAGGGTGGGCGGCGTGGGCCTTTGCGCACAACCCGTCCATCAACCCGGTGGGGGAGTGGACCTACCTGGACTACTCCCTCAAGGCATCCAGCGGCACCGTCCCCGCCCCCGGGGATGTGATGGCCCCGCAGGCCCGGCAGGCGTGGGCTTGCCATGCCCCGGCCGGCACCGCCATCACTCCACCACCCTGCGATACCTGGGATCAGGTGGCCCCGGCAGATTGGCCCTATCGCGCGGAAAACTACAATGCTTTCCACCCGCCCCTGTATTTTTTGGTCGACGGCGCCATCGCGCGCCTGGGTGGCCTGTCGGGATTGAGCTTCCTCACGGGCGCCCGCCTGGGTTCGGCGGTGCTGGTAGCCGCCGGTGTGGGGCTTTTCTACGCCGCGCTGCGCGCCTGGCGCTTGAGTCCGGCGGTGTCCTTCGCCGCGGCGCTGTTCTTCCTGGCGGTGCCCTCGGTGGCGGCCAGCGCCACCATGGTGCATAACGACGCCGTGGGCCCGCTGGCCGGCGCGGCCGCGGTATGGCTGAGCGCGCGCATCGTGGTAGGTAAGAAAACCGGCTGGGTGCTGCCCGCGTTGATAACCGCGGCTATCTGCCTCTCCCGGGTCATTTCTATTACCGGAATTTTGGCAATTCTGGTGCCGGTCACCTTGGCGATTTGTTGGCCGGGCCTGGTGGGCTTCGGGCGGGTGCAGCGGCGCCCCCTCGCGGTGCTGCTCGGTACCCAGGTGCTTACGGTGGCCGCCTGCTACCTGGGCTGGGATGCTATCCAGGGCGCCCGTACCCCGGAAGGCTACGTGCCGGCCATCAACGCGATTTCCACCTCCCCGGTCAGCGAAGCCAGTACCGGGCGCCTCCTTCTCAGCCTTCTCAATCCTTATGGCCTGACCAATCCCGGGGCTAAGTACCACTTCTCCCCGGAGCTCATCTCCGCTTCCACCCAGATCTGGGGCACGGTGGCTTACGGGATTCTCTTGGCCGGGCCGCTCCTCGCCCTGGTGGCGGGGCTGCGCTCGGTGCGCGGGCGGGTGCTCGGTCTATCGGGCGCTACCGGGCCCCTTATTGTGGGCGTGGTGGTCCAGGCGCGGGAAATTATCAACGGCGGCCTTTACTTCCGTTCCATTCCGCGCCGCTACGGGATCGCCAATGTGGCCGGGGCGCTGGCCGCTATCGCCCACCTGGCAGACCGGCCTATCTGGCGCGGTGTGCTCATGGGGGCCGGGGCGCTGGGGTACCTGTGTTTGCTCGCCGGGCCGGTGCTGGCGTAGCTGCGCCGTCGTACCTATATGGACGGGGCCGGCACACGCTATATGTACGCCTTCAGTGCGTGTGTCGGACCGCCGGCGGGGCACGGGCCGGAAGTGGATCTTCGCGGAGGGCCACCTATCCGCGCCCGTGAGGCAAGCCACGCGGAACGGCCTTGGCGTGGCCGCGCGAAAACGATAGACTAACCGATGCCAAAGACCGCAGGTTCCAACGGGATCAAACTCGCACCGCGAGGCCAGCGCAGGTAAGAACAGAGCTGAATGTTGCCGTGCTCACGGCAGGTCATCCAAGCCCCGTGCCTTACCGCGCGGGGCTTTTTCGTTGCCGATCCTGCGGGTAAGACCGGAAGGAGGCCCCATGGCACGGACCGATAAGTCTGCAGCGATTGCGGAACTCAAGGAGCTCTTCGAGAACTCCACCGCTGTGCTGTTTACTGAGTACCGTGGCCTGACGGTCGGCCAGATGAAAGATCTGCGCCGGTCGTTCCAGGGTGGAGCTGTCTACAAGGTCGCCAAGAACACCCTTCTTGATATCGCCGCGAAGCAGGCCGGAGTCGAGGTAGCGGAGGGGACCTTCCAGGGTCCGACCGCCGTTGCTTTCGTTACCGGTGAAGCTCCGGAAGCCGCGAAGGCCCTCAAGACCTTCGCCAAGGAGAACGAAGCCCTTATCCTCAAGGGCGGCGTGATGGACGGTGCCCAGCTGTCCGCAGACGACGTCAAGCAGCTCGCGGAACTCGAATCCCGCGAAGTCCTGCTGGCCAAGTCCGCCGGTGTTCTCAAGGCGCTCATGTACCAGGCAGCGTACGTACTCAACGCGCCGGCCACCAAGGCCGTTCGCACCATCGACGCCTTGCGCGCCAAGCAGGAAGCGGCTGCGTAGCCACTTCCACCTCGGAATATCACGGGTATCGAATAGCGACTATCACGGATATTTCGGAGTTTTCGCGGCTCGGCATACGCGTCGCGGAGCGGCCCCCAGCCGCGCACCCAGTTAGATCTGCACGGCAGGTACTTCTGCCCATCAGATAGAGTCTGCTCGCTAGAGCGGAAAGGAAGGCCATCATGGCTAAGCTCTCGACCGAAGAGCTCATTGCAGCTTTCAAGGAGCTCACCCTCGTTGAGCTCAACGATTTCGTCAAGGCGTTCGAAGAGGAATTCGACGTTGAAGCCGCGGCTCCCGTTGCCGCCGTTGCCGCTCCGGCCGCTGCCGGTGGCGACGCCGGTGCTGCCGCCGAAGAGAAGTCCGACTTCGATGTTGTTATCGAAGCCGCTGGCGACAAGAAGGTTGCGGTCATCAAGGAAGTCCGCGCCCTCACCTCCCTCGGCCTCAAGGAAGCCAAGGACCTCGTGGACTCGGCTCCCAAGGCCGTCCTCGAAGGTGTGGACAAGGACACCGCCGAAAAGGCCAAGGAAGCCCTCGAGGGCGCCGGCGCCACCGTTACCCTCAAGTAACACGGCACGCCGAAAACTCGGCTAGTCGGCTGAACAATCAGCCATCGGAGCGCGGGCTTCATGCCCGCGCTCCACTCCACAAGCGGATACGCCCCGGCGTATCCGCTTGTTTGGTTTCCGGGCTGTGAGGCTCTGCGATGCGGGCCGTCCGGCGCCCTGCTGGATCGCAAAGTGGTACTGGAGCTACAGTCAATCCCCGATTTCCTGTCGTGGAGTACCACTTTGTAAGGCCCGATGTTCTCCAGTACCACTTTGTCGCAAAGGTACGCAAGAAGGTTGTAGCCGGCTACACTGGCACGAGTGAGCATCGGCGCATAGGCGGATGCAAAGCCGGAGACAGGGCCGGGAACGGAGAGCAGCTCGCCCCGGAAACGAGCCGGAAACGCCCCGGAAGCGCCCCGGATACAAACTCAACGATGATAACGAAGACGAACGTGAAGATGACGCAGGAAACAACGACGAATCACAGCTCCGAATCGCCCCAGGAGCAAAACCCGAAGCAAAGCCCGAACCAGTGCTCAAGCGAAGCCCTGAGCTGGCGCCCCCTCACCCCGAGCGACATCCCGGCCTGGGCTGCGCTGGGCGCCGCGGATCCCTCCCTGCTTCACTCCGCCACAGAGCGTGATCTGCGCGATTTCCTCGCCAATCCTGAGGTCGATCCGGCCACCGAAACCCTCGCGCTGTACCGCGGGGAACACCTCCTCGCCGGAGCCACGGTGTCCACGATGGGCGACGTCGACCAAGATGATGACCTCGATATTTATATTGGCTATGCCTGCCCGGACCTCACGTACCTCCCCGAACTCCTCCGCCGCTGCGAGCAGCTCGCCATCGGGCTCGCCGAACGCTCCGAAACCCGCTACTCCGGGCTGTCGGTGCAGGTAGCGCGCGATGATGACGCAGAAGAAACCAACGCGGCGCTGGGGGAGCTCGGCTACCGCCTCACCCGAAAATACGAAGTGATGCGCCGCCCGGCCGCGCAAATCCCCGCCGTCCACATTGATGGCGTGACCTTCCGCGCCCCCACCCTCGCTGACGAAGAGCCGCTGCGCCTCGCCCACGCCGAAGCTTTCCGTGACCACTACGGGCGTTACGATTACGACGCCGCATCCTGGCACTCCTTCCTCACCGGGTGGCGCATGCGCCTGGACTGCTCCGTCGTGGCGCTCAGCGAAGAAACCGGCGCGGTGGTGGGCTACGCGCTCGCCAATGACTACGGCACCGAGCTCTATATCGAATACCTCGGCTCGCTGCGAGCCGTGCGTGGGCGCGGGGTGGGCGGCCAACTCGTGGATCGTGTCATCACCAATGCGGCGCGGGCCGGGTATGCCACCGTTGGCCTAGACGTTGATACCCATAGCTCCACCGGGGCCGGCCGGCTGTACACCGCCCACGGGTTTGAAGGCTACTGCGCCGAGGTGACCCTCGAAAAACGCTTGCGCTAGGGGAGGTGACCACGCGGGGCTGCGGCGTCGTCGTGCTACTAGAACGCCCCGCGCAACGGTACCCCGGCGCACGCAAGCTCGCCACCCGGCCCGGGCCGCGCCACATACGCACGCACCCGCAGACCTGCGCGAACACCCCGCGCAACGGTGCCCCGGCGCGCCCGCACTTGCATGTACGCCGTTCTTGTGCGAAAGTACTTTCGGACGATGAAGTTCAGCTGAGATACCGGCACCGCCAAGCGCTGGTATCCCTATGTGTGACCCCTCGCATAGGCCTGGGGTCTTGGTTCTTGCCGTTAAAACGTGTAGTGTAGAAACTTGCGTTGACACTCCTATGCCCTTGATCACCTCCGCAGCGCTTTTCGGCGTGATATCGCGGTTTTCGGTGAGGGTGACTGGATTGTCCTTCTGCCAGATTCGTCAGGGAAGGATCCACTTTGGCTGCTTCGCGCACATACTCGCTCGCTGCACATAACGGCAAGCCGGTTGTTGACCGCGTATCTTTCGCGAAAATCCATGAACCACTGCAAGTGCCGAATTTGCTCGGCCTCCAAACCGATAGTTTCGGTTGGCTGATCGGCTCGGATAAATGGGTCGCGGAAAACCCCGGCGTTCAGTCCGGGCTCGAAGAAATCTTCGAAGAAATTTCCCCGATCGAAAATGCCGCGCAAACCATGGGCCTGGTGCTCTCCGCCCCGCATCTCGAGGAACCGAAGTACTCCATCCTCGAATGCCGCGAACGTGACCTCACCTATTCGGCCCCCCTGTACGTCACCGCGGAATTCCAGAACTACGAAACGGGCGAAATCAAGTCGCAGACCACCTTCATTGGCGACTTCCCACTCATGACGGACCGCGGTACCTTCATCGTGAACGGTACCGAGCGTGTGGTGGTGTCCCAGCTGGTGCGTTCCCCGGGCGTGTACTTCGAGCGCACCGCGGATAAGACCTCCGATAAGGACATTTACAACACCAAGGTGATTCCCTCCCGCGGTGCCTGGCTGGAATTCGAAATCGATAAGCGCGATGCGGTGGGCGTGCGCGTGGACCGCAAGCGCAAGCAGTCCGTGACCGTCTTCCTCAAGGCCCTGGGCATGACGGAATCGGAAATTCGCGAAACCTTCTCCGAATTCCCCATCCTCATTGACACCCTGGAAAAGGACACCGTCCACAACCAGGAAGAAGCCCTGCAGGATCTCTACCGCAAGCTGCGCCCGGGCGAACCGCCCACGGCGGAAGCGGGCCGTACCCTGCTCAATAACTTCTACTTCAACCCCAAGCGGTACGACACCGCGAAGGTGGGGCGCTACAAGATCAACAAGAAGCTGGGCCTGCCGGAAGATAACACCGCCCGCCAGCTCACGCTCACGGATATCACCGCGGCGCTGCGCTACCTGCTCGCCCTCCACCAGGGCATGGATCGCATGGGGGAGGACGGCGAATTCCCGACCATCCTGTGCGCCGAAGGTGCCACCCCGGTGCGCGTGAGCACCGATGATATTGACAACTTCTCCAACCGGCGCGTGCGCGCGGTCGGTGAGCTCATCCAGAACCAGGTTCGCACCGGTTTGGCGCGCCTGGACCGGATGGTGCGCGAACGCATGACCACTCAGGAAGTGGAAGCGATTACGCCCTCCTCGCTCATCAATATCCGCCCGATTGTTGCCGCGATTAAGGAGTTCTTCGGAACGTCCCAGCTTTCGCAGTTCATGGATCAGAACAACCCGCTGGCGGGCCTGACCCACAAGCGCCGCCTCTCGGCCCTCGGTCCGGGCGGTCTGTCCCGTGATCGCGCGGGCATGGAAGTGCGCGACGTGCACCCCTCGCACTACGGGCGCATGTGCCCCATCGAAACTCCGGAAGGTCCGAACATCGGCTTGATCGGTTCGCTGGCCTCCTTCGCGCAGATTAATTCCTTCGGCTTCATCGAAACGCCCTACCGGCGCGTGGTCGATGGCCGGGTCACGAATGAGATCGATTACCTCCAGGCCGGCGACGAAGATAACCACAATATCGCCCAGGCCGAAGCGCCCATCGATGCGGACGGCCACTTCCTGGAAGAAGAAGCGCTCGTGCGCGTACCGGGCGGCGAACCGGCCCTCGTTCCGGTGGACGAAATCGATTACATGGACGTGTCCGCGCGCCAGATGGTTTCCATCGGTACCGGCATGATTCCTTTCCTCGAGCACGACGACGCCAACCGCGCCCTCATGGGTGCGAATATGCAGCGCCAGGCCGTGCCGCTCATCCGCCCGGTTTCCCCGTACGTGGGTACCGGCTGGGAGATGCGTTGCGCGGTTGACTCCGGTGACGTGACGGTGGCCGCGGCCCCCGGCGTGGTCACCGAAGTGGATGCCGACGCCGTGCACGTGGAGCAGGACGACGGCCGCCACGTTATCTACAAGATGTCCAAGTTCGAGCGTTCCAACCCCGGCAACTGCATTAACCAGCGTGTGGTTGTTTCCGCTGGGGACCGCCTGGAAGCGGGAACTCTTATTGCCGACGGCGCAGCTACCGAAGGTGGCGAACTCGCGCTGGGGCAGAACTTGCTCGTTGCCTTCATGTCCTGGAATGGCTACAACTACGAGGACGCCATCATCCTCTCCGAGCGCTGCGTGCGCGATGACCTCCTCACTTCGATCCATATCGAGGAACACGAGGTCGATGCGCGTGATACCAAGCTCGGCCCGGAGGAAATCACCCGCGATATCCCCAACGTGTCCGAGGAAATGCTCTCGCATCTCGATGATCACGGGATTATTCGCATCGGCGCGGAAGTGCGCGCCGGCGATATCATCGTGGGCAAGATTACCCCCAAGGGTGAAACAGAACTCACCAGCGAAGAGCGCCTGCTGCGCGCCATCTTCGGGGAAAAGGCCAAGGAAGTGCGCGATACCTCGCTGCGCGTCCCGCACGGCGAATCCGGCATCGTCATCGATATCCGCCAGTTCGATAAGGAAAATAACGACGAACTGCCCTCGGATGTTAATGAGACCGTTCGCGTGTACATCGCCCAGCGCCGCAAGATCACGGTGGGCGATAAGATGGCCGGCCGCCACGGAAATAAGGGTGTTATCTCCCGCATTCTTCCGGTGGAAGATATGCCCTTCATGGAAGACGGCACCCCGGTTGATATCATCCTCAACCCGCTGGGCGTTCCCGGCCGTATGAACCTCGGTCAGGTGTACGAACTGCACCTGGGCTGGGTCGCTTCCCGCGGTTGGGATGCCAGCGCCGCCCGGGAAGCGGGCGAAGAATGGGCCCTGCGCCTGCCCGAAAATACCGTCAAGGCCGCTCCGGGTACCCGGGTTGCCACCCCGGTATTCGACGGCCTCCAGGCCGATGAGCTGGACGGACTGCTCCAGTCCACCCTCCCGGATGCGGAAGGCCACACCCTGGTCAATCGCTTCGGCAAGGCTCGGCTCTTCGACGGGCGCACCGGCGATCCCTTCCCGGATCCGGTCTCGGTTGGCTACATGTACATGCTCAAGCTGCACCACCTCGTGGATGATAAGATCCACGCCCGGTCCACCGGTCCGTACTCGATGGTGACCCAGCAGCCCCTGGGCGGTAAGGCACAATTCGGCGGCCAGCGCTTCGGCGAAATGGAAGTGTGGGCCCTGGAAGCTTACGGTGCCGCGCACACCCTGCAGGAAATGCTCACGATCAAGTCCGACGACACCGTAGGCCGTGTCAAGGTGTACGAAGCCATCGTTAAGGGCGATAACGTCCCCGAAGCTGGTATTCCGGAATCCTTCAAGGTTCTTATGCAGGAAATGCGGTCGCTGTGCCTGAATGTGGCAGCTCTCGATGCATCCGGTCAGGTCATTGACCTCCAGGATGCGGAAGAAGATCGCATGCGCGCTGCGGCCGGCCCTGAGGAGCCCGTGCTGCAGACCGGTCTGGAGGATCTGTCCACCGGAGCCGACTTCTAAACTCTCAAATCTTCTTAGTGGCGCACAACATCGGAAGTAGGAATCTTGCTCGACGTTAATCGTTTTGACCAGCTCCACATTGGTCTGGCAACCTCGGATGATATCCGTGCCTGGTCGCACGGTGAGGTGAAGAAGCCGGAAACTATCAACTACCGCACCCTCAAGCCGGAAAAGGACGGCCTGTTCGGCGAACAGATCTTCGGGCCTACCCGCGATTGGGAATGTGCCTGCGGTAAGTACAAGCGGCCGCGGTTCAAGGGCATCGTCTGCGAACGCTGCGGCGTGGAAGTCACCCGCTCGAAGGTGCGGCGCGAACGGATGGGCCATATTGAGCTCGCCGCTCCCGTCACCCATATTTGGTACTTCAAGGGCGTGCCCTCGCGCCTGGGCTACCTCCTGGACGTAGCCCCCAAGGACCTCGAAAAGGTCATCTACTTCGCCGCCTATATGGTGACCGAAGTTGATGAAGAGGCCCGCCGCGCGGATATGCCCACCCTCCAGTCCGAATACGAACTGGAGCGCCGCGCCCTGGAAAAGAACCGGGATGTTGCCCTCGAAAACCGCCAGAAAGAGCAAGAAAAGGAGCTCGCGCAGGCGGAAAAAGATGGCGCCACCGATTCCCAGAAGCAGAAGATCAAGCGCGCGACCGATAACGACCTCGCCAAGATCCGCAAGAATACAGAGCGTGAACTCGAGCGCCTGGAAACCATGTGGGATCGCTTCACCAAGCTCAAGGTGGGGGATCTGGAAGGCGATGAAGACCTCTACCGCGAAATGGACGCGCACTACGGCGACTACTTCAAGGCCGCCCGCGGTGCGGAAGCGATCCAGGCCCGGCTGCGTTCCTTCGATCTGCAGGCCGAACATGACCGCCTCGTGGAGGTCATCGAATCGGGTACCGCCCAGCGCAAGGCTCGCGCCCTCAAGCGCATCAAGGTGGTCAACGCCTTCCTGCACTCGGATACCAAGCCCGAATCGATGGTGCTTGATGCCCTCCCGGTGATCCCGCCGGACCTGCGCCCCATGGTGCAGCTGGACGGTGGCCGCTTCGCGACCTCCGATCTCAACGACCTCTACCGCCGCGTGATCAACCGGAATAACCGCCTCAAGCGCATGCTGGACCTGGGCGCCCCGGAAATCATGGTCAATAACGAAAAGCGCATGCTCCAGGAATCCGTGGACGCGCTCTTCGATAACGGCCGGCGCGGGCGCCCGGTGCAGGGCGCGGGCAACCGCCCCCTCAAGTCGCTCTCCGATATGCTCAAGGGCAAGCAGGGCCGCTTCCGCCAGAACCTGCTGGGTAAGCGCGTGGACTACTCGGGCCGCTCCGTGATCGTGGTGGGCCCGACCATGAAACTGCACCAGTGCGGGCTGCCGCGTGTGATGGCCCTCGAACTGTTCAAGCCCTTCGTGCAAAAGCGCCTGGTGGACCTGGAAATCGCCAAGAATATCAAGGCGTCCAAGCGTTTCATCGACCGCCAGCGCCCCGAAGTGTGGGACGTTCTCGAAGAGGTTATGCGCGAGCACCCGGTGCTCCTCAACCGCGCACCTACCCTGCACCGCCTGGGCATTCAGGCCTTCGAGCCGCTCATGATTGAAGGCAAGGCGATCCGTCTGCACCCGCTGGTGTGCTCCGCCTTCAACGCGGACTTCGACGGCGACCAGATGGCCGTGCACCTCCCGCTTTCCGTGGAAGCCCAGGCCGAGGCGCGCATCCTCATGCTCTCCTCGAATAACATTCTCAAGCCCTCCGACGGGCGCCCCGTGACCATGCCTTCGCAGGACATGGTGATCGGGCTGTTCTACCTGACATCTCAGGTCGACGGCGCCACCGGGGAAGGCCGCTACTTCACCTCCATTGATGAAGCGCAGATGGCCTATGACATGGGCAGTCTTGACCTCAATGCGAAGGTGAAGATTCGTTTCGAAGCGGACGTTGTTCCCCCGCGCGGCTGGAAGGCCCCGGAGAACTTCGAAGAAGGCGACCGGCTGCTGCTGGAAACCACCCTGGGCCGGGCGATCTTTAATGATTCGCTCCCGGTGGACTTCCCCTACGTCAATGAGACTGTCGATAAGAAGGTACTCGGCGGGATCGTCAATCGGCTAGCCGAACGCTACGAGAAGGTCTACGTAGCCGCCTCGCTGGACGCCCTGAAATCAGCTGGTTTCTACTGGGCCGGGCGCAGCGGCGCCACCATTGCGGTATCGGACGTCGTCGTACCCGAATCGAAGCCGGAAATTTTGGCGGAAGCCGAAAAGAAGGCCGCGGTTATCGAAAACCAGTTCCTCACCGGCCGTATCGAGGACGAGGATCGCCGCCGCGACCTCGTGGACCTCTGGTCGGAAGTGACGGATGCGATTGCCGTGGAGATGCGCGAAAACTTCACCGCGGATAACACCGTCAATCGCATGGTGTCCTCCGGGGCGCGCGGTAACTGGGAACAGGTCCGCCAGATCGCGGGTATGCGCGGCCTGGTGGCCGACCCGAAAGGCGCGATTATTCCCCGCCCGATTACCTCGAATTACCGCGAGGGCCTCTCGGTTCTGGAATACTTCGTGGCAACCCACGGTGCCCGCAAGGGCCTGGCGGATACCGCGCTCCGTACCGCCGACTCTGGGTACCTCACCCGCCGTCTCGTGGACGTGGCCCAGGATGTTATCGTGCGCGAATCCGATTGCGGAACCAGCCGCGGCCTGACCAAGACCATCGCGGAAAAGGGCGCCGACGGCACCCTCATTCCCGATCCGCAGCTGGATACCTCCGTGTACGCTCGCACTCTTGCCAAGGATGTTGTATCCGAGGATGGCGAGGTGCTGGCGGCTGCCGGAACCGATCTGGGCGATGCGATTATTGAGCATCTCATTGAGAATGGCGTGACTCAGGTTTCGGTGCGTTCCGTGCTGACCTGCCAGTCGCGCACCGGTACCTGCGCCAAGTGCTACGGGCGCTCCATGGCCACCGGCAAGCTCGTGGATATCGGCGAAGCGGTGGGTATCGTGGCCGCCCAGTCCATTGGTGAACCGGGTACCCAGCTGACGATGCGTACCTTCCACACCGGTGGTTCGGCCTCCGCGGACGACATCACCCAGGGTCTTCCCCGTGTGCAGGAACTCTTCGAAGCCCGTACCCCGAAGGGCGAGGCCCCGATCGCGGAAGCGGCCGGCATCCTCCAGATCGAGGACGGGGAGCGCGTACGTCGCCTCATTATTCAGCGCGACGACGCCGAAGAGGACCTTGTCTACCAGGTCTCCAAGCGAGCCAAGCTCTTCGTTCCCGAAGGTGGCCACGTCAACGTTGGTCAGCAGCTCGTGGAAGGTAGCGTGGACCCCAAGAAGGTGCTGCGTATTTCCGGGCGCCGGGTGGCCCAGGAACATATCGTTTCCGAAGTGCAGGCGGTGTACCGCTCCCAGGGCGTGGAAATCCACGACAAGCACATCGAGGTCATCGTGCGCCAGATGCTGCGCCGTATTACCGTGCTGGAAGCCGGAACCACGAAGCTGCTCCCGGGCGAACTCGTGGATGTGGCGCGCTTTGAAGATGAGAACCGCGCGGCGATGGCCGAAGGTGGCAAGCCCGCCTCCGGGCGCCCCGAGCTCATGGGTATTACCAAGGCCTCCCTGGCCACGGATTCCTGGCTCTCGGCGGCCTCCTTCCAGGAGACCACCCGCGTTCTCACCGAGGCCGCGCTCAATTCCAAGTCCGATCCGCTCGAGGGCCTGAAGGAAAACGTTATCCTCGGTAAGCTCATCCCGGCCGGTACCGGCCTGGAGACGATGCGCTCGGCCAAGATCGAACCGACTGCCGAAGCTCGGGTGGAGTTCGAAAAGAACAACGGCTTCGCCGCCACCGATTTCGATATGTTCGATGACACCTTCCCGTATACCGACTTCCAAGAGTTCGATCTCGGAGCCGGCTACGGAACGTTCTCCTAAATAAGTTCCCCGGTAGCGGGGGAGTTCCCAGCGGGGCGGCCACGGTGTGGCCGCCCCGCTGCGGCGTCGTCGTAAAAAGAAGTGCCGGGGCGGGCCCGTAGCCCGTGTGTTTCCTAACACCTCAGCCCGCGAAGCTTTGACGGCTCCTCGCATTAACCGCTATTCTTGTTTAGGTTGCCTGTTTGCGGGTCTGTTGTGGCGGCCCTCGGCCGTCCCGTAATGAGCGGTGTGCGTTCGGGCAGATTTGGCAAACGTTATAATATTCATCTGTCTATCAGGAGAAGTAGTGCCTACAATTCAGCAGCTGGTCCGCGAGGGCCGCGCGAAGAAGAAGCGCGCTCCTAAGCGCCCGGCGCTTAAGGGGAGCCCCCAGCGTCGTGGGGTGTGCACCCGCGTGTTCACCACCACCCCCAAGAAACCGAACTCTGCGCTCCGTAAGGTTGCCCGTGTTCGCCTGTCCTCTGGTATCGAAGTGACGGCGTACATCCCCGGTGAAGGTCACAACCTGCAGGAACACTCCATCGTCCTCGTTCGCGGCGGTGGCGTGAAGGACCTCCCCGGTGTGCGGTACAAGATCGTCCGCGGCGCCCTTGACACCCAGGGCGTGAAGAGCCGCAATCAGGCTCGTTCCCGTTACGGCGCCAAGAAGGAGAAGAAGTAATGCCTCGTAAGGGTCCGGTTAAGAAGCGTCCGCTGGTTAGCGATCCGGTTTACAATTCCCAGCTGGTGACCCAGCTGGTCAACCGCGTCCTCGTGGATGGCAAGAAGTCCCTGGCGCAGTCCATCGTCTACGGTGCGATGGAAGGCGTGGCGGAAAAGTCCGGGCAGGATGCCCTGGCGGTTCTCAAGCGCGCTATGGATAACATCCGTCCGCAGCTGGAAGTGCGTTCCCGCCGTGTTGGTGGCGCCACCTACCAGGTGCCGGTGGAAGTCAAGGCTGGCCGTTCCACGGCCCTCGGCCTGCGCTGGCTGGTGGAATTCGCGCGCCAGCGCCGCGAAAACACCATGACGGAACGTCTCCTCAACGAAATCCTCGATGCCTCCAACGGCCTTGGTGGTGCTGTGAAGCGCCGCGAGGATACCCACCGCATGGCGGAAGCCAATAAGGCCTTCGCCCACTACCGCTGGTAATCACCAGGGTTATCTGACCCGCGATATAGAAGAGAGCGAAAAGTGGCACAAGAAGTGCTTACGGACCTTTCCAAGGTTCGCAATATCGGCATCATGGCGCACATCGATGCCGGCAAAACAACGACCACCGAACGCATCCTGCTCTACACCGGCATCAACCACAAGCTGGGTGAAACCCATGACGGCGCCTCGACGACCGACTGGATGGAACAGGAAAAGGAACGCGGCATTACGATTACGTCTGCCGCTGTGACCGCGTTCTGGAAGGGTACGCAGTTCAATATCATCGACACCCCTGGCCACGTTGATTTCACCGTGGAAGTGGAGCGGTCCCTGCGCGTGCTGGACGGCGCCATCGCGGTGTTCGACGGTAAGGAAGGCGTGGAGCCGCAGTCGGAAACCGTGTGGCGCCAGGCTGATAAGTACCATGTGCCGCGTATTTGCCTCATCAACAAGATGGATAAGTTGGGGGCCAACTTCGACTTCTCCGTCCAGACCATTCGGGATCGCCTCGGCGCGCACCCGACGGTCATCACCTTCCCGATCGGTGCGGAGAATGACTTCTCCGGCGTGGTGGATGTTCTCAAGATGAAGGCGATCCGCTTCCCCGAAAAGGACGCCCAGGGTAATGACACCTGGGGCGCCGTGGTGGTGGAAGAGGATATCCCCGCGGAACTGCAGGCCAAGGCCGAAGAACTGCGCATGGCCGCCATGGAAGATGCCGCCGAAGCCTCCGATGAACTCATGGAGAAGTACCTTGAGGACGGCGAGCTGAGCACCGAGGATATGATCAAGGGTCTGCGTATCCGCACCATCGCCTCGGAAATCTACCCCGTGTACGCCGGTTCGGCCTACAAGAACAAGGGTATTCAGCCCGCGCTGGACGGCGTGGTGAACTTCCTGCCCGCCCCGATTGACGTTCCCGCTATCAAGGGCTTCAAGCCGGGCCACGAAGAAGACGGTGAAACCGAAGAACGCCACCCGAGCGAGAACGAACCGTTCTCCGCGCTGGCCTTCAAGATTGCGGTGCACCCCTTCTACGGCAAGCTCACCTACATCCGCGTGTACTCCGGTAAGGTTTCGGCCGGAACCCAGGTGCTCAACTCAGTCAAGGGCCGCAAGGAGCGCGTGGGCAAGATGTTCCAGATGCACTCCAATAAGGAAAACCCTGTTGAAGAAGCGCATGCCGGGCATATTTACGCGTTCATTGGGCTGAAGGACACCACCACCGGTGATACCCTCTGCGCCCAGGACGCCCCGATTATTCTTGAGTCCATGTCCTTCCCGGAGCCCGTGATTCACGTGGCAATTGAGCCGAAGTCGAAGGGTGACCAAGAAAAGCTTTCCGTGGCTATTCAGAAGCTCGCGGAAGAGGATCCGACCTTCACGGTTCGTCAGGATGAGGAAACCGGCCAGACCGTTATCGGCGGTATGGGCGAACTCCACCTCGACATCCTCGTCGACCGTATGAAGCGTGAGTTCAAGGTTGATGCGAACGTCGGTGCTCCGATGGTTGCCTACCGCGAGACGATCCGCAAGAAGGTCGATAGCGTCGAATACACCCATAAGAAGCAGACGGGTGGTTCGGGCCAGTTCGCGCGTGTCATCGTCACGTTTGAGCCGCTTGACTCCAACGAAGACGGCGATACTTACGAATTTGTCAACGCCGTGACCGGTGGTCGCGTTCCGCGTGAATACATCCCGTCTGTTGATCAGGGTATCCAGGAAGCCATGCAGAATGGTGTCCTCGCCGGGTTCCCGGTGGTGGGCGTCAAGGCCACCCTGGAAGACGGCGCTTATCACGACGTCGACTCCTCGGAGCTGGCGTTCAAGATCGCGGGTAACCAGGTGTTCAAGGAAGGTGCACGCCGCGCCAACCCGGTGCTCCTGGAGCCCATCATGGACGTGGAAGTCCGCACCCCGGAAGAGTACATGGGCGACGTTATCGGCGACCTGAACTCCCGGCGCGGTATGATCAAGTCCATGGAGGATGCGACGGGCGTCAAGATCGTGCGCGCCAACGTGCCGCTGAGCGAAATGTTCGGCTACGTTGGTGACCTGCGGTCGAAGACCCAGGGGCGCGCGGTGTATTCCATGCAGATGGATTCCTACGCCGAGGTCCCGAAGGCCGTTGCGGAACAGATCATCGCGGAATCTCGTGGTGAATAGTCGCCGGTTTCGTTTACAATAGGTAACTGTTCGGAACAGACCGGATTATGCGCGAGCATCATCCACATAGCTGTAAGTAATTTCTAGAGTCCCAGGAGGGCCCAGTGGCGAAGGCCAAGTACGATAAGTCCAAGCCGCATATGAACATTGGCACCATCGGTCACGTCGATCACGGAAAGACGACCACGACCGCTGCGATCACCAAGGTTCTGTCGGATAAGTACCCGGATCTGAACGAGTACACCCCGTTCGATCAGGTTGACAACGCTCCCGAAGAGCGCCAGCGCGGTATTACCATCAACGTGTCCCACGTGGAATACCAGACCGAGAAGCGTCACTACGCACACGTTGACGCCCCCGGCCACGCGGACTACATCAAGAACATGATTACCGGTGCGGCCCAGATGGACGGCGCGATCCTCGTGGTTGCGGCGACCGACGGCCCGATGGCCCAGACCCGCGAGCACGTGCTGCTCGCCCGTCAGGTGGGCGTGCCCCAGATCATCGTTGCTCTTAACAAGTCCGATATGGTTGACGACGAAGAGCTGCTCGAACTGGTGGAAATGGAAGTTCGCGAACTTCTGTCCTCCCAGGATTACCCGGGCGATGACCTCCCGGTCGTGAAGATCTCCGCTCTCAAGGCGCTGGAAGGCGATCCCAAGTGGGTTGCTTCCATCGAAGAGCTCATGGACCAGGTGGACAACTACTTCGAGGATCCGGTGCGTGACACCGACAAGCCGTTCCTCATGCCGATTGAGGACGTCTTCACCATTACCGGCCGTGGCACCGTGGTCACCGGCCGTGTGGAGCGCGGTATCCTCAACCTCAACGAGGAAGTGGAAATTCTCGGTATCCGCGATACCCAGAAGACCACCGTCACCGGTATCGAAATGTTCCACAAGCAGATGGACTACGCCGAAGCTGGCGAAAACTGCGGTCTGCTGCTCCGCGGCACCAAGCGTGAAGATGTTGAGCGTGGCCAGGTTGTGGCCAAGCCCGGCACCATTACCCCGCACACCCAGTTCGAAGCTCAGGTCTACGTGCTGAAGAAGGAAGAAGGCGGCCGTCACAACCCGTTCTTCTCCAACTACCGCCCGCAGTTCTACTTCCGCACCACGGACGTCACCGGCGTCATCACGCTGCCCGAAGGCACCGAGATGGTTATGCCCGGCGACAACACCGAGATGTCGGTTGAGCTCATCCAGCCCATCGCCATGGAAGAAGGCCTCGGCTTCGCTATCCGCGAGGGCGGCCACACCGTTGGTTCAGGGCGTGTCACCAAGATCATCAAGTAACTTTGATGCATCTGGGCGCAGCTACCCGGTCACCGGGTAACTGAGCAAAACGTCCGCCGCGAGGCGGGAAGGGACCCTAGCACTGCGCTAGGGTCCCTTTGCTATGCGTGGGTGTTAGGGGCGCTGTGCGGTGCGCCGTTACGCTTGATGCTTGCGTGCCGCCGTATATTTGCACGACGACGCAGAACTTGGCAGAGTGGCGCTATAGCTCTTGAGGATGTGTATAAGAAAATCGGGTTTCCCGGTGATGTGGCGGGCAGCGTTACCCCGGCAGCAGGAAACGCAGCCCCGGCAGCGGTGCTCTGGGATATGGACGGAACCCTGGTGGATTCCGAAGAGGAATGGGCCCGGGTATCTGGAAATGTGGTGCGTTCCCACGGTGGAATCTGGACCGATGAGGATGTGTTGGCTATCCGCGGTGCGGATACGATTGCGCACGGGCGGCGCATGATGGCCGCGGTACGCCGCGGCGGGGGAGAAGTGGATCCCTGGAAAATGTTTGCCGAGGTGCTAAGGGCCATGGCCGATCATATGGCCGATGCGGAACTCATCGACGGGGCGGCTGAGCTCCTCGATGCTTTCTCCGCGGCCGGCATTCCGCAGGCATTGGTCACGGCCACCCCGGGCCGCCCGGTGGAAATATTCCTGGCCGGGCCGGGTAGCCGGCTGGAGGCGGCGGTTACCGGGGACGATGACGTCCCCGGTAAACCGAATCCCGCCCCGTACCTCCTGGGTGCGCAGCGCCTCGGCGTCCTTATTGATAGCTGCCTTGCTTTCGAGGATTCTGGGCCGGGGCTGGCCGCGGCCCGGAGTGCCGGCGCTTTCACCGTGGATGTGGGGGAGTTCCCCCTGGCTGAACTCGCGGCGCTACTTTAGCTTGTAGCCATATTGCGGTCCGCGGTTCTGCGGGGCCGCGGCCTTGCACTCGCGCGCCGTCGAGCTCTAGCGCGCCGCCGCGCAGCCCACCCGCTAGAAGGACGTGATAACCACGCGGCCAATCCCGGCGTGATGATTCACCATTGCCTTGTAGGTCGCGTCGATATCATCGAGGGCAATCTCCGTGGCAACAAGGTCATCCAGGTGGAGGCGCCCCTGCTGGTAGAACTCCACGTACTGGGGAATATCCGTCTTAATATCGGTATTCCCCATGTATACCGCGTGGATATGGCGCCGGTGCACGAAGAATTCATTGAGCGGATTAATGGTCCACTCCATCTCCGGCTTGAAGACCCCGGCTACGTACACGTCTCCACCCTGGCGGGTGGCGGCGATAGCCGTCTCCATCGTAGGCACGATGCCGAGCGCCTCAAAGGACTTATCCACCCCGCGCCCCTCGGTCGCGGCGAAGATCTGCTCGATAACATCCCGGTCGCCCGCGTTCACGAAGTGGGTCATCCCGAATTTCTTTCCAAATTCTTCCTTCTCCGGGTTGGTATCCACCCCGATAATCCGGCTGGCCCCGGCAATGCGGGCGCCGTTGACGATGCTCAGGCCCACCCCGCCCAAGCCCACCACCGCCACGGTGTCACCCGGGCGCACCTGCGCGGTATTGAGAGCCGCGCCCGCGCCGGTAATGACCGCGCAGCCGATCACGCAGGCCTGCGGGAAAGGCATGTCCGGATTGATCTTCGCGACCTGGTGTTCGTGCACGAGCGCCTGCTCCGCGAAGCCGGCAATACCGTAGGTCTGGAAAATCGGTTCGCCGTTCCGGCTCAGCCGCGGGGCTTCATCCGGGCCGCGCAGTGTTTCCTCCGGGAATTCGCATTCGTACATGCGCGATTCACGGCAGGCCCGGCAGTGCCCGCAATACTGGATGAGGGAGGCAACCACGTGGTCACCCACCTTGATTTCCTTCACGTCCGGGCCGACGGCAGTAACCACGCCGGCGGCTTCGTGCCCGAGCACCTGCGGGAAGGGGAATCCGAAATTGGTGGTGGAGAGCGTAAGATCCGAGCGGCACAGGCCGGAAGCCTTGACGTCGAAAAGTACCTCGCGCCCGATGGGTTCGGCAATCTCGATATCTTCGGTGGTGAACCCACCGCCCACAGAATTAACTACTGCTGCTTTCATTCTTACTCCTTTCGTGAAAGCGAGGAGAGGAACTCCGCCGCGGAGATTCCCTCCGGGAGAAGAATCGACTGGATATTGGCGAATTCGCGTACCCCTTCGTAGCCCATCTCGCGCCCGAAACCGGAGCGCTTGACACCGCCGAAAGGCATGCCGGCGGGAACAGCGGGAACCGGGGAGTTAATGGCAACGGTGCCGGTATCTACCCGGGCGGCGACGCGCGCGGCATGCGCAACGTCGACCGAATGAACCGTTCCGCCCAGCCCGTAGCACGAGTCATTAGCCAGTCGGATTGCTTCTTCTTCCGAGGATACCCGGTACACACTCCAGACCGGCCCGAAAATCTCCTCGTAGAAGACGGGGTTATCCCGCTCCACGTTTTCGAGGAGGGTGGGTTGCACCCAGGTATCTCCTTCCGGAACGATATGGCCCAGGGGAGTGGCGCTCGCTCCACCTTCGATAGCCCGCCGGATTTGATCATTGACCGTGGCGGCCTGCTCGCGGGACGACATGGGCGGCACGGTGGTCTCTTCCGCTGCCGGGTCCCCGGGCCGCAGCTGCGCGGTGCTTTCCTTGAGGCCGGCGACGAAACGGTCATAGAGCGCATCGGGAACAATCATGCGTTTGGGGGAGGCGCATACCTGGCCGGCATTGAAGCAGCGTCCCATAATTGCCAGCTGGATGGTGGCCTCGATATCGGCGTCGTCCAAAATAATAAAGGGATCGGAACCACCCAGTTCCATGACGGATTTCTTCAGGTGCCGGGAAGCGAGCTGCGCGATTTTCGCTCCCGCTGCTTCCGAACCGGTGAGCGTAACAATACGTACCCGGTCGTCGCTGATGAGCCGCTCCACCTGCGCGTGGGTGGCGTACAGATTTTGCCATACCCCGCGCGGCAGCCCGGCATCGTAGAGCACCTGGACAATCGCTGCGGCGCATTGCGGCAGAATCGACGCGTGCTTGAGGATAACCGTATTGCCGCAGAGCATTGCGGGCGCGAAACCGCGAATGGCCTGGTAGTACGGGAAGTTCCACGGTTCAATTTCGACGACGACGCCCTCCGGGCGATAGTCAATATAGCCTTCAAAAGGTGCGGCGGTGGAGCTGACAGGGCGCGGAGCTAAAATATTTTCCGCTTCATCAGCGAGCCAGCGCAGCATTGTTGGAACGGTGCCGCCGGCTTCCCCGGTGGCTTCTCCAATGAGTTTGCCCATTTCCAGGGTGGCCAGCGCCCCGAGTTCGCTCGCGCGTTCTTCCGCGATATCCGCGGCGCGGCGCAAAATAGCGGCGCGCTCGGCGATGGAGGTGCGGCTCCACGTCTGGAATGTTCCGTGCGCCAGCTCGAGTGCCTTATCCACCTCGTCGTCGGTGGCATAGGGGAATTCGGCGAGCACCTCACCGGTATAGGGATTTGTTGATCGATAGGACATCGTTGTCTACCTCCTCGGTATGGTGGATGATCACCCGCTCGCGGCACCTGCGCCGCTTAGCGATGTAGATCACTTAAAGCCATGCTAGGTGGTGGCGGCATCCGGGGCAAGGGTGGGGCGACGGCGCCGCTGGCGGCCCGCGTGGCCGAGAGTCCGGGAGGCTGCGGCGTCGTCGTACCGTGACGTGAAGCGCTTCACCGCAACCGTTTCTTGCACGAAACGTGGTCTTTCGGTAAAATTTTTACCCGTGCCGGCCGGCCTTCGGGCTCGCTGGGAATGAGAAACGGCGCACGTTCGCCGTGAAAGTCTTGAAAGTACGCCGAAGTTTTTGGCATACTTAACAAGTTGCTCGGATTACGAGCGAAGGAACTTAATCGGTTACCCAACGCCGATTATCGTATAAAGGGTTCTCCGTAACCTCACATAGGGCATGGCTACTAGATTTACCTCCGGTACGACACGCCCGAGTGCGGGTACCGGGCACCGAAGCTAAAGAGAGGTAGACGCGCCATGGCGGGACAGAAGATCCGCATTCGGCTGAAGTCATATGACCATGAGGTCATTGATAGCGCGGCCAAGAAGCTCGTCGATGAAGTTGCGCGTACCGGCGCGACCGTGGTGGGACCCGTCCCGCTGCCGACGGAAAAAAACGTTTTTTGCGTTATCCGCTCGCCCCACAAGTACAAGGATTCCCGCGATCACTTTGAGATGCGCACACACAAGCGCCTTATTGACATCGTGGATCCCACCCTGAAGACGATTGACAGCCTGCGCCGTCTCGATCTTCCGGCTGACGTCAACGTGGAAATCAAGCTCTGAGGTAATACGCAATGAACTCCAAGCAAGCTGTTGCCAGCAAGCCCGTGAAGGCGTTGCTGGGCACGAAGCTGGGGATGACCCAGCTCTGGGATGAGGACGGGCGCCTCCTTCCCATTACCGTTGTGCGCGTGGGCACCAATGTGGTGACCCAGGTTCGCACCCCCGAGGTTGACGGCTATTCCGCCGTGCAGCTCGCCTCGGGCGATGAAAAGACGAAGAACGTCACCAAGCCGCTCCAGGGCCACTTCGCTAAGGCCGGTGTTACGCCGCGCAAGAAGCTGGCGGAAATCCGCACCCCCGATGCCAGTGAATACACGCTCGGGCAGGAACTGACCGCGGATATCTTTGAAGCCGGTCAGTCCGTTGACGTTATCGGTACCTCCCGCGGTAAGGGCTTCGCCGGTGTGATGAAGCGTCATGGCTTCGCCGGTGTGTCGGCCTCCCACGGTGCGCACCGCAACCACCGCAAGCCCGGTTCCATCGGCGCCTGCGCCACCCCTTCGCGCGTCTTCAAGGGTCTGCGCATGGCTGGTCGCATGGGTCAGGATCGCGTCACGGTGCAGAATCTGTCCATCCACTCCGTTGACCTCGAGAACGGCCTGTTGCTCGTGGTTGGCGCCATCCCCGGTGCAAAGGGTGGCTCGGTTGTGGTCCGCACGTCCGTGAAGGGAGCCTAACAATGGCAGACTTCAAGATTGACGTTCTCGATGAAACCGGCAAGGTGACCTCGCAGGCCACCCTCCCGGCTCAGCTCTTTGATCTCGACTTCAATATGGCGCTGGTCCACCAGGTCGTTAACGCGCAGCAAGCTGCCGCTCGCCTGGGTACCCACGCCACGAAGACCCGCGGTCAGGTGTCCGGCGGCGGCAAGAAGCCGTGGCGCCAGAAGGGAACCGGCCGGGCCCGCCAGGGTTCGATCCGCGCTCCGCAGTGGGTCGGTGGCGGCGTTGTCCACGGCCCGCAGCCGCGTGACTACTCGCAGCGCACCCCCAAGAAGATGATTGCGGCCGCGCTGCTGCAGTCCCTCTCGGATCGGGCTCGCCACGAGCGTATTCACGCCGTGACCGCTTTTGTTGCCGATGAGACCCCGTCCACCAAGGCGGCGCGTGCGCTCATCGAGAAGATGAACGAGGGGCGCAAGGCGCTCGTCGTGGTCCAGCGTGAAGATGATGCCTCGGTGCTTTCCGTGCGCAACCTCCCGCAGATCCACGTCCTCTACGTTGATCAGCTCAATAGCTACGACGTTCTTGCTGCTGACGACGTTATCTTCACCGAAGCCGCGCTGGGCGCGTTCGTGGAGAGGAACACCAAGAAGGATGAGAAGTAATGACTGAGAACGGTAACTTCTGGAATAAGAACCCGCACGATGTCATCCTCGCCCCGGTGATGTCGGAGAAGAGCGCGCTGCTCGAAGAACAGGGTAAGTACACCTTCTTCGTTGATCCGCGTTCGAATAAGACCGAAATCAAGCAGGCCGTCGAAGCGATTTTTGGCGTCAAGGTTGCCTCCGTCAATACGCAGAACCGCCAGGGCAAGACCCGGCGTACGCGCAACGGCATCGGGCGGCGCAAGAATACCAAGCGGGCCATCGTCACCTTGCGTGAAGGCTCCATCGACATCTACGGCGAAATCGTCTAATAGGCGATTCGAGGAACTGAGGAATAAGAACTCATGGGAATTCGTAAGTACAAGCCGACGACCCCGGGTCGTCGCGGTGCGAGCGTTGCCGACTTCGCCGAGATCACTCGTTCGACCCCGGAGAAGTCCCTCGTTCGTCCCCTGAAGAAGACCGGTGGGCGTAACAACCAGGGACGCATCACCACCCGTCACAAGGGCGGTGGGCACAAGCGCCAGTACCGTCTCATCGACTTCCGTCGCTGGGATAAGGACGGCGTGCCGGCCAAGGTTGCGCACATCGAATACGATCCGAACCGCACCGCGCGTATCGCGCTGCTCCACTTCGTTGATGGCGAGAAGCGTTACATCGTTGCTCCCCGCGGCGTGAAGCAGGGCGATCTCATCGAAACCGGCCCGAATGCGGATATCAAGCCCGGCAACAACCTGCCGCTGCGCAATATCCCGCTCGGTACCACGGTGCACAATGTGGAACTCAAGCCGCTGGGCGGGGCGAAGATCGCCCGCAGCGCCGGCGCTTCCGTGCAGTTGGTTGCCCGCGAAGGCAAGTACGCGCAGCTGCGCATGCCCTCCGGCGAAATCCGTAACGTGGACGTGCGTTGCCGCGCCACTGTCGGTGAAGTCGGTAATGCCGAGCAGGCGAATATCAACTGGGGTAAGGCCGGCCGTATGCGCTGGAAGGGCGTGCGCCCGACCGTCCGCGGTGTCGTGATGAACCCGGTGGACCACCCGCACGGTGGTGGTGAAGGTAAGACGTCCGGTGGGCGCCATCCCGTTAGCCCGTGGGGCAAGAAGGAAGGCCGTACCCGCCGTCCGAACAAGGCCAGCGACAAGCTCATCGTGCGCCGTCGCAAGACCGGCAAGAAGCGCTGAGGAAGGATTAGCTGATGCCCCGCAGTTTGAAGAAGGGTCCGTTCGTCGACGAGCACCTCTACAAGAAGGTCGACGAGCAGAACGAGAAGAACACCAAGAACGTAATCAAGACCTGGTCGCGTCGGTCGGTTATCACCCCCGATTTCCTGGGTCACACCTTTGCAGTGCACGATGGACGCAAGCATGTGCCGGTATTCATTACCGAATCCATGGTTGGCCACAAGCTCGGGGAGTTCGCCCCGACCCGCACCTTCCGCGGGCACGACAAGGACGACCGAAAGGGCCGCCGGCGCTAAGCCGGGGCCTCGAGCGAGAGAGTAAGGCAGAACTATGGAAGCAAAGGCGCAGGCGCGCTTCGTGCGCGTGTCGCCCATGAAGGCCCGTCGTGTCGTGGACACCATCCGCGGCCGGCGCGCCCTGGACGCTATTGACGTACTGCAGTTCGCACCGTTTGCGGCCGCCACTCCGGTTCGTAAGATCGTGGAGTCGGCCATCGCCAACGCGCGCTACGCCGCCGAGCAGGCGGGGGAGCGCTTCGATGAGTCCGAGCTGTTCATTGGCGAGATTTACGCCGATGAAGGCCCGACGATGAAGCGTATCCAGCCGCGTGCCCAGGGCCGGGCGAACCGCATCAACAAGCGGACGAGTCACATCACCGTTATCGTTACCGACGAGAAGCCGAAGGCCAAGAAGCAGAGGAGGGCCCGCTAGTGGGACAGAAAGTCAACCCTATTGGGTTCCGTCTCGGCATCACGACTGACCACCGCTCCAAGTGGTTCGCTGATTCCACCAAGAAGGGGCAGCGCTACTCGGACTACGTCCTCGAAGATGTCAAAATCCGTGACATGATCGAAAAGACGCTTGAGCGCGCCGGGATTTCCAGCGTGCACATCGAGCGCCGCGCCGAGCGCGTGGTTGTGGATATCCACACCGCTCGCCCCGGCATCGTCATTGGCCGGCGCGGTGCGGAAGCTGATCGCCTCCGCGCCGATCTGGAGAAGCTGACCGGCAAGGCCGTGCAGCTCAATATTCTCGAAGTGAAGAACCCGGAAGCTGACGCCCAGCTCGTGGCGCAGGGTATCGCGGAACAGCTCGCCTCGCGCGTGTCCTTCCGCCGCGCCATGCGCAAGGGCATCCAGTCCGCCGAGCGCGCCGGTGCCAAGGGCATCCGCGTGCAGTGCTCGGGCCGTCTGGGTGGCGCCGAAATGTCGCGTAGCGAGTTCTACCGCGAAGGGCGTGTGCCGCTGCACACCCTGCGCGCGAATATCAACTACGGTTTCTACGAAGCGCGTACCACCTTCGGCCGCATCGGCGTGAAGGTGTGGATCTACCGCGGTGATCTGACCGACGCTGAGTACTACCGCAGCCTCGCGGAAGCTCCGCGCGGTGGGCGCGGGGGCCGTTCGGATCGTCGCGGTCGCCGCGGCGCCGGGCGCGGTCGCGGTGGCCAGCGTGGGGAAGCCCGCAGCGAACAGGCTCAGAGCCCGGCAGCCGGAGCCGAAGCTCCGGTGGCCGCGCCGGAATCAACCGGAACGGAGGCATAACTCATGCTGATTCCTCGTCGTACTAAATGGCGCAAGCAGCACCGTCCGCACCGTAAGGGTATGGCCAAGGGCGGAACTCAGCTGGCTTTCGGTGAATACGGTATCCAGGCGCTCGAGCCGGCCTACATCACCAATCGTCAAATTGAAGCAGCCCGTATCGCCATGACGCGTCACGTCAAGCGTGGCGGCAAGATCTGGATCAACATCTTCCCGGATCGCCCGCTCACCAAGAAGCCGCTCGGCGTGCGTATGGGTTCGGGTAAGGGCCCGGTGGAAACCTGGGTTGCCAATATCAAGCCCGGCCGTGTCATGTTCGAAATGGCCGGTGTGGATGAGGCTCTCGCCCGTGAGGCCATGAGCCGCGCCCAGCACAAGCTGCCCATCAAGACCCGCTTTATCACCCGTGAGGAGGTTGAGTAATGGCTAAGGGACTGACCACCGCGGAACTCGACGCGATGACCGACGCGGAGCTTCTCGAGAAGCTTGCCGAGTCGAAGAAGGAACTGTTCAACCTCCGCTTCTCGGCGGTGACTCACCGCCTGGAGGACAGTGGCCGCCTGCGGGAAGTTCGTCGCGAGATTGCTCGCATTTACACCATTAAGAGCGAGCGGGAGAAGAACATTCGAACCGCTCCGGCCGCTCAGTAAGTGAGGATGAGATGAGCGAGAACGCAAGCACCGAAACACGTAATCATCGCAAGTCGCTGCGCGGCTACGTGGTCTCCGACAAAATGGACAAGACCGTTGTTGTTGAAGTTGAAGATCGCGTAAAGCACCCGCTATACGGTAAAGTTATCACCCGCACCAAGCGAGTGAAGGCGCACGACGAAAATAACGAAGTTCGCGTAGGCGATTTGGTCTCCATTATGGAAACCCGCCCGCTCTCCGCGACCAAGCACTTCCGGGTCGTTACGATCATCGAGAAGGCGAAGTAGTTAGGGCTTTCCTAGCTTGAGCGAATGTGACCGGCCTGAACGCAGGCGGCCCTCGCATGTGGGCCAAAGGCGTTTGGGCCGGCGCAGTTCGCGCGAACCCATTCGTTCGGCAAGGCTCGAATCCGAGAACCGGCACGACAATAGGAGATAGAAACACATGATCCAGCAGGAGACGCGGCTTAGCGTCGCCGATAACACCGGTGCCAAGGAACTTTTGTGCATCCGCGTGCTCGGCGGCTCCGGCCGGCGCTACGCCGGAATTGGTGACACCATCGTCGCCACCGTCAAGGATGCTATTCCGGGCGGAAACGTAAAGAAGGGCGACGTCGTCAAGGCGGTCGTCGTCCGTGCAGTTAAGGAAACGCGCCGCAAGGACGGGTCCTACATCAAGTTCGACGAAAACGCAGCCGTGCTGTTGAAGAACGACGGCGAACCCCGCGGCACCCGTATCTTCGGGCCCGTTGGGCGTGAGCTTCGCGACGCGAAGTTCATGCGCATCATTTCGCTGGCTCCGGAGGTGATCTAATGGCGAAGATTAAGAAGGATGATCTCGTCCAGGTTATCGCCGGGCGCGATAAGGGTATGCAGGGGCGCGTGCTTTCCGTTGATACCAAGCGTGATCGCGTCATCGTGGAAGGCGTCCAGCGCGTGAAGAAGCACGTGCGTGTGGGGCAGACCTCGCGGGGCGGCACCACCGGCGGTATTGAAACCGTTGAAGCACCGATTCACATTTCGAACGTTGCCCTCGTTCACGATGGCAAGCCGATTCGCGTGGGCTACCGCGAGGTAGAGGTGGAGCGCGACGGTAAGAAGAAGATTGTCCGTGAGCGCATCGGACGCCGCGGCGGGAAGGAAATCGAACTGTGAGCGATACCCCCCGTCTCAAGGTGAAGTACCGGGAACACATCATCCCGGAACTCCAGGAAGAATTTAAGTACGTCAACGTCAACCAGGTTCCCAAGATCGTCAAGGTCGTGGTGAATATGGGCGTGGGTGATGCTGCGCGCGACTCCAAGGTGCTCGACGGCGCCGTCGCCGATATGACGGCGATTACCGGCCAGAAGCCGATGATCACCAAGGCCAAGAAGTCCATCGCGCAGTTTAAGCTGCGTGAAGGCCAGGCCATCGGGTGCTTCGTCACCATCCGCGGTGACCGCATGTGGGAATTCCTCGACCGGCTTATTTCCACCGCGCTGCCGCGTATCCGCGACTTCCGCGGCCTTTCGCCCAAGCAGTTTGACGGCAACGGGAACTACACCTTCGGTCTGACCGAACAGACCGTGTTCCACGAGATCGACCAGGACAAGATTGATCGCGTGCGCGGTATGGACATCACCGTGGTGACCTCTGCCGGGAGCGACGACGAAGGGCGCGCTCTTCTCAAGCATCTCGGATTCCCCTTCAAGGAGGCCTAAATATGGCAAAGACCGCTCTGAAGCAAAAGGCCGCCGGTAAGCAGAAGTTCGCCGTTCGTGCGTACACCCGTTGCAACCGGTGCGGCCGTCCGCATTCCGTTTACCGCAAGTTCGGCCTGTGCCGTATTTGCCTGCGTGAGTTGGCCCTGCGCGGCGAACTCCCCGGTGTTAAGAAGTCCAGCTGGTAAAGACTACGTCGCAGGTCCATCGGAAACCGCGACGAGGAAGGGCCACAGCCCAAAATGACAATGACTGACCCAATCGCAGACATGCTGACGCGTCTGCGTAACGCCAATTCGGCGTTCCATGAGTCGGTGTCTATGCCGTACTCCAAGATTAAGTCCCATATCGCGGACATCTTGAAGCGCGAAGGCTACATCGACTCCTACGAGGTGGAGAGCGCCCAGGTGGGCAAGACTCTCACCCTCACGTTGAAGTACGGATCGAACCGTGAGCGCGCCCTCGCTGGCGTCCGGCGTATTTCCAAGCCGGGCCTGCGCGTTTACGCGAAGTCCACGAACCTGCCGCGCGTTCTTGACGGCCTGGGTGTGGCTATTTTGTCCACCTCCTCCGGCCTCATGACGGACCGCGAGGCCAAGGATAAGGGCGTTGGCGGGGAAGTCCTCGCTTACGTCTGGTAATGGGAAGTAGGTGCAATAATGTCTCGAATTGGTAGGCTTCCCATCGCTATCCCCGGCGGCGTTGAAGTGTCGGTTTCCGGCCAGGACGTCACCGTCAAGGGCCCCAAGGGTCAGCTCGCGCTCTCCGTGGCCGAGCCGATCGCGGTGAATGTTGATGACAATACGGTTCTGGTGACCCGGCCCAATGACGAGCGCGAATCGCGTTCGCTGCACGGCCTGACCCGCACCCTCGTCGCGAATATGATCGAGGGCGTCACCAACGGGTACGCCAAGGCGATGGAAATCGTCGGAACCGGTTACCGCGTCGTCGCTAAGGGTTCTGATCTGGAATTCTCGCTGGGCTACTCCCACACGATTCTTTTCGAAGCTCCCGAAGGCATCACTTTCACGGTGACGACCCCGACCAAGTTCACAGTCTCGGGTATCGATAAGCAGCTCGTGGGTGAAACCGCAGCGAAGATTCGCAAGCTTCGTAAGCCCGAACCCTACAAGGGCAAGGGTGTCAAGTACGCGGACGAAGTTATTCGTCGCAAGGCTGGAAAGGCTGGTAAGTGATGGCTGTTACCATCAAGGGCAAGGGCAAGTACATCGCTCGTGCGCGCCGCCACTTCCGGTTGCGCAAGCGTATTTCCGGTACCGCCGCGCGGCCGCGTCTCGTGGTCTCGCGTTCCAACCGCCATATTTACGCCCAGGTTATCGACGACGTCGTGGGCCGCACTCTCGCGGCTGCCTCGTCCTACGAGGCTGACCTGCGCGAAGCGGAGGGTACCAAGACAGAAATCGCGCGGAAGGTCGGCGAACGCGTCGGTCAGCGCGCCAAGGATGCTGGTATCAGCGCCGTGGTCTTCGACCGCGGTGGCAACCAGTACCACGGTCGCGTTGCAGCTGTCGCCGAAGGTGCGCGCGAAGCAGGACTCGATTTCTAACGGCTGAGGAAAGGCAGAGGAAAATGGCTGCAGAGCAGCAGGATCCGGCCCAGAACGGCCGGGAAAATCGCAACGAAGGTCGTCGCGGCCGCCGCGATAACCGTCGTGAGAACCGCCGTGACAACCGTCGCGGTGAAGAAAAGAACGCTTATATCGAGCGCGTGGTGACCATTAACCGCGTCGCGAAGACGGTCAAGGGTGGCCGCCGGATGTCCTTCACCGCCCTCGTGGTGGTGGGTGACGGTAACGGCCTCGTGGGTGTCGGCTACGGCAAGGCCCGCGAAGTTCCCGCCGCTATCGCCAAGGGTACCGAGGAAGCGAAGAAGAACTTCTTCCGCATCCCGCGTATCGCGCGGACCATCCCGCACGTGGTGCAGGGCGAAGACGCCGCCGGCGTTGTGCTGCTGCGCCCGGCCGCTCCCGGTACCGGCGTGATCGCCGGCGGTCCGGTGCGCGCCATTATGGAGTGCGCGGGTATTCACGATGTGCTCTCCAAGTCGCTCGGTTCCTCGAACGCGATCAATATCGTGCACGCCACCGTGGCTGCCCTCAAGCAGCTTGAGCAGCCCGAAGCGGTTGCCGCCCGGCGTGGGCTCCCCATCGAGCGCGTTGTTCCCGAAGCTATGCTGCGGGCCCGCGCCGAAGCGGAAGCCAAGGAACGCGAGATCGAAGAGGCTGAAGCCGCTAAGGCGGAAAATGAGGCCGCGGCCGCGGGAGTTGGTGCGTAATGGCAAATCTTAAGATCACCCAGGTGAAGGGTGTTGTTGGTGCGATCCAGCGCCAGAAGGACACCCTGCGCACGCTCGGTCTGCGCAAGATCGGTCAGTCCGTTGTGCGCGAGGATACCCCCGAGGTGAAGGGCATGGTTCGCGCCGTGGCTCACCTCGTTACCGTGGAGGAGGTTGACTAATGGCGGAAGCAGAAAAGGATTCCATCATTAAGCTGCACGACCTGCGTCCGGCTCCGGGTTCGAACAAGGCGAAGATTCGCGTTGGTCGCGGTGAAGGATCCAAGGGTAAGACGTCCGGTCGCGGTACCAAGGGTACCCGGGCACGTAATACCGTGCGTCCCGGTTTCGAAGGTGGCCAGATGCCGCTGCATATGCGCCTTCCGAAGCTGCGCGGTTTCAAGAACCCGTTCCGGGTCGAATACCAGGTCATTAACGTTTCGGCGCTCGGCGAGCTCTTCCCCGAAGGTGGGAAGGTGACCTCGGCGGATCTCGTGGCCAAGGGCGCGGTTCGCAAGAACTCCCCGGTCAAGGTTCTCGGAACCGGTGAGATTTCCGTCAAGCTCGACGTCGAAGTGGAAGCGTGGTCGAATTCGGCTAAGGAAAAGATCGAAGCTGCCGGGGGTTCCATCTCCGCGCCGCAGGTCGAATCCAAGTAATACGCGTTGGCCTGCGGGCCACCGTTTGACTGAGCACTCACCCACACTCTGTGGATGAACAGTGCGAAATTTGCTCGTCCCCGCTATTATGGCGGGGGCGAGCTTTTTTCTGGGCGCAGGCAGCGCCGCTCAAGCATTGCTTTGCTGCGGAAAGATTGCTTTCAGTGGCGAATAAGCAGAGCTGCCGGTGCGCCGTCGTACGTACTTTCCCAGAAAATACGCTTGTCCCCATTTCCGTCACCCGACGGTTCTCGACGATAACGGACTGCCCCGCGCGATCCGTCACCATCAGGAGGAATCTTGATTAAGGCTTTCGCAGCTGCTTTCCGCACCCCGGATCTGCGCCGCAAGTTGCTTTTCACCATGATGATTATGGTGATTTACCGCTTGGGCAGCTTCATCCCGGCTCCGTTCGTGAGCCTGAGTAATATTCGGGAGTGCACCACGCAGCAGTCGGGCGCGCAGGATCTCATCGATATGCTCAACCTGTTCTCAGGTGGTGCGATGATGCAGCTCTCCGTTTTCGCCCTCGGAATTATGCCCTATATTACGGCCTCGATTATTGTGCAGCTGCTGCGCGTGGTCATCCCGCGTTTCCAGGAACTGCATAAGCAGGGCCAGTCGGGTACCGCGAAGCTGACGGAATACACCCGCTACCTCACCATCGGCCTGGGCCTGCTCCAGTCCTCGGTGGTGGTGGCCACCGCGAACTTCACGCTTTTCGCCGGGTGTAAAGAACCGGTGATCCCGAATGCCACCTGGTGGACCTACACCATGACCATCCTCGCCATGACGGCCGGCACCGGCCTCATCATGTGGATGGCCGAACTCATCACCGAACGCGGGGTGGGCAACGGTATGTCCATCCTTATCTTCACCGGTATCTGCGCCGGCTTCCCCTCGATGATGGGCCAGATCTACGCCGGGCACGGCATCGGCACCCTTCTCATCGTGATCGTGGTCTTCGCGCTCATCACCCTGGTTGTTACTTTCGTGGAGCAATCCCAGCGCCGCATTCCGGTTCAGTACGCCAAGCGCGTGATCGGCCGGCGCACCTACGGCGGGTCCACCACCTACCTGCCCATCAAGATCAATATGGCGAACGTTATCCCGGTGATCTTCGCCTCCTCGATCCTCATGCTCCCCACCATGATTTCCACCTTCGGGAATCAGAACTCTTCGTGGGTGGTCTGGATCCAGCGCAACTTCCAGCACAATGGCTGGGCCTATATCCTCACCTACGCGCTTCTCACCTTCGCTTTCACCTTCTTCTACACCTCCATCGCTTTCGATACGGACGAAGTGGCGGACAATATGAAGAAGTACGGCGGCTTCATTCCGAATGTGCGCGCCGGCAAACCCACCGCGGATTACCTCCACTTTGTGTCGAATCGCCTCACCTGGGTGGGTGCCACCTACCTCACCATCGTGGCCCTCATCCCGCTGCTGCTCTTCAGCGCGCTCGGCATCGTACAGTCCGGCTTCGGCGGTACCTCCATCATGATTCTGGTGGGTGTGGGCCTCCAGACCGTCAAGGACATCAACGCACAGCTCCAGCAGCGCCACTACGAAGGCTTCCTCGGCGGTATCCGCTAGCGCGGCCTCGCCCCTTCTTTCCGGCGGGGCGCGCGGGCGCTCCGCATCGATAACACAGAAAGGTGCCACTCATGTCAGTACGTTTGATTTTGGTTGGCCCCCCGGGCGCGGGCAAAGGCACCCAGGCGGCCGGTATTGCGCAGCGCTACGGTATCCCGGCGATTTCCACCGGTGACCTGTTCCGCGCGCACGCCAAGGCTCAGGATGAACTCGGGCGCCTGGCGGCCTCCTATTCGGAAAAGGGCGAGCTGGTTCCCGATTCCGTGACGAACCAGATGGTGGAGGAGCGCCTGGGCGAAGCCGATGCGGCCGCCGGTTTCCTCCTCGATGGTTACCCGCGCAATCTTGATCAGGTAAGCGCTCTGGATACCATGCTCGGTGAGAAGAACGTGGACGCCGTGGTGGAACTGCAGGCCGACGACGACGTGGTGGTCCAGCGCCTCCTCGGGCGCGCTCTTGAGCAGGGCCGCGCCGACGATACCGAGGATGTTATCCGCCACCGCATCGAGGTTTACCACGCCACCACCAAGCCGATTATCGACGCTTACGCCAGCCGCGGCCTCGTGGTCTCCGTCAATGGCCTGGGCACCGTGGAGGAAGTCGCCGCCGCGATTGATACCGCGCTGCGCGATTTCCTGGGCCGGTAGGCGTACCGATGATTAATCTTCGCAGCGAGGCGGATATCCTGGGCATGCGCCAGGCCGCGCTCGTGGTGCGCGCGATTCACGATGACTTGCGCGCCCACGTGAAAGCCGGAATGTCGACGGCGCAGCTCGACCAGCGCGCCAAGGCCGTCTTGGAGGCACACGGGGCCGTCTCGAATTTTTACGGGTATTACGATTACCCGGCCCAGACCTGCATCTCGGTGAATAACACCGTGGTGCACGGTATCCCCAGCGAAGAGGAAATCCTCAAGCCGGGGGACCTGGTTTCCTTTGACTGCGGGGCACTCCTCAACGGCTGGAATGGGGATTCCTGTTTCTCCATTGTTCTTCCGGGTGGGGATGAGGAGCAGATGGCCGCCCGCCAGCGGCTCTCCGATATTACGGAAGAATCCATGTGGGTGGGTATCGCCGCGATGGCCACCGGCAAATTCGTCTCCGATATCGGGGCAGCCATTGACGATTTCGTGGTATCCCAAGATCCCGAACCGGGCATCGTGGAAGAATTCACCGGGCACGGCATTGGGCGGGCCATGCACGAAGACCCCACGGTCTTCAATTACCGCACCCGCGGGCGCGGGCCCCGGCTCAAGGCCGGCATGGTGCTGTGCATCGAACCGATTCTTACCGCCGGCTCCCAGGAGAACATCACCCTGGCCGATGGCTGGACGGTCAAAACTGCGGATGGCCAGGATGCCTGCCATTGGGAAAGCCAAATCGCGAAGCACGCCGGCGGTATTTGGGTGCTCAATGAGCCCGATGGGGGAGCGGCCCGCCTTGCGAAGTACGGTGTGGTGCCGGTTCCCCTCGGGGACTAGCTGCGTCGTCGTACTAATAGCGCGGTGCAGGGCTACGAACCCACGCGCCGCAGCTGCGCCGTCGTACTAAAAGCGCGCCGCGCACAACCGTTCCCGGCGCAATTCCCGCGCTACACGTGACCCATAACATCGCTGCCGCCCCTTACGTAGGGGCGGCTTCGTGCAGTAGTATTGAACGTCGGTGCCGTGTGCCCATATGGCGCACGCTTGCGCACCGATTTTGATGTCCCGCACAATCCGGTGCGGGCAACACTGTTAGCGAGGAACATGGCGAAGAAAGACGGCGTCATCGAAGTTGAAGGTAGCGTGATCGAAGCGCTGCCCAACGCGATGTTCAAGGTCGAGCTGGAAAACGGGCACGAAGTTCTGGCCCATATTTCCGGCAAAATGCGTCAGCACTACATTCGTATCCTGCCCGAGGATCGGGTGGTTGTAGAGCTCACGCCCTATGACCTGAACCGCGGGCGGATTGTCTACCGCTACAAGTGATCAACAAGGAAAGTTATTCATGAAGGTCAAGCCGAGCGTTAAGCGCATTTGCGATAACTGCAAGGTCATTCGGCGCCACGGTCGCGTCATGGTGATCTGCAGCTCGAATCCGCGCCATAAGCAGCGTCAGGGCTAAAGCCCCGTTGCACCAGCACTGTTAGCCGCAAGGCAACCCCCGGTCCGGAGGCCGGGGCTCACGGATTAGAGACCCGTGGGAACAGCAGTGCCCGACACCTCCGGCATAACTAAGGGAGCTAAGAAATTGGCACGTCTCTCCGGCGTTGATCTCCCCCGCGAAAAGCGGATTGAGATCGCGCTCACTTACATTTTTGGCATTGGACGCACCCGCGCCCACGAGACCCTCGCCGCTACCGGGGTGAACCCGGATACCCGCGTGCGTGATCTCACTGAAGACGATCTGGTGAAACTCAAGAACCATATCGACGAGAACTACAAGGTTGAAGGCGACCTGCGCCGCGAAGTCCAGGCCGATATTCGCCGCAAGATCGAAATCGGTTCGTACCAGGGCCTGCGTCACCGTCGCGGCTTGCCCGTGCACGGGCAGCGCACCAAGACCAACGCGCGCACCCGCAAGGGCCCCAAGCGCACCGTGGCCGGTAAGAAGAAGGCCAAGTAGGCTTCGTCGTAGTTCAGGAGAAATAGATTATGGCTCGTCAGACTCGTTCTGCTAACGCCGGTGCGCGCCGTCCGCGTCGCAATCAGCGTCGTAATGTCACCGTGGGTCAGGCCCACATTAAGTCCACCTTCAATAACACCATCGTGTCCATCACCGATCCCACCGGTGCGGTGATCGCTTCCGCGTCCTCCGGGATGGTTGGCTTCAAGGGCTCGCGTAAGTCGACTCCCTACGCCGCGCAGCTCGCCGCGGAAAACGCCGCGCGTCAGGCCATGGAACAGGGCATGAAGAAGGTTGATGTGTTCGTCAAGGGTCCGGGTTCCGGGCGCGAAACCGCGATCCGTTCCCTGACCGCCTCCGGGCTGGAAGTCACCTCCATTTCCGATGTGACTCCGCAGGCCTTCAACGGGTGCCGCCCGCCCAAGCGCCGTCGCGTCTAGTAGCGGCGCGGTGCAGCGGCGTCGCCTTTGTAGGTACGACGCCGCCCGCAGCGGCACCGGCCGCTGCGGCACCCCTCCCAGGGCGCGGGCTTTGACAGGAAAAGCCGCGCCCGAACCTCGCGGACAGACGGAGTTTCGCGAGGCTACGCAAACCTCATATAGCGGTTGTTTGCGGAAAGGAAAGAATCGTGCTTATTGCACAACGTCCCGTTCTGAGTGAAGAGAAGATCTCCGAATTCCGGTCCCGGTTCGTCCTCGAACCGCTCGAACCCGGATTCGGGTACACGCTGGGTAATTCCCTGCGCCGTACCCTGCTGTCCTCCATTCCCGGTGCTGCGGTCACCTCGATCCGCATCGATGGGGTGCTCCATGAGTTCTCCACCATTCCCGGTGTGAAGGAAGATGTTGCGGAAATCATCCTCAACCTCAAGGAACTTGTTGTCTCCTCGGATAACGACGAACCGGTCCTCATGTACCTGCGGAAGACGGGCCCGGGCGAAGTGACCGCCGCGGATATCACCCCGCCGGCGGGCGTGGAGATCCTCAACCAGGATCTGCATATCGCCACCCTCAATGACAAGGGCAAGCTCGAAATCGACCTCACGGTTGAACGCGGGCGCGGCTACGTTTCCGCGGCTCTCAACAAGGGCGATAACGATGAGATCGGCCGCATTCCGATTGACTCGATCTACTCGCCGGTGCTCAAGGTTTCCTACAAGGTGGAAGCCACCCGTGTGGAACAGCGCACCGACTTTGATCGCCTCGTGGTGGATGTGGAAACCAAGGAATCGACGACCCCGCGGGACGCCCTCGCCTCTGCCGGCAAGACCCTCGTGGAGCTCTTCGGCCTGGCCGTGGATCTCAATGACGAAGCCGAAGGCATCGAAATTGGTCCGGCACCGGTCACCGAGCAGCGCTCCTCGGATCTGCAGCGCCCGATCACCATCCTCAACCTGCCCGCACGTTCCCAGAACTGCCTGCAGCGCGAAGGTATCCACACCATTGGGGAACTGGTGCAGCGCTCGGAAGCCGACCTGCTCGATATTCGCAACTTCGGGGCGAAGTCCATCGATGATGTCAAGGATGAACTGGCGAAGATGGACCTGAGCCTCAAGGATTCCGGATCGAGCTTCCTCGGTGGCGGATTCGATGATTTCGGGATGCAGTTCAGCGACGATTCTCAGGCCTGAGCAGCCACATAATTTACTAGGAGTAGACAATGCCTAAGCCCACCAAGGGTCCGCGCCTCGGCGGTAGCCCCGCCCACCAGCGCAAGATTCTTGCCAACCTGTGCAAGGAACTTATTCATCACACGTCGATTAAGACCACCGAAGCGAAGGCTCGCGCGGTGCGTCCCCATATCGAAAAGCTCATCACGAAGGCGAAGAAGGGTGATACCCACAATCGCCGCCTGGCCCTCAAGGTGCTGGGCGATCGTGAAACCGCCTACATCCTCTTCGAGGAACTCGCCCCGCTCTTCGCGGAACGCGAGGGTGGCTACACCCGCATCACCAAGGTGGGCAACCGCCGCGGTGATAACACCCCGATGGCCGTTATTTCGCTGGTGACCGAGAAGGTTTCCCCGAAGCAGGCCGTTGTCAAGGAAGCGGAAAAGGCCGCCGAGCGCGCCGCTGCCGCGGAAGAAGCCGAGTCGGCTGAATCCGCGGAATCCGCTGAGTCGGCCGAAAGCGCGGAGTCTGCGGAATCTGCTGAATCTGCGGAAAGCGCCGAATCTGCGGAATCGGCTCCCAGCGCGGACGAAGCTGCGGAGGCCGAGAAGGCCGAAGAAGCTAAGTAAGCCAGAGAAGCGCCTGCGGTTGGTTCGGTCACGTGAGTAAACCGAACCGCCGGGAAGCTTGAGAGAAGGGCTTCGGAAACGTGAGTTTCCGGAGCCCTTTTCGCTGCCCGCAGGACGCAGGGCTACTGTTGCCTGCGGGGAGCGGGGCTACTGTTCCGCACGAGCCCGCTCGGAAGCGGCCACCAGATCCCAAGCGCGCACCCCGCCACTCATCCCGGCGGCATTCGGAATAAAGACCACCGAACCGCTCAAGCGTTCGCGCACGCTCTCGGTGATGCGCGCCGCGTTGCCGCCCCCGAGGTAGAGGGTGTCCCAGCGGATCACCGGGTAGAGGGACTCAATAGCGCGGGCCACCTGGCGGCTCCACGCGGCATCGCCCAGGCGGATGCGCTCAATTTCGCCGATCACATCATCATAGGTGAGGCCCCAGCGCAGCGGGGCATGCGAAAACTCCAGGTGGGGAGCCAGAACCCCGTTATCAACAATGGCATTGCCCAGCCCGGTTCCGAAGGTGAGCACCACTTCCAGGCCCTGGCCGGTCACGGTTGCGGCGGCGGCTACTTCAGCGTCGTTGAGCACCAGGGTGGACCGGGAAAAACGCGTGGTGAGTGCGGCGCGAATATCCAGGCCGTTCCAGGCGGCCTCCATCTCCGGGTCGAGGCGGGTGTGCGGGCCGGCACGGCGAATGTAATGCGGGGTATAAACCACCACGCCGTGGCGGAGCATCCCCGGCATTCCTACCGTGAGGCGCTCAAAATCGCAGCCCTCGGCGCGCAGTGCGGCGGCATCCGCGGCAATGATATTTTCCAGGGCCGCGGGGGAGAAGGGGTAGCGGACCGGGGTGCGCCGGGCCGGCCCGATCTGGGTGCCGGCCGCGTCCAGCAGCGCCGTTTTGATACCGCCCCCGCCGCAATCCACCGCGAAAGTGCGCGGCCCGGAAACAGCGGCCGCGGTGGTGGCGTTCGCGGCGTCCTCCGGGCTGGGTGCACTCGCGTACAGTGGCGCGGTCCCGAGTGGGAGGGCCGGCTCTTCGCTTTCGAGTGCACGGCCCTCGGCTACACAGGCCTCGGCTACACAGGCCTCGGCTACGTGCCCCTCGAGCCCGCGGCCTTCTGGCGCGCGGCTCGCGGGTATGCGGGCGGAGGGCTCGGCGTGGGAAACTGGATCCATGAGTGACACGCTAGCGCAAAACCTTCGGCTTCGGCTTGATCTTTCCTACGACGGTACTGAATTTCACGGTTGGGCGGCGCAGCCCGGCCTGCGCACCGTGGAAGGCACTCTCACCGAAGCCCTCGCCACGGTGCTGCGCGTGCCGGTCGCCCTCACCGTTGCCGGGCGCACCGACGCCGGGGTGCATGCCCGCGGGCAGGTCGCTCATATGGATGTGCCGCGCACGGCTCTTGCTGCGGTGGCGGGGCGCTCTCAAGATGACCCCACCCGGGTGCTGGTGCGGCGCGTGCAGGGCCTGCTCGCGCGGGGTGCGGGCGGACCGCGAGGGAGTGCCGATATTGTGCTCCACAGCGCCCGCGAAGTTTCCCCCGATTTCGACGCCCGTTTTTCCGCGGTTTCGCGCGAATACACGTACCGCATTGCGGTGGGTCACTTTGATCCCTTACGACGACGCGACGTCCTCTGGCTGGCCGGCCCGCTCGACCTCAACGCGATGAGGGAGGCCGCGGCCTCCCTCCTGGGCGAACACGATTTCCTCTCCTATTGCAAACCGCGCCCGGGAGCGACGACGGTCCGCGAGCTCCTGGCTCTGGACGTGGCTGAAGAAGGCGAGCTAGTAACCATCCACGCGGTGGCCGATGCTTTTTGCCATTCCATGGTGCGGACCCTGGTCGGCTCGCTGCTCCGGGTGGGCGAGGGGCAGCGCGACGCCGCCTGGCCACTCCGGCGCCTGCGCGAAGCGAGCCGCGACGGCGAGGTGGTGGTGGCCCCGCCCCATCCCCTCACCCTGGAAAAAGTGAATTATCCCGAACCGAGCCAGTGGGCCGCGCGCGCCGCGGCATCCCGGGCCATCCGCACCCTGCTCGAGGATTAGCCGGGCGCTACCATTGCGCAAGCTCGGCGCGGCGAAACGTACCCCCGCTGCTCCCCGCGTGACGAGCATCGTCAATTCAGGCCGATTTAATGTGTCGTAGGCTCCGAGTAAAATCGAGGCGTGACTCAGGAACAAAGCGATGTCGGGCAAACAACGCCGGTGCTCTCGGTGCGGCACAGCGCTGATCAGCGCTGGCCAGTCCCCGCGCGCCCGCCCGCCTATACCCGCCTGCCCCGGCAGCGGCTGCGGCGCGGCTTCCCTTTGTATGCGGTATTGGCGGGCCTGTTCGTCGTCGTCGCCCTGATTTATAGTTTCTGGCTGGCCGTGCTGCTTTTGCTGCGCGGGCTTCCCGGGCAACCGCTGTGGTGGCTCCACCTGCTGGTATTTTGGGCGCTCGCGGCGTATTTCGCTTTCCCGCGCCTGCACCAGCTGTTTTCGCTGATGTATGTGCCGGATTATTTCTTCGGGCGCACCAAAACTGCGGACGGCATCCTCGGGGACCCGGTCAATATCGGCTGGGAGGGCAGCGAAGCGGATATTCACGCCGCCATGCGGGCCGCGGGCTGGATCGAAGCCGAACCCGTTACTTTCCGCACTTCTTGGCGCATTATCGTGGCCGCGGTGCTGCGCCGCTCCTATCCTTCGGCGCCGGTCTCCGATCTGTATTTGTTTTCTCGAAAACAGGAATTCGCCTACCAGCAGGAAGTGGATGGCAATGCGGCCCGGCGCCACCACGTACGCTTTTGGCGCTGCCCGCCGGATTGGACGCTCCCGGGCGGGGAACGCATCACCTGGCTCGCGGCCGGAACCTTTGATCGCAGCGTGGGGCTATCCATTTTCACCGGGCAATTCACCCACAAAATCGATCCGAATATTGATGCCGAGCGGGATTTCATTATCAATACGGTGCGTTACGCGGATCCCGATAGCCACGTGAGCGTGATCGAGCAGTATTTCAACGCCTATAGCTCGCGTAACGGCGGCGGGGATGAGATTCAAACCGACGGCGATCTTCCCATCCTCGATGTCACCGGCGCGGCCGCGCGTCTGGAAGAGGGCGTAGAGGAGAGCTTCCCCGATGCGGAGGGAACGTACGGTGAGGGAACGCGTGGTGAGCGTGGTTCCGGTAATGGTACGACGGCGCTGCCGGGCCGCGGGCGCTCTGGCCATCCGCGCGCGGGCCGGCGGGGTTCGGGATACCCGGGCCGGCGCCGGCACGCTGGCCCGGCGGGCAAGCCGGGGTGGCGCAATTCCAGTGCTATGGCAGAAAAGGCCACCGAGCTGGCGCGCACCGCGGCCGAACACCGCGTCCCGCCCGGGGCTCTGCTCTTTTCCGCCGTGGCGATCACGGTGCTGCTGGGGGCCGCGCTGGTCACCGATATGCTCCCGGCTTCCGCGGTAGATGTGGTGCTCTACCTGGTTATGCTGCTGCTCCTGTTCGGGGTGGCCAACCATTCCCGGGTGGCCTGGGTGCTCTTCCTCGCCTGCGAAGCGGGTATTGCGCTGCTCTACCTATTGCTTGCAACCACGGGGGAAACCGCGGCCATGTACCCGGCCGGGATCTCGGTGCTGGTGGTGCTGGCAATCACCGCACCGCATGTGCGCCTGTGGGTCACAGAAGGCCGGGCCGAACCCGTGGTGGATCTGCCCACCCCAATCCTGTAATACCCGATCCTGTCATGCCCGCTTCTTTAGCTCCCACCCGCGCTTCTTTAGCTCCCACCCGAACTGCCGCGGCGCGCGGGAAAGTGAGGCGGCGGGCCGGTGCGGCGTCGTCGTACTTTCCCGCGCGGAAGCGCCGGTGGAGTACCTCACAGCGCCGGCAAAGCTTTGACCGGCATAGGCGCTACGGGTATGATAGAGCGTTGTTGTCCATACCATCGGCGCGATGCTTATTCCCACTCGTCGCGCGCTGTGAAGGGCACATCTAACTTTTGACCGTTACGGTTTCGCCCGCCACCACGGCGGATGTTCGGAACCAATATCAGAAACGAAGGCTACGCACGTGCGCACGTACACTCCTAAGCCCGGCGACATTGAGAAGAAGTGGTACATCATTGACGCCACCGATGTTGTCCTCGGGCGTTTGGCAGCTCAGGTTGCCGCCCTGCTCCGTGGGAAGCACAAACCGAATTTTGCTCCTCACATGGATACCGGCGATTTCGTTATTATCACGAATGCGAGCAAGGTGACCCTCACGGGAAGCAAGGCAACGCAGAAGATGGCTTACCGGCATTCCGGTTACCCGGGGGGCCTTAAGGCCACCTCGTACGCCGAACTCCTTGCCTCGAATCCCGAGCAGGCCGTTATTAAGGCGGTGCGCGGCATGCTTCCGCACACATCTCTCGGCCGCCAGCAGCTGAAGAAGCTGAAGGTTTTCGCCGGCGCTGAGCATCCGCACGGAGCTCAGAAGCCCGAACCTTACGAGCTGAAGAAGATCGCCCAATAAGCGAGTCGCGTTCGGCCGCTTTTTTCGGAACAGGATTTACATCAATGTCAGAAACTCAAATTGACACCCAGGTGGAGGAGGAGTTCAGCGGCTCCTACACCACAGAGACCGAAACCCCCAAGGTCGGTCAGGGTGTATCCGCCGCTGTCCCGGGTCAGGCACTCGGCCGCCGCAAGGAAGCCGTTGCCCGCGTCCGGCTCGTCCCCGGCTCCGGGGAATGGAAGGTGAACGGCCGCGACCTGGCCGATTACTTCCCCAACAAAATCCATCAGCAGCTCGTGAAGTCCCCCTTCACCCTGCTTGATCTCGAAGGCCGTTTCGATGTTATCGCCCGTATCAACGGCGGTGGCATTTCCGGCCAGGCCGGTGCGCTGCGTCTTGGCATCGCCCGCGCCCTCAACGAAATTGACCGCGAAGCGAATCGCCCGGCCCTCAAGAAGGCCGGTTACCTCACCCGCGATGCTCGCGCGGTGGAACGCAAGAAGGCCGGCCTGAAGAAGGCCCGCAAGGCTTCGCAGTTCTCCAAGCGTTAAGCTTCGGGGCTATGCGCCATTTCGGCGCAGCGCTCAGTTTTTACAAGGGAGGTCCCATTCGGGGCCTCCCTTGTTGTATGTGCGCGGGGTGGGTGTGCTCGGTTTGCGGTTCTCGGTTTGCGGTTCGCCGTGCCCTGTGCCCCGCGCCCCGTTCGCCTTTCACCCTTTGGCCATCACGCGTCCACCCCGCGTTCCTTTTTCCGCCGGCCGGCCGCGCGCGTTACAGTAGAACACAGCGCACCCGCGGTGTCAGCCAGAGCGGCTAGCTTCAACAAGCTCCACAGCCGCCCCGGTTCCTGGCCCGCGGGCGAAGTAAGAACAGAGGGAAGCACATGTGGCGCGGCACCGGCCGCGCCCCGGCGAAAGGCTGAGTAATGCCACGACTTTTTGGAACAGACGGCGTCCGCGGACTCGCAAACCGCGCGCTCACGGCGGACCTCGCTGTGAAATTGGGTGAGGCCGCCGCCCGGGTCCTCACCCGCGAATTCGACGGGGAGGGCCGCCCGCGCGCGGTCATCGGCCAGGATTCGCGCGTCTCGGGCGGGATGCTGTCCCAGGCGGTAGCGGCCGGGCTCGCCGGCGCCGGAGTGGACGTGGAACACGTGGATGTTATCCCCACCCCCGGCATCGCCTTCCTCACCGCGGAAGGAGGCTATGACCTGGGCGTCATGATCTCCGCGTCCCACAACCCCATGCAGGACAACGGCATTAAATTCTTCGCCAAAGGCGGCTTCAAACTCGAAGACAGCCTCGAAGACGAAATCGAAGAACTCCTCGGCACGGACTGGGGCCGCCCCACCGGTGCCGGCATTGGCCGCATTAGCGATACCGCGGAATTCGGGGATCGCCTCTACCTCGACCACCTCACCACCGCGATCACCACCCGGCTGGACGGCCTGACCATCGTGACCGATTGCGCGAACGGCGCCACCTCCGCTATCGCCCCCGAGGCGCTGCGCCGCGCGGGAGCGAAGGTTATTGTTATTAACGCCGATCCTTCCGGATACAACATCAACGACGGCTGCGGCTCCACCCACCCGGAAGCCCTCCAGCGCGCGGTCGTCGATAACGGCGCCGATTTCGGAGTGGCTTTCGACGGCGACGCGGACCGCTGCCTCGCGGTCGATCACGAAGGCGAGCTCGTGGACGGCGATCAAATCATGGCGATCCTCGCCCTCGCCCTCAAAGACGCCGGCAAACTCGCGAAAGACACCCTCGTCGTCACAGTCATGTCCAACCTCGGCCTGCTCCTGGCCATGAAGGAGCACGGCGTGCGCACGATCCAAACCGGGGTGGGGGACCGCTACGTCCTCGAAGAAATGCGCCGCGGGGGCTACAGCCTGGGCGGCGAACAATCCGGCCACGTCATCTCCCTCGAAAAAGCCACCACCGGCGACGGCTCCCTCACCAGCCTGCTCCTCGCCCAACAGGTCGCGGCATCCGGGCGCAGCCTGCGTGAACTCGCGAGCGTGGTCACCCGCCTCCCGCAAATCCTCGTCAATGTGCCGAATGTGGATAAAGCCGCGGCCTCCACAAACGAGCAGGTCCAGCGCGCGGTCCGCGAGGCCGAGGAACGCCTAGGGGAGACCGGCCGGGTGCTGCTGCGCCCCTCGGGTACCGAGCCGCTGGTGCGCGTCATGGTCGAGGCCGCCACCCAGGAGGAGGCAGATGCCGTGGCCCATGAACTCGCGGACGTGGTCGCCACAAACCTCGCGTTATAACTCGTACGGTGCGCGCCGCGCGCCGCGCAGTATTTTTTACGACGACGCCGCCACGTATCCTTGCGCCCCGGCCCGCCTATGCTGCTGGCCGGGGCACAGCCTAGCTACGGGCCGGGCGGCTACAACTTATGCAGGTGAATGCGCTGGACCCGGTGGTCGGCGCCCTTGCAGAGCATGATATCGGCGCGCTCGCGGGTGGGCTGAATATTCTCCAGCAGATTGGGCAGGTTGATTGCGTTCCAGATGTCGAGGGAGCGGGCCCGCAGTTCGGCGTCTGGCATATCCGCAAATTGGTGGAAATAGGCGCCGGGCAGATTAAAGGCGACGTCGCGCAATTTGAAAATACGCGAGAGGTACCAGGTTTCCAGGTCTTCCGGGGAAGCGTCCACGTAAATCGAGACGTCGAAGAAATCGGAGACCGCGGTGAGGTTCCCGGTGTAGAAAGCGGCATCCGTGGGAGTCACGCGCGTGGGAGTCACGCGCGTGGGGGTGGCGGTCCGGGCGCCGGTCCGGGCGCCGGGCTGGGTGCCGGGCCGCGAATCAGCTCGCTCACCGGCCGCTGCACCGGCCTCCGCATGCCTCGGCGGCCAGCCGGCCGCGAGCAGTGGCGGCTGGAGCACATTGAGCCCTTCCAAAATGAGAATATCCGGGTGGGCCACCACCTGGTGCTGACCGGACACAATATCGTAAATAACGTGATCGTAGCGGGGCACCTCCACGCGATCCTCCCCGGATTTGACCCGCCGCAGAAAATCAAGAAGCGCGGCGTGATCATAGGATTCCGGGAACCCCTTGCGGTCCATGAGGCCGCGCTCTTCCAGCACCGCATTGGGGTAGAGGAAGCCATCGGTGGTCACCAGGTCCACGCGGGGAGTGTAGGGCCAGCGCCGAAGCAACTCTTGGAGAAGTCGCGCCGTCGTCGATTTTCCTACCGCAACCGAACCGGCAATACCGATCACAAAAGGAGTGCGCTGTTCGCGCAAGCCCAAAAAATCGGAAGTTTTGCGGTGCAGATCCCCGATTTCCTGAGCGTACATTTGCAGCAGCGCGGAGAGCGGGCGGTAAATAGCATCCGCTTCGGCCAGGTCAATCGGGTCGCCGAGGGCTTTCAGGTGCCGCACATCCGTGTGCGTGAGCGGGAGGGGCGCGTTCTTGGCGAGGGCGCTCCATTCGTCGTGCGTGAACGTGACGAGGTGACGGTTGGACTCCATGGGGCCAGCCTACTAGCTGGGCGCCCGGCCCCGCCGCATCGGGTGGGGATCCGCGGCCTGGAGCTCACGGCCGTGCTCAGCCCGGCGGGCGGCCCAGCTCCACGGACGCGGGCGCGCGTTACCATACCAGTATGTTGCGTACCTATGATGCCGCGACCGTGCGAGCCGCGGAAGAACCCCTGTTGGCGGCCGGCGAGCCGCTCATGGCCCGGGCGGCCCGGGCGCTCGCGAATGCGATTATTTGGGAGCTGCGCCGTCGCTCCATCCGCGTGAGCGGGACCCGCATCGCGATTTTTGCCGGGGCGGGTAATAACGGCGGGGATGCCCTCTACGCCGGCGCGTATCTGGCGCGGCGCGGGGCCGCCGTGGTGGCGGCGCTTCCGCTGCCCGCTTACCACCGCGCGGGGGCGCAGGCTTTGGAGCGCGCCGGCGGCACCCTCATCCGTGAGGCCAGCGTGGCGCAGGCGGTCGAGGTGGCACGCCGCAGCGCCGTCTGGGTGGATGGGTTGCTCGGCATCGGGGCGCGCGGGCCGGCGCGCGAACCGCTGGCCTCGTGGCTTGCCGCGCTGGAATCCGAGCGCCTGGTCAGCCCGGTGGAACCGCTCGTGGTCGCGGTGGATACCCCCTCCGGGATCGGTGTGGACGACGGCGCCCTGCCCGGCCCCTACCTCTCTGCCCACCTCACCGTGACCATGGGAGCGGCCAAGGCCGGGCTGGTGCTGGACCCGGCTCGCCGGGCCGCGGGACGCATCGAGGTGGTGGAGCTCGGCTTTGCCCCGCACCTGGGCGAAGCTTCCGTGCTGCGCCTGGGCGATTCCGATGTGGCGGACCTGTGGCGGGTGCCCGGCGCGGAGGACCACAAATACACCCGCGGCGTGGTGGGGATCGTGGCCGGTTCGGTGCAGTACCCGGGTGCGGGTTTATTAACGACGACGGCCGCCCTGGCGGCGGGACCCGGGATGGTACGTTACCTCGGCGAGAGTGAGGTCGCGGAGCTGGTCATCACCGCGCACCCGGAAGTGGTGGCCGCCCCGGGGCGCATCCAGGCTCTCGCGGTTGGTTCGGGTGACCCGCCGGGGGCACCGGCCCTCCTGCACGCCGCGCTCAAAGACGGATCCCCGGTGGTTGTGGATGCCGGGGCCCTACCCACCATCGCCGATATGGAAGCGCGGGCGGGAGCGCGCTTCGGTGAGCACGTGGTGCTCACCCCGCATGCCGGGGAAGCCGCCCTGCTCGCCGCGCAACTGGATCTTCGCGATGGGGATGGCACGCCGTTCAGCCGCGCGGTGATTGAGTCGTGCCCGGTGGCGGCCGCGCGGGCTCTGGCGGCCCAGCTGGGGGCGACGGTGGTGCTCAAGGGATCCGTTGATGTGGTGGCCAGCCCGAGCGGGCCGTGTTACGCCCAGGGCGGGGCACCCGGCTGGCGGGCCGTGGCCGGTGCCGGCGATGTGCTGGCCGGGCTGATCGGGGCCATGCTCGCTCAGCACGCTGTGGTTGCCGAACACGCTGTAGTTGCCGAGCCCACGGAGGTTACGGGGCGCACTGAACTCACCGAGCCTGCAGATGGCGCGGGGGCGCCCACCGCAATCGACGCACCCGGTGCGACTGCCTGCCTGGCACCGGGGGCGGCCGCCCGTATCGCGGCCGCTGCCCTGCACGTGCATGCCCGCGCTGCCGCGCTCGCGGCTGGAACGCCTTTCGCAGCTCCGGCGCGGAGTGCCCTCGGGGAGCCCGCGCCGGCGCCGGGCCGGCCTATCAGCGCAGCCCAGATCGCCGCGCGCATCCCGCAGGTCATCGGCCAGATTCTGGGCGGCGCGTAGAATACAGGCACGCCCGCACCCCGCGCCGCGGCCCGCAGCTCGCCCGCGGGTGACCAGCTCGCCCGTAGGCGACCAGCGCGCCCGCGGTTCACCGGCTCCCGCACTGCATCCCTATCCGCGCCTCAACAGGAAGAACACCATGTTTAACCTCGATCCCGCAGTTTTTACCTCCCGAGCTACCATCAGCCTGGGTGCGCTCGAACAGAACCTCACCCGGGTACGGGCCCATCTCACGGGCCAGAAAATCATGGCGGTTATCAAAGGTGATGCCTACGGCCACGGGTTGCTTCCCGCCGCGCGCGCATTCGCGCGCGCGGGAGCGGACTACCTGGGGGTTGCCCAACTTGCCGAAGCACTCGCGCTGGTCCGGGAATGGGGGGAGCGGCCTACCGAAGGTGAAGCGCTGGCCGGCCACCCGGCCCTACCCCCGGTGTTCTCCTGGATTTACACCCCCGATAGTGACCTCGGCCCGGCGCTCGAAGCCGGGATTGAGCTCTCGGTGGGGGATACCTGGATGATTGAGGCGGTGGCGCGGGCCGCTCAGGCTACCGGCCACACCGCCCGGGTCCACCTGAGCGTGGATAGCGGGATGAGCCGCGAGGGCTTCAACCTGGAAGATATTCCCGCGGCCGCACAACTGCTCGCCGAACACCAACAGGCCGGGCACCTCGAAGTCGTCGGCATCTGGAGCCACCTGGCCTGCGCGGACGACCCGGATAGCGAAGCCACCACCAGCCAGATCGCCGCTTTCGACGAAGCCCGCCGGCTCGCCGCCCGCGCCGGCCTCACCCCGCGCCTGGCCCACCTTTCCGCCTCCAGCGGGGTGCTCTGGCACCCGCAGGCCCGCTACGATATGGTGCGCCCCGGCATTATTCTGTACGGGCTCAGCCCCGAACCGCGCCGCACCCTCGCCTCTGACCTGGGCCTACGCCCCGCCATGCGCCTGGAATCCGAACTCCTCACCACCCGCCAGCTTTCCCACCGCGCCGGCGTTTCTTACGGGCACACGGCCGTTGTTGAGGACGGGGCCGTGCTCGGCGTCGTACCGCTCGGATATGCCGATGGGGTTCCGCGGGCACTGTCCAATAAGGGCTATGTGACGGTCGGGGAGGGGCCGGCCACTCAGCGCGCGCCCATCACCGGGCGGGTGTGTATGGATCAGTTTGTGGTGCGTTTGGATGGGCCGCTGCCGGCCGGCACCCCGGTGGTGCTTTTTGGTGACCCGGCCCGCGGGGAGGTGAGCGCCGCGCAATGGGCGCTGGCCAGCGGCACGATTTCTTATGAGATTATTACCCGCGTGGCGGCCCGGGTCCCGCGCGTGTACGTGAAATAGGCACCCGCGCGACCTACGCCCGCGCCCGCGAAGCGACGTAGAATAGCACGGTGACTGAGAAGATCCTTATTGAGGACGCCGAGGCGATGCACGCCGTTGGCTGCGCCCTCGGAAAACTCCTGCGCGGCGGCGACCTCATCATGCTCAACGGGCCGCTGGGCGCCGGAAAAACCACAATGACCCGCGGAATCGCGGAAGGCATGAACGTGGGCGGGCGCGTGACCTCCCCGACCTTCGTGATCGCCAATGTGCACCGCTCGCGGGTGGGCGGCCCCGACCTCGTCCACGTGGACGCCTACCGCCTCACCTCCCTGGAAGAACTGGACGCCCTGGACCTGGATTCCTCCCTGGAAGAATCCGCCACCGTGGTGGAATGGGGCGAAGGCAAAACCGAGGTCCTCACCAATGACCGCCTCGATATTGATATTGAACGGCCCGTCGGCGCCGCGGCCGGCAGCGATGTGCTTGACCTGTACGTCGATTCGCCCCGCACCCTCAGCCTGCGCGCTTCCGGCCCGCGTTCGCGCCAGCTCGCCGCCGATCTGCTCGCCTCGTACCACCAGGAGAATGCTTCATGAATATTTTGACTATTGATACCAGCGACCTATCCGTGGTGGGTCTGGTTCGCGTGGAACATTTTGGGAACGACGGCGCCGCCGGGCAGATCGCCACTCTGGCCCGCGAGGTGTCCCCGGATTCGCGCCACCACGCCGAAACCCTCACCCCGATGGTCAAGGCAGTTCTGGAAGCGGCCGGGGTGGAACGCGCCGATGCCATCGTGGCGGGAACCGGCCCCGGGGCTTTTACCGGGCTGCGTGCCGGCCTGGTGACCGCCCGCACCCTTGCTTTTGCCTGGGATGTGCCGCTCTACGGCGTTTCCTCCCTGGAAGTGCGGGCCCTGGGCGCGCTGCGCGAGGGAGCCACCCGCGCGCTCGCGGTTATCGATGCCCGGCGTAAAGAACTGTATGTGCTGAGCGCAGAAGCAGCACCGGCTGCCCAGAGCGCGGCTCGCGGCGAACTCACCGTGACGGACGGCCCCCGGATTATTCGCCCGGCCGAGATACCTGCGCTGCGCGGCGAACATACCAGCGTCGTCGTATCCCATGGAGATATGTATCCGGAACTGAGCGGGGCGCGCGTGGTGGAATGCGAACCGGAACTCATGGTGGCGCGCGCGGGCGCGAAGCTCGCGGCGGGCGAGGCGCTCGATACCGAACCGCAGTATTTGCGCCGCCCCGATATCGCGCAGGGTGTGGCTCAGCCGGCGGGCAGCGGTTACCTCGGCAGCTAGGCGCGTGGTGGGGAGTGAGATGCCGCGGCGCTGGCGCGATGTGCCGGTGCGGCGCGTGGTGGCTGATCCGTCCTGGGCGCGTGACCTGGCGCGTTTTGATGCCGCGCAATTTGGGGCGCGGGAGGCCTGGCCGCGCGGGGCCTGGGAGCAGGCGCTGCGGGCCAGTAGCGAAGCCTACCTGCTCTACACGGTGGAACCGCCGCGGGAAGTCGCGGAGCACGGCGCCACTTCGGCCGTGCCCGGCGCCGTTAAACCAAGCGCTCCTTCCATTAATGCGCTCGACGATCTCCACCCGCCCATCCTGGCGGCCGGCGGGGTCAGCCTGGGAGTGGAAGCCGAAATCCTCACCCTCGCGGTGGCGCAGGCGGTGCGGGGGCAGGGCCTGGGCGGCGCGCTTCTTGACGACCTCATGACCCTGGCGCGCGATGCGGGCGGGGAAACCATGTTCCTCGAGGTCCGCTCGGACGACCCGATTGCCACTGGACTCTACGCCTCGCGCGGCTTTACCGCGGTGGGGCGGCGCCCGGGCTACTATCACGGGCGTGACGCCACGATTATGCGCTGCGCGCTGCGCAGGGATGCGGAAACCGGAGTCGGCGAGCAGACAGGCACCGGCGAGGAATGAGCATTAAAGGAGTAAGATTGGCGGGCGTGAGTACAACAGTTTTGGGAATCGAAACCTCGTGTGATGAAACGGGGATCGGGATCGTACGCGACGGCGAGCTGCTGGCGGATGTAACCGCCACGTCTATGGATGAATACGCCCGCTACGGCGGCATTATCCCGGAGATTGCCTCGCGTGCTCACCTCCAGCAAATGGTCCCCACCTTGAAGGCGGCCCTGGAGAAGGCCGGTGTGGGGCTGGGTGATCTGGATGCGATTGCGGTGACCGCCGGCCCGGGGCTCATTGGTTCGCTGACCGTTGGGGTTTCCGCCGCGAAATCCCTGGCCTTGGCGCTGGGTATTCCGCTCTACGGCGTTAATCATATTATTGGCCACCTGGCGGTGGATCAGCTGGCCAGCGGGCCCTTCCCGGAAAGCTTCATCGGGCTGGTGGTTTCCGGGGGTCATTCCTCGATTCTGCACGTGCGCGATATTGCCGGGGATGTGACGGAGCTGGGCGGCACCCTGGATGATGCCGCCGGTGAAGCCTTCGATAAAGTGGGGCGTCTCCTCGGCCTGCCCTACCCGGGCGGCCCGCATATCGACCGCCTCTCAAGGACCGGCAACCGGGATGCCATTCGTTTCCCGCGCGGCTTGGAAGGCGGGAAAAATAAAGCACGCCACCGCTACGATTTTTCCTTCTCCGGCCTGAAAACCGCGGTGGCCCGCTATATTGAGGGCCTGGAGGAACGCGGCGAAGAAGTCAATGTTCCCGATATTGCCGCCGGATTCACCGAAGCTATTACCGATACCCTCACGGATAAAGCCCTGCGGGCCTGCGAAGATAAAGGCTGCGACACCCTGGTGGTGGGCGGGGGATTCTCCGCGAATTCCCGGCTGCGGGAACTGGCCGCCCAGCGCGGAGCCGAACGCGGGATCAACGTGCGCATCCCAGCGCTGCGCTACTGCACCGATAATGGCGCCATGATTGCTGCCCTCGGGTACAGCGTGGCGGTCAGCGGGCGGGCGCCGTCGGCTCTCGATATAACGGTGGACACGAATATGCCCCTCGATCTGGTAGCGTTCTAGCGCCTACCACCCTTCGCGTTCGGCGACGATAGCGCGGTGCTCGCCGAGGATCCGGGTGAGGATCACGGTGGCGGCGCCGTCCCCGGCGTTCTTGTGCAGCTTGAGTTGTTTGCGGAAGAGCGCCGGGTCAATATCGGTTCCGCGTTTTTTGATTTCGGCCCGCATGACGCCGCGTTTGCGCAGCTCGGCAGCCACGGTTTTAGCGTGCAGCGGGAGAACGTCCAGTATTTTGAAACGGGCGAGGAGCGGGGAGGCGACGGCGTCGCCGCTTAAATACGCCAGCCCGGGCGAAATCGGAGCCAAATCAAAATCGCTACACACCTGGTCGAGGCCGCCCGCGCGCATAAGCGCCGGATCCGGTTCGTACAGGTACCCGTCCAGGGGACGGGCCGGCAGGGGAGCGGCCGACTGGCTCGGAGCCCCGCGCCAGGTGCGGTAGTAGCCGACCAAGTTCCCGGGGGCGGACGTGGCGGCGCCGTCGCCATCCTCGCGCCGGGGCTTTTCGGTGAGAATCGTGGCGCCGCGCCCCGGATCGCGCGTCCCAAACCACGCCACCGCCTCCACGAGGTCCCCGTCCACGCTCACCCAGTCGACGAAGGCATCGGCGGGCAAATCCGCCCAGCGAATCCCGGGCCCGAGCTTAATCCCGGTCACCCGGAACTCGCGCGCCAGCGCAATAGCATCGCTGAGGGCCGGCTGCCAGTGCTCGGGGTGCGAAATCCGCTTCCCCCGCGCATCGCGCCGCGCCGGGTCCAGCCACAGCCCCTCGCGGCTTTCATAGCTACCGAGCAGGGCGTATCCGTCTGTTGGTACGACGGCGCAACCGGCATTAGCCTGCGCGAAATGAGCGGTAACCGGGTCACGCTCCACTCCCACGGCGGTCAGGCCGGCATCGGTGAAAGCCTGGGAATCCGCTCCGATCCCGCAACCAAAATCGAGCACTTCGCGCACGCCGGCACGCTGGAAAACCGAGGCGTGCTGGCGGGCCACGCTGGCGCGGGTGGATTGCTGAAGGCCGGCGTCGGTGAAGAACATGCGGGTGGCGCGCTCGCCGAATTTGGCGCGGGCGGCATCGCGCAGCCGGGTTTGGGTGAGCAGAGCGGAGCTTTGTTCGGGGGTGAGCCCGCGTTCGCGCAGTTCGGTGGAGAGTTTGAAAGCATCGGCCACGTTATGGGCAGGCATGGTGGCGAGGAGGGCTTGCCCGGCGGGGGAGGTGAGCCAGTGGGCGACGTCGAGCTGTTCCACGCTTCCAAGCCTAGCGTGCCCGAGCGGGCGGGGCCTAACGCGTCCGGGGGAGTGCCTGGCGCCAGCTGCCCCCACCTGGCACACTATGTGATATGGCTAATATTCCGACATTGACATTGAACGACGGACACACCATCCCACAGCTCGGCTTCGGCGTTTTCCTGGTGGAGCCGCAGGAGGCAGAGCGCGTGGTGAGCGAGGCGCTGGCCACCGGCTATCGGCATATTGACACCGCAGCCATTTACGGCAATGAAGCTGAGGTGGGGCGCGCGATTGCGGCCTCCGGTATCCCGCGCGAGGAACTTTTTATCACCACGAAACTGTGGAATGACCGGCAGGCCGATGCCCCGGCCGCACTGGCGCAATCCCTGGAGAAACTCGGGCTTGATTACGTGGATCTGTACCTCATCCACTGGCCGGCTCCTCAGCAGGGGCTGTACGGGGAGGCGTGGAAGGATCTGGTGAGCTTCCGGGAGGCCGGGTTGGTCCGTTCGGTGGGCGTATCCAATTTCCAACCTGCGCATCTCAATCGCATCGTGGCTGATGGCGGCGTCGTACCGGCCGTGAACCAAGTTGAGCTGCACCCGCGTTTCCAGCAACGCGAAGTTTCCCAATATTGCGCCGCGCGCGATATCAAGATTGAGGCGTGGGGGCCGCTGGGGCAGTCTAAGTACGGGCTTGATGAACTCGAGCCGATTACGGCCGCGGCCCGCGCGCACGGAAAAACCGCCGCGCAGGTCACGCTGCGTTGGCATCTGCAAAGCGGGCATATTGTTTTCCCGAAAACCACGCATCGGGCGCGTATGGAGGAGAATATCGACCTCTTCGATTTCGAGCTCAGCGCCGCGGAAATGCAGGCGATTGCCGGGCTGGATGTCGGGGAAGCCGGGCGGGTCAGTTCCCATCCCGATGAGGTGAACTAAGCTCGCGGAATGGCGCGAGCGTGGGTGCGGCGCGGTAGGTGTGCGTGCCCGGAACCTTGCGGCTGAGCGCGCGCCGTGCGAGAAACTTCGCTTTTCGCAAATCCTTAGCACTCACCTTGACTGAGTGCTAAGTGCGGCTTACCTTTAATAGCGGACGTAGTTCATGCTACGGCTTGTGCTTAGTGCGGGCCCGGCCCCCGCGACGGCGGGTCCCGGTTCTGAGCGCGTTTGTAGTGCACGAGTTGAGAAGTAAGGAGGAGCCGCATGTCGGTCTCCATTAAGCCGCTTGAGGATCGCGTTGTTATCCGTCAAGCTGAAGCAGAAACGACCACCGCTTCCGGTCTGATCGTTCCCGATACCGCTTCGGAAAAGCCCCAGGAGGGCACCGTTCTGGCGGTGGGCCCGGGCCGCATTGATGATAAGGGCAACCGCGTTCCCATGGATGTCAAGGTGGGGGATGTTGTGGTGTACTCCCGCTACGGTGGCACCGAAGTCAAGTACGGCGGGGATGAATTCATCATCCTCTCCGCGCGTGACGTGCTCGCCGTGGTGGAAAAGTAACATCAGCTAGGCGGCCTAGATAGCGCTAGGCAGCGCCGTTTTTGCGGTAGCTAGTAGCGCCGTGATTCGGCGGCAGCGTAGTACGTGGTGGGGCTGGCTCTTTCGGGCCGGCCCCACCACGTTTTACCTGAGCCGTAGCCTCGGCCTCCGCGAAACTCCGGTAAAGTTGCGGTGGAACATAACAAGGAGGTTCTTGTGGCAGCTGCGGCTCAGCGGGCGAATTTGCATCGGACAATTTGGCGAGTTGCCAACGATCTGCGCGGGAGCGTGGATGGCTGGGATTTCAAAGCCTACGTGCTGGGCATGCTCTTCTACCGTTTCATTTCCGAGCACATCACGAACTGGGTCAATAAGATCCAAGCGGAAGCGGGGGAGACCGGTTTCGATTACACGAAGCTTTCTGACGACGACGCAGAGCAGGCCCGCGCCTACCTTGTCCAGACCCTCGGATTCTTTATTGCGCCTTCTGAACTGTTCCAGAACATCCGCAAGGTTGCCCCGCGTGATCCTAATCTGAATGAGACCCTTGCCAAGGTATTCTCAAGCATCGAAGCTTCGGCCACGGGTAGCGAATCCGAAGACGATATGAAGGGCCTCTTTGAGGACATCAACGTCAATAGCCCTCGGCTGGGTAACACCATCGAGCAGCGAAATGACAAGCTCGTGAAGTTGCTCGATGCTATCGGTGACCTTGAGTTCGGCAATTACCAGGATGCCGATATTGATACTTTCGGTGATGCCTACGAGTACCTCATGACGATGTATGCGTCGTCGGCCGGGAAATCGGGAGGCGAATTCTTCACCCCGCAAGACGTTTCGGAACTGATCGCCCGCATCACCGTCCTAGGTAAGCGACGGGTGTCGCGCGTGTATGATCCGGCCTGCGGTTCTGGTTCGCTGCTCCTTAAATTCGCTAAGGTGCTGGGCCGGGATAACGTGGAGGAAGGCTTCTACGGTCAGGAAATAAACCTCACCACGTATAACCTGTGCCGCATCAACATGTTCTTGCACGGCGTGAACTTCTCCAAATTCAATATCGCCCTGGGGGATACTCTCACCGCGCCGGCGCATTGGGATGACGAGCCCTTCGAGGCGATTGTTTCCAATCCTCCCTACTCCACGAAGTGGATCGGCTCGGATTCGCCCACGTTAATGAACGACGAGCGCTTTTCTCCGGCGGGTGTGCTTGCCCCGAAGGGTAAGGCTGATCTGGCTTTCACCATGCATATTCTTTCCTGGCTGGCGGAAGATGGCACGGCTGCTATTGTTCAGTTCCCCGGGGTGCTCTACCGCGGCGGGGCAGAGCAGAAGATCCGCAAGTATTTGGTGGACGGCAACTATGTTGATGCCGTGATCCAGCTACCGGTGGACCTGTTCTACGGCACCACTATTGGCACGTGTGTTCTGGTGCTTAAGAAGGCCAAGAAGGATTCGAACGTTCTGTTCATTGATGCTTCTCAGTTGTTCGAGCGGTCTGGCACGAAGAATCAAATCACGGAGGCTTACCGCGAGCAAATTCTGGATGCCTATGCGAAGCGGGAAAATCAGGAGCATTTCGCCCAGCTTGTTCCCATGAGCGAGATCGCGGAAGCCGATTACAATCTGTCGGTTTCCAGTTATGTGGAGCCCGAGGATACCCGGGAAAAGATCGATATCCACGCGCTCAATAAGGAGATCGAGGGGATCGTGGCCCGCCAAGCCGAGTTGCGCGCCGCTATCGACGCGATTGTCGCGGATCTGGAGGGTGCCAAGTGAGCCGCATTGACGAACTGATCCAGACGTACTGCCCGAATGGCGTTGAATACATTCAACTAGCTGACATTGGCCCGTTCGAATCAGGTTTAAGGTCCAAAACCAAGAGTGATTTTGGGCGAGGGAACGCTTTCTTCATTCCCTACAAGAATGTTTTTAATAACATTGCGGTGGATCTAAGCGATCTTGAACGAGTCGCGATTGGGGATCGTGAGAAGCAAACTCAGATTCATCGCGGTGACTTAATTTTTACGGCTTCGTCAGAGAATTTAGACGAAGCAGGTATGACATCGGTTATGACTGTTGAACCTAAAGACAGGATCTATCTTAATAGTTTTTGTTTTTTGGTTAGACTTCCTGAGCGAGTTCGTCCGGATTTTGCCAAATATCTATTTAGATCAACGGAACTAAGGAAGCAGATAGTCAAGTGCGCCAACGGCGTAACCCGTTTTAATCTATCTAAACAGCTTCTTGCTAAAGTGAAATTCCCGGTTCCACCGTGTGAAGTTCAAGACGAAATAGTGCGAATCTTAGATGCATTCACTAAAATGGAAGCGGAGCTGGAAGCGGAGCTGGAAGCGGAGCTGGAAGCCCGTACTATGCAATATGGGCATTATCGGGATGCTCTCATTGATTTTAAAAACACTAAAAATCATCTTGGCGAGAATCCTACTACTCGGCTACTGGGAGACATGTGCGAGATAGTTCGGGGTGCTTCACCTCGTCCGATTCGGTCATTCATTACAGAGCCCGGTGAGGATGCGCTTCCATGGATCAAGATTGGCGACGTTCCGGCTGAAGGTAAGTATGTTACCGATACGGAGCAATACGTGACCTTGGCCGGTGCCGAGAAGTCGCGCATCGTAAATCCTGGCGATTTTATCCTTTCTAATTCGATGAGTTTTGGCAGACCGTACATTTCGCAAATTCGAGGGTGCATACACGACGGGTGGTTGAAGATATCGGGGTTTGAAGACTCGTTTTTGCCTGATTACCTATACCACGCTCTGCGTAGCTCGGACGTCCAACGACAATTTACTTCCGCGGCAGGTTCGGGAACGGTTAGCAATTTGAATGCGCAGACAGTTCGAAACACCTTAGTTCCAGTACCCCCACTCGCCGAACAAGAACGCATCGTCGCTATCCTCGATAAGTTCGACGCCCTTGTCAACGATATTTCCTCGGGTCTGCCCGCGGAGATTGAGGCTCGGCGCAAGCAGTATGAGTACTACCGTGACCGGCTCCTGAGTTTTGAGGAAGCCAAATGACCAGTTATCTTCCGATTGCCGCCAGCGACGATGCGACCGTCGTCGCCACATATGACCCGCCCACGCGTCAAGCCGCAGGGTATCAATCCGAAGCAGCGCTAGAAAAAGAACTCATCGCGCAACTCCAGCGGCAAGAATACGAGTACCTGCCCATCAAAGAAGAAGCAGACCTCGAAAACAATCTGCGCGCGCAACTTGAGGCCCTCAACGGCATCCGCTTCGATGCCGATGAATGGGCGCGTTTTTACAGCATGCAGCTCGCCAATAAAGCCGAAGGGATCCTGGAAAAAACCGCGATTATTCAGGCGAATCCCGCGGCGCTGGTACTAGTCCGCACAGACGGCAGCCAGAAGAATATCCACCTTTTCGATAAGGAAAATATTCACCGCAACCACATGCAGGTCATCAACCAGTACGAGGTGGAAGGCCGGCATCACAACCGCTACGACGTGACTATCCTGGTGAACGGTCTGCCGCTCGTACATATTGAGCTCAAGCGGCGCGGCGTGGAACTGCGCGAAGCGTTCAACCAGATCAACCGCTACCAGCGCGATAGTTTCTGGGCGGGCAGCGGCCTGTTCCAATACGTCCAGCTTTTCGTGATTTCCAACGGTACGTACACGAAGTACTACTCCAATACCACGCGTTTTGAGCACGTGAAAGGCCAGAATTCCGGGCATAAGAAGGCGAGCGCCGCGAGTTTCGAATTCACCTCCTGGTGGACAGACGCGCGCAACCGCCATATCACCGACCTCATGGATTTCGCGAAGACCTTCCTCTCCAAACGCACCCTGCTCAACATCATTTCGCGATTCTGCGTCTTCACCTCCGAGAAGAACCTCATGGTGCTGCGGCCCTACCAGATCGTGGCCGCCGAGCGCATTATCAACCGCATCCGGATCGCCACCAATTACAAAAAGCTCGGGAGCATCGAAGCTGGCGGCTATATTTGGCACACCACCGGCTCGGGTAAAACCCTCACCAGCTTCAAGACCGCCCAGCTCGCAACCCGCATCGAGGGAGTGGATAAGGTTCTTTTCGTCGTCGACCGAAAGGATCTGGACGACCAAACCAAGAAGGAATACGAGACGTTCCAAAAAGGCGCGGTCAATTCCAACCGCTCCACCGCCGAGCTGGCCCGGCAGCTATCTAACCCGGCTGCCCGCATCGTCATCACCACGATCCAGAAGCTCTCCAACTTCGTGCGTGCAACCAAGACCCACGATGTCTACAACAGTCATATCGTCATCATCTTCGACGAATGCCACCGCAGCCAATTCGGGGATATGCACAAGGCGATCACGAAAGCCTTCCGGAACTACCACCTCTTCGGGTTCACCGGCACCCCGATTTTCAACGAAAACAAGGCAAGCGGTTCCTCGCTTGCGATTCGTACGACGGCGCAAGTCTTTGGTGATCGCCTCCACTCCTACACCATTTCGGACGCGATCACAGACGCCAATGTGCTGCCTTTCCGCATCGACTACGTCAACACCGTGCGGGCCCGTGAAGGCGTGGAGGACGAGGAAGTAGCAGCCATCGCCACCGAGGCAGCCCTCCTAGACCCGCGCCGAATCAGCCAGGTTGTGGCTTATATCCTTGAGCATTTCGATCAGAAAACAAAACGGAACGAGCACTACTCCCTCAAAGGCAAGCGCCTCTCCGGCTTCAACTCTATTTTCGCAACCGCCTCCGTCAACGCCGCGAAACTCTACTACACGGAATTTGCTCGGCAACAAGAGAACCTGCCAGCGGAGCGGCGCCTGAAAATCGCCACGATCTTCACCTACGCGGCGAACTCAGATGAGTACAGTGGCGACGGCCTACTCCCCGAAGAAGACTTCAACGCCGAGGCGCTTTCGTTGCCGGATCGGGAATTCCTTGAGGGAGCCATCGCCGATTACAACGCCATGTTCGGATCGAATTTCGATACCTCGGCAAACAACTTCGGCAACTACTACGAGGACGTTTCCAAGAAGATGAAGACGCGTGAGCTGGATATGCTCATCGTGGTCAATATGTTCCTCACCGGATTCGACGCGAAAACCCTCAACACTCTGTGGGTGGATAAGCATATGCATCACCACGGGCTGCTCCAGGCGTTCTCGCGGACCAACCGGATTCTCAACTCCGTGAAAACTTACGGGAATATCGTTTCCTTCCGGAACCTCGAAAAGGAAACAAACGATGCCATCGCGCTGTTCGGAAACAAAGAAGCGCAAGGCATCACCGTGCTCAAGCCTTTCGCTGATTACTTCTCCACGTACGTAACGAAGATTGATGCTCTACGGACCTGGGAACCCGGCGCGGTTATCGCCAGCGAAAGCCAGCAAAACGCGTTCATTCAGGTATTTGGAGAGCTGCTGCGCCTGCGCAATATCCTCACCGCTTTCGATGAATTCGAGGGACAGGACCCGCTTTCCCAGCGCGATCTGCAGGACTACCAATCCACATACCTTGAGCTATACCGGGCCCGGCGCAAGCAAAGCGAAGGCGATGTTGAGCGCATCAATGACGACCTCACTTTCGAGATCGAGCTCATGAAGCACGTTGAGGTCAACGTTGATTACATCCTCATGCTGGTGGAACGCTACCGGGCACAGCACGAAGCTGGATCGCGAGCCGAGATTCGCGAAGAAATCCGGCGCGTGGTCAAATCCAGCCCGAGCCTGCAGAACAAGCTTGACCTTATTGAGCGGTTTATCGAGTCGGTCTCCGTGACCGGTGAGATTGACCAAGAATGGGAACAGTATTTAGCTGAACAAAAGGCTGCGGAAATTGAACAACTGGTGCGGGAGGAAAACCTCAAACAGCCGCAAACGGATACTTTCATCGATATGGTCTTCCGGCGCGGGCGTTTGGTGGCCTCGGGTGCGGATATTGAAATCATTTTGCCGGCCGAATCGCTCTTCGGGGCGGGTAAGAACAGCCGCATTGCCCGCAAACAGCGTGTTATCGAGAAGATCAGCCTTCTGCTGGACCGCTTCCGTGGGCTCGGCGCCCCGGCTAACGCAGAAAGCTATGCGGTGGCTGATGCCGGTGAATATGTTTGAGGTGGGAGCGGTGCATAGTTTCATAGCCCCACGGCAAGATTGACGAGCGGACGGTGAGATGGCATTCCAATACTTGCATCCGGAGGAAAAATTCCAGGTGTGGACGCTCATCCATTACGCGGATGCCCACCCGGACAACATACTCGATATTCATTACGAAGAAGGCGAGCGATATCGCTGCCTCTTAGACACTGCGTATGAGAGCGAGAACGGAGGGGAACTCGATATCGAACCGGAGGATCCACTCTACGATGAGTTTCTCCAAGTAGCGATGGAGATCATTGAGATCATTCATGATGGACCACGGCGCTACAACGCTTCTCTCACTCTTGACTATCGAGATTTTCCCACCCTGATTATCGACTCCGTCACCGGCGAAACCGTGTATTCGGCTAGTAGTGATCCTCTGCGCGGGTAGTGGATTGGAGGGAGATCTTCGGTGGCGCTTGCGCGAACCCCGTGGAGTCTGGACAGAGTGTGCATTCTGGACCGTTCGGGTCGTCAAGTGTGCGTCAGGAACAGAAAATCAGAGGAAAACTGTCCGCCACGCACACTTTGTTTTCTAGCTGAATATGAAGGAAGGGGAGGCTCCCGGAAAGTATCCGGGGTCTCCCCTTCCCTTGCCGAGGCGGGATACCGGCCAGTAGACCGGCATCCCGCGGGCGTTAGGTGTTAGCGGGTTGCAAGCAGTGCTGTGTTAGCGGCGGAGCATTGGTGTATCTACGCCATCACCATCCCAATCGCCCACGAGCAGCTGGTCGCCGGGATTTCCGTACGACAGTGCCACATCAGCATCGCCGCTCTTGAGCGAGTTAGCCACAAACACCTGGTTGCCGCGGCGTACCGCGAAGGTATCCTTACCATCGCCATCCCAGTCACCAACAAAGATCTGGTCACCGGCCTTGCCGTAGGAGAAGGACGTTTCCGCCTTGCCACCCGCGAGGGTGTTATTCACGAAGAACACATTCCCACGCTGGACCGCAAAGGTATCCTTGCCATCTCCGTCGAAATCACCGGAGAGCAAAACATCGCCAGCGCGCCCGAAGCTGAATACCTGGTCAGCGTCCCCGGAACGAATCGAGTTAAGGACAAATACTTGGTTGCCGCGGCGTACCGCGAAGGTATCCTTCCCGTCACCATCCCAGTCACCAACCACGATGGTGTCACCTGCACGCCCGAAGGAAATCACTTCATCGGCCACGCCTCCGGTGAGGCTGTTCTGGATGAAGATCTGGTTACCGCGCCGGACAGCCAAGGTTTGCCGGCCATCACCATTCCAGTCCCCGGCCAGGATTTCGTCACCGGCTCGCCCATAGGAGAAACCTGGCTGGGCTGCCGTGGACTCCCAATCATTGGATAGATAGAACGTATTGCCGGTGTTACCCGTTTTCCCTGGAACGTCAGTTGCGCTCGGGGTAGGCGCCGGGGTCGGATCTGGGTTCACCGTGGGAGTCGGCTGCACTGTCGGATCCGGCTTTTCAGTAGGAGCTGGCTTTACTGTTGGCATCGGCTGGGCCGTAGGCGTCGGCTGCACCGGGGGAATGGGCGTGGCCGAGGGTACGGGCTTTGCCGAAGGAGCCGGTTTCTCGGTGGGCGTCGTCGTTACTGAAGGAGTAGGTTTCGGATCGGGTTGCGCAATACCTGCCGATTGCTCCAGCCCGGCCAGGGTAAATTTCGCTTGTTTGATATACGCAAGATCGGTGCGCACATCGTATCCGCGCCCGGACGTGCCCTTCCAGGAGTGCGAGAAGTCCTTATCCCAGTGGCCATACGAGTGCATGATGAACGTGCCGTCGGGCAGCGTTGTGATGCCCGTATACCCGGTATCCCCGCCGTAACGATTATTCGACCAATCGCGCTCCAGCAGGATGCGATACTGGCCCGGGCGCTGCTGCATTAAGTCATCGAAGGTGCCGACCCAGGCCACCCAGTTCCCGGCCTTCCAATCACTGGCACCATCGTGGCGGCCGTTGCCATTGAGGTCATAGCGGATTTCCCGCATGGGAACCACCACCCGGCCGGAGACGGGATCATATGCAGGCTTATGCCGCTCGCCGGCAAGAGAACCGGGAAGCTCCACCGGCTTCGACCAGGTCTTGCCCTCATCCTTGGACACGATCATCGTGGGCAGATGCGCGTGGGACTGGCTGCGTGCCAAACCGACAATCTGCTTGCCATCGGGAGACCGGAACATCCCGATCTCACACATCTGATGGGACTTTTCAATATCGCGATGTTCGGCCAGGTAGGGAACCGGATCGGACCACTTCTCCACCCCGTTCTCGAAAGTGAGGTAGGTCTTGTAATTGACGAAATCGTAATCGTGATAGACGCCCATCCATTTTTGGATTGGCTGGCCGGCGTCGTCGCGCAATTGCACTAAGGAAGCCATGGCAACAATCGCGGCATTATCCTTCCCATCGTGCTTGCGGACCGGGTGGAAATTGTTGTATTCGCTCCACGTTTCGCCATTGTCATCCGAATACGAGGTATTCCATCCGTAACGATGGCCGGCATTATCAACGCCCCAGCCCGGATTAGCGGTAATAAGCATGAGTCGCTCCGAGCCGTCTGCCCGGATGAGGGAATACAGGGTAGGAGTTTCCTGCGAGCCGGTCCACGACTTCGGGGTATCGGTCTTTTCCGTCCACGTTTTACCCTGGTCATCCGAGATCATCATGACCAGCGGGCCCTTGCCGTGCCCGGCCGGGAACGCGGAAATCAGCCGCCCGGTTTTCGTCTGCACCAGATCGGGCTGCCCCAAATACTGGCGATTCCCGCCCGGCTGGCGCATCACCGTTCTGATATTGGCGTCATTGAGCTTGTATTCCGGGATTGTATTGCGCAAGGGGAGCTGGGGCCCCGGAGCGTTTTGATCGGGATTCTCCTGGTCAGAATCTGCTTTGCCGGGGGTATTTTGCGCGGGATTCTGCGGGCGCTCCTTATCATAGAGAGCCTTCACATCGGCCGCGCTCAGCGCGGAATTGTAGACCGCAAGTTCGTCAATGGCCCCGGTGAAACCAGTTCCACCAATAACATCCGCGGGAATAAGCACGCGATGATTCTTCGTCCAGAAGTTCTTATCAACAGCCTGGCCGTTGACGTACATCGTCATGCCAGCAGACTTCGATTGCGTCCACGCCACGTGGTACCAGGTACCACCGGCAAAATCGTATTTGAAAGTAAGCACATCGCCGCGGCCCTTACCAACATGGAATCCAGCCTGGCGGCCCGCGGCTAATTTCAGATCAAAAGAAAAATCCTTCTTGCTATCCATGAGTACGGAGGTGCGCTCACGGGGTTCCGCATCCGAGCGCACCCAATAGCTCACCGACCACGGATCATTCTCAGAAATAGATATCGGCTGGGAAAAGCTGATACCTTTGCCGTTCTCCACCCGCAAGGCAGTGCCGGACACGCCATCCACCAGCGGTGCCTGTGCCTGATCTGGATTGCGCTGCCCCGCGGAATCCGCGAGATTCGTATCAAAGGTGTACTTATGAATGGGGGTAGCTGCCTGTGATGCGTGGGCGATAAGGGTACTGCCGCCCGGCAAGGTGAGGAGTAACGCACCGGCAACAGATATAAATCGGTATAAACGTTTCACCACTATTCGCTTTCGATGAATTTGACAGTTATGAGCACGGAGCTTCCGCGACATTGCTTCCGCCGCAACCCGGGCCAGGGGTTGCCGTGCTCGTGTACAAGATCACCGGTTCTTGTTCTGAACATACTAGGAGCGTGGCCGGGCGGGAGTAAGTGCCTTTTGGTCCTAAAGTCTGACAACTTTTTGTGAGGTGAAATACATTCGGGTTGCATGGTGGCGGGGATGGCACGTAGCTGCGGCGTCGTTCAAAAAGGATCCGGAGGCCGTGACCGAAATTTGTCTGACCTGCGCAAATGTGCGCGCTGTGCGGGTGTTGGCTCTTTTCTCGGAGCCGCCGGCGCAGTACTTTAACTTCCATGTGCGGAATTGTTGGGTACGCGGGCCCGCGCTCGCGAGCAGAACAGGGAAGAACGAACGGCGCTGAAACGGCAGGCATCAGCGCCCAGGCCGAAGCCACTACCGGCGCCTCGACCGGCGCGACGCAACGCGGATTGCAGGTGGTGCTGGAAGGCTTAGCCCGCCTGGAATACCGCGGCTATGATTCGGCCGGGGTGGCGGTGGCTGGGCCGGAAGGCTTGCGCGCGGTCAAGCGCGCCGGGCGCCTCGATAACCTGCGCCGGGCCCTGCGGGACACCCCGCTGCCGCCCGCGCAGGTGGCTATCGGGCACACTCGCTGGGCTACCCACGGTTCGCCCTCGGACACCAATGCGCATCCCCACGTTTCTTTCGACGGCCGGGTTGCTATCGTCCACAACGGCATTATCGAAAACTACCGCGAACTCGCGGAGGGTCTTGCGGCCGCGGGTATTACGCCCGTCTCCGATACCGATTCGGAAATTGCGGCGCATATCCTCGCCCAGCAGCTTGCTGTGGTTGAACAAGACGGCGCCGCGGTCGAACAAGACGGCGCGGCGGAGCCCACCACCGCGGAGCCCGGCTCAGGCTCCGCCCTCTTCCGAGCCATGCTCGCCACCGCGAATATCATCGACGGCTCCTTCACCCTCGTTGCCATCGACCGGGATCACCCCGATACCGTGGTATCCGCCCGGCGGAACTCCCCGCTGGTCATCGGTCTGGGCGAGGGGGAGAACTACCTGGGTAGCGACGTGGCCGCTTTCATCTCCGAAACCCAGCGCGCCCTGGAAGTTCCGCAGGATACCGTGGTGGAAATCAGCGCGGATGCGGTGCGGCTCCTCGGCTTTGACGGCTCGCCGCGCGCGGGCAAGGAATTCACGGTGGATTGGGATGCTTCGGCCGCTGTCAAAGGCGGATACGCCACCTTCATGGACAAAGAGATCCACGAGCAGCCGCGCGCCGTCGCCGATACCCTGCGCGGGCGCGTGGTCAATGACTCTCTCCAACTCGACGAAATGCGCATCAGCGAAGCGGTGCTGCGCACCATCGATAAAATCATCGTCATCGCCGCCGGCACCGCGTCCTATGCCGGGCAGGTGGCGCGCTACGCCATCGAGCATTGGTGCCGCATCCCGGTGGAGGTGGAGCTCGCCTCCGAATTCCGTTACCGCGACCCGGTGGTGGGGGAGAAGACGCTCGTCGTCGCCATTTCGCAATCCGGGGAAACGATGGACACGATTATGGCGGTGCGCCACGCGCGCGAACAGGGCTCGAAAGTCCTCGCCATCGTCAATACCTACGGCTCGACCATCGCGCGTGAATCCGACGCGGTGCTCTACACCCACGCCGGTCCCGAAATCGCGGTTGCTTCCACGAAGGCCTTCGTGGCCCAGATCACCGCGTCCTATCTGCTCGGGCTCTACCTGGCTCAAATCCGCGGCAATAAATTCCGCGATGAAATCACCGGCTACCTCGACGAACTCGAAAAAATGCCGGCGCGCATGGAAAAAATGCTCGCCCAGGAACCGCAAATCCGCGCCCTGGCCCGCGAACTCAAGGGCGAAAACTCGGTGCTTTTCCTCGGCCGGCACGTCGGCTTCCCCATCGCCCTGGAAGGCGCCCTCAAACTCAAAGAAATCGCTTACGTGCACGCCGAAGGTTTCGCCGCCGGGGAACTCAAACACGGCCCCATCGCGCTCGTGACCGACAACCTACCGATTTTCGTGATCGTCCCGACCCCGCGCCGCCCTGAGTTGCACGCGAAAACGCTTTCGAATCTGCAAGAGGTTCGTTCGCGCGGGGCACGCACCATTGTGGTTGCGGAGGAGGGCGACGACGCCGTTCGTGATTTCGCCACCTCGGTATTCTGGGCGCCCCGCGGCACGCCCACCCTCATGATGCCGCTCGTCACCGTGATTCCCTTGCAGATCTTCGCTTCGGAGATGGCGGCGGTGCGCGGCTACGACGTGGACAAACCGCGTAACCTGGCCAAATCCGTGACTGTCGAATAGCGGGCCGGGCGAGGCGGGTGAGCCAGGCCGGGTGAACCGGACGCGCCGCCGCATTCGTGGCCGCCCGCCGGCCCGGGCCACCCCGCGCTCACTTTCCAGTCACGTTCAATTAGCCGGGTGTTTACCCGCGCTTCCTATGGTGACGGTGTCCTATTTCCCTCGGATGAAGGAACACCATGACCATATTTTCCCTGCGGCGCATGACCGCTTTCGGTGCGGTCGCGGTCCTGGGCGCGGGCGTGCTCACCACGCCGGCCCAGGCCGCGCCAGCCGACCACGTCACTATCGATATCGCGGCGATCTCTGATTTCCACGGCCATATCGAGAACGCGGCTGCCCTCGACTACCAGATTGACGAGCTGCGCAAGGCCAATCCGAATACCATTTTCGTGGGGAACGGGGATCTGGTGGGCGGCTCCGCCTACGTGTCCTCCATCGCGAATGACCAGCCCACCCTCGATATTCTCAACGCCATGCAGCTCGACCTTTCCGGGGCGGGCAATCACGAATTCGACCAGGGCGTCAAGGATTTCGAGAACCGCATCGTCCCGGCTTCCGAATTCCCGTGGACCCTGGCGAGCGTGGGCGGCATCGATACCGAAAAGATCGCCCCCTACGCCTCCAAGACCGTGGGCGGGGTGCGGGTGGCTTTCGTTTCGGGCGTGACCGACGAGCTCAATACCCTGGTGTCTCCCACCGCAATTACCGGCCTGGATATTAAGGATCCCGTCAAGGCCGTGGATGCACAGGCTGCCCTGCTCAAGGATGGGGACGAAAGCAACGGCGAGGCGGATATCGTCGTCGCCCTTATGCACGCCAATAATGCGGTAGCGGCAACGCTCGGAGGCGATGTGGACGCCGTCGTCGCAGGTCATACGCACCTCACCGTGGATAGCGTGACCACGCCTTCGGGCGCACCGGTTCTGGAAGTGGGCGAATACGGGCGCACGTACGGCCGTTACACTTTTGTGTACGACGCCGCAGCTAAGAAGCTCGTGAGCGCTACCGCCGCCAACGTTGCTATTGACTACAAGAATGCTCAGGCCCCCAAGTCCGCCGATATTGACGCGATGTACCAGGCTGCCGAAACGAAGGCAAAGGAACTGGGCGCCCAGCAGATCGGAACCATTAAGGGAATCGCGAACCGCGGTACCAATAACGGCACCGATACCGGGGCGAATCGCGGGACGGAATCCTCGGCCGGCAATATGATCGCCGAAGCGTTCTACCAGTACTCCCAGGGTATGGAAAAGAAGGCCGATTTCGGGATTATTAACCCGGGCGGTATTCGCGCGGACCTGGACCCCAACGGGGACGGCATCGTCACCCTGGAAGAGTCCTACACCGTGCAGCCTTTCGGGAATTCCTACGCCACCGTGGACCTGACCGAAGCGCAGATCTACACCATGCTCGAACAGCAGTGGAATGACAAGGAAGGCGCCTCGCGGCCCATGCTGCGCCTCGGGCTTTCCTACAATATGCATTACGTTTTCGACGCCGCCGCGGATGCCACCCCGGGCCAGCGCGTCAAGGCCGTGTACATCAACGGCGAGAAACTGGATCGGGCGGGGCAGAAGGTCTATACCGTGGCCTCCAACCAGTTCATCCTGGCCGGTGGTGACGGCTTCACGGTGCTCGGCGAAGGCAGCAATTACGCCGATACCGGGCTGATCGATAACGATGTATTCAACGCTTTCCTCAAGGCCAACCCCGGCTACCAGGTGCGTTACAACCAGACCTCGGTGGGTATCACCGGGGAAGATGCCCTCAAGGCTGGGGAAAGCTCTGAGCTGAGCTTCTCCTCGCTGGCCCACACCTCCACCGAACCCAAGGGTGAGAAGGTCACCGTGTACCTCAACGGGGTGGAAGTGGGCAGCGGCGCGCTGGATACCACCGTGACTCCCTCGCTGGATAACACCGGCCGGGCCACCGTGACGGTCAAGGTGCCCGCCGATGCCCCCGCAGATTCCGTGCTGCGGGTGGTGGCCGGGCCCACCGATCTGTCCTTCCGAGTGGCGGTTGCTCCCGCCGCGGTGGCGCCGGACCCGGGTGCGGGCGAGGAGTCGGGCGAGCCGGAACCCACGCAACCGGGCAAGCCTGGCGCTCCTGCGGGCAACCGCTTCATCGCCACCAATAACTGGAACGCGGGTGCTGGCAGCATTGATGCCGGCTACGGGCGCTCTGGCGAAAGCTTTATTTACGGGGATTGGGATGGCGACGGCGTGGATAGCCTCGGCGTCGTGCGCGGCAACCAGTTCCTCCTGACCAACGGCTTTGCCGGGAACGCCACCGAGGTATTCGCTTTCGGGAAGGCCGGTGACCGGGTGCTCGTCGGCGACTGGAACGGGGACGGCAAAGACACCGTGGCCGTGGTGCGCGGAAACACCATTTACGCGGTGGATTCCCTGCGCGGCGGCGCGGCGGATCATGTGTTCACCTTCGGGCGCCACGGGGATACCCACCTGGCTGGCGATTTCAACGGCGATGGCCGTGACGAAGTAGCGGTCCAGCGCGGCAATACCTTCTTCGTGCAGGACTCCCTGGGCGGGGCTGCCAATGCCGCCTTCTCCTTTGGCCGTGCCTCGGATATTGCCCTTGCCGGTGATACCGATGGGGACGGGAAGGACACCATCGTGGTGGTCCGCGGTAACGCCTACTACGTTGCCGGTTCCTTGACCTCCGGGCCGGCCAGCGCGGTGTACTCCTTCGGGAAGCACACCGATACGCACCTTCTGGGTGACTGGAATGGCGACGGCGTTGATACCCCGGCCGTCCACCGAGTCCGCTAAGCGTCCGCTAAGCGTTCGCTAAGCCCTCGCTAAAAAATCCGCAGCAGCACCGCTGAGCAATATTTGCCGGTGCTGTGCATCGCTAGCCCGCATGCTGCCGTGCTCATTACTGAGCTGGCGTGCGGGCTAGTTGCGCACGGGTGAGTTGCTAGTCACGGGCCTGTGAGCTGGGCTTGTGTCTATGTGCCTGCCGGTTGGGTATGCACGCGCGAGCTGTGTTGATTTTCGCGTGCCGGCCACATTGGAGTTATCAGCTTGGCGCGATAACATGGGAAAATGGATTTCGTGAACGATTTTGCTCCTCTTGCTCTAACCTATGACGATGTGTTGCTTGTTCCGCAACCAACTGATGTTATTCCTTCCGAAGTCGATACCTCTTCCCACCTGACCCGCAATATTGTGCTGAAAACCCCCATGGCTTCCGCGGCCATGGATACGGTCACGGAGCGCGATATGGCTGTTGCGATGGCACGCCAGGGCGGTATTGGGATTATTCACCGCAATCTTTCCCCGGAAGATCAGGCCCAGCAAGTTCGCGAGGTCAAACGTTCCGAATCCGGCATGATCACCGATCCGGTGACCGTAGCCCCGAATGCCACGATTGCCCAGCTCGATGCCCTGTGCGGGCAGTATCGCGTGTCTGGCCTTCCCGTTGTGGATGAGCAGAAGCACCTGCTCGGCATTATTACCAACCGTGATTTGCGTTTCGTTCCGGAAGATGAGTACGCCACCACCCGGGTTGAGGACGTGATGACCCGCATGCCGCTGGTGACCGCGCCCACGGGTGTGTCCCGCGCGGATGCCCGCGCGCTCCTCAAGAGCCACCGGATTGAAAAGCTGCCCCTTATTGATGAGGATGGGCGCCTCACCGGCCTTATCACCGTCAAGGATTTCGTCAAAACCCAGCAGTACCCCAATGCTTCCAAGGATTCCCAGGGCCGCCTCCTCGTGGGTGCGGGCGTTGGCTACCTGACCGATTCGTGGGAGCGGGCCGGGATGCTTGCCGATGCTGGCGTGGACGTGCTCGTGATCGATTCGGCGAACGGGGAAGCGAAGCTCGCCCTCGATATGATTCGCCGCCTGCGTGCCGATTCCGGTTTCGATGGCGTGGAGATTATCGGCGGCAATATCGCTACCCGGTCCGGCGCCCAGGCACTCATCGACGCCGGGGTGGACGCGGTCAAGGTCGGGGTGGGCCCCGGGTCCATCTGCACCACCCGCGTGGTGGCCGGCGTGGGCGTACCGCAGGTGACCGCGATTGTTGATGCGGCGCGCGCCTGCAAGCCCGCCGGGATCCCGCTGATCGCGGACGGCGGCCTGCACTGGTCCGGCGACATCGGCAAGGCCATCGTGGCCGGCGCGGATACCGTGATGCTCGGTTCACTCCTGGCTGGCTGCGTAGAAACGCCCGGCGAGGTTATTTTCGTGAACGGCAAGCAGTACAAGCACTTCCGCGGCATGGGTTCCCTGGGCGCGATGAGTTCGCGCGGCAAGAAGTCCTATTCCAAGGACCGCTACTTCCAGGCCGACGTTACCTCCGATGCCAAGCTCATTCCGGAAGGCATCGAAGGCCAGATTCCCTTCCGCGGCCCGCTGGCCTCCGTGCTCTACGAACTGGTGGGCGGCCTGGGCCAGACCATGTTCTACTCGGGTGCCTCCACCATTGCCGAGCTGAAGGAAAAGGGCCGCATGGTCCGCATGACCGGCGCCGGCCTCAAGGAATCGCATCCCCACGATGTGGAAATGACCGTAGAAGCCCCGAATTACTCCGGGCTCAAGTCCTAAATATTCATACTCATACCTCCTTTAGCCCGTTGCCGTGAGCGGTAGGGCTGGGGTGGTAGTGAGGGCCGGGAACGTAAGAGTGCGTTCCCGGCCTTTCGCTATGTGCCGGAAGGTACGACGCCGCAGCCCGGCTCCCGCGTGGCTGAGCTTATGCGGGTACCGGATGATGCGTGGTCCGGTCGGGTTCGCCCATCCGGACCAACAACGCGACCCGTGAGCACTATGAGCGCGGGACGGGCCAGCCTTCCTTGGGACCATCCGAGCGGCCTACTTCGCGCAAAAACTCTTGGAATTCGCGTTCGGCCCCGATCTGAATATCCACGATTTCCCGCAGCTCCTTTTCCCGCAGCTGGGGGAATTTCTCCAACATGGCACCGAGTACCCGCAGTGTTGCCACTACATCCGCTTCCGCATTATGGAAAGAATCATCCTGGAATACCCCGTAGTGCATGACGAGGTTTTCCAGGCGGCGCTTCCCCTTGCGGTAGCGATCCACCCCGCGATCCAGCAGGTAAGGATCGATAACCGGGAAAATCTCACCACCCAGGCGCTGGCTGAGGGTGGGGAGCCCGTGGCGGGCCAGCTCACTTTCGAGCAGGGTGAAATCATAGGAGGCATTAAAAGCCACCACCGGCTGGCCGGCTGCTAGTTGCGCCCCCAAAATATCCGCGATCTCACCGAGCACTTCCGCGATGGGGCGGCCCTCCGCGCGGGCTTGCTCCGTAGTAATGCCATGTACCTGGCTGGCGGCTTCCGGAATATCCACCCCGGGATCAGCCAGCCAATACCGCCGCGAGGTTCCCTCACTATCCACCCGCACGAGCGAGCAGGTGACGAGGCGATCACGCCGGGGATCTACCCCGGTTGTTTCTGTATCAAAGCCGATAAGCGGCAGCGTGGTCCACACGGTTCCCATCCTTTCCGCGGCCCGCGCCGCGCTCCTGTGCTGGTGCTTCGTAGTCTAATCCGCCCCTACGACACAAAAATTGGTCCCAAAAGACCCGCGGTGCGTTCCCAGGTTTAAATCAGCTTAAGTTACTTTAATGAAGACTCGGTAAAATTCTGCGAGGCAAGGTAACAGCCTGGGTCAGTTCGGAAAAGGTCGGGGCGGTTTGTGCAGCTCACCGCCGTGGCGCGAAAGGGAAGCTATGGACTTTGCGGTGCTCTCAGAAAATGAATATGAAGCATATATGAACGCTCAACGGTGTTTCCTCTCCCAAACGGTGAGCTACGGGCGGGTGCGCCAGGCCGAAGGCTACCGGGTGGAATACGTGGGCGTGCGCGATGCCACCGGCACGATTTGCGGGGCCGGTCTCATTATGTACCAACCCTGGAAAAAGATTTTCACCCGGGCTTCCCTCGCCTACGGGCCCACCTTAGATTGGAGCCGCAGCGAGGTTGTTTCCGCTTTCTTCAGCGGGCTCAACCGGCATTTCGCTTCCCAGCCGCGCCTGCTCACCGCTCGGATTAACCCGATTTTGGCGCGCCGCTGGTACACGGATATTACGCCCCTGGAAGATAACCCGGTGGCTGGCGCGGTCTCCCACGCTTTGGAACGCGATGGCTGGCGCCACCTTCCTTATGAATTCGGGGAACGCTCCGATATTCAGCTGCGCTGGATTTACACCAAAACCATCTCCGGGATGAACTTCGAAGAAGCCAAAGCCACCCTTGCCAAGGGGCTGCGTCGTCGTTTCAATAACGAAAACCGCTACGGGGTGCAGACCCGTTTCCTCGGGCCGGAAGATTTCGAGGTATTCGCGCAGCTCTACGCGAGCACCCGGGACCGCACCGACGGAATGCCGGAGCTCTCGGCCTCCGCGGTGCGTTTCTACCGCGACCTCATGGCGGAAATGGGCCCCGAACGCGCGCTGCTCGCGGTGGCCTATGTGTCCCCGCGCCGCTACCTCGACCAGATCGCAGCCGAACGCGCGGAGGTACATGAGCGGATTGAGGTACTGCGCGGGCGCAAAGAAACTAAAGCGCGGGATCGTGAACTTGAGCAGACCGCTCAGCGCCTGGAGGTGCTTGACGGTCAGGAAGAGATGGCGCGCGAAACCCTGGCCGAGCGCGGCGACGCGGAGATTCCCTTCAACGCGGCGCTCGGATTCCGGGTCGGTTCCGAACTCATTTTGCTGCTGGGCGGGATGGATAAAACGCTCTCCGCCTACGCGCGCGACTACCCGGTTGAACGTGCTATGTTCAAATACGCTTGCGACGAGGGCCTGGATATCTACAATACGTTCGGGATTTCCGGGGACTTTTCCGAGGATGCGGCCGATGCCAATATCCTCGCTTTCAAGCGCTGGCTCAACGGGCAGGTCGAGGAATTTGTAGGCACCTACGAAAAGACGTTCGCGCCGCGCTTCCTCGCCCGCGTGCTAGGTGCGGAAACGAGGTAGGAGCGTGACGCTGTAGCCGGGTGAATCGGGGCTGCGGCCCCGCGCTCCACTACCTAAGCCGCGCGGATGTGCACCGCGGCCCGGTCGCGCGCCTTTCTTTGCCGGTAAAGTGGAGAGCGTGAGCGAAATCGAGATTGGGCGCGGCAAACGCGCGCGGATAGCTTATACCTTTGACGACGTCGCAATTGTGCCCACCCGGCGCACCCGGGACGTTCGCGAAGTCTCCACTGCCTGGCAGCTGGACGCCTACCACCTCGATATTCCGGTACTCAGCGCACCCATGGATTCGGTGGCTTCCCCGGATATGATGATCCGCCTGGGGCGGGCCGGGGGATTGGGCGTGGCGGACCTTGAGGGCCTGTGGACCCGCTACGAGGATCCCACCCCGCTATACGAAGAAATCGCCGCCCTGCCTGCCGAATCCGCCACCGCGCGCCTCCAGCAGATCTACGCCGAGCGCTCCATCGATACCGGCCTGGTGCGCTACCGGGTGGCGCAGCTGCGGGCCGCCGGAATTACCGTGGCCGGGGCCTGTTCGCCGGGCCACGCGAAAGAAATTGTGCCGCCGGCCGCCGATGCCGGCCTGGACCTCCTGGTCATCCGCGGCACCACGGTGAGCGCCGAGCATGTATCTACCACCCGCGAACCGCTCAACCTGCGCGGCCTTATTTACGATCTTGATATTCCGGTGCTGGTGGGCGGCGCGGTCACCTACCAGAGCGCGCTCCACCTTATGCGTACCGGCGCGGCCGGGGTGCTGGCCGGTTACGGGGGAGGGGCCGCTTCTGCGACGTTACGTACCGTGGGGATCGCTGCCCCGATGGCGACGACGATAGCCGATATCGCGGCCGCCCGCCGGGACTACCTCGACGAATCGGGCGGGCGCTACGTTCATGTGATCGCGGACGGCTCGGTGGGCAGCTCCGGGGATCTCATTAAAGCCCTGGCTTGCGGGGCAGACGGTGTGATGCTCGGAACTATCCTGGCGCGGGCAAGCGAAGCACCCGGGCGTGGCTGGCATTGGGGCCCCGAAGCCCGCCACCCGCGCCTCCCGCGCGGGGAACGCGTTTATGTGGGCACCGCTGGCACACTGGAAGAAATCCTGGTGGGCCCCACCTCGAGCGCCCGCGGGCACACCAATATTATGGGGGCCTTGCGCCACGCGATGGCCGCTAATGGCTACTCCGATTGCAAGGAATTCCAGCGCGCCCAGCTGGTGGTCACCCGGCGCTAGGCGCGCTCGCTACCGCGCACTGCTTTTACTGCGCGTGATACCGATACACGTTGGTATCCCGCGCTTCGAAACCGCAACGCCGGTAGAGCCGGTTCGCGGCTTCCCGGCTGGGCCGCGAAGTCAAATCCACCGATTTCACGCCGAGCTTCGCCGCGTACACCACGGCGGCTTCCACGAGTTGCTGGCCGGCGCCGTGGCCGCGGGCGGCGTCGTCGACCACTACGTCTTCAATCCAGGCCCGGGTGCCGGTGGGAATCTGGAAGGTGACGAGGGTGAGCATCCCGAGGATCGGGGCACCTTCCTCCACCCGGTACACCAATTGGTACACCCCGGGCTGGGCGAGCAATTCCTCCGCAGCACCGCGCGAAAGCGGAGCGCTGCTCGAAGAAAGCTGCGGGATGAGGCGCTGGCAGGCAGCCAGGAAATCCTCGGTCACATTTTCTTGCAGGGAAATCATGTGTCCTCCGTTGGGATATCGGGGATATTCTCCAGATCGGCCAGCCACACCCGGCTGGTGGCATCGGACGGCATGCGCCAATCCCCGCGCGGGGAAAGCGAGCCACCCGAAAGGATCTTCGGGCCGTTGGGGAGAGTGGAACGTTTGAATTGCTGGGAGAAGAACCGGCGGTAGAACAGCTCCATCCATTTCTTGATCTCCGCCAGACTATAGGCGTGGCGAGCATCCCCCTCAATACCTTCCGGCCAGAAACCGCGGGAAGCATCCCCCCAGGCTTCCCGGGCCAGGAAAGCAATTTTCGAGGGCAGGAAACCGTAACGCAAGGCGAAGTAAAGGGTGAAATCCTGGAGTTCGTAGGGGCCGATTTTCTCCTGGGTGGATTGCAGCGCCCCACCGGCATCCGCGGGAACCAGCTCCGGGGAAATCTCAGTATTGAGAATATCCGTGAGAGCCTGCGCCGCCGCGCCGGCTAGGAAGTCCTGGCGAGCCATCCACCGCAGCACGTGCTGCATAAAGGTTTTCGGCATCCCGGCATTCACGTTGTAGTGACTCATATGGTCACCCACCCCGAAGGTGCACCACCCGAGGGCGAGCTCGGAAAGATCTCCGGTGCCCAGCACGATACCGCCGTGGAAACCGGCCAGCCGGAACAGGTAATCCGTGCGCAGCCCGGCCTGCACATTCTCAAAAGTGAGGTCATAGACCGGCTCGCCATCCGCGAAAGGATGGCCCATATCGGCCAGCATCTGCCGGGCCGCCGGGCGAATATCAATCTCCTCCAGCGGAACACCCAAGGCCTCGCATAGCGCATAGGCATTGTTCTTGGTGTGCTGGGAAGTAGCGAAACCGGGCAGAGTATAGGCGAGGATATCCGCGCGCGGGCGCTCCAGAAGATCCATGGCCCGGCAAGCCACCAGTAGGGCGTGCGTGGAATCCAGCCCGCCGGATACCCCGATAATCAGCTTGGCGGAGCCGGTGGCCCGCAGCCGGGTGATGAGCGCGTACACCTGGATGGAGAAAGCTTCGAAGCAATCACGATCCGGATTGCGTTCGCTGCCGCCCATGAAGGGGAAACGTACCACTTCGCGGTGCAGGCGCTGCTCCGCGGCGCCAAGCGCGCTCATATCCGGGATGCCGGCGGTGAAATGAATGGTGCGGAAGGAATCCGTGCCCGGGTTGGTATACGCATCGCGCTCGGTGCCCTGGGTGAGCGCATTGTCATTAAAGGAGCCGTTGCGCTGGCGTTCCTGGCGGATACGATCCAGGTCAATATCACCCAGGGTGGCGCTGTGACCGGCCGAAAAACGCTGCCCGGCCGCGATTTTCTCCCCGCATTCATAGATGACGGTTTGGCCATCCCAGGCCAGATCCGTGGAGGATTCCCATTCGCCATTCGCCGCGTAGATATAGGCGGCCGCGCAGCGTGCCGAAGCTCCGCGGATCAGCAGATCGCGGTCATCTTCACGGCCCACCGTGACCGGGGAGCCGGAAAGATTGACGAGCACCTGCGCCCCGGCCAGGGCCGCGCGCGCCGAGGGCGGGATAGGCACCCACATGTCCTCACAGATCTCCACGTGGAAATCAAAACCGGGAATATCACTGGCGGAGAAAATCAGATCCGGCCCGAAGGGAACGGTATCCCGCCCCAGCGTATAGGCCCAGGCTTCCTCGGTTTGTGCGAATTCGGCCCGCTGCTCCTCGCTAAGCCCGGTGCTCCACGGCGCATCCGTGCGCACCCCGGGCAGTTCAATATCCGCATTGCGCAGCCCCGCCCCGGAAGCGAAATGCCGCTTTTCGTAAAACTCCCGGTAGTTGGGGATATAGGACTTGGGCACCACGCCCAGCACATTCCCGTGGTGGAGCACAACCGCGCAATTATAGAGGCGGTTGCGCCAGTGCAGCGGCGCTCCCACAATAAGGGCCGCATCGAATTCCGCACTGGCTGCCCGCACGGTTTCCAGGGCTTCCAGGGTGGCGCCCAGCAGCGCATCCTGGAGGAACAGATCCTCCGCGGAATACCCGGTGAGGCTCAGCTCCGGGAACACGGCCAGTACCGCACCCCGCGCACTCACCACCCGGGCGGCCGCAATAATGGCCTGGGCGTTGCGCTGCGGATCGGCCACCACCACTTCCGGGGAGCAGGCGGCCACGCGCACGTAACCGTGACTGTAAATCGAGGAGAAATCGCTCATGGGTCTAGTCTGCCATTGCCTGCGACACGCAGGAATCGTCAAACTCAGATTCGGGCAGCCCCAGCGCCCCGCTCAGCGAATCAAAAACCCCGCGGTGGGTGATTTTGCCGCCGCTAATATTCACGCCGCTAGCGAAACCGGGATCCGCGCTGGCGGCCGCGCGCCACCCCTGGGCGGCCAAGCGCACCACGTAGGGGAGTGTCGCCGTCGTCAAAGCTTCCGTGGAGGTGCGCGGAACCGCACCGGGCATATTCGCCACGCAATAGAAAATCTTGCCGTCCACGGTGAACGTGGGCTCATCATGGGTGGTGGGATGGGAATCCTCGAAGCATCCGCCCTGGTCAATAGCAATATCAACAAGCACGCTGCCCGGGCGCATCCCTTCCACCATCGCGGAAGTCACCAGCTTGGGGGTGGGCGAACCCGGCACCAGCACCGTGCCGATCACCAGATCGGCATCCGCCACCTGTTCCTCGATGGTCTGCGCGGTGGAGGCCAGGGTGGTGAGCATCCCGGCGTGGCGCATTTCCAGCTGGGCGAGCCGCTCGATATTAATATCCAGAATCGTTACGTTCGCGCCCATCCCGGCGGCCATAACCGCGGCGGATTCCCCGGCGATCCCCGCGCCGATCACGGTCACTTTGCCCTTGCGGGTTCCGGCCACCCCGCCGATAAGAATCCCGGCCCCGCCCTGCGCGTCGAGGAGGTAATGCGAGCCCACGATGGGTGCGAGTTTTCCGGCCACCCGGCTCATGGGCGCGAGCAGCGGCAGCGCTTTCCGTTCCCGCACGGTTTCATAGGCGATGGCGGTGGTGCCGGCATCCAGGAGCGCGCGGGCGAGCTTCGGCTGGGAAGCCAGGTGCAAATAGGTGAAAAGCACCAGGTCGTCGCGCAAATACCCGTATTCTTCCGCTTCGGGTTCCTTGACTTTGAGAACCGCATCGGCGCCCCACACCTCGGCTGCGTCCGGGCAGATACGGGCCCCGGCGGCGGCGTAGGCGGCGTCGGCGCATCCGGAGGCTGCCCCGGCTCCGGCCTGCACCAGGACGGTGTGCCCGGCCGCGGCCAGTTCGCGCGCACCGGCCGGGGTGAGCGCGACCCGGTATTCGTTATTCTTCAATTCTGTGGGAACGCCAATAATCATGTGCATAGTCTACGGCGCGCGTGCGCGCTGCTCCTAGGTAGTACGACGACGGCGCTGCGGGCCGCGCCACTGCGCGCCCCGCAGCGAGGTCCCGCTCCCAGTTAGAGCCGCAGCAGATGGAGCCGCCCGGTGGAACGCCGCGCCAGCGCCCAGGCGATCACCGCGCAGGTGCCGAAGATCAGGGAGAAGGCAAGTAGCCCGATGAAGCCCTGATTGGCGGTAAGGAAATCCGTGAAGCCGGTCGAGTCACTCACCCGCCCCACCCAGTGCGCGAAATCGGTGCCGGTGCGGGCGGCCCAGGTGCAGAAGGTTTCCCAATGGGGATTCCAGAGCCGGGAGATAAATCCACCTAGCCCGGTCACCCCGATGAGGTATCCGAGCAGGGAGAGCCCGGCGAAGAAAGCGATAACCACCGCGACAGCCAGTACCACCGTGCTCAGCGACCAGCGCAGCAGGAAGGTGGTCACCAGCACCGCCCCGAAGAACAAGGCCATACAGCAGAGCCAGGTAGGTAGGAACATGAACCACACACTGCCCGATCGCATGGCGGTACCTTCTGGGGAAAACGCGGCATCCAGAGCCCAGGAACCATCCGGGCGGCGCACAATGGTGAGCACCACGAGGATAATCACGGCGGTAACCGCCAGGTATTCGGCGCTCATCCGCGCGGCGCTGCGCGTCAGGTTGCTGAAGAATTGCCGCCGCGTGCTCCCCGCTTGCAGATGCGCCCGCATGGAGAGGGTACATATCGCCCCACCGAACATGAGGCTCCCGCTCAGCACAAACCAAGCCCACATAATCCAGTTGAGAATGGGATTATCGATACCTCCAATAGGCAGATCTGGCTCGATATTTGTGAAGGGAAGCAGCAGCGTTGTCACCACCAGGAAACAGCCCGCAATCAGCCAGAAACTGCGATAAAAATAGGAGAAAGGCCCGCGCCGCCCAATCGCGCGGCGCGCCGCGAGGTAGATAAGAGCGTTCGCGCGGCGATACAGCTTAATCATGATCGACTCCAATCTGAGTGCGGGTGGAAGTTTCCGTGCTTCCGGCCCGGGGCGCCTGCGCGCCCAGCGGTTGTGCCAGGCGGGCGCGCTGGGCGGGGGAGAGCGTCGTCGTAACTAAAACATCGGTGAGGGACGCGAGGCTATCCGTGGAATGGCGCGCGCGAACCTCATCGGCATCCCCGGCTTCCAGCAGGTTCCCGCGGTGCAGGAACACCACGGTATCCACCAGATTCTCCACCTCCTCGAGCAGGTGGGAGGAGAGGATGATGGTGCGGGGGTGCTCGGCGAAATCACTGAGCAAAACCCGGTAGAACAGCTCGCGCATCACCGCGTCCATACCCAGGTGCACCTCATCGAAAATGGTGATGGGGCAGCGCGATGCCAGGCCCAGAATCGCGGAAAATGTGGAGCGCTGCCCCACGGATAGCCCGTCAATCACGCGGGCGGGATCCAGCTCAAAAAGCTCGAAAAGCTCCCGGGCGAAATCCTCATCCCAGGTGGGGCGGGCCATGCGCCACAGATCCATCGTCATGGCGAGGGGCGAACCGGAAATCACCTCCACGCGGGCCGGAATATAGGCCACCCCCGGCATGACCTCCGGGTTTTCATCCACCGGGTGCCCGTCAATAAAAATGCTTCCCGCGGCGCGCCCGCGGGAGCGCCGAATCGGGAGGAGCCCGGCGATGAGCATCCCGAGCGTGGATTTGCCCGAGCCGTTGCGGCCGAAAAGGCCGGTGATGGTGTCGTGGCCGATCTCCACGCTGAGATCATCGAGGGCGCGAGTCCCGCGCCGGTAGCTGAAACTCAGGTTCTCGATGCTAATCATTGGTTCTCCTCCCAATAGGTCGAGACGAGTGCGGATATTTCCGCGGGGCTGAGCCCGAGCGCCCGGCCCGCGGCGAGTGCCGGGGCGAGGGTGTCACTCAGGTAGGTGGCACGCCCGCGCTCACGCAGGGCTGCCTGCGCGCCCGCGGTTACGAACATGCCGATGCCGCGGCGTTTTTCCAGGATTCCTTCCTCCACGAGGAGGGAAAAAGCTTTGTTTGCCGTGGCGGGATTAATGCGGTAGGTAGCGGCGTATTCGGTGGTAGACATGACCTTTTCTCCGGGCCCGAGTTCGCCGGAGAGAATACGACGACGCAGATCCTCGGCCAGCTGCACATAGATCGGCACCGCTGAACTGAACTCCATCACGCCCTCCCTCCTTGGTTAGTTACATAACTAATGAACCATAGAACCGACTCTGCCGCAAGTCCTATGAGGTGTGACTCACATCTCGCACGGCTCGGGGGAATTGATCTAGGCTAATGACACGTTTGGAAGGAATCCCTGTTGAAAATTGGTTTACTGGGAGCGGGCCGCGCCGGGCTGATGCACGCGCGCATTCTCGCCCACCGTGTTGATGAACTTGTTATTGCCGAACCGAAACCTGAGCGCAGTGCCGCCGTCGTTTCCGAACTGGAAGGTGAGGCTGCAACTCGCGCCCGCATCAGTGAAGCCAGCGTGGAGGCCACCCTCACGGACACCACCCTGGACGCCCTCGTCCTCACCAGCCCCACGGATGTGCACGCCGAACAGCTGCTGCGCGGCATGGAGCTGGGCATTCCTATGTTCACCGAGAAGCCGGTATCCACCTCGCTGGCCTCGACGCTGAAAGTGCGCGAGGCCGCCCGCGCACGCGGAGCCCGCATCCAGGTTGGCTTCCAGCGCCGCTTCGATACCGCCTACACCCGAGCCCGCGCGGCGGTGCGCGAAAAAAGCCTGGGCCAGCTGCGCCGCCTGAGCATGGGGACCATGGACCAGGCCCCGGCCGCCCGCGAATTCCTGGCAGCCTCGGGCGGAATTTACATCGACTGCCTCATCCACGATTTCGATATGCTGCGCTGGGTCACCGGGCGCGAAGTCACCGAGGTCATGGCTTTCGGCACCGATCTGGGCCTGGCCGATTTCCGCGATTTCGGAGACGTGTGCGAAACAGCAGCGGTGCTGCGCATGGAAGGCGATGTGCTCGCCACCGCGCAATCCTCGCGCTTCAACGGCCACGGTTATGACGTGCGCATGGAGCTGCACGGCACCGAGCAGACCCTCGCGGTCGGCTTCGATAACAAACTCCCCGTGCGCTCCCTTGAAGATGGGGTTTCCTATCCGGAGGAATCCGCCTGGGTGGATTTCATCGCTCGCTTCGCCGCCTGCTACGAACGCGAAATCGAGGCGTTTTTGGAGGTGGTTGCGGGCCGCGGGGAGATTCCCGCCACGGTGGACGACGCCGTCGCCTCCCTGCGCATCGCGGAAGCCGTGCGGTTATCGCAACGCGAGCACCGCGTGGTATCCCTGGCCGAAATTGAGGGCTAAACATGGATTTGCGGCTCGACGCGAGCGCTTTCGACTACAGCTTCGTGGTGCTCTACCTGGTGCTGGTCCTCGTCATCGGCGTGGTCACCCGGCGCAAAATCAACACCTCGGAGGATTTTTTCCTTTCCGGGCGCTCGCTGCCGGCGTGGATCTGCGCGCTGGCTTTCCTCTCCGCGAATATCGGGGCGGTAGAACTCATCGGGATGGCGGCCTCCGGTTCCCAATACGGCCTGCCCACGGTGCATTACTACTGGATCGGCGCGGTGCCGGCCATGGTTTTCCTCGGGCTCATTATGATGCCCTTCTATTACGGCTCGCGGGTGCGTTCGGTTCCCGAATACCTGCGTTTGCGTTTTGATCGGCCCACCCACCTCTACCAATCGGTGATTTTCTCGGTGGCGACCATCCTGGTGGCCGGCATCAATCTTTTCGCCCTGGCGCTCCTCATTAATGTGCTTATCGGGGTGCCGCTGTGGGCCTCGATTATTATCGCGGCCGGCGTGGTGCTGGTCTACACGGTGATGGGCGGGCTCACCGCCACCATGTACAACGAGGTGCTGCAATTCCTGCTCATCGTTGCGGTGCTCACCCCGCTCACCATCGCCGGGCTGGCGCGGGTGGGCGGGCCGGCCGGGCTGGTGAACGCCCTCAACGAAACCCAGGTGCTCGGCCCGAACGGCCTGGATGTGTGGGGCGGAACCGGGCTGGGGAATACCACGAACCCGTACGGCAATTGGATCGCGCTGCTGCTGGGGATGGGCTTCGTGAATTCCTTTGGGTACTGGACCACGAATTTCACCGAGGTGCAGCGCGCGCTGTCCGCCAAAGATATGCGTTCTGCGCGCCTGACCCCGATCCTCGCGGCGATCCCGAAAATGTTCTTGCCGCTCATTATTATTGTGCCCGGGCTGATCGCCGCAGTTCTTATCCCGCAGCTGCACACGGGCGAGATCACCCATAACGAAGCCTTCCCGGCGCTTATGGGGGAGGTGCTTCCGCACGGCCTGCTGGGCATGGCCTTGGCCGGGCTGATCGCGGCCTTTATGGCCGGGATGGCGGCGAATGTTTCCTCTTTCAATACCGTGGTGACCTACGATATTTGGGAAACGTATGTGCGCCCGGGCCGCAAGGACACCTACTACATTAAAATCGGGCGGCGCCTGACGATTATCGGGGTGCTTATCGCCATCGGGGCGGCTTTTATCGCGGCGGAATTCTCCAATATCCAGGACTACACCCAGATGTTGCAGTCCATTTTCAACGCCCCGCTTTTCGCCACTTTCATTATGGGAATGTTCTGGGCGCGCATGAGCCCGCAGGCCGGGCTGTGGGGCCTGGTGGCCGGCGCGGCCGGTGCCGGGTTTATCCAGCTGGGTTACGCGAATGGCTTGCTGGACTTTAACTCTTCCCAGGCGGCTTCCTTCACGGCTTCCGGTGTTGCTTTTATTGCCGACTTCATCGTGTCGGTGCTCGTCACGAAGATCACGCGCCCCAAGCCCATCGAGGAACTCGACGGCCTGGTGTGGGGGCGTGTCAAGATGGATATTAAGGGCGCCCGGCCGGCTCCGAAACTGCACGAAGCCCGGGTGGCCGAAGCCCGCGAACGCGCCCTCACCGGCGAAAAACTGCACTGGTGGGAAGAACCGGTGCCGCTGGGTATCGCGGTGCTCGCGGTGTGCACGATCCTCAATGTGGTGCTGTAAATGAAGGGATACGAGTCTATGAACGACGACGCAGCGCGGCGGAGCGCCGCGCCAGCTTCGGCGCCCGCGCCGCACCTCCCCGAGGCGCGCCTCGGGCGACTCTCGCTTTTCGACCTGCGCACCTGGATCGCCATTATGTTCGGCGTATTCGGCACGATGCTGGCCGGCTACGGGCTCTTCTTCGTGACCGAGGAGGACCTGGCCAAAGCTGCGGGCATCAACCTCAACCTCTGGACCGGCCTGGCCATGATTATCGTGGCGCTCTTCTTCGCCGGCCGCAGCGCCGCCGCCCCGCAGGTGCTTTCCGAAGCCCTCGGCTCGCGCCTGTCCGATGAGGATGCGCAGGATGGGCCCGCGCAGCCGGGTGCAGCGTCGTCGAACCAATCCTTCGTGGAGCCCGCCGCGGGGAGGCCGGACCCCGAGCAGCCCACCGCGCCGCGGGAGAGCTAAGATTATGTGCAAGCCTAACGCCTACGTCAGGGGACACTTATGACCATTGCGGTTGCCTACAAAATTGCCGGCGATCCACGTTCAGCGCACGTTCTGGATTCCGGTGTGGTGGATTGGAGCGGCGCGCGCCTCTCCATTAGCGACGACGACGCCGTTGCCATGCGGGCAGCGCGGGAACTCGGCGACTCCCTGGGCACCGAGGTCGTGGGCATCACCCTGGGCCCCGCCTCCATCGGCACCCCGGCGCTGCGCAAAAACGCGCTGTCCAAAGGCCCGGACCGCCTGCTCGTGGTGAGTGATGATGCCACCCTCAGCTGGAATTCCACCGCGGTGGGCGAAGCGCTGGCGCGGGTGGTGCAGCGCGATGGCACTATTACTGCGCTTATCACCGGCCCGGGTTCCACCGACGAAGGCTCGAAAATGGTCTCCGGCGTGATCGCCGGGGCGCTGGGCTGGCCGTCTTTCCAGGATGTTTCCGCGATCCGCACCGAAGGTGAGGAGCTTCTCCTCACCCAGCACACCGGCGGGCAGCGCCGCGAGGTGCGCGTGGCCGGCCCGGTGGTCATCGCGGTCACCTCCGACGCCGCGGCCGTCAAAGTCCCGGCCATGAAAGATATCCTCGACGCCGCCAAGAAACCCGCACAGCTCCTCACCGCCGCCGACCTCGGCGATATGGAAGGGCGCACCCTCGACCCCATCGCCCGCGCGGTTCCGCCCGTCCAGCGCCGCCTCCACCAAATCCTCGACGGTCCCGGCGCCGTGGCTGAACTCGTCGGGATCTTGGATCGGCGCGGCCTGCTGCCGAATGCCGGTTCCACGGGTGTTTCTGGTTCCGCCGCCGGAATCTCTAGCACCGGCATCTCTAGCAACGCGAGCACCGGCGCCCCCGTTATTTCTGGCGACGACGCCGCCCCTCACGCCGCTGGTACTTCGGGCGCGGAAGCTTCTTCCGCCACCGGTTCTGCTCCGGAGCACGCGGTGTGGATTATTAGCGCTGGCGCCACTATTTCGCCCTTCCTCCCGGCCCTGCGCCGCTACGACGCGGTTCATGTGATCGCCCTCGTTCCCGAGGGTGAAGCAGGGCGTGACAGCGTGCAGCTGCCCGCGTTCCCGGATGCCACCAGCGTGCAGGTCATCACGCACCCGAGTGATGTGCCGGCCGAGGCCCTGAGCGCGGCGCTCACGGAGCTCGTGGATGCCCAGCCCGGGGATATTGTGCTGGTTCCCAATGAGCCAAGCGAACGCGCGCTGGGCGGGGAGATCGCCGGCCGGCGCGGCTGGCCCATCCTCACCGACGTGCGCGAAGTCAGCGCCGAGCACGTGGTCAGCGGGCGTTTCGGTGCTATCTCCCTGGAAACCTACGCGCGCGCGGGAGTGACCTTCGTGGGCGTGATCGGTTCGCTTCCCGGTACGGCGGCTTGTGCTGGAGCTGCGGGTGCTGGCGGTGCAGCGGGTACCGGACGTGCGCTTAGCTCTGGCAGCACCCCGGTATCCGAGGTGGCAGCCCCGGCCGGCGCGATAGCGCCGGCGCGGATCACGGCAGCCGAATCGGAAGATGTGTCCGAGCGGCGCTTGGCCACCGCCACGCGGGTGGTCGGTGCCGGCCGCGGTTTCGCCGCCAAGGAGGACCTGCGGCTCTTCCACGAACTCGCCGAGGTGCTCGATGCCGCGGAAGGCGCAACCCGCCCGCTGGCCGAAGGGGATGCCTGGCTCCCGCGTGATTCCTACGTGGGGCTTTCGGGTACGGTTATCGCCCCGGATTTGTATATCGCCATCGGTATTTCCGGCCAGCCGCATCACACCGCGGGAGTCACGGATTCCGGCGTCATCGTGGTGATCAATAATGATCCCGAAGCGGAAATGTTCGAATTCTGCGATTACGGAATCGTCGGAGACCTCTACACGGTGCTTCCCGAGCTCATTACCCTCATCCGGAAGCGGGTTGCAGCCCCGGCCCCGGATATGGGTGCCAGGCTCGACTAGCAATCACTCCTCAATCACCACATAGCCCAATGAGTGGGGGAGCAACCGGAACGGTTACTCCCCCCCACTGCGTCGTCGTACCCGAAAATAACGGGCGCGGGCTTAGACGAGCGTCATAGCCTGCTGGGCGATGGCCAGCTCCTCATTGGTGGGAACCACGAGCACATGCACCGTGGAATCCTCCGTGGAGATCTCCCGCGCGTTCTTCGAGCGCGTGGCGTTCTTTTCGGCATCGTACTTGACACCGAAGGGAGCCAGGCGATCAAGGACTTCCTTGCGGATGATATCGTCATTCTCACCCACGCCGGCGGTGAAGGTCAGGGCATCCAGGCCGCCAAGAATCGCGGTGTAAGAACCGATGTACTTGACGATGCGATGGACGTAAATATCCACCGCTTCCTTCGCGTTCTTATCACCCTTCTCCACCATCGCGTGCACATCGCGCAGATCGGAGGAGCCGGTCAGACCGGCCATACCGGACTGGCGGTTGAAGAGCTTATCGATCTCATCAATGGACATCTTCGCCTGGCGAGCCAGGTGGAAAACGGCAGCCGGATCAATATCGCCGGTGCGCCCACCCATAACGAGGCCCTCCAGCGGGGTCAGGCCCATGGAGGTCTCCACCGCGCGGCCCGAATCCACCGCGGATACCGAAGCTCCGTTACCGATATGCAGCACGATCTGCTTGAGATCATCGCGACCCAGGATCTTCGCTACCTCACCAGAAACATACTGGTGCGACGTACCGTGCGCTCCGTAGCGGCGGATCTCATACTTATCGGCAATCTCGCGGTTGAGGCCGTAACGCGCCGCCTCTTCCGGAAGGCTCTGGAAGAACGCCGTATCGAAAACCGCCACGTGCGGGACATTCGGCAGCAGGCGCTGCGCCACCTTGATGCCCTCCAGGGCCGGCGGGTTGTGCAGCGGGCCGAGCGGCTGGAGCTCTTCGATCTTCTGGCGCACCGCATCGGTAATAAGAGCCGGGCCATCGAAGTACTTACCACCCTGGACCACGCGATGCCCGACGGCGCGAATGGAACCATCATGCAGGGACGGGCCGGCGGCGTCGAAGAACTCGAGCACCTTCTCCATACCGACTTCGTGGTTGGGAATGGGGCCTTCCCATTCGCGCACGTCCTCGCCGTGTTCGTGCTTGACGTGACCGGAGGGCAGACCAATCTGCTCCACGAGGCCCGAGGCGAGTTCCTCACCCGATTCGGGATCCACGACCTTGTACTTGATCGAGGAGGAGCCGGAATTAATTACGAGAACGGACAAAATGATCTCCTTGTGTCTGTGACCGGGTGGAGGCCCACCCCTATAACTTCAGTGTAATGCCGGATACGGGTTGTTCCGGCTCATGCCTGCGGATTCCCGCGAATTGCAGGTTGTTTCCGGTTACTACGGGTTATTCCTGCGCCTGGATCGCGGTAATCGCCACGGTATTGACGATATCCTCCACGAGCGCGCCGCGGGAAAGATCATTCACCGGCTTATTCAGGCCCTGGAGCACCGGGCCCACGGCCACCGCGCCCGAAGAACGCTGCACGGCCTTGTAGCCAATATTGCCGGCATTCAGATTCGGGAAAACGAAAACCGTGGCGCGGCCGGCCACCGGGGAATCCGGCAGCTTCTTCTTCGCGGCCGCGGCATCCACCGAAGCGTCATACTGGAGCGGGCCGTCAATAAGCACGCCCTCGGGGGCCAGGCTCTTCGCGAGCTCCGTGGCTTCGCGCACCGCATCCACATCCGGGCCCTTACCGGAGGTACCCGAAGAGTAGGAAAGCATGGCCACGCGCGGCTCAATACCGAATTGCTGGGCGGTGCGGGCCGAATCAATAGCGATACCGGCCAGCTCTTCCGGGGTGGGATTGGTATTGACCGCGCAATCGGCGTACACGTAGACGCGATCATCCATGAGCATGAGGAAGGCGCCGGAAACCGTCTTCGTGCCGGGCTTCATCTTGATGGTTTGGAAGGAGGGAACAATGGTATTCGCGGTGGTGTGGTTCGCGCCCGAAACCATGCCATCAGCGTCGCCCATGTACACCATCATGGTGCCGTAGTAGGAAGGATCCTTCATCTTCTCCACGGCCTGCTCGTAGGTCACGCCCTTCTTAGCGCGCAACTCGGCGAACTTCTCCGCGTAGCGGCGCACCCGCTCCGGATCATCAATCGAAATAATTTCCGCGCCGGAGACATCCACGCCAAGCTCAGCGGCGCGGGCGAGGACCTCGTCCTTGTCCCCAACCAGGGTAATATCCGCGATATCGCGGGCCAGAATCTGGGCGGTGGCCAGCAAAATGCGGTCATCTTCGGCCTCCGGCATAACGATGCGCTTCTTTGCCTTGCGAGCCCGGGCCGCCAGGGAAGCCTGGAAGGACAGCGGGGTAATAACCGAGGATTCCTCTTCCATCGCGGCAACGAGGGTGGCCCGATCCGCGTCACTGAAGGAACGCGCCTCACCATCGGGGAGGTAAATAGTAGGAATGCCCAGGTCACGCATGGTAGTGGGGACGCTTTCATCAGCGTCAATAACAATGAGTGCGCTCAGGGTGCCGTACCGATCCGCGATCTCCTTCGCGGAAAGCTGGGCAACAACCTCCACCTGCGCGGCGCTGCGCTGCGCCGCCGACACGGCGACGATGCCGGTGGTGCCCAGGTTGGCGATGGTACGGCCGGTACGCGAAAGCATCCCGGGATTAATCGGATCCCCATCCAGAATGCCGAGAATGAGAACCGCATCGAAATTCTGGGCGTAATCGGTGTAGCGATTCACCAGCTGGGTCGTGGCTTCTTCTTCGTCAGCCACGTAGGCCTGCCGGCTCGAACCCCAAGCAATATCGCGATCCTCGCCGCGGCCAACC
>NZ_JASOKT010000028.1 GCF_030216305.1 Actinotignum timonense | reverse complement strand
ACCAATGGAGAAAAGATGTCTCACTACACGGGGTCGCTTAATTCGGCACCCGGCATTTTCGCTCCGGCTGGCAATCGAGCGGGGGGGGGGTATCTCTTCGTAAGAAGCTGTGGGCGGGCCTTACTGCTGCAGCTTTGTGTTTGAGTCTCACCCCGACGTTTAGCGCTCCTTCTGCACAAGCCTATGAGCTACAGCGGTCAGACGGTAATCTCGGTGAAATTAAAGGCTCGGTATATGGCCGAGTTTTCCACGACCGAGGCGGCAGTATCGCTAGTTTTGACAGTAATGATGAGGGCCTGGCTGGCGTCAAAGTGTATGCCCAGTGGGTTGATTTTAAAAACAAAAAGCTGAAGGGTGCTGTCTCGCCGGTCTATTGGACCGAAACTAAAGCCGATGGCAAGTACTCGATCAAGCTCCCTAATTGGACGGACGCACTAGGTATCGAGCATGAGTGGAAAGCTCAGGCAGGGCAAGGCTTGCGTATTTGGTCCGATAACCCCGATAAAACCAAGTACGTCAATTCATTTGTCGAATCCGACGGCGTATTTGTTAGTAACGGGATGGTGCAGCGTTATGTAGGTACGTGGAATGCATGGCCACAGTCCGCTGCGGAGAACTTCAATATTTCATATCAGGAGCGCCCGCAAATTAGCGAGATGTTCCCGGATGAGAGCACTTGGAAGGAAACCACCAACCAAGAAAACGGTGGCTGGGTTTCGGGTCGTGTTTTCTATGACCAGAGGAATGTGTTTGGTGCACCCAAGGCGGTGCGCATGTTCCAAGACAGCTTTGGTGATGTTGCAGTACCTGGCGTTAAAGTAGTCGGCGCATACGTTCAAGACGGAGTGGCGAAACTCTTCGACGAATGGAAGAAGAACCACAACGGCTATACTCGCGAGCAGTTTAAAGCTGCGCAGCGGGAAATTATGGCGAAGTATGAGCAGGATACCGGGAAGAGCGCTATCGCCGAGACTTCCTACGCGGTCACGGATGCCAAGGGTAATTATCACATCCAGTTCCAGGGCCTGTGGGGTGACTCTTACAGCTACAAGGGAATTGTGAATGCTGGGCAACACGGCGATCCGGTTCCCGAAGGTGCGAGCGCTTCGTGGCTCAAGGGTAACCTCAAGTCGCGACACGTTAACGTCGAATATATGTACGTTGCTCCCGTTCTTCCTGATGGAGTAGGGGGCGCCCTTGATAACTTCCCGGATAACTTGTATCAATACGGCGCCCAGGTTGTTGACTATGCGACCGACGGCGCTATGAGCAATATTAGGGATCAGGATTTTGCCCTTCGTATGGAGGATCGTGATTTCCAGGTTCTGGAATACAACCAGACCACTAAGCCTGCGGCTCCTGGCGTAACAGTCGAAACGAAGGCTACTGGTTTTGTTCCCTCAAGCGGCCACGAAATTGTGTGGACGGATTCTGAAGGTAACGAGGTGCATAAGTGCATCTCCACATCTTCGAACCTGGGAGTTGTGAACTCGTGTCCTCTGACCGTTCCGGCTGATCTCGATCATGACGAAATCTACACGGCAACAATCTATCCCGAGGGCTCGCGCGATACTGCGCTAGCCAGGGACGCATTTGCCGCCAAGCCCACTCCGGAGTACAAGCACACCTCGGTTGACCTCGACACGACCGAGACTGTTGCTTCGCCGCTTCACAAGGAAAACGGAACCAAGCCGCGAGATGCCAAGTATGCTCCGCTTGATGACAACACGAAGATTCCGGCGGAACTGCTTGCTGATGTCGACCAGGCCAAGGTGAAGGTTGGCCAGCAGCCCTGGGCGACGGTTAATGAGGATGGGACAATTTCCCTTGCTCCGA
>NZ_JASOKT010000003.1 GCF_030216305.1 Actinotignum timonense | reverse complement strand
TTCACCCACCAACGAGACAAAACCCCAGGCCACAACGTCAATATGAATCACATCACGCCAAAATGAGCCAAGTCAGGTTTGACCAGGCAACGTCCCTTGGCGGGCAAGGCCACTGCCGGCTAGCTGCGCCGTCGTACTAGATAGAAACCGCGGCGCGGGTGCGCGCGCCCTCGAGTTTGCCGCGCAATCCGTGCGGGGAAATCAACCAGACCACCAGGAACATAATGCCCTGGGCCGTGACCACCGCGGCGCCGGAGGGCAGGTCGAGCCAGTAGGACACGTACAGGCCCACCAGCGCGCACACGGCCGCGAAAACCGGCGCGAAAATCAGCATGACGCGGAAGCGGTTGGTGACCAGGTACGCCGTGGCGCCCGGCACGATCACCAACGCGATAATGAGGATCGCGCCCACCGCCTGCATGGCCGTGACCACCGTGAGCGCCAGGCAGAACAGCAAAATCGCGCCGAGGCTGCGGGCGCGGATGCCGATGGCTTGCAGGTGGGTGGGGTCGAAAGCGTAGGCGGTCAGGTCGCGGCGCTTGAAGAGCAAAATCGCGAGCGCGAGCGGGGCCAGGATGACCACCTGGATCATATCCGCGCGCGTGACGCCCAGCAGGTCGCCGAAGATCACGTGGTTGAGGTCCACATTGGAGGGATTGAGCTTGATGAGGATCAAACCGATCGCGAAGAATAAAGTAAACACTGCTCCCATGGAGGCGTCTTCTTTGACTCGCGAGGTGGAGCGCAGCAGGAAAATCAGCGCCACCGCGATGAGTGCGGCGATGACCGCGCCCAGGGAGAAGGGCATTCCCAGCACGTAAGCGATGACCACGCCGGGCAGAATCGCGTGCGAGAGGGCGTCGCCCATAAGCGACCACCCGATGAGGACCAGCCAGCAGCTAATGACCGCGCACACGATTGCCGCGGTGAGGGTGACCGTGGCCCCGCGCACCATAAAGGGGTGCGTCCACATTTCAACGAAAAGTTCGTACCACACTAGCGGTTCTCCTTTGCCTTGCGCAGCTGCGTGGTCGGATCTGCGGCCGGGTCCGCGGCCGGGTTTGCGCCCGAAGCTGTTGCCGGATCTGCGCCCGGCTCCGGTTCGCCGTGATCGGGGACGACGCCGAAAGCCTGCATGAGGTGCTCGGGCTTCATCGCCTCGGCCACCGGGCCGTGGAAAATGACGCGGCGGTTGAGGAGGAGCACTTCGGAGCACAGCTGGGGCAGGCCGGCCAGGTCGTGGGTGGCGACCAGGATGGTTACCCCGGAGGCCGCCAGTTTCTGGAGCAGCGCGATAATCATGGTTTCCGAGGGTTTATCCACCCCGGCGAAGGGTTCGTCCAGGAGCATGAGCTGGGCGCCCTGCGCGATGGCGCGCGCGATAAAAACGCGTTTGCGCTGCCCGCCGGAGAGCGAGCCGATCTGGCGCTCCGCGAAGGGAGTCATTTCCACCATATCGAGGGCGTGGCGTACGGCCTCGCGGTCCTCAGCGCGGGCGCGGCGGGTGGGGCCCATGAAGCCGTAGCGGCCCATGGTCACCACTTCCTGCACGCTGACCGGGAAAGCCCAGTCCACGCCTTCGTTTTGGGGAACGTAGCCGACCAGGCCGGCTTTGCGGGCCCGCGCGCCGCTCTGGCCGAGGATCGTAATATCCCCACCGTGGCGCACCGATCCCATAATTGATTTCATGAGCGTTGATTTACCCGAGCCGTTTTGCCCCACGAGGGCGCAAATAACCCCCGGGGTCAGCCCGAAGCTCACCGAGGTGAGGGCCTGCACCGAGCCGTAGCGCGCGTGAACACCGCTCACCTCAAGAGCGTATTTCGGAGTTTCTGCTGGTGTTGCCACCGTTTCTCCGCCTTTCTGCGATTGTGCGTACGTGCGAGCGGCGTTTACTTGCCGGCGGGTTTCGTGGCTTCGCTCGCGGATTCGCTGGCCTTGCCGGTCAGCCCGCGGGTGATGAGATCGGCGTCGTACCGAAGCAAATCGAGGTAGGTGGGCACGGGGCCGTCCGCCTCGGAAAGCGAGTCAACGTACAGTAAGCCGGCCACCGGAACACCGGTGTCTTCGGCAACGGACGCCATTTTGTCGTCCACGGTGGATTCGCAGAACAGCGCCCGCACCCCGGAGGTGCGCACGAAATTCTCGAGGTCGGCCTTCGCCTTGGGGGTTTGCGCGCCTTCGGCATTGACCGCCCACAGGTACTTTTCTTGTAGGCCGTGATCGCGCGTGAGGTAGGAGAATGCGCCTTCGCAGCTCACCAGCGCGCGCTGGGATTCGGGGATGGTGGCCAGGGCCGCGTCCATATCGCTGGCGATGGCATCCAGTTGTTTCTTGTAGTTTTCGCCGTTGGTGCGATAATCCTCAGCGTGGGCGGGATCCACTTTCGCGAAAGCGGCGACCATATTATCCACGTACAATTTGCCGTTCTTCGGGCTCATCCACGCGTGCGGATTCGGTTTGCCCTGGTAATCGCCTTCCGCAATGGCCACGGGTTCGATGCCGTCGGAAAGGTTAATGCGTTCCGCGGTGGAATTCTCCACGAATTTTTCGAACCAACGCTCCAGGCCCAGGCCGTTGTACAGGATAATATCCGCGCCTTCCGCGCGTTTAATATCGCCGGGCGAGGGCTGATAATCGTGAATTTCTTCGCCCGGGTTGGTGATCGAGGCAACCTCCATATGCTCGCCGGCAATATTGCTCGCCATATCGGCCAGCACCGTGAAGGTGGTGAGCACTTGCGGTTTCTCGCTTCCCGCGCTTTTTTCCGGCGACGACGCAGCTCCGCAGGCCCCCAGCAGGGCAAGCATGCTCGCCAGCAGCGCGGCCAGGCCGGCCCGGACCGCACCCCGTTGATATCCCATTCCCATCACCATCCCCTTTCTGGCTATACTGGGCGTTGGTGCCCTGATCGGATGCACCCTGTGAGGAAGCCCAACGCTCGTAAGTAAGGGTACCCTTACTTTTTGGTGACGGAGCCTAATCCTACGCGATATCACCACCGCGCGCGAGGCTTTTATCCCGCAGCTGGGACTTTCTCCCCGAGTATTCGCCACATTTTTTACTTAATATGACATCGCCCACCGCGCCACCGAGCGTGAACATTACGGAGCCGAGCGTGAACACCGCATTTTGCTGTCGGAGGCCCCGGGTAGACTTCCCCCATGGATGAGATGGACGCTATCGGTCGGGAAATTGACACCATCGCCGCTTCCCTCGGCGATATTCCGGAAGCCGAACCCGGCGAACCGGGCTACATCATTAATACCTGGGAACGCGTGGTCACCGCGTGCCGGGCGGGAATGCGCCCGGTGGCATCTACGGAGGGGCTGCGCCTAGCCGTGGCTATCGGGCACAACCTGAAAACTGTGGAACTTTCTCCGGCGCGCGATTCCGAGGGGCGTTCCTATCTCAATCTGCGCTGCTCGGTGGGCCGGGCGGATCTCATCGATGTAACCGGCCTGGCCGGCTGGGTTTTTGAGACTTTTTCTTTGGGCGATGTGCGTATTGTCGGGGAGGATGTGGTCCTGCACCTGGCGTTGCGCATGGCCGGATTGCCTTTCTCGCGGCTCACCAGCATGGTGAAGTTCCTCGTCGTCGCCGCTATTGACGCCACCGCGGTGTTCGTGCGCGGTCTCGATAACGTTCCTCCCACGAAAGATGATCTTTTCGGGCCGGAGGCGGTGGCCGGCGCCGGGGATATTCTGGAGGATACGTTTTCCGCGCGCCCGGAAATGAATCCTTTTGTGGGCAATGCGCCCGGGGATGCCGATCAGTTCACGGATCCGGCCGGGGTGGATGCTCGTTTTGATGAGCTGCTGGGCACGGCCGGGGTGTATCGCTGGAACGGTTTGGTTTCCGCGCTCGCTCCGCTGCTCGGGCAGCGCGATGCGGCTCAGGCCGAATACGGTTTCGGGGCTACCCTCCGGGTGGATGGCTCTGAGGTTCCGGTGGTGATGCTGCGCAATACCCTGGTGAGCGGGGCGGATAGCGCGGCCGTGACCTTGCGCCTGGGTGATGCTAGCGCGGATGCGGTGCGGGAGGCAGCCCGCCAGGCCGCGGCTCTACCCCTGGGCGGGGTGGTGGTGCACGGCACGGATCTTTATTTCAGCCACGCTTTTGAAATTAGCGGGCAGCGGCCCGGGTGGATCGCCAGCCAAATCGAGGGCGCGGCAAGGTATTCGCTACTGCTCGGCCGCGGGCAGTTCTAGCACGGCTTCTTGGAGCCGCTCCCACAGATCCGCTTCGGCGTCATAAGCTTCGGCAACGATGGATTCGGGGAAGTAGGCGGTATCGCGTTCCAGGCCCAGCAGGCAAGGGTAGAAACCGCCGCGCTGGCGGTAGGCCACCCAGGCGAGGGGTGCGTGGGCTACCAGCCGGTCCCCGATGAGCACTCCGAGCCCGGAGGCGAGGGCCTGCCGGGAGCGTTGGCCGCGCAATTCGGGTAGCAGCGCGCATATATCGCGCAGGTTCTGGGGCAGTTCCCGCCCGCGCGGCACCAGTTTTTTCGCTTCTTCGCGCGCTTCGTGTAAATAATTCTCATCCCCGGGGGCGAGCCAGCCGATGCTCCCTTCCGGGTAATAATCGGGATTATCGCATTCGCGCAGAGCCGGCAGCAGCGAAGCTTCCCAACCCAGGTAACGCCCGTTGGTGGCGGCGGCAATGAGCTCCAGGTAGGAACGCGAATCGGCGATGACCCCGTTATCTACCGAGGTGGCGGACCACAGGGTGAGCATCCAGGAATCTTTGGACCGCCCGAATTGGGAAAGTTGTGATTGCTGGACCCAGCCGTTGCGTTGCAGGCGGGTGCGGGCGGCCACCGCGGCCCGGCGCGAAGAAAAACGGAGGCGATTGATCCACATGCGCGGGGCAGTTAGGCGCGCAGCTTCGGCGACCATAGCAAGCAGGGCCCGATCCAGGGCAGCAGCGTCCGCCTGGTTGTCACTCTCGGGGGCCAGATGTGCTCCATGCGCCATGGCTGCTGGTACCGTCCTTTGCTACTCGAGGGCCGCGGAAAAATCACGAGGATGCTCAGGGGGCCGTCCGCGGACAAGCGTGGACGGGATGATATCTATTGTACGCGGCGCGCCCGGCCTGTGCCGCATTCTGCCGCCAACGTGGAATACTGGTGAGGTGGTATCACAGTTCACAACATGGGAGGACGCCGCCGCGGCCCTGCGCGATACTTATGCGGGCGCGCGGGCGGATGAGACTCCAGCTTTACGATTTGTCACTCACGGGGTGCCGGTTACCGCCTGGCCCGGGCAGTCCACCCGGCGCGATAGCCGCGCCGTCGTTCATCTTGCGGCACCCGTGCTCACCGGCGCGGAGCTGCGTAAGTACGACGGCGCCGCCGCATCCGCGGCGTCCAGCACCCACGCAGCATCTGAGCCAGGCACGCAAGCAGGCACGGACCCCGCCGCCGAAACCGGCGCGCAACCTGAGGCGCAAGCCAGCATGGAATCCGATACGCAATCCGACTCGGCGCTTTCTCGCAATGCAGCGGCGGTGCTGGAGCATTTCGGTATTGACCCGACGGGCCCCGATCTGATCGCGGTGTTGCGCGCCGCGGATGCGCTGCCGATTGGCGGGATTCGCCTGCTGGGCGGGCGTGCGCATATTCATTACGCGGTGGCGCTGCCGGTTCCGGCCGAGCAGTTGGCCGCTTGCGCGGCTTTGGTGGCGGCGCAGGCCCGGGCGATGAGCGGCGCGGATGCCTCTCATGCGGCCGGCGCGGATGCGCTTTCGGACGTTACCCGGGAGGGGGAAGCTGATGTCTAAGAAGTCGGGGCGCGGAGCGTCTGATGCCCGTGATGTGACAACGGCTGCGGGCCTGTATGAGGTGCTGGTGGCTGATTATCACGCGCAGGCGATGCCGGATGGGGTGCATTACCGTTTTGAGGTGGTGTGGCGTTCGGAGTCGGATAAACAGGAGATGATCGCCAGTTACGCGAATGTTCCCGGCTTGGGGGATGTGCTGTATGTGGCGGCATCGCTGGTGGAGTCGCCGACGGAGGCTCGTACTCGCGATATTTTGGAGCGGATCGGCGAGTTTTTGGATGGTGATGCGGTGATGTCGGGTGGTCACCTCCAGTTGCGGATTTGTTTGCCGATGGCCGGGCTCACGATTGAGATGTTGCGGGCGCGCTTGCGTAATCTTGCCGGTGCTGCGACATCTATTCGCCGGGATTTTGCCGACGACGACGAAACTGGCACCTTGACCTTCGGCTACTGAGGCATATCCCGGGGCGACCTGGGCGTACTTTAGCTGCGGGCCTTCACCTACCCGCCCGCGCGGGCGTGAGCAGTATGCGCGCATTGTAGCGGTGCGGGTTTAGCGGCTCTGACCCGTGCGGCGCGGGCGGGCGCGTTTGGTTGGGCTGGCGGTGGCGCCGTTTTCTGGCCAGGGGTGGCGTGGGTAGCGCCCGCGCATTTCTGCCCTGACTTGGGCGTAGGGGCCGGCCCAGAAGCTTTCGAGGTCGTCGGTGATGGCGACGGGCCGGGCGGCCGGGGAGAGTAGTTCAAGGGTAACGGGGATGCGCCCACCGGCTAGGCGCGGCGTTTTGGCCCAGCCGAAGGCTTCTTGGACGCGCAGGCGAACGGTGGGCCGGCCGCCTTCATAGTGGATGGTGCGTTGTTCTCCGGTGGGGATGGTGAGGCTGGCGGGAGCGAGTTCGTCCAGGTGGGTGGCTTCCGGCCAGGGCAGGAGGCGCTCTATATTTCCGGCCCCGAGGTTTCCCCAGGTGCCGCCCCGGGCGAGGGCGGCGAGTTCGGGGCCGGCGAGTTCCTCGATGCGCTGGCGTAGTGCGGTTTCGCTCATATCGGGCCAGGGTTCACCTAGGACGGTGTGGAGGAAGGCGAGACGTTCGCGCAGGGCTTGGGCTCCGGCGGTGAATTCCAGCGGGAGGGTTCCGGAGCTGGCCGCGGTGCTCACCCACGCGGTGGCGGCTGCGCGCGGGAGGCGCTCTACATCCCGGCCGGCGAGTTCGATGGCTCCCAGCCGGGTGGTTTCCCGGGCCCGCAGACGGCCTTTCCGATAGGTGATTGCGGTGCCGGTGGTGATGAGGCCGCGGCCGGCTTGGCGGGCGAGTTCTTCATCGGCGGGTACGGCGGCACGGATGAGTGCATCCGCTCGGCCTTGGCTGGCGCTCACTTCTGCGACCGCGAGCCAGGGCGTTCCAAGGAGCGGGGAGCCTTGCGGGAGTACTGCCCCGCTACCGTTGGCCAGGAGGTAGCGCCCCGAGGTGCTATCCACCGCGCGGGCCAGCAGATCCGGGTATGCCCAGGCGGTTACGAGGGCGAGGGCATCGTCACTGCGGGCCGCCCGGCTGGGTTTCCCGGAGCCAGCTGGGCCGGTTGTACCGGAACCTGCGGTATCGGTTTTCCCGCGGATGGCTGCGCCGCTGCCAGATTTCCCACTGTCACTCTGCCCGCTCTCATGCCGCCCGCTGCCGGCTGCCGTGGCTTCGCCCAGGGCGCGGCGGGCTAGTTTTTCGAGGCGCTGGGCTTGCCGGGCCCAGGCCGGTGAGACGGCGGTGGGCCATCGGGCCAGATCAGCCCCGGGCAGCCGGGGTGATTCCGCGAGCGCGGCAACGATCTGGGCGGCTGTACCTGCCCCTAACCGCGGGGTGGTTTCCAGCAGGCTACGCCCCAGGCGGGTGCTGACCGGAAGCGGGGCGAGGGTGCGGGCCAGGTCCGTAACCTGCCAGGCGCGCTCAGCGCCGGTACTCTCACCGGCGACGGCGCTCCCGTGCGTCTCGGTTCCGAGCGTCCCACCATCGGCCGCATCATCCCCGGCGTCGTGTTCTGCCACCATGCAGCCGAGGGCGGTGAGGGTGCGCATGCCAGCCGCCACGCCCGGCTGCGGGGGCGAGTCCAGGAGGGCGAGCCCCCGGCCTTCCGGGGCACCCCATACAGCTGCTTGCAGCAGAAAATCGGTGAGATCCGCGGTATAGATTTCCGGGGTGGAACGTTCGGCGAGGCGCGCCCAGGTAGCTTCGCTCATGACCCGATACACGGTTCCGGGGCCTAAACGCCCGGCGCGCCCGCCGCGTTGGATACCGGCGGCTTGGGATTCCAACACCGTAACGAGCCCGCTGATGCCACTGGCGTAATCGGTGCGGGGTTCCCGGGAAAGCCCGCTATCCACCACGATCCGCACCCCGGGTACGGTGAGGGAGGATTCCGCGATAGCGGTGGTCACAATAATGCTGCGAGTTCCCGCAACTTCACGGAGTGCGGCATCCTGTTGAGCACCGGTGAGGGAGCCGTGCAGGGGTGCCACCCGGGCAGGTAGATGCCCAAGCAAACCCACCACGTGCTCCACTTCCCGCACCCCGGGCAGGAACACCAAAATATCGCCGAGTTCCACCTCCCTAAAAGCGCGTTCCACCACCCGGGCCACGTGCGCCAGGAATTCCCGGCGCACCCCGAGTGCGCCCTCCCGCGAAATTGTGCCCAGGGGTTCTTCCCCGCGCCCGGGCGGTGCGTAGCGCAGCGTGAGCGGGTGGAGCACGCCCGGAATATCCACGATCCGCGGGGTTTCCCCGGGTGCTGCGGCCCCCGCTTCCAGCAAAGCCGCGGTGCGCTGGGATTCCACGGTGGCGGACATGGCCACCAGCAAAAGGTCCGGGCGGAAAGCGGCGCGGGCTTCCAGGGCGAGGGCGAGGGCCAGATCGGCATCGAGGTGACGTTCGTGTACTTCGTCGAAAATAAGCGCGCCGACACCGCGCAATTCCGGGTCGCTTTGCAGGCGGCGCACCGCGATACCGGGGGTGATCATTTCGATGCGGGTTTCCCGGCTCACCTGGGAATCCCCGCGCACGCTATAGCCGGCGGTAGCACCTACCGGTTCCGCGAAAAGTTCAGCCAGGCGCCGGGCCGCAGCCCGCGCGGCCACCCGGCGCGGCTGAATCACGAGGACCCGCCCGGGCTGAGTACCGCCCGCATCGGTTCCTCCACGCACGCCTTCCGCGAGCGCGCTGGCCACCAGCGGCGGAATGAGCGTGGTTTTCCCGGTTCCCGGCGGCGCGCTCACCACCGCGAGCGGCAGCGCGGCGCGCACCTCATCGAGGTGGGCTGCTACCGGCAGCGAGGGCGGGGCAGCGAGCAGGCGAGCGCAGGGATCCGAGGTCATGCTCCCATTCTCCCACGGGCCTCCGACACAATTTTCAGCCCGAACCGCAGCCTGCGCGAACGGCGCACCCCGCCCACTGAGCGTAGGCGCACCACCCGCCTCAGCCCGCGCGCGAGGTTTCCGTCAGATAGGCCAGCACCGCCCGCACCCGGCGGTTTTCTTCCCCGGGCTGCATCCCCAGCTTGAGGAAAATATTTGCCACGTGTTTGGAGACGGTTGCCCCGGTGAGGTAGAGCTCGGCGGCGATTGCTGAATTGGCATATCCACGCGCCATGAGCTCCAGGATTTCACGTTCGCGGGAGGTGAGCTCCGTGAGAAGTGACGGCGTCGTCGCCATTAATTGGGCCGCAACATCCGGATCCACGACCACGCCGCCCACCCCCACAATTTCCAGGGACCGCACGAAATCCGCTACCCGCGCCACGCGATCTTTGAGCAAATACCCCAGGCCACCGGGCGCGTCATCCTCGTTCCCGGAAGCATGCGTGACCGCGGCGCCGTTCCCGCCGGCGCTCGCACCCGCGCTTAGGCCCGCCCCGCTCGCACCCGCGGCCGGGTGGAAAAGCTCGCGCGCGTAGGCCGGCGCCACGTATTGGGAAAGCACCATAATGCCCAGGGCCGGGAATTCGCGGCGCAGGTCCACGGCGGCGCGCAGGCCGTCGTCGCTCATGGTGGGCGGCATGCGCACATCGGTAATGACCAGGTCGGGGACCTCCCCGCGGGCGGCGGCCACGCGCACCGTCTCGCTCAGCTCCGGCGCGGTGGCGGCGGTGGCCACAATCGTGTGCCCGCGCCGCTCCAGCAGCCCGCACAGCCCCTCGCGAAATAGCGCGGAATCATCAGCAACGACCAGACGCATCCGTCCCCTCCGTTCTCATATTTTCGGTTTCCGGCGCAACGTCCGGCGCCGCGACCGTCGCGGGCACGTCCGTAGCCCTCGCCACCCCGGCCCCGCTCCCCCATTCGCCGCGGTGGAGCAGCAGCGGGATGCGCGCGCGAATTTCCGTGGGCCCGCCCACCGGGCTGGAAATGCGCAGGCTGCCGCCGAAAGCCGCGAGCCGCTCGCCGATCCCGCGCAGGCCGCTGCCCGGGATAACGCCGCCCGGGCCGGTATCGGTAATGCTGAGATGGAGGTCATCGTCGGCAATAAGCAGCACGGTCGCGGTGGCGGCGGGCGCGTGTTTCGCCACGTTCGTCAGCGCTTCGGCCACCGTGAAATACGCGGCGGCGATCACGCCTTCGGGGATTTCGGGCAGCGGGCGCGGCACCCGCAGGGTGGCTGGCACCGGCGCGGAAACCACCAGGTCGCGCACCGCCGCCTCCAGCCCCAGGTCAGAGAGCACCTTCGGGTGGATTCCGGCCACGGTGCGCCGCAGTGAGGTAAGGGCGAGTTCCGCGCGGTCCTGCGCGGATGCCATGCGTTCGCGCGCGGCCGCCAGATCCGCCGAGCTCACAACGCCGTTCGCGTCACCTTCCAGCAGAAACGCCGCCTCACCCACGTCCATCGAGGTTGCGACCAGGTACTGCTGGGCGCCGTCGTGCAGATCGCGTTCGATGCGGCGCCGTTCGATTTCAAAAGCCGCGGCAATGGAGCGTTGCGCGTGCACCACGTCGCGATGATCGGATGGCTGCGCCATCCAGGTCGACGACGCCGGGGCCACGTCCGCGAGCGCCCGTCCGTTCCCGCGCCACACTATCCATGCGGCCCCACCCAGGGCCAGCAGTCCGGACAGTCCGATGATGATAGGAATCGGGCTGAATCCGCCGAGCAGCGAGAGCCCCGCCACCGCCACGAATACCAGGGCGATGGTGCCGAGGCCACCGGCGAGCACCCCGCGCATCGTGGCGCGGCGGAGTTGTTCGGCCACCACGCGGGTGTTATCTACGTGCATGGCGCTCTGCGTTGTCATACCGCCATGGTAGCCGGGCACCGCCCGCCACCACGCGCAAATCCGGGAATGGTAGACCTAGCTCTACCATAAGTGTGGAGTACGAGCCCTGCCGCCGCCGGCCAATCGGAAGTTGACTAGAGCCATGAACACAGCACAGAATCTCGCCCCGGACCTGGTGGCGAATAATCTCACGAAGAATTTTGGGAGCGTGGCGGCGCTGCGCCAGGTCTCGCTACGTATTCCGGGCGGGCAGTCGGTGGCGATTATGGGGCCTTCCGGTTCGGGTAAGTCCACACTGCTGCACTGCCTGGCCGGGATTATCGCGCCCACCACCGGCACGGTGCTCCTGGGCAACGAGCCGATTTCGGATATGTCCGATGGACAGCGCTCGAAAATGCGCCTGGAGAATTTCGGTTTTGTTTTCCAGGATGGTCAGCTGGTTCCCGAGCTACCGGCCCGCGAAAACGTGGCGGTGCCGCTGCTGCTCCAGGGCAAGCCCCGGCGGGAGGCGCTGGCCGCGGCGGATATGTGGCTGGCGCGCCTCGGGGTGGAACCCGAACGCCACCGTAGGCCTGGCGAAATGTCCGGCGGGCAGCTCCAGCGTGTGGCCATTGCGCGTGCCTTGGCGGGCCAGCCGGCGGTAGTTTTCGCTGATGAACCCACCGGTGCCCTCGATCAGGCCACCGGCCATGAAGTCACCCAGATCCTGACCACCGCCGCGAAAATGAGCGGGGCCACCCTCATTATTGTTACCCACGACCCGAACGTGGCCGCCTGGTGCGAACGCCTCGTGGAGATTCGCGACGGCGTTATTCACGCCGATTCGGCTAACGTGGCCACGTCCGGATCCGCACAACCCGGCACGGCGCGCCCCGGCGCACCGAGGCCCGGCACCACCACCGCGAACGGGGGCGAGCTGCAATGAAAGTCCTCTCCTTCGCGCCCCGCCTCACTCTGGCGCGGCTGCACGCCCGCACCGGTAACGCCTGGCTAGATATCCTCGCGGTCCTCAGTTTCACGCTGGCGGCCACCATGGCCCTCACCATCGCCGGCGGCATCTTCATGTTCTATAACTGGAATTTCCATCCGAGCCTGGCCATGGCCGCCCACCTCGAAGCCCTGAGTGAGACCATGGGCGCCGGCCTGACAGAAATGTACCTTGGCCTGGCACTTTTCGCCGGGGCGCTCCTAGTTATCCCCATTTCTTCCCTGGCTTCCGGGGCTGCGCGGCTGGGTGCGCAGGATCGCTCCCAGCGCCTGGCCTCCCTGCGCCTGGTTGGCACCACCCGCAGCCAAACGATTGCGATCTCGCTGTGCGAAACGGTGGTGCAATGGCTGCTGGGCACCGCCCTGGGCACGGTGCTTTACCTGGTGACGCTGCCGGGCTGGCGCGCGCTGAGCTTCCTCGGGCTGCCCATTAATCCGGCCCAGATGCTGCTGCCGGTTCCCTTTATCGCCGCGGTTATTGCGCTGCTCTTCGTGGTGACCTTGGTATCGGCGCTCGGCGGGCTGATGCGGGTATCGATTTCACCCCTGGGGGTGGCGCGCCGCGAAACTCCGCGTGCGCTGCGGGCGTGGCGCCTGGGGGTGCTCGTCGTCGCCGGAATTATGTATGTGCTGGTGGCGAATGCGCGTGGGGGTTCTACGCCCATCGTGCAAATCGTCATGATGGCGGGCGTGCTGCTGGTCTTCCTGTTCGCGCTTTCGGTGGCGGCTTCCTTTATCATTCAGGCGCTGGCCTATCCGCTCACGCGTTCGCGCCGCGCGTCGTTGCTCATGGCGGCGCGGCGGATTCTCAACGATCCGCGCGCGGTGTGGCGTAGTGTCTCCACCCTCGCGCTGCTGTGTTTCATCGGTGGCTACACCTCCACGCTTCCCGAGCGCAGCGGTTCGGATTCGGTGGCGATTCGCTTGGTCTCCGCCGATATCGGCACGGGCGTGATGGTCACCCTCGGTTTCGGTTTCGCGGTGGTGGCGCTGTCCAGTCTCACGAATCACGCCTCCCTCGTTTTCGAATCGGCGCAGCAGACGCAGTCCTTGCGTTTCCTCGGTTTCCCCACGGCCGTTTTCACGCGGATTCGGATCCTGCAAACTTTTATTCCCCTGGTAGTAACGACGGCGCTGACCACCGCGCTCGGGGTTGGTATGTCTCTTATGACGAATTACTCGTGGGGTGCCCGCTTGGATACCGCTGCTTTCACGAAACTCGGGATCATTACGGTTCTTGGTTTGGCCATGTGCTTGGTGAGCATTCTGGTGGTCACACCGCTGGAAACTCGGGTGGTGCTGGCGCGCGGGCGCGCCAATGATTAGGGCGCTGGCAGGTGAATAACGCGGGCGGGCGGGTGAATCAGAGGGGGCTGGCAAGTGAATCAGAAGGGGCTGGAACGCGAATAATTGAGAAACAATTCAGGAATTAAGCGTGGACGCCCCGGGTATAAAGACCCGCTGGTAGCCCGGGCTCGGTGGCAGAATGGATGATGTTCAGGTCACAATTCTCAGTGCGGAGGGCTCGCTTCGCGGGAAGGAAATTCCGATGTCAGAAATTCGTGCGGCTCAGCAGGAAACGCCGGCGGATGCGCGCCGCCCGCGCTGTCTCGTAGCTTTCTTCTCGCGTGCCGGCCTGAATTTCTGGGACGGCGAGGTGCGTAACCTCGAGATCGGGAACACCAAGGTGCTGGCGGAAAAAATCGCAGCGCGCCTGGGTGCGGATACTTTTGAGATTGTCCCCGCGCACCCCTATCCCGCGGATCCGAATGAGACGCACGCCCAGTCCACCCGCGAACTTGCGGAGGGCATTTACCCGGAGCTTACGGCCCCGGCGCCCAGCGCGAGCGGGTACGACGTCGTGCTTGTCGGTTTCCCCGTCTGGTGCGAGCAGGTCCCCCCGGTGGTGCAGACCTACCTGAAGTCCGCCGGGCTCACGGACCAGCTAGTGCTGCCGTTCACCACCTGGTCCGGCTCGCCGAAGGTGGAAATCGAATCGACGTTCACGAACCTGGCCCCGGAGGCAACCACCGGCGTGCCCTTCTCCGTGCGCGGTGAGAATATCCACGAGGCCGCTACAGATAGCGCGCTAGAGGAATGGCTGGCCTCCGCGAATTTAATCTAGCGGATCCCGAGTTCGCGATCATCCTCGAGATCATCGAGGAACAGCTCCTATTCCGGTTTCTGAGCTTTTTTCACCCGCTGAACATACCCCAAGGCATAGCAGGTCGCGAGGATAATCACCGGGAACCCTCCCTACAGCAAATCCGCGCGCAGCTGCGCTGCGCTGGCCGGGTGAAGCAAAGCCGGCGGAACATCGAAGAGGGTAACCGCCCCGCGTTCCCCGCGCGCGTGCATCCGCGCCACCGCGCGGGCGCAGGCCACCAGCACCGCCCCGGTGAATTCCGGATTGGAATCCAGCGCGAGGTTGAAATGCAGGGCGTGCGAAGTCCCCGGCGAAGTGGTTCCGTGCCGAATCACATCGCCGCCGTGCGCCATCCCGGTGTGCTCCGCGGCGAACTCCTCCTCGGAAATCACGTGGACTTCAGTTTCGTATTCGGCAAAGTAATTCGGCATCGTCACGATGGCCTGGCGCACTGCCTCCGGATCCGCACCGCTCTCCAAGACCACGTAAACGATCCGGCGATGCTTATCGCCCGCGCTGAGCTGGCCTTCCGTTTGCCCGGCCAGGGCCGCAGCCCGCACCTGCTCCTTGGGAACGGTGTACTGCACCGCGTTTTTCACGCCCGGCACCCGCCGCACCGCATCCGAATGCCCCTGGGACAGCCCCGGCCCCCAAAAAGTTTCCGCGTGCCCGGCCGGCAAAACCGCCTCGGCCAACAACCGCTGAAGCGAAAACAGGCCCGGGTCCCAACCAGCGGAAATGAGAGCGAGGGTGCCGGCCGCGCGGGCGGCGTCGTCGACCTGTTCGAAATGCGCAGGAATCCGCGCGTGTGTATCAAAAGAATCCACCACGTTAAAACCGGAGGCAACCAGCGGCGTTTGCGTATCGAGGTCCGATTTCGAGCCGCCGCAGTTAATAACGACGTCGATTTTGCCGGTCCAGCGGTCACGCAGCTGCGGATCGGTGAGTTCGGCGGCGGGGAATGCCGGGCCGGAGGCGGTCATCACGCCTTCGCGGCGGGTGAAGACCCCCACCAGCTCCAGGTCGGGGGCGAGACTGAGGGCCTGTTCCACCCCGCGGCCTAGATTGCCGTAGCCGTTGATCGCGATGCGCGCGTGTGTCATGCGTGTGGTTCTTTCTCGAGTTCGTCATCTGTATGCCCGGCGGACATAGCAAGAATAGTGTGACGGGCAATCCGGCATACATCCTCGAGCGACGCGCCGGTTTCCACCTGGCGAAATGCGTCGGAAATGAGGGCGCGGCTGAATGAGGTCCAAATATCAGGATGCGCGATACCGGTATCTTTCCAGCACATTTTGAGGGCGTCAGTGAAGAAACCGTGGGCTTTATCCACGCCCATTTTGGTATGCGCCGTGGCCTTCTCCGAACCTTTCCCGCGTGCCGCACGCATGAGACCCATGAGCCATTTATGCGAGTCGCGCTGGCCGGACTGGCGGATGCACGCCACCACCAGCTGCGCGAGGCGTTCGCGCGGTTCGGCATTCATATCCACCTGGCCCATCACCTTGGCCCGCCACCTGGGCACATTCCGTTCGAGCACCAGCAGCCGCAGGTCTTCAACCGACCCGACATAGCGGTAAATGGAGTTGCGCGCGATACCCGCAGCCGCAGCCACCGCCCCGGCCGAGAGCGGTTTGCCCGGCTCGTCTTTGAGAATCTTTTCCGCCGCATCCACGAGCCGGGCTATCATCATTTCCCGATGCTCGCGGACCGTTGGTGCAGAAATCTTTGGCATATCTCCTCCCAGCGTCGCCCCCTATTGTTGCGGACTCAATCGATGAGCGCAACGGTTTAACCACGCCCGGTTTTGCCTGCCCGTAGCATTCGCGCCCTCACCGCCAGCCCGAATGCCCCGCGCTCCCGCACACGCCCGCCCGCTCGATGCGAAATCCGGCGCGAGGCGCTACACTTTGTCGGTACTGCTGAGGTGACCGAGAGAGGCGATCCGGCGTGGCTGATAAAAACGCGCGTAACTCCATCCCTACTACAGAAACCCCTTCCCCTTCCCCCCATATCCCCTCATTGCAGAGCATCGGATTTGATCGGGAAAAATACATTAAGCTCCAGTCCCAGAAAATTCGGGAGCGCCGCGAAAAGATCGGCGGGAAGCTCTACCTGGAGATGGGCGGCAAGCTTTTTGATGATTTCCACGCCTCGCGGGTGCTGCCCGGTTTCACCCCGGATAACAAAATTGCGATGCTGGCCGAATTGAAGGATGAGCTGGAGATTGTGGTTGCCGCTAACGCGCGCGATCTCAAGGCGAAGCACCGCGCCGACCTGGGCATTTCTTATGAGGATGAGGTGCTGCGCCTCGTGGACGTATTCCGCGAAGCCGGCTTCATGGTCAATTCCGTGGTGCTCACCCAGTACGAGGAAGATAACCACGAGGCGCGTGATTTCCGCCGCCGTCTTATTAAATTGGGTCTCAATGTGGCGCGCCATCGCCGCATCCCGGGCTACCCCTCCAATACCGCGCTCATCGTTTCCGAGGACGGTTTCGGAAAGAACGAATACGTGGAAACGCAGCGCGATCTTATTGTGGTGACGGCGCCCGGCCCGGGTTCCGGCAAGCTCGCCACCTGCCTTTCGCAGCTCTACCACGACCACCAGCGTTCCATCACCTCCAATTACGCGAAGTTTGAGACTTTCCCGGTGTGGAATATTCCGCTGGATCATCCCGTGAATCTCGCTTATGAAGCGGCAACGGCCGATCTGGACGACGTCAATATGATCGACCCCTTCCACCTGGTCGCCTACGGCGTGCAAACGATTAATTACAATCGCGACGTCGAGGTGTTCCCGCTGCTCAGCCTGCTGCTGCGCGAACTTTCCGGGGAAACGCCGTACAAATCCCCCACGGATATGGGCGTTAACATGGTGGGATATTGTATTTCCGACGACGACGTTTGCCGCGAAGCCGCCCGCCAGGAAGTTATTCGCCGGTATTACCGTGCGCTTGTTGATGAGAAGCGCAGCGAATCTGAGCCGGTATGTTCCGAACGGATCGCCCTCATCATGGCCAAGCTCGGGGTGACCGGCACCGACCGGCCGGTGGTGCCCCCGGCGCTGCGCAAGGCCGAGGCCACGGGTGGGCCGGCCGCCGCGCTCCAGCTTCCCGATGGCAGAATCGTGACCGGGAAGACTTCGGAGCTGCTGGGTTGTTCCGCCGCTGTTTTGCTTAATGCTCTCAAGGTGCTGGCCGGGATTGATGATTCGGTCAAGCTGCTGGCCCCGGAGGCCATCGCCCCGATCCAGACCCTCAAGACGGAGCACTTGGGTTCGCGTAATCCGCGCCTGCACACCGATGAAGTGCTTATCGCGCTCTCGGTTTCCGCGGCTTCGGATCCCACCGCGGCGGCGGCGCTGAGCAAGCTGAAGGATCTGCAGAATTGCGATGTGCATACCACTACGATCCTCGGCTCCGTGGATGATGGTATTTTCCGTTCCCTGGGCGTGAATGTCACCAGCGAACCGCATTACCAGCGTAAAACGCTGTATCGGAAGTAGCCGAGCGGGCGAGTCAGCCTGCGTGGCGCGGCGGGCAGCCCGGGTGTTCGTATTCCCAGGTAGCCCGGCGTGCCGCTGAGGATAAGGCGCGGCGGCGCTAGCTGCGGTAATGAACCGTGAAGCTGGCGGCGTCACCCATATCTACCAGGTCCCCATCTTCCAGGCCGACCGCGTGATCAGGTTCGATGCGGCGCAGCGGGCCGTCCCCGTGCTTGAGGTAGGTGCCGTTATTGGAATGGCAATCCCGCAGGAATGCACCGCCCGCCTCCACCAGAACTTCGCAATGGGTGCGGGAGATCTCCTGACGCGGGGAAGGAACCGGGAGGAGTTGGGTAGCTGCCGGATCCGAGCCCGCGGCCGCGGCATCGAGGAGCGGGCGGCGCCCCATAATAATATTTTTGAGAGCCGGGCTCACCCCGCCCAGCACCACCGTCTCCCCGAAAGAGAAACGTAATTCGACCGCCGGAAGCGGGGCGGGAATGCCGGAGGAAGGATAGGGTTCGGTGGCCTGCACCGGGTAGGCTTCGGTAGCCGCGGCGTAGCTGGGCACCGGGGCGCTCTCCACCGCCGGCGCTGCTGGCACCGCTGAAGGCACCGGCGCCGCCGGTGGAAGTGGCGGTGCCGGAAGTTCCGGAACCGCCGGGTGGGCAGCCGAAGCTTCCGGGCGATCAACGGGCAGAGCTGCCGGGCGCTCAACCGCAGCCGCAGGCCGGCCGCTGAGAACCGGGCTGAGGCTAATGCGAGCGCCACCGGCGCGGGCCATGCCGCGCTCTAACGGGAGGGCCGGGCCAGGTGCGGGAGCTGCGCCGTCGTTCCCGGGGGTACCGGCGCCCCAGGCCGCGCCGTCGTTCCTACCGAATGCCGTGCTTTCCGCACCCGCAGCGCCCGCAGCGCCAACGTTCCCCACCGTCACCGTGGTGTCCTGGGTGGTGGCGGCTTCTTGCCAGGTGAGGGCGTTACTGCCGTCCGCGACCGCGCGGCCGGTGACGTCGCGAACAATGAGGCCGTGCGCGGCTACCCGCAGCAGCGGGCCGTCGGCGTAGAACAGCGCAAAATCCGCGCCCAGCGCGGACCACAGATGCGTGAGAAGAGTGGGGAAATCGTGACCGGCGCGCATCGCTTCCCACACCGCGGCTGGATCGGCAGGTAGGGCGGGCGTGAACACCGCCAGGCCGGGCACGCAGGCCAGCAGCCCATCACCGGGATAAGAATAGGACGGCATGGCTCCTCCTCGACCTGGTTCCATGAGTCACATCTCTGCTTGCAAGGATACCGCGCCCGGCAAGCGGCCTGCGCCACTTTCTGCCAGAATAGAGGTATGTCGCTCATGAATTGGGCCCTCGAGGTCGCCACCGCTCATCCCGAACTCGCCGGCGCGCTGGTCAATGCCGACGGGCCGTGGCTGGATGTCCTGCTCCCGGACGGACGCACCTTCCGCTTCCGCCCCTTTGAGATGATCGATCCGGATGCTCCCGAAGACAGCCGGCGCGCACTTCTCAACCGCCTCATCACTATTGGCGTATCCGGGGCCACCACCCCGCAGGTCACCGAAGGTGCGGCCGGGTCCGCCCAGCCGGGGGCGGCGTCGTCGGCCCGAAACGGCGCGAACGCGGGCGGCGCAGCTACCGGAACCGGTGCGGCCGCGGGAAGCAGCGCGCCCGAGATGCCCGGCACCCCTCCGGGCCGCGGCCAGAAAAACCTGTCCTGGCGGGAAATCTTCGCGCAGTTCTTCGGGACCATGGATCCGAGCGACCCGGGGTTTCCGCACCGCGACCCCGCGCTCGATGAGCTCGCGGAGGAGCAGGGTGACGCCGAGGGGCCGATTATGCCGATTGTGCGCGCCGCGGATTATTTCACGCGCGTCAACCGGCGCGAGGATGATTCCTTTATCTACCTGCCGCTCACGGATTTCGTGGGCGTGGGGCTGGCGCGCGATACCCCGGATAACATCATTCCGCTGTATTTCTCGGATCTGGATCTCATTCCGGGAACGGATGATGTGGGTCCGCTGTTTGGGCACGCCGTGGAATCGCTGCGCGGCCTGAATGCGCAATCGGGCTACGCGGCTCTGGAGCTGGTGGTCATGATGTACGCGGGCGCGCGGGTGCTGGCTTTTACCGAACCGAATAATTACCAGAGTTCGTGGTTCGCGGATGTGGATCTGGTCCAGCAGGTGGCGTACTCGATCAGCAAGCAATACAACGGCGCGCTGCCGCTGTTCGTGCCGGCTTCGCGTTCGCGCCTCTTTGTGGTGCTGGCTGATGATCCGGAGCTTCCCGCGCTCTTCAACCGTTTGCTCCAGGATTACGATATCGACGACGCTATCTACCCGCTCCCCCACACCGTGGCCGCGGACGGCTGGATGGAATGGATTCCTATGCCGGATCACCCGGCCTACGCGCCGCTGGCGAATCTGCGCGCCACCTTCCGCGGGCGCATGTACGATCACCAGCAGGAATTCCTTTCGCGCTGGCCGGAAAAGATGGGCCACGTGGCCCTCTACGAGGTGCATGACCTGGACGAAGGCGCGGTGAGCCTCACGCAGTGGCGCCGCTCGGACCACTACGGGTCCATCCCGGCGGTCGCGGATTTCATTAACTATCTTGACGATGCCGATCCGGAAGCCGCCAATATCACCATTCGCCTGGACGTGGCCCGCGATGTGTGGCCCGAAGGCTTCCAGCCGCTCGAAAATGTGTGGCCGCCGCGCTACGAGGTGTCTGGATTCCCCGATCCGGAGACCTTCCAGAAGCTGAGCGACGCGGCGCACCGCGCGTTCTAGGCGCGGGGCCGCGGGCGTGCGGCGGACCGCGTGGGGCTGTTTACGTGTGCACGCGGAACGTGCGCCGCGCCTTTACGCGCCACCCGCTATAAGTGCCCCCGCTACGCCCGCCCCCACTGCCCGCGGTAGAAGCGCCCGAGCGTTTCTTCTTTGCAGGCCGCGTAATCGCCAGATTCGATGGCCGCGCGGATGGTATCCACGAGGTGCACGGTGAAGTACTCGTTGTGGATGGTGGCGAGCGTGGCCGCCAGCGCTTCCTTCGCCTTGAAGAGGTGATTGAGGTAGGCGCGCGAATAGTTCTGGCAGGTGTAGCATTCGCAGTCGGGCACCAGCGGCCCGAAATCGGTGCGGAACTGGGCGCGGGTCACGTTGAAACGCCCGTCTGGGGAGTAGATCGCGGCATTGCGCGCCACCCGGGAGGGATTGACGCAATCGAAAGTATCCGCGCCGGCTTCGATAGCGGCGAAGAAATCATCTGGCTCGGAAATCCCGAGGAGGTGGCGGGCTTTCGTTTCGGGCAGCTCCTCGCTCACCCAGGCGCAGATGGTCCCGAGCTTCTCCTTTTCCAGGGCCCCGCCGATCCCGAAGCCGTCGAATTCCTGCCCGTCCACGCACATCGAACCGAGGTCCCGCGCGGCTTTCCGGCGCAGATCCTCGTATTGCGCGCCCTGGATCACGCCGAAGAGCTGCTGGTAGGGCTTGCCGGCGCGTTCGATGGTGAGGCGGCGGTGTTCGGCCAGGCAACGCTCGGCCCAGCGGCGGGTGCGCTCCAGGCTTTTCTCCTGGTAGGCGCGGGAATTGAGGAGGGTGGTGAGCTCGTCGAAGGCGAACATAATATCGGCGCCGAGCTGGTGCTGAATCCCCATGGACACCTCCGGGGTGAACCGGTGGCGCGAGCCGTTGAGGTGGGAACGGAACCATACGCCGTCGTCGTCCACATTCGCGAGGCGCTCTTTATCGCGCGCGAGTTCGGTATCCGCGCGCCCGGCGTTTTTCCCGGCGTACTCGTTGCTGAGTACTTTTTTGAAGCCGGAGCCGAGCGAGAGCACCTGGAACCCACCCGAATCCGTGTAGGTGGGCCCGTTCCAGTTCATGAAAGCGGATAGGCCGCCGGCGGCATCCAGGATCTCCGGGCCGGGTTGCAGGTAGAGGTGGTAGGCGTTCGCGAGCACGGCCTGCGCGCCGATACCGCGCACCTGCTCGGGCGTGAGCGTTTTGACGGTCGCTTTCGTGCCCACGGGAATGAACGCCGGGGTCGCGATATCGCCGTGCGGGGTGTGAATCACGCCGGTGCGTCCCAGCGGCCGCCCGGTGAGGTCACCCACGCGCGCGTCCAGGCGCGTCCCGATCGTAAATCCTGTTGTCACGCTCTCACCTTTCTGTTGCGGTGCGGTTCTTGTGTGCGGCACGCGCGTTATGCCCGGGCGCCGTGCCGCGCGCTCGCGTTGTTTTTAGTACGACGACGCCGCCACCGGCCCGCTGCCTATCGTAAGCCTTCGTGGCGTTTCACCACACCAACCACGGCGTAGGTCAGCGGGAGGAACACCACTTCGATACCGACTTTATAGAGCCACCCCACCAGGGAGAGGTTGACGATGGACCAGAATTCGACGTTGCCGGCCGCGATATCCGCGCCCCAGGCCACGAAGCAGAAAATAATGGTATCCAGCAATTCGCCCACGATGGTGGAGGAAATGAGGCGCACCCACAGGGCGCGTTCCCCGAAGCGGCGCTTGATCCAGACCAGCACGTATGAGTTGGAGAGCTGGCCGAAGAGGAAACCGAAAACGGAGGCCGCCACGAAGCGCGGCACCACGCCGAGCACCGCTTCGAAAGCTTCCTGGTTGGCGTAATCCGGGGCGGGCGGGGCGATCTGCACCAGCCAGAAACAGCAGGAGGCCAGGATCTGCACCCCGAAAGCGAGGATGATCGTGCGGGAGGCGACTTTGAAACCGTAAACCTCCGAAAGAAGGTCACCGATGATGTAGGTGAGCGGGAAGAGCATCGCGCCGCCGTCGAAATAAAGATCAAGACCACCAATATTCAGAGTGATGAGCTTCGTGGCGCCGATATTGGAAATGAGGAGGAAGGAGACGAAGAAAACCGCCACGTACACAAAGAGATGGGAACGGGCGACGTCCGCGAAGCGTGCGGCGGTGCCGGTAGCGCCCGGGGTGGTGGCGGCGGTGCCGGTGGTGTTCGGGCTGACGTTATTCGGGGTGACCAGGCCGTCCGCGAGCGCGGGGGCAGGAGTGGCGGGGTGTGAATCAGGATGCGTGCTGGCGCCGTGCGGCGCGGTGGACTGCGAGCTCATCGTGACCTTTCCATGCGTGTCGAGAAAATATGGTTATGGTGTCCGGCTCTGCCACCGCACGGACGGTCATGATTATAGCGGGATGCGCGCACATGGGCATGCGTATCCAGATATTCCCGCGCAAGACCACTTCCACTAGGATTCAGAAGGAAGGAGGGCACTCGAATGGCATCTATTACACATGTGGCCGGATATATTTTGCAGCGCTGCGGGGATATGACCACCATGAAAATGCAGAAGCTCGCTTTTTACAGTCAAGCTCACTGCCTCGCCACGCGCGGGTATCCTCTTTTCCCGGAGGATTTCCAAGCATGGCGAGGTGGCCCGGTTAGCCCCGCGCTCTTCAACCAGCACCGCGGAAAGTTCATTATCCGCAAGGGCGAACTGGATAGCACGATCACGGCCGATGAAGCGCAAATCGTGAACGAGGTAGTTGATCGCCTTGCCCAGCTCAGCGGCAATCAGCTTTCGGCTCGCACCCATAGCGAGGACCCCTGGAAGAATATGCGGGAAGGGCTTTCACCCATAGAAATTGGAGACCGCCTCATTTCCAAGGAGTCGTTGCAAAGCTACTACAGTCAGCACCCGGTCCTCGGGTAGCGCATTCCCCTCGCCAAAGAATTGGTGAGGGGATTTTTCTGCGATCTTTGGGAGATAGCATCACTGCACTAGAGGACCCATGGTGCTCAAGGGAAGAACGTGAACACCACTTGGCAACGTGAATGCGGTGCGGCCGCCGGTCACCACCGCGAGGAAATCGGGGGCCTTCACCATACGGGCATCGCGCAGCCGGAGTAAATTGCGCTCCCCCGCGCCCACAGCGCGATCCGATTCGCCGAGTTTCACTTCGATGCCGGCCCAGTGTCCATCGCTGAACTCCAGCAGAATATCTACTTCTAGGCCGGTATTATCTCGGTAACCAAAACAGGTGGCACCAATCTGTTCTGCATAGGTGCGGATGTCCCGGACCGCCATTGATTCGAAGATTTGACCGAAATATTCGGGATCATTTGCGAGTTCTTCCGGGGTTGCGCGGAGGGCCGCGAGCGCCAGAGATGGATCGCAGAAATGCAGTTTCGCCTGTTTGCGGAGTCGGGTCTTTGAGCGCAAGGAGCCGCTCCAGGGCGGGAGTTCCTCGACGATGAAAATCCGGGTGAGTGCATCGAGGTAGCTTCGTACGCTTTGCGGGGAGAGCTGGCCGCCGTCCGCGGAAATGTCTTGGGAGAGGGTGGTAGCCGGGGTTTCACTTGCGATATTGCGAGCGAGGGAGCGCAGTAGGCGCCGCACCCGTTCCGGGTCGAAGCGGGCGTCCACCTGCGCGAGGTCCGCATGCGCGATATTGTCCACGTAGTTTTGGACGAATCGGATAAAGGCAGGATTTTGCGAGGAAACAAGGAAGGGCCAGCCGCCTCGCACCGCTTCGGTAGCGAGTTCGGGGTAGCTAAGGGCCCCGGGGACGTGGCGAACCTGTACGGCGGTGCGTAGCTCGCTCAGGGTGATGCGGTCTTCCCGCGGATACGCTTCACCGAGGGCCATGGGGCGCATGCGTACCCGAGAGAGCCTGCCGGCGCCGGTGTGGCGGGTAATCGAATCTGCCGGAGTGGCCGAGCCCGATAAAATAAACTGGCCCGGAGCACGCCGCGCGTCGATTTCATGGCGGATCTCGTTCCAGAGGATCGGGGCGAGCTGCCACTCATCAATAAGCCTGGGAACATTGCCTTCCAGAACTCCCTGAGGATTGAGTTCCGCCAGGCGCTGGTTAGATGCCTGGTCCACGCGAAATTCGGACTTAGCGTGGAATATGCCCGTTTCGGTTTTACCGCAGCCACGCACACCTTCAATCACCACGCCACCCATGATTGCCAGGTCTTGTTGCAGCATTGTATCGACCGCACGCCGAATATAAGCCATGTTTTGAGCGTAGTGACTCCTCGCCACTTTGTCACTTCTGCAAGTCTTTCGCTATCACTATTGCAACCATTTCGTTATCACCTTCGCAAGTATCTCGGTATTATCTTCGGACCGTTGAGAGTCTTGGCATCCACTCTCATGCACAGCAATCCAGCTCACGGGCCCGCCGGCTATACTTTTCGGCAGGAGCTCGTGACATACCGGGCGCAAGGAAAGATTGGATCAATGAGCGCTTTCGAACCGTACCCGCAGCGGGGACCGCAACAGAACCAGCAGTATCCACTTCCGGGGCAGCCGTATCAGGGGCCGGGACAGCCGTACCCCACCGCTCCGGAGGCGTATCCCACAGCCCCGCCCGCTTACTACCAAGAGCCGCAATTCCGCACGGTCAATAAGATCGTTTACGTGCTCCTTGCTTTCTTCCTGGGCGGCTTCGGCGTCCACCGTTTCCTGCGCGGGCAGGTAGGTATCGGAATCTGCATGATTCTCTTTAACTGGCTCACTATCGGCATTTGGGCGCTGGTGGAGTTCATTATCGGCTGCGTGAAGCTCAGCAAGTACCCCGGTGACGATTTCATCTTCACCCAGAGCGGGGATTGGATTTACTAAGAAAGGGGTAGCTTGTGGACACGATTCGTCTCACCTTTGACGCGGAGAATGACATCGTCACCCTAGAAACGGCTGACACCACCCTGGAAGCTGATTTCCCACCTCGCGATAAATATGACTTCGAAACGGGCGCAAAAGTATCCGTCATTGTCTCTGCCATGATGCACGCCTTGTCCCTGGATCCTAATACCAGCAATGCGGAAAAGGACTTGTGGTGGCGCCTGGACGTTAACCCCGAGGACATTCTCAACCACTACAAGAAGGAGAGTGACTGGGATACCACGTTCTCCTTTACCTTCGTTGGTAAAAATCCCCACGAGAAACGGGACGGGTGCATCCAACACGTATATATCGATGATGGGAGCGGAGATATTCGGGCCTTCGCGGATAGTTCTCCTGAAGATAAGTGGAACGATGATTACGAGACCATCGGCTACACGAATCGGAATTCCTATTTCTGCCCCGATTCAAAACTGGGATTCACCATGAATGAAGGGCTCAAACTCGGGTACAAAGCCATCGATTATTGGATGGTTCGTGCCACTACCGGGCCGGATAGCGGCCAGTGGAAGCTGGAGTTCCGCCTACCCACCGTCTGGAAACGTCCGCCGCTACAGCCATTGGGCTGGCATTAGTACACCAACCGCAGCGTGGGGGTGTCGCCGTCGCGGCTCTGGGCAATGGCGATGGACTCATCAGCGGCGGTGCCCAGAGTTTGCCCTGGCATGAGGGTTGCGCCGTCGGAAATAATATATCCGGCGGTGTTCGCGAGCAGTTCGTACACGGCCTCGCGCGGGCGGTGACTGTCCTTCACCTCGAGGTCGAGGTGCCCGAAAAGCGGCAGGCCCACGGTGCGCCCGGATACTACCTCGCCGGCGCGCATCGGCACGTAAATCCACAGTAGGAACGGGTCTGCGGCGTCGATCCGGTAACCGGTCACCACATCGGCGGGGTAGATGATGCCCAGCTCGGGGCGCGCCATGCCCACCGCGGCTTCCTCGCCCATGAGCGAGCGGATCACGGCCGTGTACACCCGGTGCAGCGTGTGCATGGAGGTACGACGACGCGCCGCGAACTCGTCACTCACCGGGTCGGGCATGTCCTCCCCGGAGCGCGCCATATCGGAGAAAAACGTCATCATAATGTGGAAAGCGTGCGGCGGGGTGGCGCCCTCCAGCGCGGCCGGCCCGGACACGGGCGTGAGCAACACCGTCACACCACTGGCCAGAAAATTGAAGACCTGCCCGCCGGGGAGCTCATCCAGGTGGACATCGAGGGCCTGGCCGTCCACTTCCACGCGTTCCAACGCCGCGCGCACGTCAATCGGCGCACTAAAAAGGGCGACGGCGCCCAGGTGGTCAGGGGCAACAGGATGAATAGCGGACACCGGAACTTGAGCCATGTGCCCTATCGTAGCGGCTTGGCCAAGGTGGGCGCGATGCGGGGAATCTCCCCGGGGCTGATGCGGGTTTCCTTTTTGCGCGCGTGCCGGTGCGGCTTCGCAGAAATACAGTCTTCCCTCCCCACGCGAGGCCCACTACACTGGAAACGAAAGAAACGAAAAGGAGGTGTGATGTGACCACTGTTTCACATGATGACAAAATCGCGCAGATTGATCCGGAGATCATGGATCGAATCCGCCGGCTTCTCGCTAAGTCACGCAGGGTTGGATTGACCTTTGACGGCGTCACTATCGAAATTCCGCCGCTGCTGCGCGCGCAGATTTCGATGGCTGTGCAGGAGGAACCTAATGGGGATAGGGAAATCTCCACTCAGGAAGCTGCCGATCTGTTGAATATGACCCGCCCAACCGTAGTGAAGCTATGCGAAGAAGGTGCAATACCGTTCCGGAAAATCACCACCCATCGCCGGCTCTGGCTCTCGGATGTTCTGAATTACCGCGAGAAGCAGCGGCAGCAAACTCGCGAAGCCCTTGATGCTCTCATGGCGGATTCCTACGCCATGGGCGATTACGACGAAGACCCCGAAGTCATCGCCCAGGCAATCCGGGAGATGGGCAGTGGCAACTAATGCGCGCGGCGTTTCTCGATGCTTGCGCGATCGTCCCCTCGCTCCTGCGAGACGTTCTCTTTGAGATCGCCTTCATCGGAATATATCGTGTCTCTTGGTCACCCGGAGTAGAAATAGAATTGATCAGGACTGTCTCGCGGTTGCGGAGGGAACGCGGAATTCCCATACCAGCAACTATTGAGTATTCCGCCCGTCTGCTGCACCAAATGAATCATGCCTTTCCAGTAGCGCGAGTCGAGATTCTTGGTGACTCGATAGGGAATTATGGCGATCTACCTGATCTCGGTGATGCACATATTATTGAGGGCGCTCTACGAAGCGAATCAGATGTGATCGTCACGTTCAACCTCAAAGACTTTCCGTCTGCGCTTCTCCACGGAAGTGCTCAAATACCTTCCGCTTTAGAAGTCATAGGATTCCATGCACGGTCGACGAGTGGGCTACTTTTCGGCCGTCGCTTACAGAGACAGTCTTTCCTACCCACCCGCCCGGGCAAGGCCAGTTACAGCAGAAACGAAAGAAACAAAAGGAGGTGTGCCGTGACGACTTCAGATGATCAGAAAAATGCTCAGGCAGATCTGGAGACGATAGTCGTGCAGGAGGAACCGGATGGAGATAGGGAAATCTCCACTCAGGAAGCTGCCGATCTGTTGAATATGACCCGCCCAACCGTAGTCAAGCTATGCGAAGAAGGCGCTATACCGTTCCGCAAAATTACCACCCATCGCCGGCTCTGGCTCTCGGATGTTCTGAACTATTGCGAAAAGCAGCGGCAGGTGGCAAAGGAAGCGTTGGACGACATCTCGGATATTACGTACGAGCTGGGTCTTTATGACCAGACTCCCGAGGATGTCGAAGTAGCGATGCGCGAACTCCGCAAAATCCGTAAAGGCTCCTAAATGGGCGCGGCTCGCACATCCCCGCCGGAGATGCAAACACGAAGTAATTCACTCTTGAACGCACACAGACTTGCGTGCTACGGTCAAGCCAATAGTTCAGCCCGCCCAAGTTTTCTTGGTGTGGGCTGATCCTCTTTTCACTCAGCTTATCTCCGGCGCAGCTGGATAACCTGCGATTCGCCACCGTCACCGAACTTGTCCACAGTGGCGGTATCGGCATCGGAATCAAGATGCAGCCAAGAGTTGACCCATTCCGGTTTGAGCCCCAATGCTTCGGACATCTTAAAAGCCAGGGCTTTCTTGCCGAATACTCGCTCCGCCGCTTGCCTGAACAAGGAAGGCTTTTCCGGAGGGACAATCACCGGCTCGCGTTTGCGCCAGCCGGCGTTAGCCAGCTGAATCTGCAGACTCCGGAAACGGTGCTGGGTAATGATCCCCAGGCGCTGGGCACGCACGGCTGTGGCCGCCACACTGATTCCGTATACTCGCCGGATATCCAGCAAGCCACGTAGCGGTGTCGTTTCATTAATACGCGCCCGCGCCACGGACTCCGGAAGCAAAAGTGCCCCCGCGAAATCGTAGGCACGGCGTTCTTGCGGAGCGCGAGTAGAAGGAATCGGCTGACTAAGGCCCTGATCGAATAGAAGGTGACCAAGTTCGTGAGCGAGCGTGAGGCGCTGGCGCGCACCCTCCGTACGATGCACAATACTGATCGCAGGGCGAGTATTTTCCCTACTGGGCAGAGAAATCGCGAGGTGCCCGGCGTCTTCGGCATCCTCCAGTAAAGGGTACACCACAGCAACCCCAAGAAGCCCGAGGATATGAGTGACATTCTGAATCGGCTCCGTGGCACTGAGTCCGAGAACCCTGCGAGTTTGTTCAGCGGCCTGTTCCACACCCAAGCCTGCGGCAAGCAAATCGGTACTGGGGAAATCGAGGTACCCAGATTCTCGCGAGAGCGCATCCCAGGCGCGGTTGACTTCTCGCGCGAGCTGATTGACCTTGCGCTCAGCGGTGACCGTGGCGGTACTAGATTTACGGAAAGTCGCGGTTGCGTTGGCAAACTTTGAATCGTCTACCGCAAAGAAGGATAGTGGCACGTGGAAGCTCTGCGCTGCCCGCACCGCGTGCTCCTCTGAAAGCATGTTTTCTTTCCGGAGCACCTTGGAGATAAAGGATTGGCTCACGCCCAGCAGGTCACTAAGATCCTGCTGACTCACTCCCGTGATATCTTTCAGAGCTCGAAGCCTCTCGGCTCTAACCCAGCCGTCCACTATTGGCCGCACTCCAATTCTCCGTTTGCCGGACTATCGTTTGGCTGCCTCCCATAATAGTCGTAGCCATTGTCTTCGCTGGCGTACTGCCACTTTTCTTCTTCACTCACTGCAATTCCCGTAGAAATAGGGATTGATACCCATGTACGTATCGGAATCCGATTTTCTCCAGGACCTGTAATCATTACCAAGCGGCATTTACAACCTTCGATTTGACCATTTTGATCCAGATAATCCCAGTAGAAGATGAATTTATAAGGATTTTCGGGTGGCAGAGGTTCAAGATCGATAGGTAAACCTATCGCAACTTGAACCTCTGCGGAATTGCATTTCTCCCGTTGGTTACCAAGATACTTTTCGGTAGCCAAGGTCGAATCGTTTGAGCGTTCTTTCAACATCCGAACTTCAACGCCCCATTCAGGCTTCACGAGTAACAGCTCTTCTAAGCACTGCGACTTGCCCCGAATCTGCCATCCTTCGAGCCACTGAGAGCGCTCCAAGTAGTCGCGAAGTTCACTTCGAATTATTAGCCCAAAAGTATGCGGATGCTCTTTGCGAGATAATCCAGCTAATCGAATCCCCATATTCGCGAACGCTGCCGCCATACCGTTACTAAGAACCTCGTTGAGTTCATCAAAAACACCGCGAGCAAGACTGTAAACCTCGTCAAAGGGATCCCGACCGAAGCTATTACTACTCATGGTTCTATTATAACCATAGATGTAATACCTTTGCGCACGACCCCACAGCGAGTCTCCATCCCAGCGTACATGACATAGATGACCGATTTTCTGTCGCAAGCCCCCTCTAAGATAGGAACGTACCGCCCGAGCCGCAGCACCCGCGCCGCGCCCGGGCCCGTCCGCGAAAGGAGCCGGCCGTGGCCATCACTCTCCAGAGTATTGAGGAGAACGTCAAGAAACTCACCTCCCGTGCGCCCTTCACCCGCGATTTCTTCTTCGACCTCCTCCTCGCGTACGGCATCTCCAAATCCAGCGTCACCCGCCTGCGTTCCACCACCGCCAGCTCGCTCAACGTCGCGGCGAACCCGGATCGCGATATCGTATGGAAAAACAAGATCTACCTGGCCGAAACCAGCCGCGACCTCATAGCCACCGCACAGGAAATGAAAACCAGCGATGCCGCGCTCCGTTTCAATACCCGCTTCGTCATCGCCACGAATTACGAATCCCTCGCCGCAATTGACACCAAAACCGGCGATTCCCTCAGCATCCCCCTCGCCAAACTCGCCAGCGATTTCACCTTCTTCCTCCCCTGGGCGAATATGGAGAAACAGCACTTCTCCTCGGATACCCACGCGGACCGCCGCGCCGCCGAACACATGAGCAAGGTGTACGACGAACTCCTCGCCGCCAACCCCAACCTCTTCCATGAGGACAAATCTCCCCACAGCCTCAACATCTTCTTCACCCGCCTCCTCTTCTGCTTCTTCGCGGAGGACACCGGCATCTTCACAAAAGGCCAGTTCACCAGCGCGGTCGGCTCGCACACCCAGCGCGACGGCTCCGACACCGCCGCATTCCTCACCGCACTTTTCCACGCGCTTGACACCCCCAACGCGTCCGATAAACCCGTCTACTTGCAGAGCTTCCCCTACGTCAACGGTCGCCTTTTCCGCATTAATAACGACGACGCCGCCTCTTTGACAGTCCCCCAATTCACCAAGCACGCGCGCGATTCACTCCTGGAGCTCGGCACCCTGGATTGGTCAGAAATCAACCCGGATATTTTCGGCTCCATGTTCCAAGCGGTGGTGGATAAGGACCAGCGCGCCAACCTGGGCCAGCACTACACTTCGGTCCCCAATATCCTCAAAACAATCAAGCCGCTCTTCCTGGATGAACTCTGGAACGAATACGACAAAGCCTGCGAATCGGTACCGCGGCTCAAGAAACTCCTCGCAAGAATTTCACAAATCAAGCTTTTTGATCCGGCCAGCGGCAGCGGCAACTTTTTAGTTATCGCATATAAGGAATTGCGCAAGCTTGAGCATGCCATCCTGGATCGCATCGATTCTCTTTCTTCGGCGGGCCGCTGGGGCCTGCTCGGCATGGGTGAGGAAGAAAAGCTCGGCGCTGCCACCCTGGGCTTTGGTTCCTCGGTTATCAATATCGAGAACTTCTACGGCATCGAAATTGACGACATCTCCGTGGAGATGGCCATCCTGTCCCTCTGGATCGCCAAACACCAGATGAACCAGGAGTTCAAAGCCAAGTTCGGCCTAGATATTTCGCTGATCCCCCTCAAGGAAACCGGGCACATTGTGCACGGCAATGCCACCCGCATCGACTGGAACGAGGTCTGCCCCAACAACGGCACCGACGAAATTTATTTAATCGGAAACCCACCCTATGTAGGATCCAGCATGCAGTCGGCCAGCCAGAAGGAGGATCTGGCCCTCTATTTCGATGAACAAAAGTACTCGAAGAACCTTGACTACATCTCACTTTGGTTCCTCAAGGGTGCTGATTACATTCGAGGCACTGCCGCTCAACTGGCTTTCGTGAGTACCAACTCCATTACCCAGGGCGATCACGTCGGTCTCCTCTTCCCCTTTGTTCTTACCGGCGGCATCGAAATCAGCTATGCCTACACGTCGTTCAAGTGGAGTAATAACGCCTCTCACAATGCTGGGGTGACCGTCATCGTTCTCAGCCTCCGGAATGCTTCGAATGCTCCCAAACGCCTATTTAGTGACGGGATTGAGAAACCGGTCAAGCATATTAATGCCTACCTCGCTGAAGGTGACGATGTCATTATTACTAAGCATCGGCAGCCACTCTCATCCGGATTTCCACCCATGGCATACGGCTCTAAACCAACTGATGGCGGGCATTTGATTCTCGAACCCGCGGACGTAGAAAAGCTCCTCACCAACTATCCTGAATCCGAAAAATTCATCAAGCACTATGTAGGAAGTGCCGAATATATCCGTGGAAACGACAGATTTTGTTTGTGGATAGATGACGATTGCGTCGCCGAGACACAGCACATTCCCGCCATTGCGAAACGGCTCGAACGTGTCCGAGCTGAACGGCTGCAGAGCAAAGCTCCCAGCACAGTGGAATTTGCTGAGCAACCACACAGATTTAAGCAACGGTCCTATAAGCCCACGGATTCGATTATCGTTCCAAGTGTTTCTTCCGAACGGCGTGAGTACGTTCCCGTCGGGTACCTCGATGCGAACACAGTGATTTCAAACCTGGCATTCGCTGTTTATGATGCTGAACCTTGGCTGTTCGCCTTGCTGACCTCGAAGATGCACATGGCCTGGCTGCGAGCAGTTGGCGGCAGATTAGAAACCCGGCTACGTTACTCGAATACCTTGGTTTATAACACTTTCCCCGTGCCAGAGTTGTCGGCGTCGTCGAAAGAAGAACTCACGAAACGTGCGCTACGCGTACTCGATGTACGCGAATACCACTGCGAAAAAACACTCGCGGAACTCTACGACCCGGACCTCATGCCACGCAACCTCCGCGAAGCGCACGAAAAAATTGACGAAGCGGTCGATAGACTTTACAAGAGCACCCCGTTCGCATCCGATGAGGAACGCCTCGCGGTGCTGTTCGCGAAGTATCAACAGATGATCGAAGCAGAAGGGAAATAGCCGTGGCCACCGAAAACGTTGTCGACGTGACCTATGCGCAAACCGGGAAATCGGTTGCCACTGATGAGCTCGGGATGCGGGAAATGCAGGCTCGTGCCTATGAACAGCGCGCCTCCCAGTACCTGCTCATCAAGGCGCCGCCCGCTTCCGGGAAATCGCGTGCGCTCATGTTTATTGCGCTTGATAAGCTCTTCAACCAGGGCCGGCGCAAGGTCATCGTGGCGGTACCCGAACGCTCCATCGGTGCGTCCTTCGCGCCCACCGACCTCACTACCTACGGCTTCTTTGCGGATTGGGACGTCAAAGCCGCGAACAACCTGTGCACACCCGGCAGCAACGAATCGAAAGTCGCCGCATTCCTGCGTTTCCTGGAAGGGCCGGACGCCACGCTCGTCTGCACGCATGCCACCCTGCGTTTCGCCTTTGAACAGGCCAAACCCGAGGATTTCAACGGCTGCGTGATCGCGATTGACGAATTCCATCACGTCTCCGCGGACCTAGACAACAACAGGCTCGGCTCCGTGCTGCACGCCATTATGGAGCAATCCGACGCGCATATCATCGCCATGACCGGCTCCTACTTCCGCGGGGACTCCGTGCCCGTGCTGGATCCGAAAGACGAAGCGAAATTCACGCCCGTCACCTTCAACTATTACGACCAGCTCAACGGCTACCAGTACCTGAAAACGCTGGGGATTGGCCACCACTTCTACCAGGGTCGTTACACCGACGCCATCGCGGAAGTGCTGGACCTCGACAAGAAAACTATTCTGCATATCCCCTCCGTGAACTCCGGGGAATCCACCAAGGATAAGTACGAAGAAGTCGGGAAGATCCTCGATATTATTGGCGAGGTGCTTTCGCCCGAAGAGGTTGCGCAGGTAGAGCCGCGTTTCCCCGGGGACGACTGCATGATCTTCGTGCGGCGGCGTGATACCGGTGCCGTGCTGCGTGTGGCCGATCTTGTGGATGATAGTGATGAGAAAGCGCGCGCTAAGACCCTGGTGTATTTGACCGATGTGGCCGCGAAGAATCGCGACGCTGCTGACATCATCATCGCGCTCGGCATGGCAAAAGAAGGTTTCGACTGGCCTTTCGCGGAACACGCCCTCACGGTTGGTTACCGCGCCTCGCATACCGAACTCATCCAGATTATCGGGCGCGTCACCCGCGATAGTCCCGGGAAAAGCCACGCGCAATTCACCAACCTGTTGGCCGAACCGGATGCCACCCAAAACGAAGTGACGCTCTCCGTTAATAACGTGCTGAAAGGCATCACCGCGGCACTGCTCATGGAGCAGGTACTTGCCCCGAACTACAACTTCCGGGCCAAGCGCAACACGGACGAAACCCCAGATCCCGGCACCCTGGAAGTCAAGGGCCTGGTGGAACCGTCTACCAAGCGCGCCAAGGAGATTATCGCCACCGGTATCGATGACCTGAAGGCCAATATTTTGCAAGATGATCAGGTGGCGCGGGCCGCGGCCGGGGCTGCGGAACCCGAAGTGATCAACAAGGTGCTTATCCCGCGCATCATTCGCCAAACCTACCCGGACATCACTGAGAAAGAAGTCGAGCAAATCCGCCAGCAAGTGGTGGTCTCCTCCGTGATCAAATCTGGCGAAGTGCGGACCGTGGGCGACCGGCGTTTCGTGGAAGCGGGGAACAAGTTCGTGGATATTGATGAGATCAACATCGACCTCATCGAATCCATCAACCCCTTCCAGAAGGCCTTCGAAGTGATGTCCAAGCAGGTCTCCAGCCCGGTGCTGCGCATCATCCAAGATGCCATTGCCGCTACCCGCATCACCCTGAAGCCCGAAGAAGCAATGGAGATGTGGCCCGCAATCACCGACTGGGTCAAGGTCAATGGCCGCCGCCCGGACGTGCGCAGCGACGACCCCACCGAGAAACTGTACGCCGAAGGCCTGCTCATCCTGCAACGTGAAAAAGCAAAGCATGATGCTGAGAAAGCGGCGGCAGAAGCGGCCGCAGAAGCTGCGGCTGAAGCTGAGGCTGGGGTGGAGCAGAGCGAACCCGCAGCAATGCGCAGCGGCGGCAAGCACGCCGAAGATGTGCCGGTGCCGGCACGTACCGCGAGCGCCGATGCTTCCCAGGAGGATGAGAACTAGTGGCTGATTTCGATTTTGAAGCAGAATTCGCGAAGATCCTCGCCTCCGATACCGAAGGGTTGCTTGACGCCCCTCCGGCCCCGCGGCGTTTCACCAGCGAAGACCGGCTAGAACGCGCCTTCCTGGAAATCGTGGACTTCCGCGCCAAAGAAGGGCGCGAACCTGATCCGCACACCCGCGCTATCGGAGAACGCAAGCTCGGGGCGCGCCTGGAAGGAATCCGTGCCGATCCCGAAAAGCTAGAAAAGCTCAAGGACCTCGACACTGAATTCGGGCTACTCACCCGCGAAGAAGCCCCGCAGAGCATCGACGATGTTCTGGCCTCCGATGAGTTCAACCTCCTGGACGACGGATACGGGATCACCGATGTGTCCCGGCTCCCCGCTGCGCCGCCGCGGACTAATGCAGCGCCGGACTACGTGGCGAAGCGCGTGAAAGCAAAAGAGTTTGAGAAGTTTGAGCCGCTTTTCAAAGCGAAGCATGCACAGCTATCAGCCGGGGTTGTGGAGCAGAAGCCTTATAAGAGCATAGAAACGGGAATCAACGTGATTCGGGACGGACTGTATTTCGTCCTGAACGGTGTTATGGGATACGTCGACTCCGAAGGCGAGGACGAAAAAACTGTCACCAGTGCCGGCAAAACGATTACCAGGCAGCGTCTTCGGGTTATTTTTGAAAACGGAACAGAATCCGATCTCTACCGCCAATCCCTCGCGGGACGAATGGCTGAAGAAGACGGCCGGATCATCACCCAACCCGCCGATATTGCTTACGATCTTGCCTACGCCGAGCCCTCTGCGGACGTTGAGGCATCTAGTGAAATTGCCAGCGAAGCTTCCCCGGACGAAACTCCAACCGGGTGAATCTACGTGCTTCGCTCGCTCTCCACAGATCCGCAGATCTCCAGCCTGCGCAACCTCCACAAGATTGGGTTCTCGCGCGGACCGGTAGAAAAGCGCATCGCCGGCGCGGAACAATCACCTACATACCTCATGGCGCCCGTCGAAATCGTGGACACGTACGTGACCTACGATGTGAACGCCGCGAAACTTGAGCACCTGCTCCACCAGATCTTCGCGGACGTAAAAGTATCGCTCTCGCAAATCGATAGCGAGGGTAAAAACTACGACCCAAGCGAATGGTTCATCGTCCCGCGCGAAGCCATCGCCACCGCCGTCGAACTTATTCAAAACGGGGAAAACACCCGGTACCGCTATGACAAGGGGAGCGAGAGTTTTATACGTCTAGCTATCGACCGAGCCCTCTCATAAGGAGCCTAACCAAAATGAAATTCCTTTCTATTTTTCATTTGAATATTCACTTCGGAACTGTTTTTCATATCGTTGCAAATAACAGCACGGCACTCAAACAACCAACCGCCCAATAAACGATCCTCACCCCATCTGTAGGCTAGGAGAATCATGATTAAAAACATCATCCTTGAAGGTTTCCCCTGTTTCGCCGTCGATGCCGGACTCAACAACCTCGAAGCTATTAACCATATCTATGGACCAAACGGCTCGGGCAAAACAACAATAAGTGAGTTTTTGACAACTTTATCGCCTGAAGGTAACCAAGCAGTCCACTGGGAAGGTGATCCTGATACAATTCGCGTATATAATAGGAATTACGCTCGATCCGTCTTTGCGAGACCGGAAGGTGAAGAACCTGGTGTATTTCTTCTCGGCGAAGACAGCGCTGAAACCCTCAAGAAAATTGACGACCTCACGGAAAAGCAAAATGAACTAAACGAAAAATTAGCGAATTATAAAGCCGACCACACCAACACCGCTGATGAATTAGAGACCGAAAAGAAGGCCCTGCAAGAAAAAATTTGGGAACGGCTCGATTCAATCCCCGATGTTTTAAGGCAAAAAATGCCGAAAACAAAAGGAAATAAAAGGAAATGCCTCGAAGAAGCTCTGCGTGTAGCGTCCGAACCTTATAACCCTCAAGACGGAACCTTTGACAGTCTCGAAAAAATGGCAAACGACCTAAACCAAATGAGCGAAACTGAAAGTGCCATTAGCACCTTCCCGGGCCCTCCCTCGGCCTTTCGGAATGCACAAGGCTTCTATTCATTGCTCAGTAAACCGATCGTCGGGAGCGCTGACGTTCCGCTATCTGCATTGGTTAATTCCCTCTCAAATTCCGATTGGGTTAGGGAGGGAATTGACTACCTTAATGATCAACACAATACCAATAACATTTGCCCATTCTGCCAACAAGAAGTTTCAGAAGAATTAAAATCTAAGATTGAGAGCCTATTCGACGCCACTTACCGAAACGCTATCGCCGCCATTCAAAGCTTCAGGCCAATTTTAGATTCCGCACATCAGGAAATTACGGCTTACGAAAGGGAACATGTTGGAAAACTAGCTCGTTTCGCACCGGTCGATCACGTTACTTTAGTTTTCGAGAATATAAAAAGCGCAATACGCCAATTGCAAAGCAGCCTCACACAAAAACTTGCAAGCCCTTCAACGCCAATCGCCCCGGCAATGATCACTGATAAATACGATGCGCTGGATCGACTCGTAACTGAGGCCAATCTCGATATTAGTAATTTAAATGACCGGTGGCAGAATTCGGAAAAAGAATGGGAAAGAATCCAAACGCAATCCTGGAAATTCTTCGTGAATGAACGCCTCAAGGATCTAATCGACTCGTTTAATCATTCGGAGGAAAGGCTAAATAAAAAGCTTGCAGGGCTCTCCGGGAAGATTAATAGATTAGACTCCGACCTTACCGAGATAAGCAACAATTTAAAGGATCTTCACTCGCGTTCAACCTCAAGTCAGCGCACAATCGACCTAATAAACAGTCTCCTCGAGGATGCACGTTTTCGGAGTTTTAAACTCTGTTCTGCTTCCGGAAATTCGGATGGCTACAAGTTAGTCCGACCGAATGGCAATCTGGTTGATATTGAATCATTAAGCGAAGGGGAGCGAACCTTCATCACATTCTTGTATTTCTACCACTCCCTATTTTCCGTTAAGCAGGATGACGAAACGGACCACATAGTCGCCGTAATTGATGACCCTATTTCAAGCCTCGACTCTGAGATTATGTTCGTTGTTTCCTGGCTCATCAGACGACTTATCGAACAAGTTAAAGAAGGAACGCATGACCGCGTGAAGCAGCTCATTATCCTCACACATAATAGACGCTTTCATAATGAGCTTTGTGTACAATATAGAAATCAAAATCCAAAAAATGTAGCTTTTTATCGAATTCGTAAACTTTCACCCAGCCCAAATCGTATTCAGGGACCCGAGAAAAGGAATCCTATCCGCAACTCTTACCAGGAGCTCTGGGACGAAGTGGCAATTGCAAAGTCTAGTCCACATCGCGTAAAACCCTGGCTCCCCAACGTTCTTCGTAGGATTCTAGAGACGTACTTTGTAGATCTTGTTGGCCTGCAGAACTTAAATTACCTTGGAGAAGATCTCCCGCTCGAGGAACAGGTAATGCATAAGGCCCTTATTGCCTGGACTAACACTGGGTCACATTCCATTATAGAGGCAGACGACTATCTACCCGAATCGGAAAATACCGATCTTTGGTTAGAGCTTTTTAAGAATGTTTTTTACAAAGAGGCGAATGGCGCGCACAAGTATCACTACGACATGATGATGGCACGAACGGAGAATAATGGTAAATCCTAAGTTTGCCTCCAAAGAACGCGTTACAATGAAAGTTTTCATATACGGCCAACGGCGCTCTTCCTCGCCCTTAGGCAGGTCCAGTTCGTGCGCTGTACCGGCCTGGATCAGGGCTGACGACGGACTGCCATTAGCAACTAATTTTCTATTAACCCGAGGGCCATAGCAAAGAACAACCGTGGCGGGGCCCATTCGGTAGTACCCGAACAAGCCCCGCCACCTACGGGAGATACCGCCAGCCACTCTTCCGAACATGCCTTGTAGCAATGCCCCGGAAAGCGGGAATGGCTTAGTTAGCTGCCTTCACCTCATCTTCCTCCGCGATCTTCAGGTCAGCCTCGAAACGCAGGAACAGCGTGCAGATGAATGCAACGAGGAACCCAACCAAGCAGGAAATAACGAACAGAACGAAGCCGTTACCGAAGAACACCGGCAGCGTGGCAAGCGACGGAATCGCAAAGCCCCCAGCCTGTGCACCCGAAATACCTGCAATAGCGCCACCCACGCCACCGCCAATACACACGGCAATCATGGGAGTCTTCCGCGGAAGATTCACGCCGAACAACGCCGGCTCGGTAATTCCAAACAACGCTGAAATCACCGAAGAAGCACACACCGTGCGGGTCTTTCCGTTCTTCGAGCGCAGCAACACCGCTAAGGCGGCACCAGCCTGCGCGAAAATCGAAGGACCGAACAAAGCCAACACCGTATCGTGCCCCAGGGCAGCAACATTATTCATCGACACCAGCATGATGCCCCAGTGCAGACCGAAAATAACCAGAAGCTGGAAACATGCACCCAGAACCAAACCCGCGGCAGCCGGCGAAAGATCGTATAGGAACTCGTACCCGGCCGCCAGGCCGTTACTAATCAGCGTGCCGATAGGCCCGAAAGCCATCAGCGTGACCAACCCAACCAGAATCACCGAAATGAACGGGGTAAGGAACCCGCGGATCACCTCCGGGAAAATCCTGTCCAGACCCTTCTCAACAAAGGCCAGCAAACCGACCGTCATGAGAATCGTGATAACGCTGGAATGGTAGATCGCGCTAAAGACCGGGATGCCCAGGAAGTACATTGTTGTGCCGGATTCCAGCGTCTGGTTCAAATCCGGGTACAGAAGCACACCCGCAATCACCACAGCCGTATACGGATTAGCCCCGAACTTCTTAGCCGACGTAAATGCCAACAAGACCGGCAAGAAATAGAAAACGGCGTCGCCCATAGCAGCAAGAATCCGGTAGGTATCCGAGGCATCACTCAACCACCCGGCCGCCACGCAAATAGCCAAAATACCCTTGAGAATACCCGCGGCAGTCAGCAGATTAATGACGGGCAAGAAAATCGCCGCAACAGCGTCAATGATTTTATCGAAAGTCTTTTTCTCACTCATGGCTGTCCTCCTTTCGGTAGCCCGTGATTAATCAATCTCGCCCCGTGCCCACCGCACCAGGAATTCCCTCAGCTCATCGAAAGCAGGGCTCCGGCCCGCCCGAACATAGAAGCCGGAATTCGCTACCCCGAGAAGCAGCGATTCTTCGCTGGTGAGGCCAAGGGAGCGCCCAGTGAGGAACCCGGAGTTGAAATTATCCCCGCCGCCCGTCGTGAGCGTAGGATCGGCGCAATACGGTCCATCCACAGCCACATCCTCGCGGGCATTGCTGAGAACCGCACCATCAACCGGATGAATAACAATCTCGCTAATTCCAACCTTTTCCCGCAGGAAACACGCAAGCTCGTGAAGATCCGCGAAGTCATCCTTCGCTGCCCCGTAGCGACTAGCGACCTCGTAGGCTTCCTTCTTATTGAGGCCGAGCGTGGTATCGAAGAACTCCTCGTACTTACGGATCGTTGCCATAACGCCGAGAACGTCCTCAGTTGTGCGCTTAGTCGGATCGGAAAGATCGAAGAACATCATCCGCCGCTCACGGTTCTTCATCTTGGGAAGAACTTCCTCAGCAATCCCATCCCAGATACTGCCGACGTTGATCAGCAAGGTCCAATCAGCAAAAGCTACAAGATCCGCGCGGTCAAAGACCTCCACCAGGTGCTCAAGCGTCGTCGCCTCAAGGAGGTTCTCCCAGCTCACCATCTTGAGCGGCTCCAGCTGGCTGGAAATCACTTTGCCGTCGGTAAATTCCAGTGCGTCAGAAACCCCGGGGTCGGAGAAGGAAATAACCTCCTCGGCCATATTCGCAAAATCCTGGAAAACAGGATTCACTCCCCCCAGGCCCAGCGCACCCATATACGTCACCCGATTACCCAGGGTCGCCAACGAATTAGCCAGAATCGTTGCCACTCCCCCGAGCTTGGTAGTAACAGGCACCATCTCAATATTCATACTCAGCCCGGCGGCATCAATAAATTTTTGCCCGTATGCAGTCAGCGTTTCCACCCGCTGGTACTCATCCGGCCCGAGCCGTTTATCAACAACATGGGTAATACGGTCAATGAAACCGTCGTATCCAACCGGAATATTGGCATGAGGCGTCTTTGCCTCTAATTTCTTTGCCAGATCAATGATCGCTTCGTTGCTCATCATCTCACCTTTCTTGTGTTATAAATTTTCTCCGCGACTGCGGATCACATCGCGGTACCAGAAAAAGCTCTTCTTCCGAGTCCGTTTCCCGCTCCCGTGGCCTGCGTCGTCGAAATCCACGTGAACAAAGCCGTACCGTTTACTCATTTGCCCCGTTGATTCAGCAATAAGATCAATGCACCCCCACGTCATATACCCGCGCAGGTCCACACCATCGGCAAGCGCTTCTTTGAGTTGCTCGATATGTGCACGCAGGTATTCGATGCGGTAATCGTCTTCGATGCGCCCGTCTTCTGTCACAACGTCGACGGCGCCGAGCCCATTTTCAACGATGTACATCGGAAGTTGGTAGCGATCCCAGACCAGGTTGCAGGCAATCCGGATCCCAATCGGATCCACCAGCCAGCCCCACTCGCTTTTCTTGAGATACGGGTTGGGAACGCCAGCAAGATTATTACCCTCAACCCCGCCATGCCCTTCGGCGCTGATGCAGCTCGAGGAATAATAAGAGAAACCAATAAAATCAACAGTTCCCGCACGCAGCAGATCGGCGTCCTCGGGCTCCATCGTGATGGAAATACCCTCCTCGACCATATGGCGTTTCATATAACCGGGGTACTCCCCACGCACGGCCACGTCCGAACAGAACCAGCACTCGCGCTGAAGGGACTGTAGATTCGCGAGATTATCTTCCGGTGAGCAGGTCAGGGGATAGCTCGCCGGGCCGGCAAGCATGCATCCCACGTGGTTCTCCGGGTCGATCTGCCACGCAAGCTTCACCACTTTCGCGTTGGCAACGAAAATATGGTGCATAGCCTGATATCGGGCCTGGAGACGCTCGGGAGAATTCGTTTCCCGCGGGAACGGCCCCTCCGGCGGCAGGATTCCGGCCGAAGTGGCCTCACCAAAAGCGGTCAGGGTCAGATTCACCTCGACGAATGGAATCCAGTACCGCACTTTTCCACGAAACTCACGCATGATCGTTTCGCAGAACTTCAGATAAAAATCGATGGTTTTCCGGTTCGACCAACCTCCGTATTTTTGCGCTAAATACAGCGGCGGTTCGTACTGCGTGATCGTGACCATCGGGGTCATTCCACGCGCAATACATTCGTCAATCAGCGCGCGGTAGAAATCTAAACCTGCCTGATTGGGAGTTTCTTCATCACCCCGGGGGAAGATACGCGTCCAGCTAATGGAGAAACGGTAAACGTTAAATCCCATCTCGGCCAGGAGGGCAATATCTTCACGCCAGTGGTGGTAGTGATCCGCCGCAACATGGCTCGGATAATGCTTGTGCGGATCAAGCGAGAGGGAAAACTCCCGCTTCGTTGTTCTACTTCCTACACTCAGATGATCCCCGATTGAGGGGCCACGCCCGTCCTCATTCCAGCCGCCTTCGCACTGGCTAGCAGACGTGGCCCCTCCCCATAGGAAATCTTCAGGGAAACGAGTGGTACTTACATGAGTCACTTTTCTTCCCTTGTCGAGCTGTCATATCTATTTACCCGCCGGCGGGTTAATACCAAGAACAACCGGCGTAGAGCGGTAACCAACGCCCATGCGGTCAATACCAAGATCAATAAGCTCAAGGAAATGCTCGCGAGTGCGAATGCATCCGGCTCCCTTGACGGCAATCTTGCCCTCAGCGGCCTCGATCATGGTTTTCACGACTTCCACCGTCGCGCCCTTGTTTTCAGCGCCGGTGAAGAACCCGGTGGAGGTCTTAATGAAGTCAGCACCCGCGAGGATTGCCGCCTTCGTTCCCTCCGCAACCTGATCCAAATTCAGGGAATCCGTTTCGATAATGACCTTGACCTTGGTATTCCACTTATGGGCCGCGGCGACGACGGGTTCAAGATCCTTGACAACATCATCGAGACGGCCGGTGCGCAGCCAGCCGTAATTGGCAACAATATCCAGATCCTCAATATCCCACTTCGAGCAGTAATGCTCGGTGAGCATTTCCTTCGCCTCAGTTGTGGCGAGCCCGAAAGGGAAGTCCGCCACCACGCACAGGCCGGTATCGGTTCCCTCGACCATGGGAGCCACAATCGGGAGGGACGCCGGGTTAATGCAGATCGTCTTGCACCCGAAATCAATGCCTTCCTGGGTGTATTTGCGAATATCATCATCGGTGAATTCGGGCTTGAGCACGGACTGATCAATGTAGCGTGCCAATTCAGCCTGGGTCATATCTGCGGCTTTGCGTGCGGGAATCATTATTTTCCTTTCAGTAGTAACACGTATTGAACTGCATTGTTCTGTACGTACCGTACCTTTATGTTTTAAAATAACCCCGAAAGCATCGCCTGTCTACGAAATTCGCGGTAATGTTAGCTTTGTACCGTACAAAGCTAGGAGACCCTTGGACACCCTCACTGCCATCGCCAGCCAGCCGCTGAATACTGAGTCTGATCACCCGCTGTACCGGCAATTACAGGAACGGATCGTGCAGCTGATCGCCACCGGGTTCCTCACCGAGGGAACCGCGTTGCCGACCGAGCAATCCCTATGCGAGTCCTTTGGCCTTTCGCGAGCCACGGTACGTAAATGCTTCGAAGGTTTGGTGAAATCGGGGCGCGTGATCCGCAAACGCGGTAAGGGAACGTTCGTATCCAAGGGTAACGATAGGCCAGGTTTGGATACCGCCCTCAATTTTTCCGCTGAGATGGCTGGTTTCGGTAAGGCGCCGTCGTCCCACGTGGTGAGTTTCCAGCAAGTGGAAGCACCCGACTGGGTCAGCGAGCTGCTCGAATTGCAGGAGAGCAACGCGGTTTGGCAAATCGAACGCGTGCGCCTGGCCGATGATATGCCACTGCTCCTCACCACCGCCTATATTCCGGTGGAGCTCTGCCCGGAATTGAGTGAAGAGGAGCTGGAGCATTCGCTTTATTCCGCGATTGCGCGCCACTCTGGAACGCTTCCGGAACGTGCGGACGAGGTGTACGAGGCGACGACGGTAAACGCCATCCAAGCCAAGCAACTTCAGGTGCCCGCTGGTTCCCCGGCCTTGAGAATTCTCCGCCATTCCATCGATTCGCAGGGGCGGGTCTTCGAACTTTCTGTCATTATTGCGCGCGCTGATCGCTATAAGCTCGCGGTAACAACCACAAGCCGGGGCGCTCGCCTGCGAAAAAATATCACGTGAGAACAGTGCGGATTGTTATCTCGACAGCAACGGAACTTACACCAAGAGCCTTATTAGCCTCGCGGAAAATAAAGAGGGGCGGCGTTTGCACGCCGCCCCTCAACGGCAGGATCAAGCAACCCGCTCACCTCAGGTTGAGTGATACACATGCCGTGGTGTGCACGCCAATATGGCGACACAGGTCCGTTAATGTAACAACGAGTGAGTACTTGTATAAGTCTAAACGCATGCGCAACAATACTTGCGTTTTTGAGACACCCCCGGCCGTGCCATTACTCACATTCAACGGCATTTCAACGATATTCCGGCCGTGCGCCCACGCATACATGCCCCGCGGGCTCCGTTTTCACTACGCCATACCGGAACTGAAATAAGCAATGCTACTTCCGCTTAGGAAATAGCGCGCTCACGCCCCCTCGCCCTCGGGTTCGCGCTGCTGAGGCGCGCGCAAATCCAGGAAATGTGGCCCGCGCGCGTCCAGCTCCTCCATATAGGCCGCACCCCATTGCATCCACGGGTCTTTGGAAAGATGGTCATTGGTGAAACGCAGATCGTCGGAAACTTCGGTGGCGCAAAAATCCGGAATTTTCAGGTCCACCACCGGCGCGCGCCGCTCCACTTCCGCAATAATGAGCCCCGCATTTTGCCCGCCAAAAGCATCGAATTCCCAGCCGTCCTCATCGATCCACAGGGAAAAACGATTCTTGAGGACCAGATCCACCGAGCGCCGCAGAATCTGCACGGCCACATCGGTATCAATTTCCATTTCTTTCTCGTAGCGTTCCGCACTGACCACCGGCGATTTCACCGCCACCGAGGCGCTCGCCGGGCATCCCGCCCCCAGCATCCGCGCGAGCGCACGCCGTTCGTAACCACCGCGGAAGTCGGCGGCGTCGTCGAACTCATCAAAAGGTACGAAAGCATCGGGGAAACGTACCCGCACCCGCACCGCGTAGCCGTCCTGCGCGAAAGTGTATGCCTGGATGATGACCTGGGTGGAGGCGTGCTCGGCGACGTCGTCGGGCAGTTCGCGCACCAGGAATTTGCGTTCGAATTCGAAATCGGCGTCCGCGTCGATGCCAGAGCCGTGGCCGGGTTCCATCATGCTTCCATCGTAGACGCGCGCACCCACGTGGTGAAACAGCCACGCCATCGCGCCCGCATCCCGGCACAATAGGAGGATGACTGAATTACCTTCACCCGAGCTCATCGCCGCAGCCGCCCGCACCCTCGCGGGCACGGTACGCCGCACCCCGCTGCAGCTATCCGAGCGCCTCAGCGCCGCCCTCGGCCGGCCCGTTTACCTCAAACGCGAGGATACGCAGGTCGGGCGCAGCTATAAAGTCCGCGGGGCATACAACGCGATTCACGCGCTCGGGGAGAAGGAACGCGCCGCCGGCGTGGTGTGCGCATCGGCCGGCAATCACGCGCAGGGCGTGGCTTACGCCTGCAATCACCTGCGGATTCACGGCAAGATTTTCCTGCCCGCCACCACGCCGCGCCAGAAACGCGAACGGATCCGCGATATCGGGGGCGCGTGGGTGGAACAGATTATTGGCGGGCCTACGTTCGACGCCGCAGCCGGCGCCGCCTTGGCTTACGCCTCTGAGCACGGTGCGACCTTTGTGCATCCTTTCGACGCCGCCCCGATTATCGCCGGGCAGGGCACCGTGATCGCCGAAGCTTTTGAGCAGTGCGTGGAGCAAAGCGGGCTGGAACCCGAAGCGGTGCTGGTGCCGGTGGGCGGCGGCGGGCTGCTGGCCGGCACCGCGATCTGGGTGAAAAATACCCACCCGCACACCCGCGTGATCGGGGTGGAGCCCACCGGCGCTGCGTCTATGCAGGCCGCACTGGCAGCGGGCGGGCCGGTCACGCTGGATTCCGTTGATAATTTCGCGGACGGCACCGCGGTGGCGCGCGTGGGGGACCTCACCTACGCCACGGCGCGCGACCTGGTGGACGGCTTCATCACCGTGCCCGAAGGTGCGCTGTGTACCGAAATGCTTGAGCTCTACCAGGTGGACGGCATTATTGCCGAGCCCTCCGGCGCGCTCGCCCCGGCCGCGGTGGGGCGCCTGAACACCCTGGTCGAAACCCGCGTTAATGGGAACGACGATGCCGCACTCTCCGGCAGTGGCGCCGCTCCCGCCACCACACCGCGCCCGCTCGTCGCGGTAATTTCGGGTGGGAATAATGACGTCTCCCGCTACGCCGATATTTTGGAACGCTCCATGGTCTACGAGGGGCTGCGCCACTACTTCCTGGTGACCTTCGCCCAGAAACCCGGCGCACTCAAAGAATTCCTCGACCGCGTGCTCGTGGCCGACGAAGACATCGTGTACTTCGAATACACGAAGAAAACCAACCGCGAGACCGGCCCGGCGCTGGTGGGCATCGATATTCAACACCCGGAAAACCTGGCTGACCTGCTAGATCGCATGGACCGCTCCGGGATTGATATTCACAAGGTCGAACCCGGCTCGCCCGAATTCCGTTTCTTTATCTAGGGCACGGCGCGTGGCCCGCGCCGATCCTGCGGGCGGTTTCTGTACCAGCGCGTGGCCACCGCGCCCGCGCTGCCAGATGGCACGCGGGCCGGTGCTGCGCCGTCGTACTTAAAAGCCCCGCGCAAGAAGCGGGTAGAATACCGGCCAGACGCCACCCTCCGCGAAAGGACCCCCATGGCATTCCGTAGCGCCGCCGCGCGCATTTTCCGCGCCTGCTCCCGTTGGACCTTTGTGCACGAACCCATCGCGCCAAAAACGATCCTCATCGGCGCCCCGCATTCCTCTAATTGGGATGGTATTTACGATATTGTCGCGTTTTGGAGCTACGGGCGCTCCATGAAATTCTTGGTCAAAAATTCGCTAGTGCAGGCCCCGGTGCTGGGGGCGATCGTGCGCGCCGTCGGCGGAATTTCGGTGGATCGCAACCATCCCAGCGGAATCGTGGGGTCGCTGCTGGAGCAGGCCGAACGCAGCGAGGAATTCTGCGTGGCGCTCGCCCCGGAAGGCACCCGGAAGGACGTTCAGTACTGGAAATCCGGTTTTTACCGCATGGGCCTGGCCGGACGCCTGCCCATTACCCTCGGCTTTATCGATTCGCGCACTAAAACGTACGGGTGGTGGAAGCACCTCTACCTTTCCGGCGACGTCGAGGCGGATATGGATATTCTGCGCGAGTTTTACCGCGATTTTGTGGGGAGGAACGGATCGAAGCGCTCGGTGCCGCGTTTGCGCGCTGAGGACGACGCCGCCGCCCGCGCCCACCTCCTCAACGGCATCGACCTGGAAGAAGCGCGCGCTTTTGCGATTCGGATGAATCGGGAAACCGGCGGGGTGGGGATTACCGAGTAGCTGCCGGCGCTACCAGCGCTACCGCCTACCGCTCCCGGTGCACGGCCTCGAGCAGCGCGTTAATCACTGTATGCGGATCGCGGCCCAGCGCATCGTGCTGGTAGTCATCGCTGACCAGCGCGGTCAGGCCGCGGATGCACCCGGCGGTTTCCAGGGAAAGATCGGCCGGCACGTACATATCCTCGCGGAAAATCCACGCGGCCACCGGCACCTGGTTACCACCCAGCACATCCGGGCGATACAGATCATGCCAGGAGGTGCGGAAGGCCAGCTCATTGGCGGCCCCGCGCAGCGGGAGCAACGCCGGATCCTGCTCGAATTGCCAGGGGAAAACGCTTTCCCCGGAAAAGCGGAAGCCCAGCCCCTCCTTGCGCAGATCAGTTTCACCGACCCCGCCCATCGCGAGCGCGGGGATAGCAAATTCGGGGAATTCCCCGCGCACCCGGTGCGCGGCCCAGGCCAGCGGGCCGGTGCCCGATTGGGCATAAATGGCTTCCTGGAGCGCGAAATAGAGCGGGACGTGCGCGGCGGATACCGCTTCGCCCACCCGCTGGAGGAAGGCGGGGCGCAGCCGGCGTTGCCCGCGGAAGGACCAGACCGGGTCTTCGAGCAGGTAGTGGAGCTGCTCGAAGCCGTAGGTGAAGCCGAGGCGCTGGCCGAGCTGGCGGAACCGCGCCGGGGTGAGGCGCTCCCCGGTGGGCAGGATTTCTTCCACGTCCGCCAGGTGGGTGGCGATATACCAGGCGGTGTCTTCATCATTCGGGTAGCGTTCGAAATAGGCGCGATGCCGGGCGGCCAGGCGCGGGAAGGTCTGCCGGTATACGGCTTGCGGGCCGCTATCCAAACTGGGCAGCCCGCCGGTGATCATGACTTCGCGCAGCCCGGCGGGCGCGTGGGAGAGATAGGATACCGCGGCGAAACCCCCGAAACTTTGCCCCAGCACGCTCCACGGTTCATCGCCTTGGAGGTGGCGGCGCAGGTGTTCGGCGTCGTTCACAATAGAATCCTGGCGGAAACAGGACAGCAGCGCGGCCTGGGCGGCGGGGCTGCCGGCCGCGGTAATGGTGAGCGAATCGAGCGGATACGAATTTCCAGTGCCGCGTTCGTCGAGCAGGACGAGGCGATAGTGGTTGAGCAGCAGATCCTGCCAGCCGCTCAGCCCCGCCGGGCGCGGTGCCGCGTGGCCTGGCCCGCCTTCCAGATACACCAGCCGCGGCGCATCCTCGCGGCCGGCCCGCACAATTTCCCGCGCGAACACCGTGATGGTAGCGGGAACGTGGGCGATGGTATCGTCCGGGGCCAGCTGAGTGAACGCACCAAAGTAATCAAGGGGCACCTGGATGCGGTGCTCGATGAATGTATAACCCTGAAAACGATAGGTAACCGCGCTCATACCGTGAAGATTACCCGAGCGAGGGGCCGTTCTCGCCGGCTGTACGGTAGCTCTCATTTCTGCGGGGCCGCGACGGGCGCGAAGATAGAATAATAAATACGTACGGTTAATGCGAAGGCGTCACGTTCGAGGAGGAACTGTGGGTAAGTGGTTCGATCAAGCTGCGGAAATTGAGCGCTTACGGAAGGAAAATAAACGCCTGCACGCGGTTATCGCGCAGTTGCGGGCGCGGTTGGGCACTGTTTCGGGCGACGACGCCGCAGCTGACTACGGGGTCAGCGCTGAAGAACGTGCTTTGGCCGCCATCGGGCGCACGGTCGAGGCCATCAAGGCTTACCGCGAGCGCACCGGCGCGGATTTGGTCACCGCCAAAAATGCCATCGACTCGCTCTGAGCCATCCGGCGCCGGGCGGCTTCCCAGTAACTATTCGCGCTACTCTCACATCTACTCTAAAGTACTCTAACATCCGGTGTGAGAGTAGAAATCAGCGCCATAGCAACGTTTTCTCGGGGTCTCCCGAAGCTACTCTAAAGCTACTCTAACAATGTTAGAGTAGACGCATGCTGCAGCGTAGCGTGGAAAGCCTCCTCACTCTTCCGGTTCATGAAGCCGTGGAAGAGCTCCTTCGTTTGCCAGAAGACCAATGGTACGAACAAAAAAGCGGGGCCATTCAGCCGAAGGATCTTGCGGAAACCATCGTTGGCATGGCGAATGCGGAAGGCGGCGTTATCGCCGTCGGCCTCCACAACGGATCTCTGGCACCGGTTTCCGATAAAGCCGCTAATGCGATCCGGCAGGTAGCCATCGACTTTACTAATCCGCGGGTCCGGATTGTTATTGATGACATAGCTATCGAGGGCGGCCGAATAATGCTCCTGAGCGTTCCTCCTAGCCGCGATGTTCACGAAACTAATAAGGGTGATTGTTTCCAACGAATCGGGGACGAGACACGAAAACTCACTTTCCGGCAACGCCAAGAACTTGAATGGGATCGCGGTTTCGTTGGCTTTGATGGCGCTCCCGTTCCCGGCGGAGAGCTGGATGATCTCGACGAAGAACAATTGGAAACTTACCGCGCCCTCCTCAGCTCATCCTCGGGAACCAATGCGCTACACGCCCGCGACCTCATTGATCGTGATGGTCAACTGCGAGTAGCCGGCTACCTTCTTTTCGCAAAAAATCCGCAGCAGGTTTTTCCGAACGCCTACGTGCGGGTGGTCAAATATTCCGATAACGAGCGCGGCGCCGGGCGTTTCCAGAACGTAGAAGCCGGGAAAGATATTCGGATAGGCGGCTCCCTCCCGCAGCAAATTACGGAAGCCAGCCGCATTATTGAAGAATTCCTGCCGGGGCACCGCCGCCTCACGGATGCGGGCACATTTGCCGATGTGCCGATTATTCCGCGTGAGGCATGGCTGGAAGGCCTGGTCAATGCCGTGGTCCACCGCTCCTATGGCATCGCGGGCGACCATATTCGAGTGGAGATTTTTCCGAACCGGATTGAATTCACCAGCCCCGGGCGTTTTCCCGGTCTGGTTGATATTTCCCATCCGGAAAAAATTGGCCGCAAGGCCCGCAATCCGCGTATTGCCCGAGTTTTCTTCGATATGGGTATCACTCAGGAGCTGGGCGAAGGCATCCGGCGTATTTTCGAAGAAACCCGCCGGGCCGGGCTGGCCGAACCACTTTACGTGCAATTATCCGAGGCCGTACACCTCACCCTGCTGGCCAGCAACGCGATTCCGGAAGAAATCATGCGGCAGATCGGGCCGAGCGGCCGCGCGATTCTCGACGCCCTGCGCCTGGCCCAACAGCCGCTGGGAACCGGGCAAATCACCGAGCTTGTGGACCTTGCCCGCCCCACCGTGCTCCGCCGCCTCAACCTGTTGCGCGATGCTGGTGTGCTCCGCTGGAATGGCAAATCCCCGCGTGACCCACACGCTACCTGGGAACTACTGTAGAGCCACCTGCATGGCCACGTTCGCACGTGCCACAGCTGCGCCGTCGTACCTTCTGCAAGAATAGAGCCATGGCAACAATCCCGCTTCTTCCCCTCAATTCCGGCCACTGGATTCCGCAACTGGGCATCGGCACCTACCGCATGGACGATGCCACCGCGCGGCGGGCCGTGCGCGAGGCGCTCGCCATGGGCTACCGGCATATTGACACCGCGCAAATGTACGGCAACGAAGCCGCGGTGGGCCGGGCAATCGCGGAATCCGGCGTGGATCGCGAGGATATTTTCCTCGTCACGAAACTCGATAATCCCAACCATGCCCCGCGCGCCGTGCGGGAAACATTCGCACGTTCGCTCGCGGAGCTCGGCACCGATTACGTTGATCTTTTCCTCATCCACTGGCCCATGCTCAGCGGCGATTACGTGGAGGCGTACCAGGTCATGGAGGAATTCGTGGCCGACGGGCGCGCCCGCGCAATTGGCGTGTCCAATTTCGAGCGTCACCACCTCGAGGCGCTGCGTTTCGCCGCGCAGATCCAGCCCGCCGTCAATCAAATCGAAGCGCACCCCTATTTCCAGAACGCCGAGGTCACGCAGTACTGCACCGACGCCGGGATTCGCGTGGAAGCGTGGGCGCCGCTGGCGCGCGGCGCTGTGAACGACGACGCCGTGCTTGCCGAGCTGGCGGCCGCTAAAGGATGCACCGTTGCCCAACTGGTATTGCTCTGGCACCTCTCGCGCGGGCGGATCATCTTCCCCGGGGCGTCCTCCACCGCGCACCTGGCTGAAAACCTGGCCTGCCTCGATTTCACTCTCCTCAAAGAAGAAGCCGAGGAGATCGACAATATGGATCGTTTCGAAGCCGGGCGCACCGGGCGCCATCCCGATACCTTCCGGCGCAACGGGGAATAGTGGTTGAGCTAGGCTGCACTGGGCCGCACCGGGATGGTCTGAACCGTGCGGCGGCCCGGACGCATGCACTGAACTGGGCTAATGCCGGGGTGCTGGTGTCCAGCGCATAAAACGTCCAAAAAATATGTCGTAGCCCTTCGCTAGCATATAGGTGGTGAAAGGCAGGTCACGCCCCGGTGGATCGGGGCGCAATATCAGGTGAACGTCACCGTGCCAGGAACCCGTAAGGAAAAGGAGCGGAATGTATTTTGCATACACCATCGCCGGGTCTGAAGCTACCGGCGGTGCTGGATTCCAAGTTGATTTGAAAACCTTCCAGCAGCTCGGGGTGTACGGCATGGGCACGCTCACGTGTATCGTGTCCTTCGACCCGAAGAATAACTGGAACCATCGCTTCGTGCCCGTCCCTCCGGAAGTGATTAGCGCCCAGATGGAAGCCGCGCTGCGCTCCCAGAATATTCGCACCGCAAAGGTCGGTATGCTCGGCCACCCGGATACCATTGAGGCGGTGCGCGCCGGGCTCGCTTCCCAGGAATGGGACAATGTGGTGGTCGATCCAGTTCTTATCTGCAAGGGTCAGGAACCCGGCCAGGCGCTGGATACCGATAATGCGCTACGCACCAAGATCCTCCCCTTCGCCACCGTCACCACCCCGAATAATTTTGAGGCCCGCACCCTTTCGGGCCTGGATGCGCTGGAAACCGAAGAGGACCTCATCGAAGCCGCCAAGCGTATCGGTGAGCTCGGCCCGAAGAACGTGGTGGTCAAGGGCGGGATTGATTTCCCCGGCCCGGATGCCGTGGATGTGCTCTGGGATGGCGAAAAGGCCACTGTTTACCGCGCCCCGAAGATCGGTGAAGAACGCGTCTCGGGGGCCGGCTGCACCCTGGCCGCCGCCATCACCGCAGAACTGGCCAAGGGCGTGGAGATCCACGAAGCCGTGCAGCGCGCCAAGGATATGGTGACCGCCGGCATCAAGGCCCGCGTGGAAGCCAATACCCCCTTCGCCACCGTGTGGCAGGGCGCTTACCGGGATCAGGACTAGGCCATGCCCGGCATCGATCCGGCCGTCCCGGTCATTATTGTGCTGGGCGGCCGGATCGTGCACACCCGCCTGGGTTACCTGCCCAGCGGGAGTTTGAAACGCCGCCTCGCGCGGGCCCTGGCCGAATACCGCTACGCGCGCTCACGCGGGGCACACCCCGCCCTCATCTGCTCGGGTGGGCGGGCCTCACCCGGCGTGCCCAGCGAAGCCCAAGTCATGGCCGCATGGCTCGCCGCCCGCGGGGTGCCGCGCGGTGCACTTATCGCGGAAAGCCACTCGCGCACCACCGAAGAAAATATGGGAGATTGCGCCGCGCTGCTCCGCGGGCGGGACCCGATTCCCGGCTTGCTCCCGGATGGCACCATCGCCGCGGTTATCGTGACCTCCTGGCAGCACGTACCGCGGGCCAGGTACTTCGCGGTGAAATTCGGGTTCACGCCCGTCATGCGCGGGGCCAGCCTTGCGCCGGCCACCACCCCGAAAGCCCTCGTCTGGGAATTAGGCGCGGTGGGGATTTACCTGGCGCGGGTGGTGGCGCGCCGGGTGCGTAAGCGGCGTCGTCGTAACACTTAAGTACGGAAGGGAGTCCGCGTGGCGTGCCACAATAGAAACGTGACAACGAATCCGTACCTGCGCCCAGCCCTCGCGTTCCTGCGCGAGCACCTGGAAGGCGCCCCGGCCAGCGCGCGCGCCCGCCGCTACCGCTATGAACACTGTTTACGGGTCGCGGCCATCGGGCGCGGGGTCGCGATGTCCGAAGGTCTGGCGGTAGATACCCTCGAAATTGCCTGCCTCTTGCACGACATCGGGAAATTTGATTCCGCGCGGCCGGTAGATCACGGGCGGGCCGGTGCGCGGCTCGTGCGCCCCTTTTTGGAAAGCCTGGGCATGCCGGAACCGAAAGTTGTGGAGATCTGCCAAGGCATCGCCATGCATACCGATGGCCGCAGCGAATATCCGGAAGATTCCCCCGAATATCGCGGCCAGCGCGAATATCCGGAAGCAGCCAGCGTGCTCGCGCGCTCGGTCGGGGACTGCGATAACGTGGATCGTTTCAGCGTCTACCGCATCCACGACACCCTGCTGTATCACAATATGGACGCCATGCCGCTGCCCGAACAACTCGATTTTATTGACCGATACCTGGCGCGCCTGGGGCGCGAACGCCACTACCGCTGCGCCACCCGCAGTGCGCAACGCCTGTGGATTGAAGCGCTGGAATTTCAGGAGTATTACTTTTCCCGGATGCGTGAGCAGCTAGCGAGCGCGCACCCGTATATGGACCTTGCCGAGGGAGAGTCCGTACCCTCGGCGCACTCAAGGAGGAATCCATGACAACATTCACGCAGGCGCGCGATTCCATCCGCGGCTCCTACGCCCCGGAATTCGCACGGGTGGTGGACGCTTTCGCCGCCTCTATCGCCACCAACCAGGATCGCGGCGGGCAAATCGCGGTGCTCTGGCACGGCGAACCCGTGGTCAATATTTACGGGGGCTGGAACCCGCCCGCCGGTGCGAATACCGGGGGCGGCGTGGCCGATGGCGCCGTCGTTGAAGATCCTATTAACGAGCGTACGCCCTACCCGGATAACGCGGTGCAGCTTATTTTCTCGCAAACGAAGGGCCTGACCGGGATTTGCTTCGCGGACTGCGTGGCGCGCGGGCTCATTGATCCGGATGCGCGGGTGGCAGATTACTGGCCGGAATTTGCCGCCAATGGCAAGCAAGATATTCGGGTGAGCCAGCTGGCCAGCCACTCCGCCGGCCTGCCCGGTTTTGACCATATTCTGCCCGCGAGCGCGCTCTTCGATTGGGATCTTATTACCTCTGAGCTCGCCGCCCAGGCCCCGCGCTGGGAGCCGGGCACCAAACACGGCTACCACGCGCTCTCCATGGGCTATCTGGCCGGGGAGCTGGTGCGGCGGGTTTCCGGCCTCACCCCCAAGCACTACCTGGAAGAAAACTTCCGCGCGCCCCTCAATCTTTCCGTGTGGATCGGCTGCCCCGAATCCGAGCGCTCGCGCATCGCCAAGCATTTCTGGGGCCCGCGCACCCAAGGCTGGGGCGGGGCGCTGCGCCAGGCCCAGGCCGACCCGAACTCCACAACCTCCTACGCCTACCAATCCCCGAAGGATACCGATTCGGCCATCACCGACCCGCATTTCCTCGATGCGGAAATGCCCTCCATTAACGGGCATGCCGATGCGCTCTCCTTGGCGACCCTTTACGCGATGTTCTGCGACGGGCGCTATGCGCGCTACGACGCCGAGCTTATTACCGCGGTCTCGGCCACCCGCGCCGAAGGCTTCGACGAAGTGCTGTGCGATTCGACCTCCCGCTACGGGCTGGTCTTCCAGCTGGGCAGCCAGCGCGAACCCATGCTCTCCCGCGGCAGCTTCGGGCACAACGGGCGCGGCGGCTGCCTTTCCTTCGCGGACCCGAGCACCGGCATCTCCTTCTCCTACGTGGAGAACCAGCTCTCCTCCGAGCCGCTCCCGCAGGCGCGCGTCTGCCGGCTGCTAGCCGCGGTGCGGGACAGCCTTGAGTTGGCGTAAAGCCACGGCGGAGTGCTGATGGTAGAGCGCCGGCGTTAGAGCCTGGCTGTAGGGCCCGGCGGTAAATTACCGGCAGTAAAGTACCGGCGGTAGAAAATAGTATTTTTGCGCGGGGGTGCGTTGCATATCGGCAGCGCACCCCCGCGGTTCAGCCCACCCCCGCAGTTCAGCCCACCCCCGCAGTTCTTTGGCGTTTAGTTATTGTCCGCGAGGTTCGCGAAACGCGCGTAATGACCCTGGAAAGCCACTTCCACGGTGCCGGTAGGCCCGGAACGCTGCTTGCCAATAATGACTTCCGCCAGACCGGCCTTCTCCGAATCCTGATGGTACATATCATCGCGGTGGATAAGAAGGACGACGTCGGCATCCTGCTCCAGCGAACCCGATTCACGCAGGTCCGCCACCTGGGGGCGCTTATCATTACGCTTTTCCGAATCACGGTTGAGCTGCGCCACCGCAATAATAGGAATTTCCAATTCCTTAGCGAGCAACTTAATCGAACGCGAAAACTCTGAGACTTCCTGCTGGCGCGATTCGGGAACCTTCCCGGCCGAAGCCAAGAGCTGGAGGTAGTCGATCACAATCATCTGAATATCGTGCTGCTGCTTGAGACGCCGCGATTTCGCGCGGATTTCCGGCAGGGTGAGATTCGGCGAGTCATCCACAATAAGCGGCGCGGTAGAAATACGTTCGACGGCGCCAGCGACCCTATCCCAATCCTGCTGCGTCATCTCACCTTTAATCATGCGATCTTGGAAAACTCCCGCTTCGGCAGCGAGCAAACGCATGGACAGTTCCGTGCGGTTCATTTCCAGGGAGAAGTAGACCACCGGTTGGTGATCATGGATGGCTGCCTGCCGGCAAAAATCCATGGCCAGAGTGGACTTACCAGCGCCCGGGCGGGCCGCCACAATAATCATCTGGCCGGCACGCAGGCCGTTGAGCTTGGCGTCCAGGTCAATGAACCCGGTGGCCACCCCCTCTAATTTGCCCGCACGTTCCGCGTTCTTCTCCAGCTCATCCAAAAGCCCGGGAACGATTTCCGCCATCGTGGCGTAATCCGTGGCCTCGCGCGATTGCCCGAGGGAAAACACCTCCGATTGGGCCATATTAATGAGGCCCATAACATCCGCACCGTCCGTGGTGTAGCCGAGCTGGGCGATGCGAGTACCCACTTCCACCAAGCCGCGCAGCTGCGATTGTTCACGCACAATATTCGCGTAATAACCGGCATTCGCAGCCGTGGGCACCGAGGCAACCAGGGTGTGCAGATACGGCAGCCCGCCGATCCGCTCAAGATCCCCGCGTTTCTTCAGCTCCGCACCCACGGTAATGGCATCGGCCGGCTCCCCGCGCCCGAAAAGCTCCAGGATAACCGTGAAGACCGTGGCATTTGAGGGATGGTAAAAATCATCGGCGGTCAGCACGGTCACCACATCAGCAATGGCATCTTTGGAGAGCAGCATCCCGCCCAACACAGATTGTTCCGCCGAGAGGTTTTGGGGAGGGGTACGTTCGAAAGATGACCCCTGCATCTTTGCACCGTTATTGACGACGGACATAGTTTCCCTTTCTCGGCGATGGATCTCCACTGGCTTTCGTAACGCGTTTACGAGGTGAATTTCAAGTTAATTCTCCTGTGCGGATGTGTAAACACGCCGGTGGATCCGTGCATAACCGGTGGACAAGCTGTGGATAGCTTGGGGATTGTTTACCATTTATGCCCAGATTCATCCACAGCTGTGGATGGAGTGGGGGAAATCCCCGCCATCCCGTCCCCAAGTTTGTCCACAACTGTGGATATTCTGCGGGAAAGTTCTCCACATCTTAACTACGTGACGTCACTCACGTTGAGGCTTTCCTCAAGTAGTTGTGGCCGTGGGTTGAGGGGCCGCTACGGGCCGCCGGGGCCGGACGTCATTGCCTGGCACCGCCGCGCCCGGCGACCTCACCCGGGCTCAGCTAAGCTAGCGGACGTGACGACACCCGAGAAGCATCATGACGGCCCCGCTGGAGACCGCAACACCCCCACTACCAAGCACGCCATTGACCGTGAGATCGCGCGCCTGGCCCTGCCCTCCCTCGGCTCCCTGCTGGCCGAGCCTCTCCTTGTCGCCACGGATACCGTGATGGTGGGCCACCTAGGCACGGGGCCGCTCGCCGGCCTCGCCCTCGCTTCCACCATCATCACCACCCTCGTGGGGCTGTGCATTTTCCTCGCCTACGCCACCACCTCCGCCACCGCCCGCTACGTGGGAGCCGGGCGCATGAAAGCCGCCCTCTCCCAGGGCATGGACGGCCTGTGGTTGGCCGGAACGCTGGGCTTGCTACTCGGTGCGATCTTGGCTATCTGGGCACCCCACATCCTCGCGCTTTTCGGCGCGGAGGGAGTCGTTATCACCGAAGGTGCACGCTACCTGCGTTTTTCCGCCGCGGGACTGCCCGGCATGCTCGTCGTCCTGGCCGCCACCGGAACCCTGCGCGGGCTCGGGAACACCACCACACCCTTCAAAGTTTCGGTGCTCGGGGCACTCGTCAATATCCCCCTCAACTTCGTTTTCATCTACCCGGCCGGGCTGGGCCTGGCGGGAGCCGGAATAGGTACGGCGGCGGCGCAAACGGTCATGGGTGTGGTCCTTACCGGCGTCGTCGTACATCATGCGCGCGAGCACCACGCGCCGCTCGCTCCGCGTGGAGTGGGGGTGCTACGCGCCCTCCACGATTCCGTTCCCCTCATCGTGCGTTCCGCGGTGCTGCGCGTGCTGATCCTGCTGCAAATAACCGGGGCGACCCAACTCGGCACTGAAGCGCTGGCCGCGAACCAAATCACCATGACCATCTGGAATTTCGCCTCCTACGGGCTGGACGCCCTCGCCATGGCCGCGCAAATCCTCGTGGGCCAAGCTTCCGGGGCCGGCGACGAATCGCGCCTGCGAACAGTGCTCGGGCGCTGCCTGAGCCGCGGCATGAGCGTCGGCGCGGTGCTGGGCGCGGCTACTGTTCTCACCTCACCGCTGATCGTGCGGATCATGAGCACCGCGGGGGACGTGCGCTGGCTGGCTTTCTGGGGCCTCCTCGTCATTGCGGTATTTTTCCCCATCGCCTCGGTGGCATTTATTCTCGACGGCGTGCTCATTGGCGCGGGCGATCTTAAAACCCTCGCGTGGATGATGTTTATCCCCCTCGCCCTGTACGGGCCCATGGTGCTCGGGCTGCTGGAATGGACGTCCGGGCAGACGGGATTCATCTGGCTGTGGATCGGCTATGCCGGGGTGTGTATGAGCGCCCGCGCGCTGCCCACGTACCTGCGGGTACGCGGGGAAAAGTGGGTGCAGCTGGGGAGCTAGTGCGGCGCCCCCGCAGCTAACGCGGGCAGCACAAAGGCGGGGGAGACCATAAAGGTTCTCCCCCGCCTTCGCGTGCTGATGAACTAGCTATCAGCTATTACTTCTTGGGTGCGCGCAGCACATCCACCTGGAGGGATGCCGTGACATCCTCATGCACCCGCACCTTAGCGGTGTAGCTGCCCAGGGACTTGATCGGGGAGGCAAGCGTGATCCAACGCTTGTCCACCGGCTTGCCCACGGTTTCGGTGGCGGCTTCGGCGATGTCCTTGGAGGTCACCGCGCCGAAGAGGCGGCCGTTTTCACCGGCGGCCTTCTTCACCTGCACCACGGCTTCGTTGAGGGCATCGCGCAGCGCGTGCGCGGCTTCCAGATCGGTGATGGAGCGCTTGCGGCGCGCTTCGGCCATCTGGTCGATCTGCTTCTGGGCGCCCTTGGTCCACGGAGTGGCGTAGCCGCGCGGCAGCAGGTAGTTACGGCCGTAGCCGTCCTTGACGGTGACAACATCACCGGCGGTGCCGAGGCGTTCGACGTCGTGCGTAAGAATGAGCTTCATTATGTGCCTCCTTAGCGAGCGTTGCTCGAGTAGGGAAGCAGAGCCATCTCACGGGCGTTCTTAATCGCCTTGGCGATCTTGCGCTGCTCCTGAACGTTGACACCGGTCACGCGGCGGGCGCGGATCTTGCCGCGGTCCGAAATGAACTTGCGCAGCGTAGCGGTGTCCTTGTAGTCAATATTGCCGACCTTGATGGCCTTCACCGGAGCGGTCTTCCGCTTCAACGGCTTGCGAAGATGTCCCTTCGCCATAGTTTTCTCCTAATGTTGCTGCGACTCGTGCCTAGCGCAATTCCCGCGAATACCGCGCGTTACAGTGCGCGGTGCGGTGCGGGGCGGTTGCCCGAGTCAAAATGTCACTTATGGGTGTGTGCGTAGTCCCGAAAATCTAGAACGCAAATCTAGATGAAAATTTAGAACGGGGGCATATCGTCGAAAGCGGAACCGCCCTGCGGGGCTTGCGGCTGCTGGCTCCACGGATCGTAAGCCGAGCCGCCCTGCGGAGCGTTGTAGCTGGCCTGACCCCCGTAGGAGCCCTGCCCGCCCTGGCCGCCTGGCGCGCCCTGGCCGCCCGGGTTCTGGCCGTAGCCACCCTGGTTGCCGCGGTTGTAATTACCGCCGCCGCTGGTTTTCGTAACCTGAGCCTTCGCGTAACGCAGCGAGGGCCCAATTTCATCAACCTGAAGTTCCAGACCTTCGCGCTGTTCCCCGTTCTGGGTCTGGTAACGATTGACCGTGAGCCGGCCCGTTACCAGCACGCGCATGCCCTTGGACAGCGATTCGGCGACATTCTCCGCGTAGTCACGCCACGCCGAGCACCGCACGAACATTGGCTCGCCATCTTCCCACTGGTCAGTTTGGGCATTGCGCTTGCGCGGGGTGGAAGCAACCGTGAAGCTCGCGACCGCCACACCACCTGACGTGAAACGCATTTCCGGATCGGCGGTGAGGTTGCCGACGATCGTAATGACCGGTTCGTTTGCCATAATCGCTCCTTTTACCCCGTTGTTTTCTCAGATTCGGTTCTTACGCTGGTGGTACGTTTACTTTTCGTCGCGACGCAGGAGCTTGATGCGGAGCACATCCTCATTGAGGCTGAGCTGGCGGTCAAGTTCGCTGGCGGTTGCGGGAGTCGCCTTCATATCGACGACGACGTAAATGCCTTCCGAGTGCTTGTTAATGTCATAAGCAAGCTTCCGGCGGCCCCAAATATCGACCTTTTCCAGTTCGCCGCCCTCATTGGGGACAACCTGGAGCAGCTTCTGAACGTTGGTCGACAGATTACGTTCGTCAACGTTCGGAGAAAGGATGATCATCATCTCGTATTCACGCATGTCTACCCACCTCCTCTGGTCTAAACGGCCGCGGTCCGTCCGCGGCAGAAGGGTTATGCGTTGACCCGCCCGTTCGCATGCTTGCGCCCGCGAACAGATAGGTCAGTCCCTCAGTCTAGCCGGTGCTGGCACTGTTTTCCAGATGGTTAAATATGGAGCGGCCCACGCCTTTTCGCCCGTATTTCCGTGAGAATCCCGGCCGAAACCGGGAGGTGGCCGGTAGACTTTCTCTAGGTCGCTCCCCAGGTCGCTCCACCGCGATTGAGGCGGCCTACCGGGCACAAGCATAGGAGCGGGCTATGAGTGAAGGTGAAGCACCCACCACGCGGGAAAAGCTGCTGGATGCGGCCCGCGCGCAGCTTGACCGCGCCGGTGCCGAACAGCTTTCTATGCGCGCGATTGCTCGCTCCCTTGAGCTTTCCCCGGGTGCTCCCTACCGCCACGTGCGCTCCCGCGAAGAACTCCTCACCGCGCTGGCGGCCGAATCCTACCGTGACCTGGCCGGGGCAATGCGCCGGGCAGCAGACCAGAAAATATCGGGGCGGGAACGCTGGGTGGCGGCCTGGCGCGCCGCCCACACCTGGGCCCTCGATTACCCGAATCGCTTCTCGCTTATTTACGGTGCCAGCGCCATTGATTTTTCCAATCCGGAAATGACCACGGCCGCCGCCCTGCGCGTGCCCCTCGAATTGGCTCGCATCGCCAAAGGCGGGCGCAATAAAGCCCTGACCGGCCCGGAAACCCGCGCGCTCGGGGTGGACCTGTGGCGGATCCGCATGACCTTCGGTTCCCTCGACGCGGAACTGGGCGAACTGCCCGACGGCCTCATCGTCTCCGTGATCCGCGCGTGGACGGAACTGGTGGGAACCATCACCCTGGAGATGACCGAAAGGTACGCCGGCCTCTTCGACGACCACCTCGGCTACCTCGATACCGTCGCCAACCAGTGGGCGGGCACCCTCCAGCTCTAGGTCACCGTCTTACGCAAGTGGCAGAGGCCAGGCAGCACGAGCCCAACTTAGGCAAGCGGCAGGCCGGACTCCGCTCCGGTCACGCGCGCGTGCAGCTCCACCACCTGGGCGGCACGCCCGGTAGGAGCGGGCCCGAACGCAGCAAGGAAGCGCGTGGTGGCGTGGCCGGCGCGAGCGTCGTAGTACTGCGCCAACCACTGTTGCATTTTCTCGCGCGCAACCGGATCGCATAGCGCCGACGACGCATCGTACTCGGGCCAGCGCACGGTCGGCGCCGCCATCCCGACTCGCCAGGGTTTGGCGGTGAGGCGCGCCCGGTAGGATTCGTACACCCGGCACAGGCGCATATAGAGCGGGTCGGAACCGAGCTGGTTGAGGATCATCTGCGCTTCCCCGGAGTCCGCGGCGATGCCCTCGACCGCCACGATAACGCGGAAGCCTTTGAAGGTGCGGTAAACGAAAATCGGCCAGGCCGCATTGAGACGCGCGAAGTGTTCGATGCGGTCAAAGGCGATGAGCTCGGCTTCGATCATGTACTGGCGCACCGGCGCCGTTTCGGTGATGAGCCCCGGGATGGAGGCAGGATCCGGTGCCGGTGCGGGTGCGGCGGGCGACGCGGGTTCCGGTGTGCGGGCCGGTGCCGGTGCGGGATCGAAAGCGGAGCCGGCGGGCCGCTCCTGCTTCTTCGCGCCGAAACCGAAAAGTCGAGCGAAAAAACCGGGCTTGCCGGAGCCGGGCTTACGGGAGCCTCCCGCGCGGGCCGCTTCTTCTAATTCGGGAACGTCCACGTCCGCGATGAGGATATCGGCGGTGTTGAGGACTTCGGCTCCGTAGCGGTTCCGGGTGATAGCGCAGGTGGGAGTGCCGTTCGTTTCGCTGAGCACGGCGAGGATTTCTTCGCGCAGCGGGGTGCCCGGGTAGTATTCCGCGCGGGCTTGGCGTTCGCGCGGAAAATGACCGAGTTCGGCAATGCGATCGACAAGGCGATGCAGCCGCGCCCGCGCGACTTTGTGCGCTTCCTCTTCCGAGTTCGCGGACCAGCCCCATTGCGCCACCGTGGCCGGCCCCGAGGTGGTAGATACCGGGGCGCTTTCCCGCGCCCAGAAGGGATAGATCTTCATGGATCCAGTCTAAAACGCGGGTGGCTCACACTTCGAGAGTGCGGAGCAACCTAGCCCACTAGCCCGCTCCTAACCAACAGCACCGGGAACGCGCTCGCGTTCGGCCGGCTCGGTGGGCAGCGGGATGGTTTCCGTGGGCGGGGCGGGCATCCGGGTGGGCTGCAGCTCCGGGGGCACTGTTGCGCTCGGTTCGGGCTCCGGCTCCTGGGTGGCCGGCGCTGGCTGCTCGGTAGGCTCCGCGCTCGGTTCTGGCGTCGTCGTTACTTCTTCCACCGGTTCGGGGCGCGTGGGGCGGTAGCTGGGGCGCTTGTCCCCAATTAGTTCCGGTTCGGGGAACTTCGGCAGATCCATCTCGCCCGTCACGGCCTTCATGAAGTCCACCCACATATCCACCGGGTAGCCGTTTCCGCCGATACCCCACGGGTAGGCACCCCAGCCGCCCAGCGATTCTTCCTCACCGTTCGGCCCGATCTGGAACATATTCACCGTGGTAATAATCTTCGGGTTGTAGCCCACGAACCACGCGGATTTCAGGTCCGTGGAGGTGCCGGTTTTCCCGGCCACCTGGAAGCCGAGCCGCCCGGCCCGATCCGCGGTCCCGCGCGGGCCGGTGGGCTCCTGGAGCAGCTCGTTGAGGTTATCGGCAACGCGCTGATCGAGCACCCGCTTGCCGGCGGTATCCGCGCGGTACACCACGGTGCCCTGCGCGTCGCGCACCTCGCTGACCAGATGCAGGGGCACACTCACCCCGCGGTTGGCGAAACCGGCGAAGGCCTGGGTGAGCTCCTTATTGGTAGGCGAAGCCGAACCGAGCACATTCGTGAGGGAATTATCCAGGCCCGGCGTAGTTTCCGGGATCCCGGCCTCAATCGCGGCGGCGCGGGTATTGCGCGGCCCCACTTCCTCGTTGAGCTGCGCATAGTAAGTATTCACCGAGTTCGCGGTAGCGGTACGCATATTGATCGTGCCCATATTGGCGTCGTCGAAATTACTGATGGTGATATCGCCAATTTTTAGTTCCGCGGGGGAATTGTAGTAGGTGCCGTCGATGGATTTGCCCTGCTTGAGGGCCGCGAGCGCGCCGAAGGGTTTGAAGGTTGATCCGGCCTGGGCGCGATCCTGCGTGACGGTATTGCGCTGGCGTTCCTGGTAGTCCGCGCCGGCGTACATCGCGTAAATACCGCCGGTGGAAGGATCCGCGGACAGCATGCCCACGTAATTATTCTCCGGGCGGTCCTTGGGGAGCGCATTGACGACGTCGACCGCGGCCTGCTGCATGGTCGGGTCAATTGTGGTGACAATCGTATAGCCGCCCCGGTTGAGGCTGTCCTCGGTAAACTTCTCCGTGGCGATAAGCTCCTGCTGGGCAGCGGCCAAAAGATACCCGTTCGTGCCGCTGAATTGTTTGGCGGCAACGTACTCGATGGTTGCGGGCATGGTGGCGGCCGCGGCCTGCTCGGCGGTGATATAGCCGTCCTCAAGCATGCGGTTAATAACCCGGTCGAAGCGCTGCGCGGCCCGCTCCGGATCCACCGCCGGATCCCAGGCGGAAGGCGCCGGAATAACCGCGGTGAGCAGCGCGGCCTGGTCCAGGCTCAGTTGCGCGGCGGGAATCCCGAAGTAGTTCTGGGCCGCGCTTTCAATCCCGTAGGCCCCGCGCCCGAAGTAAATGGTATTGAGGTAGTTTTCCAGAATGTCCTGTTTGGAGGAGTTGCGGTCCACCTTGACCGCGAGCACGGCTTCTTTCACCTTGCCGATGTAATCGGTGGTGGTGCCCAGGTAGTAATTTTCGACGTACTGCTGGGTGAGGGTGGAGCCGCCCTGCCGCGCCCCGCCGCGAATATTATTAACGACGGCGCGCGCGATGCCACCCAGGTCAATCCCGGAATTGGAGTAGAACGTGCGGTCTTCGGAAGCAACCACCGCATTCCCCACGTAATCCGGCAGGGTTTCCAGGGGGACCGGAGTGCGGTTCACCTCGTACATGCTGCCCAATTCGGTGCTGCCATCGCGGTAGTAGAGAGTGGTTTTTTCCGCGGTCGCAACGTCATCGGGGCTGGGCACGGGCAGGAAAATGTAGAGGGTCACCAGGGCAACCAACCCGCCGAAGCCCAGGGTGAAGAAGAGCCCGAGCACGAAACGCCACGAGGGAATCCAGCGGTGAATCGGCCCTTTGCCGCGGCGCGGGTAATTCCATATCGAGCGCTTGCGGCGCGTTCCGCCCTGCCGCGTTCCGCCCTGCCGCGTTCCGCCCCGGCGTGCCTCGGTCTGACGCGCGCCGGCGCGCCCCGCGGGAGCGGCGTTGCGCCCCGCTTGCGTGCGTGCGCGCCCTTTCTGTGTCCGACCCGTTCGCGTTCCAGCCATCGTTACTCCCTACCGGCGCGTGGTCGCGCCGCGTATCTAGTCTGCCTCAGGTCACGCGCTCGTGGCTAACCCGCGTGGTCCAAGCTACCCGCGGCGCTTGCGGCCCGCCGCCCCTGCGGCGAACCGCGCCGCCCCGCGCCGAAGCGCAGTTGCGCGGCGCCGGAGCCGCAGCTACCCGCGGATCCCTTTCTTACGACGCCGCGAAATCTTCCGCAGGTCACGCATCTTGGTCCGCACCTCGGAATCCCGCGAGGTGAAATCCCGGTAGATCTCCCGCACCGGCTCATCAAGATCGTAAATGCCGCGTTCCGCCCGGGTTTTCGCATTCGATTCGGGCACCAGGAAAGCCTCCACCCAGCGCGAACGCGACGACGAATCCACGAAAATCGCCTTGACAAACAGGGTGAGCGGAACAGCAAGAATAGTTCCGAGCGGCCCGAGCACCACCGCCCAGAACAGCAGCGATAGGAACGTGACGGTGGTGGACAAGCCCACCGCATCTCCCACGATCTTCGGCTGCAGCACGCCCTGAATCGTGACGTTGAGGAAAGTGAAAATCACCAGAATCCACAGCGCGGTAGCCGGCCCGCTATCCACCAGCCCCATAAGCGCCGGCGGGATCACGCCGAGGATAAAACCAATATTCGGAATGTAATTGGTGACGAAGGTCCACAGCGCCCAGGCCAGCGCCAGCGGAATGCCCAGCCACATCATTACGAAATAATTGAGGGTGGAGACCAGCAACCCGAAAAGCGTGGCCACCAGCCAGTATTGGCGCACCCGCCCCTCGAAGGAGGCCAGGGCACGGTAGAGGTCCGGATCGTGATCACGCACAATATGGGCACGCGCCGGCACGGACAGAGTGTCAATGGTGATGAAGAAAATCGCGAGCGCCAGCACAAACATGAGGCTCCCCACGCTCATGAGCGCCCCGGATGCCTGGCTGAGCAGCGAAATAATCGTGTCCATATTGAGCACGTCACCCAGGCGCTGGCTGAGCTGATCGGTGCTCAGCCCCAGGCTTTCCAGCCAGGTCATGGTGTCCTGGAAGAGCTTGGTGAATTTATCTTCGTAGCTCATGAGGGTGCGCGGCAGCCCGGCCAGCGACCACGCCGTCAAACCCACCACCGCGAGGAGCACCACCACAATAATGGAGACGGTCAGCGTTCCGGACAGCCACCGCGGCACGTGATGGCGCAGCAGCAGGCGATGCACCGGGCGCACCGTCAGCACCAGGGTGAGGGCCAGGAACACCGGCCCCACAAAATCGTGAATGAGGTAGAGGCCCACGCATACGATCGTGAGGAGCGCCGCCGCGTGCAGCAGCTTCACCCCGAAATCCCCGCCGCTACTTGAATCCGCGCCGCGGCTGGCCTCCGAGTTGCCAGAGCCGCCGTGTTCACCGCCACCGGAATGTTCCGCATCGCTTGCCTTACCCAAGGCCGACGACGCCGCCCCTCCCGCGCTCTCCTCGCCGCCGCTATCGCTACCCGCCCGGGAGCCCGCAACCTGAGTGGGCAGGGTGTTAATAGCCTGGGCAATGCGATCACGTGGAATATCACCTGGTCGAGTGGCGGCCATAGGATCCTCCGTCCTGGTGGGAGTCCCGGTGGCGAATGCGCGCCGGGTCATTTACCTCTTATCTTGCCAGTTTTCCGCGCTCCGCACGGATTCCCGCGCCCCGCGGGGAAAGGAGCACGCGGGCCGCGGTGGCGGCGTCGTACCACAAACGCGGCGGCCAGGGCGAAACTGCGGCAGCTAGAACGGAACCACCGCAGTTAGCGCGGAACAGCCGCGGCTAGGGCGTGACCGGAGCGGGCCGCCCGCCGCTGGCGCGCACGAACAGCGCGTACGCTCCGGCCACGCACCACACCATCACGATGAGGGCGAGCTGTACTTCGCGCGACCACCCGATGGTCGGTAGCACCAGAATCGCCACCCCGGCGGCGATGCATTCCGAGATATTGAAAAGCACGTCGTAAATGGAGAAGGCGCGGCCGCGGAACTCATCCACGGTATCGGATTGCACGATGGTATCCACCGCGATTTTGGCGCCCTGCACCCCGATCCCGAAAATAAAGAGCCCGGCCATCACCCAGGTCAGATTCGTGGTGGCCGCGATAATTGCCTGCCCGGCGGTGCCGCCCACCAGCGCGCATACCACCCACCAGCTCGGGCTCATGCGCTCGTGGGCGAGGGGCGTGAGGATGATCGACACCCCGTGCCCGAGCACCATCATGCCCAGCAGCATCCCGAAATAGGCGATGCCGGCGTCGGCATTGGCCGGGTCGGCGTAGAGGTTGCGGCCTGCCAGCACGATGGTGATGAGCTGCATTCCGTATACGAAACGGTGCAGGGACATGGTGGTGAGGGCCGCGGCCGGGGTGCGCCGGGCAATGAGGTAGCGTAGCGCCGCCACCAGATCGCGCGCCGCCGCCAGCAGCGCGGTGCCGAACGAACCGCGCGGGCGGGTATGCGGGCCTAACTCGTCGCGCCCCAACAGGCTCGCCACCCCCGATCCGCCCAGGTAGAGCGCCAGCGCACACACCAGCGCCCCCACTTTTTGCATCTCCTCCCCGGGCAGGGCCAGCCGCAGGAAGAAGGCGAGAATCGCGCCCAGCGCGGTGGAGGCACCCCCGAGGGTCGGCACCAGGGAATTCGCCACCAGGAGCCGCTCGCGCGACTCCACCACATTCGGCAGCCCCGCGCTCATGCAGGCCAGCAGAATCCGGTTGAGCCCGAGGGTCACGAGGGCTAGCACGTAGGTCAGCCACACGATATTCGCCAGTGTGGTCACCACCAGCGCCGCCGTGAGGGCGGCCCGGATCTGGTTGCCGTACACCAGGATTTGGCGGCGGCGCCACCGGTCAATAAAGGGACCGGTAAAAGGCCCCACCAGGGAGAAGGGCAGCAGCAGCACCACGAGGGACAGCGCCACCCCGTGCACATCCGCGCTCGCGGCCGGGTTGAAGAAGAAAAGCGAGGCCAGGCCGATTTGGAACATGCCGTCCCCGCACTGGGTGACGAGCCGGACCGAGAGCAGCTTGAGGAAGCCCCGCGAGCGGGCCAGGGAGCGCAGATCGCCAACGAGTTTCACTGGGCGTCCCACCATTCCAGCAGGCGCTTTTCGGCTTCCTCCACACCCAGCGGGCCTTCGTCCAGGCGCAGGGAGAGCAGGTACTGGCGGGCTTTGCCCACCTGCGGGCCAGGCTCAAGGCCGAGCAGCTCCATAATGCGGGTGCCGTCAATATCGGGGCGCACCGCCTCGAGTTCCTCGCGTTCGCGCAGCTCGATAATGCGGCGTTCCAGTTCGTCATTCGCGGCGTGCAGGCGCGCCACCCGCCGCCGGTTCTGGGAGGTGATATCGGCGCGGATGAGGCGCAGCAGGCGCGGGAGGAGCTCCCCGGCATCGCGCACGAACCGCCGTACCGCGCTATCGGTCCAGTCGTGTTCGCCAAATCCGAAAGCCCGCAGGTGCAGCTCGACCAGCCGCGCCACGCTTTTCGTCGTCGTTTTATCAAAACGCAGTTCACGCATGCGCGCGCGCGTCATTTTCGCGCCCACCACATCGTGGTGGCGGAACGTGACCGAACCGTCGCTTTCGAAACGGCGGGTGGCCGGCTTGCCGATATCGTGGAAAAGCGCGGCCAGGCGCAAAATAAGATCCGGGCCGGGCACCTCCTCATCCTCCAGCGCGATGGCGTTATCAACCACCTGGAGGGTGTGCTGGTACACGTCCTTGTGGCGGTGCTGGGCGTCCACGGTATCGGTGAGCGCCGCGATTTCCGGCAGCACGCGCTCGGCCACCCCGGTGTACACCAGCAGCTCAATGCCGCGGCGCGGGGCGGGCGCGGTCATGAGGCGTTCCAGTTCGGCGCGGATGCGTTCCTGGGAGACGATCTCCAAGCGCTCGGCGTAATCGGCCATGGCCCGCAGCACATCGGGAGCCACATCGAAACGCAGCTGCGCGGCGAAACGCGCGGCCCGCATGATCCGCAGCGGATCGTCATCGAAGGACTGCGCCGCGGTCACCGGCGTGCGCAGCTGCCCGGCGAGGAGGTCATCCACCCCGCCGCACGGGTCCACCAGTTCGAGGCTGGGCAGGCGCACCGCCATCGCGTTCACGGTGAAATCGCGCCGGGTGAGGTCACCTTCGAGGTTGTCACCAAAATCCACATCGGGTTTGCGCGAACCGATGGTGTACGTATCGGAGCGGTACGTTGTTACTTCGACGACGACGTCACCGCGCCGCGCCCCCACCGTGCCAAATTCCCGCCCGATATCCCAGGTGGTTCCCCACTGGGCGAGGAGTTTTTCGGTGGTTTCCGGGCGGGCGGAGGTGGTCAAATCGAAGTCGTGAATGGGGGCGCCGAGGAAGGCATCGCGAACCGGGCCGCCCACGAGGGCCAATTCTTCGCCGTGATCTGAGAAGATAGAAGCTAGTTGCAAGATGTCGTCCGGGATATTCGCCAGGGCGCGCTGGCCTGCCAGGAGCAGGAGGGCGCGGCGCTGGCCCGGAGGCATATCGTCCGTTGTTGGAGTCTTCGGAGTCTGTTGAGAAGTGGTCACCCTTAAAGGTTGCCACATCTGGGGGCCCTGACCGTTAGTTGTAGTGTTAGAGGTATGTCGAAGTCAGCACCGTTGCCCTCCAAGTTCGGGGGCCGTAGATCCTGGAGGCGCGCCGCTGCCGTGCACCAGGCTTCTGCGCGGCGCCACTCTCTTCCGGTGGTGAACGAAACGAGTGCCGGGGGAATTGTGATCGGGGTGCGCGGCGGGAAGGCCTACGTGGCGGTGATCGCGCGGCGCAACCGCGGCGGGCGGCTGGAGTGGTGCCTGCCCAAGGGGCACCTGGAAGGTAATGAAACACCCGAAGAAGCCGCCGTGCGGGAAATCGCGGAGGAAACCGGGATTACCGGGCGGGTGCTCATGCATTTGGCCACTATTGATTACTGGTTCTCCGGCACCAACCACCGCGTCCATAAAGTTGTGCACCACTTTTTATTGGAGGGGATGTCCGGGCATATCACTGTTGATAACGACCCGGATCACGAAGCGGAAAAGGCCGAGTGGGTGCGCCTGGATCGGGTAGCCTCCCGCCTCGCCTATCCCAATGAACGCCGTATCGTGGCCTCGGCCCGCGCGATTCTCGCGGGGGAGGAATGATGTGGCGGGGCGCGCTTGCCGGGGCCGTGGCGGCCTGGGTGCCGCTGGGTGCTATTGGGTTGGCGGGTGCGCAAGGTTTAGCCGCGCAGGCGCTTCCCGCGCAACATTCGCCCGCGCAACATTCGCCCGTGCACGCTCTTCCGGGTCAGGTTCTTCCCGCGCGCCCGGCCGCCGCACCCAGCGTTGAGATCGTGGACGTGGGCGCCCCGGTGCTCGGCGCGGACGCTACCCTCACCCTCACCGCCACCGTGACGAATTCCACCACGGAAACCCGCCATCTCAATTCGGTCTCGCTCTATATCCAGCGCTACGTACCGTCCTCGCGCAGCGCGGTGCTCAGCTTCATGCGCGCGGAACCCGCCGGCCTGGCCCTGTATGACACCCTCACCCCGGATGCGGATATTGCGCCGGGCACTTCCACCCGCGTCACCTTTTCGATTCCGCGGGAGCGGATTCCCGCCGAGTGGGGGCCGCGCGGGGTCCAGGTGAGTGCCGTGGTGGACGGGGAAACTGCCACGGACCGTAGTTTTATTGTCACTGCTCCGGGCGACGACGCCGCGCCAGCCCCCATCAGCGCAATTGTGCCGATCACGCGCTCCCTGAGCGATGTGAGCAGTGCCCCGGCCCTCGAGGAGCAGGTCTACACCAGCCTCACCGCGCCCTCGGCCAGCCCGCAGCCGCCGGCCGCGGTGCCGGCTCCGGCTTCAGCTTCGGCAAGCACGCCCACGCCGAGCGCCACGTCCGCTGCCGACCCGGCGGCGAGCGCCGCGCCAGCCGCGCCGTCGGTTTCGCAGGGGGCGAGTTCCCCGGCTGCGCCGTCGGCCCCGAATAAAACGCCCACGGCTTCGGCTCCCTCTTCGCCTTCGGGTTCCGCGGCGGAGGCCGGGCAGTTGCCCCATCGCTTGCAGACTTTGAACTATTTTGCGCACCCGGGGGTAAGCGCGGCCGTTGATCCGCTGCTCATCGCGGGTGATCCGGAGCGGGCCGCGTTGCAAACTTTTGCGTCCGCGGCCGAGACCAGCGTGTTCTTCGGTTTGGGGGCGGACGTGGATGCCGCGGCGCTCACCCATGCGGGGCGCGCGGATAAGCTCGCTCTGGCGCGGCAGGATGCGGTGCAGGCGGCGCAGACTTCCGGATTTGCGGCGCGTTCCGATATTGCGGTCACGGCGCTGGGGGTGGATCGGGCCACCGCGCGGGCGCTGCGCGATGCGGGGGCCGCGGCGCTCATCACCACCGATGTGGATGCGGCGCACGCCTCCTGGCTCAGCCCGAGCGGGCGGGTGAATATTCCGCTCGCCGCGGACGGGAGTGATACGTGTTCGCTGAGCGAGGCTCGCGGTGATGCGGAGGAGTCCGGGGCGGGTGCCGCGAGCGGCGCGGCCGGCGCAAACGATGCCGCGGGCGATGCAAACGAAACCGCCGATGCGGATGAAGCCGCGGCGCTGCGCGCGGACGGCGTGCTCTCCGCCCTGGTGCAGGGCTATTTGCCCAGTTCGGATGAGGCAAATGTGCTGGCCTCCGGGGGTGGGGAAGGTTTGCCGGAAGCTGCCGGGAGCCGGCTCTCCGCTATCGACGCCCGCCAAACAGCTCTCGCGCTGTCGGCCGCCACCTACCGGGAACTGCCCGCCGCGCCGCGCGCCCAGGTAGTGCTGGTGGATCGGCCGGAAAGCGGGGCGCTAGCCCGGGCCGGGGCGCTGCCGGATCGCGATATCGGGGCCGCGCTCGGGGCGCTCACGAGTGCGCCGTGGTTGGCACCCACCGCGGCCGGGGATCTTCTTGACGCGCCCGCGGCCGGGTGTGCCCAGCTTCCCGAGGAACGCGTGCTTCCCGGGGAGATTTCCGCGGCAATGGTCGCCCGGGGCGATGCGCATGTCACCACAATTTCCACCACCGCTGCTCTTACCCCGGCACCCGCTAGTATCACCGGGCCGGTCACCCATCACGCCGCGCAACTGGCGGGGGTGGCGCTCCGCGACCACCACGCGCAGCGTGAGGAGCTATCCGCGCAGCTCACGCAGCTCGCCGAGGAGATGGCCGGTGCCGTCACGGTGCAGCCCTCCTCCACGATTAACATCATTTCGGAAAACGCGGATTTGCCCGTGCACGTGCATAATTCGCTGCCCGTTCCGGTGGGCGCGGTAGTGGAATTGCGCGCCGAAGATTTCCGCATTGTGCCCTCCGATCCCGTTGCGGCAACGATCCCGCCGGCCACCTCCGTCACAGTGGCGGTGCCGGTGCAGGCATCCGGCTCGGGGAATGTCACGGTGACGGCCGCGGTCACCGACCCGGTGGGCACCGCGATCGGCGCGGTGCAAGATATTAATGTGCGGGTGCGCGCCGGCTGGGAAACCACGGGAACGTATATTATTGGCACACTCCTCGGGGTGCTCTTGCTCGGTGGGATCGCACGCAGCCTGCGTAGCGGGCGGCGTTCGGGCGGCGTCGACCCTGAAAAACATCTCCACAATTTACGTGAGGCTAGCGCGGCGGAAGAAGCCGGGCCGCGCGCCGTCGATAAACTGCGCGAGGAACACGAAATACCATAGGAGTAATGTGGCCGCGAGGCACGGCAAGGAGGAACTGTGAGCGCCATCGGAACCAGGGGCATGACTCTCGCCGGTCGCTACCGCCTGGAGAATTTGTACGAGGAGCAACTCGATATTGCGGGTACCGAGCAGTGGTACGCCGTGGATGACGCGCTCGGCACCGCGGTGCGGGTGCTGCTCATCGGGGATATTCCCACGCGCGCGGATGCGCTGGACGCGGCGCGGCGCACCGGGTTGCTCGACGACGCGCATATCGTGCGCACGCTCTCCGTCGGCGAAAATTTCGTGGTGAGCGAGATTCCGTTGGGTACCTCGCTCACCGGGTACGTGCACGGGGAGGGTTTCGCGCCCGAGCAGGCCAAAGCTGTGGTGTGCGAGCTCGCCGCGATTCTCACCCAGGTTTCCGGGCGCGGTATGCGGCATTTGCGTATTACGCCCTCGCGGGTGCGGGTGGGCGACGCCGGGGATGTGTACCTGGACGGCATCGGTATTGACGCAGCTCTGGCCGGTGCGCGCACGGATGAATACGATCCGGCCAGCCTCAATAACGCCGAGGCCGCGGACCTGGTGCTGTTCCTGGCGACCCTGCTTGAGGGCGCCCAGGCGGATGAGACCACCCTCGAGGCGCTGGCGCGCGATGATTCGCTGCCCGATGATATTCGGGAGGTTTTCCGGCGCACGCTTTCCCCGGAGCGCTTGCTTTCCCCCGGGGAGGTATTGCGCAGCCTCGTGCCGTTCAACCGGCCTGACCTGCGGGAATTCCCCGATCCGGTGCTGGTAGCGCCGCAGCTGCCCGGCGGCGGGGATTCCCGTTTCGGTTTCGACCCGCTGGGCGGGCACGTGCGCGGGGGCGCGATTGGCCGCGTCACCTTGGGTTCCAGTCACGTTTCCTTCGGCGCCGAAGATTCTGAGCACGACGACGCCGCAGCTGCCACCAGTGCATCCGGCGAGGCGGCGGAGTTGAGTGAGGCTGGTGAAGCTGGGGACTTCGGCGGGCCGGGCGAATCTGGTGACTCTGGCGAGGCTTCCAAAACCGGCGAGAGATCCGATGATCCTGGTAAGCCAGTCGAAGCCGATGAAACGTCCGAAGCTGATGAGACTCCCGCGGCTCCTTCAGCCGCATCGGCCTCCTCCGCTATTGGATCCCAAGAATTGGATCCTGAGGGCGTATCCGGGGCGAATTTCGAAGGCGACGTTGATACCGAATTAGGTATTACCGCAGCTCCGGAAGTAGAGCTCCACCCGCAGTGGGTCTCCCCGGAGGAATTCCGCGATGAGGAGGAAACCGAGCGGGATTCCGAGGCCAGCTCCCCAGCCGGATCGGAGCTTCATGCCGAGCAATCTTCAGCGCCGGATTCCCCCATCGAGGAAACGGAAGTAAACACTGTTTACGCCGATCGTGGTGAAACCAAGACTGAAGAAACTCCCGCGATCAACATCGATAGCCACAGTGGTCATGCTGCCGGTGGCGGCGTCGTCGCTCAGGATGCCGCAACTCCGCGGTTCCAGCCGCATTTCCCCTCGCTACGCGAAGCGGAACGTGAGCTGGAAGAATGCGAACGTGAGGCGGCGGAACATGAGGCCGCCGCGCGTGCCGCTGCTGAACGCGAAGCCGCTCGGCACGAAAGCGCAGAACGCGAAGCCGCCGCAGCGGAACGCGAGCGCGATTCCGCTCCCACGGTTGCGATAAACAGTGTTCACAGCGGGGCGAGCCCGCAGCGGCGTTCTATTATGAACGTCGGCGATGAGGAAGACGCCGGCCAATCTGAGCGAGCGAATAAGTCCGCCGCCGCGGCCGGAGCTGCTGCATCGGCCGTTCCCGCAGCCGCCACTCCCGTGCCCACAGCTCCCGCGCCCGCAGCACCTCAGGCAGCGTCACGTATTCACTCGGTTTCGGCGGCTGCGCGCGCGAGTTCCGCTCCGGCGAAAGTCGCTGCCCGCACCCGCGGGGATCGCAAGCCGGCCACTCGGCCGCCCGCTCCTTCGCGGCCGATTATCGCCGATGAGGAAAACGGGCGGGCCCTCGGATCGCGCATTTTCGATTCCTCCAAGCTCATCGTTGCGGGCGCCATTGGCCTGGTCGCAGTGGCTTTGTATTTCGCGGTGACCACATTCTTCCGGCCCACGGACGTGTCCACCCGCCCGCCGGTGATTTCCGCTGCGCCTTCTGCCTCGGCCGATGCGCCGGGTTCGGAAGGCCCGGGTGCCCAGCCGGGAGCGAGTGCAGCGCCCACGCCCAGCTCCGCCACTCCGCAGATCGTTTCGGCGAATCTTCTCAACCCGCAGAAGAGCGAGGCAGACGAGGATTATCCGAAGACGCTCCCGCTGGCCATCGACAAGAATCCGGCAACGGAATGGGCCAGTTGGGAATACCTGCGCAATCCGAAGTTCGGCCTGCTCAAGGACGGTGTCGGGATTGAGCTGCGCTTGGCGAAGCCTTCCACCGTCAAGGAAGTGACCTTGCAGCTGAGCGGCCAGGGCGGGAATGTGCAGTGGCGTGATACCACCGCGGATCAACCCAGCGGTGGCACCGTGGTGACCGAAGGCCCGATGAGCGCGAAAACAACGCTTACTGCACCAACACCAGTAAACAGTGATCACGTGGTGTTGTGGTTCACTGAATTGCCGAAGAATGCAGCTGGGCAGTTCAAATTGCAGATTTCTGAGATCACCGTGAAATAAACGGTGTTTACAGACGGGCTGTATCGACAGCGTTGACAGACAGCGTTGACAGACAGCTGGGAATAGCCATGCACCCCGGGACGTTGTATCCAATGATGTGCCCGATGGGGAGCGGTGTGCTCGCGCAACGCGGCACGCTCACTCACAAGAACACAGGAGAAATATGACCGAGAGCGATATTCGTGACGTCATCATCGTCGGATCGGGGCCGGCAGGCTGGACCGCCGCGCTGTACACCGCACGCGCGGGCCTCAAGCCGCTGGTGATCGGCGGCGCCATCGATGCCGGTGGCGCACTCATGACCACCACCGAGGTGGAAAACTACCCCGGCTTCCCAGATGGGATTTTCGGGCCCGACCTCATGGCCAATATGCAGCAGCAGGCCGAAAAGTTCGGTGCCGAAATGGAGTACGACGACGCCCTCTCCATGGACCTGAACGGCGATGTCAAGATCGTGCGCACCGATGAATCCGAATTCCGGGCCCGCACGGTCATCTTGGCTCTCGGGTCGGCCTACAAGAAGCTCGGTCTGGATGGCGAGACCATGTTCGCCTCCCGCGGGGTTTCCTACTGCGCCACCTGCGATGGCTTCTTCTTCAAGAATCAGGAAATCGCCGTGGTGGGCGGCGGGGATAGCGCCGTCACAGACGCCCTCTTCCTCACCCGCTTCGCGACCAAGGTACACGTGATCCACCGGCGCGATGAGCTGCGCGCCTCGAAGATCATGGCGGATCGCCTCCTGGCCGACCCCAAGATCGTCATGCACTGGAACAGCGAAATCACCGATATTCGCGGGGAAGACGGCGGTTCCATGAACGCGCTCACCCTCCACAACAACGTGACCGGGGAAGATTCGAACCTCGATGTGACCGGCCTTTTCGTGGCCATCGGTCACCTCCCGCGTACGGAAATTCTTGGGGGACAGCTTAAATTGGACGACGGCGGCTATATCGTCGTGAACCACCCGCACACCGAAACCTCGATTCCCGGAGTTTTCGCCTGCGGGGATGTCGTGGATCGGTACTACCGCCAGGCTATTTCCGCAGCTGGCACCGGGTGCCGGGCGGCTCTCGATGCAGAACGCTACCTTGAAAACCTCGCAGCTCAGCAGGCTGCCGCAGGTGGGAGCGCTGCGTAATTCAGCGCGGGGTACTGCTTATTTATTTAGAAAACCGGCGAGGTGGATCAGAAATCCGCCTCGCCGGTTCGCGTTTAGGATGGTTGCTAAGGTTCCACCCGCCCGGCCGGAAGGAGGTGCCATGGCCACGTATCGACCTATGGTTCCAACTTTGCTGCTCTATACAGCTTCGTGGGTTCCCTATGATCGGCCAATGCGCGTAATTTTCGAGGAGAGCGTCGTCGACCTTCATCGTTTAATACCGGACGTAAGCTTCGACGCATGGTGCGTCAACCTGGACGTTCTCACTCAGCCACCCGTGGGCCCGCGGCGCAACTCCGAAACCACCGCTGCTACCGGAGCGGATGCCGAGACCCAGCACATTCTGCCCGGTGGCCTTCCGGAACATCAGATCGATTTTTCCGAGCTCTCCGCGCAAGTAACCCACGCAATTCAGCACGCTCTGGGTTATGGAGATATCGATCCCGCGGAAGATGAGCCGGCGGATTGTGGGCACGCGAATGGGGATCCCGCGAAAGCCGACTTTACCGATGCTCGCGCCACTGATACTGGCGCTTCGGATTCTGGCCCCACGAACGATGCCGTTCCTGAAACGCACGCGTCGAATCCGTGGGAGGAAGTCGCTTCTGTTATCCCGCGGCTCGAATGGCTGCCGACCCTGCTCCTTGTCTACCAGGGCAAGGAATATGCGCGGTTCGCGGGGCTGGTTCCCAAACTTGAAATTCGCGCTAAACTCCTGGACCAGCTCCCCCGCCTCGCGAAACTTGCGAAAGTCGAGAAACTCGGGAAACTCGGGAAACTCTCGGCTTCCGAATAAACGCAGTGCTGACACGGGCCTTTCTTTGCGGGTACGCTACTACCCCATAGGACTCACACGTCCGGGCCGGCGATAGTTCTACGGTAGCTCCGCGGTAGTCCCGTGGTTGTCTTGTGGCCATCCCGTGGCTGCCCCGCGATTGAGTGATGCACAAAGCACACCAGCGGAGATTGTTTTATCACGGCCCCGAGCGTGGCACACTTAGTGTGTTAAAAGAGAAGGAGAACGTATGGGCGAGCAGCACGCCGGTCCCGGATTTACCAGACTTGATCCATGGTACAATGTCTATGCTGATCGAGCTTTAGGAATGAAGCAATCTGAGGTTCGTCAGCTTTTCGCAGTTGCAAATCGCCCTGAAGTTGTGTCTCTTGCAGGCGGAATGCCTAATATTAGCGGGCTACCTCTGGACTTCCTCGCGGAGATGACCGCGCGGCTCATCCGGAATAACGGCGCCAAGATGCTACAGTACGGCGGTGGCCAGGGCACTGAAGAGCTCCGCGAAATGATCGTGGAGGTCATGCGGCCCGAAGGTATTCGCGCCCATCCGGACGATATCAATATTACGACCGGCAGCCAGCAGGCTCTCGATCTTGTTTCCCAAATTTTCATTAACCCGGGCGATGTTGTTATTGCCGAAGCTCCTTCCTATGTTGGGGCGCTGGGAACTTTCCGGGCCTACCAAGCCCATGTGGTGCACGTGGAGATGGATGCCAACGGCCTGATTCCGGAACAGCTTGAGGAAACCATCAAGGATTTGGAAGCCGTCGGGAAGCCCATCAAATTCCTGTACACCATCCCCAATTTCCATAACCCAGCCGGCGTGAGCCAATCTGAGGAACGCCGCCGGCGCATTGCCGAGATCTGCGATAAACACCATGTTCTTATCGTGGAAGATAATCCCTATGGTCTGCTTGGTTTTGACGGCGATCCGATTCCCGCCATCCAGACCTTCAACCCGGATGGTGTTGTATACCTGGGATCTTTCTCCAAGACCTTCGCGCCTGGGTTCCGGGTGGGTTGGGCGTTGGCCCCGGCCGCGCTCAGCGCGCGTCTCACCCTCGCCGCGGAAAATGCGATCCTGTGTCCAACCACCTTCGGCCAGCTCGCTATCGCCGAGTATTTGCGAACCTATGACTGGTATCAGCAGGTCAAGGAATACCGCGGCATGTACGCCGAGCGGGGGCAGGCTATGCAGGCCGCGCTCGAAAAATACATGCCCATGTGCACGTGGAATAAGCCGCGCGGTGGCTTCTATACCTGGGTCAAACTGCCCGGCGGCCTCAATGCGCATGAAATGCTTCCCCGCGCGGTGAAGAACCTCGTCGCGTATGTTTCCGGCACTGCTTTCTTTGCCGACGGCCAGGGTAGCGACCATATGCGCCTGTCCTTCTGCTATCCCACCCCGGAACGCATTACCGAGGGCGTGCGCAGGCTTGGCGAAGTTATTAGCCAAGAAAATGATTTAGTCCAGATGTTCGGCGTGGATGATTCCTCGCCACAGGCAACGAAGTAATTCGATTGCTATCGGTTCTCATCACTGATGAGTAGAGTGAAGTCCGGAGGGAAAATGGACAATATTCTTACCGTTGCTATTCTTGCCGGTGGTCTCACGCACGAACGCGATGTGTCGCTGAGTTCGGGGCGTCGGGTCGCCACACTCCTGCGGGAAGCGGGCGCGCAGGTCAAGGTTCTCGATGTTGATGCAACCCTGCTTCAGCGCCTCAGCTCCATGAATCCTACGGTCGTGTGGCCGTTGGTGCACGGCGCGACCGGGGAAGACGGAGCTCTTCAAGATCTGCTTTCTCTCAGCGGGTACCGTTTTGTAGGGTCGACGGCGAACGCCGCGCGAATCGCTTCTAATAAAACGGTCGCACAATCGCTTTTGCGCCACGCCGGGCTTGCCGTGCCGTGGTCGGTCAGCTTCCCGGAAGCTCTTTTCCGCGAGGTTGGGGTCGCACCCATTCTTGATCTTCTCGGGGAACGCTATGAATTCCCGCTGGTGGTGAAGCCGAATTTGGGCGGGTCAGCACTGGGTGTGACCATTGTTGATAAGCCAGGGGACCTCCCCCGGGCGATGGTCGATTGCTTCGCCTACGGGGAAGAAGCGCATGTCGAAACCTTTATCGATGGAACGGAAGTTTCCGTTTCGGTTATTGACGGGCCGGAAGGGCCTATCGCGCTTCCTCCAGTCGAAATCGAAACCGATGGACCTTATGATTACGACGCGCGCTACTTCGCCGGTCGCGCTAAGTACTATGTACCCGCTCGTCTTTCCGATGAGGAAGAGGCACGGGTTACCGAAGCCGCGCTCATGGCGCATACCACCCTCCGACTTCGCGATGTTTCCCGGATTGACCTCATCGTGAAAGAAGATACTCCGTATGTCATCGATGTGAATATCGCACCGGGAATGACGGAGACTTCACTGCTTCCCCAAGCTGTTGAAGCATATGCGCGCGAGAATGGGACCAGCCCCGAATCGCTCTACCTGCAAATCCTGCACCGCGCAGCGGATCGGGATGTCAGCGAGCCGGAAGACCTCCCTGAAATGGCGAAGTAGCGGCATAGGAACTCCAGGAAAGTCTCCAAGCAGCGGGCAATGTTTCACGTGAAACATTGCCCGCTTTCGTTTCCGCAATGCTAGGAGCACTGTTCAATTGCTCGATTAGAGCGGTATTAATGACGCGTTGCCGCTGGCAAAATGTATATTCGACCTACCCTTCGCGCAATGCAGTCTCGCTGCAGCACTCGCTCAAAACTCAATGAGTCGAGCTAGGTAATTTGTTGGCCAGGATGTTTCACGTGAAACATCCTGCAGTGGAATTCCTCTATCCAGTCCTTCTCCATCGGGCTACTTTTCAACCGTTGGTCCTGGGCTACTTTTCGACCGTCGTCAACAGCGTCGCCAATATTTGTAACAGCACCATACCGGCGCTCAGATCACTCCACAAACCTATATAAACCTACGCATACTGGGTCACTAAAGTTGCATGAGTCATGCGTAGTTTCTCGATTACTTTCCAGCCATGGCTGATAGTAGCTACCCCGCATAAAGGACCTGTGTGTGAATAAGAAAACGGGGCAATGTTTCACGTGAAACATTGCCCCCTATAGAAAGATCTGCCGTCTATTCTTTGTCGGTTTCTCCTTCAGGAATATCTACACCGGCAACATCCGGCGCCAGCACACTCAAAATGCGATTGAGATCCTCAAGTGAACCGAAGTCAATGCGCATAGTGCCCTTCGTGCGACCCATATCAACCTTCACGCGAGTATTGAGCCGGTCGCCCAATTGCGTTGCTACCGAACTCAATTCGTTTTCATAGCGCTTCACACGAACTCGGCGAACAGAAGCTGGGGTGGATTCATCGCCAAGAGCAACGATCTCCTCAACAGCTCGGACGGACAATCCTTCTGCCACAATTCGCTGCGCCAGCCGCTCCATCGCACCAGCGTCGGCAAGACCAAGCAAGGCACGCGCGTGCCCGGACGACAGCACGCCCGCTGCCACCCGGCGCTGCACCAAGGCAGGAAGTTTCAAAAGTCGCAAGGTGTTAGTGATCTGGGGGCGTGAGCGAGCAATCCTCTTCGCCAGCTCATCTTGTGTGCATTGGAAGTCCTCGAGTAACTGCTGATAGGCAGCTGCTTCTTCCAACGGGTTGAGATCAGCTCGATGCAGATTCTCAAGAAGGGCATCACGGAGCAAATCTTCATCAGAAGTGCGCCGAATAATCGCGGGAATATGAGTCAAGCCCGCCCGTTGGGTAGCACGCCAGCGCCGCTCGCCCATAATGAGTTCATATCGGGCCTCCGAATGGTTATCCAAAGGCTCACTAAGTGGGCGAATAACAATGGGTTGAAGAACACCCACTTCTTTAATGGACTGTGCGAGTTCCTCTAAATCGTCATCATCGAAATTGGTACGAGGCTGTGCTCGATTAGGAACGATGACATTGACATCAATCTCGCCGTAGGTAGCACCCGGCACGGCAACGAGGTCATCTTCCGATGTTTCACGTGAAACATTGCTCGGCTCCGCTGCGTCAGTCCCCGCGACACCGTAAGTCCTCGCCGCAACAGCGTCAGCCTCAACTACGGGAGTTTCCTCGGTTACCTTAGTACCCTCAGCTCCAACAGCCTTCGCTCCAGTTATCACTCCCTGTGATTCGACTACACCATGTGGGGTCTCGACCGGCCCATTACTGACCTGAGTCTTCTTGCCGGCCACCTTCTTCTTAGATGCAGCACCCGATGGTTTCGAAGCCACACGCTTAGAACCACCCGATGTTTCACGTGAAACATTCTCGTCCGCCGTGCCATATCCAAGATCTAGGGGGTTAACCTCGTCCTGTTGAGAATCTTCGTGCTGCCGTGAGCCCGCCGCCTCCCGCGAACCCGAGTCCTTCTTCTTCACGGTACCGAAAAAGATATCAATAGGGCTTTCGGTATTCTCTGCCTGTTCCGGTGGAATGAGGGCACCGAGTCCACTGCCTAAACCACGCCGTTTGCGAGTTGCCACGATGGATCCTAACTATGAGAGAGCTGAAAATTCTTTTGCTGCCGCAAGATAGGCAATAGCGGCACGATTTCGGGGATCGTGGGTGAGTACACTCTTCCCGAAGGACGGCGCTTCCGCAGCGGCCACGGACCGAGGAATCTCCGTATGAAGCACCCGGTCACCGAAGTGCGAACGCACTTCCTCGGATACATCCTTCGCCAGATTTGTGCGGGTATCCACCATCGTCACAATAAACGCCGAGATATGTAGCTTCTCATTCCGAGATGAGCGCACATCCTCAACCGTCTGCACTAATTGAGCCACACCCTGGAGCGCATAAAATTCCGCCTGAATCGGTACCAGCACCTCATCAGCAGCCACCAGCGCACTCACTGGCAACAGCGCCATACTCGGCGGGCAATCAATAAATACAAAGTCAAAAGCCTTGCCCTGCGCCGCGAAACTATCCATTGTTTCCCGGATCGCGTCGCGCAAAATAGAATAACGCCCTGGCACCTGGCCTAATTCAAAGTCAACGGCTGCCAAAGTAATACTCGACGGAGCCACGTAGAGATTCGGAATATCCTCGAGCTGAATAAGAACATCCTCGAGCCGTGCTTCGCCTTTAAAAACTTCATAAACGTCGTTGCGTTCTTCCTGTGGGCTAATACCTAAGCCAGTGGAGGCATTCCCCTGCGCATCCGCATCGACCAGCAAGACCCGCATTCCGTTGAGAGCAAGGGCAGCAGCCATATTCACAGCAGTGGTGGTTTTACCGACGCCACCCTTTTGATTCGTCACTGCAACAACGCGGGTATGTTCCGGCTTCTGGAATTTACTCGCCTTGACCTTCTTGAGGCGCTTAAAATCCTCCCGAAGTTCGCGGGCGATCGGAGTGTCCCGATCCTGTGGTGCAGGCGAAGGTGCCGAACTCGGCGCAGCACGACGTCCAACTTTTTTACGGGGATCACTCATAAATAACGCCCTCCTTACCTCAGAACATTCTAGCCGGTATCAGGCCGTCTCTGCGCCGCCGTCATCTGCATCACGCGCGTTATCCACAAGCGCCACACATCACGAACGTATGTTCGATAGACCTGGCCGAATCAGAACACGTCCCGTATAAATCCAGCACACATCCCTTATAAAACCGGGCCTCACAACTAAGCCCCGGAAAACTACGTCGTGAACAACCAAGTTCTCAAGCCCAGTAACCCATCAACCCAGCAACACGCCCGCCTGAGCTACGAAACCTTCTTGACCACCTCGACCACTCGAGTAGCCTCGTCTGTTCCGAAGGGCACCACAGTATGAACCGCAACCTCCGCAGCGCCGTAACGCTGCAACTGCGCTGCGGCGTCGTTAATTTCTTGGGCGGCACGCTCGCCCTTAAGGGCGACCAGGCGTCCGCCAGGTTTGACCAGCGGCATCGTCCACGGCAGTAATTTCTTAAGTGCCGCGACGGCACGGGCGGTCACAATATCCGCCGCAAACCGACCTTTCAACTGTTCTGCGCGGGCGGTCCGCACCTTCACGTTCTGCAAGCCCAGCTCGCCCACCGCGTAGCGCAGCCATTCGGTGCGCCGCTCCATGGATTCGATCAGGGTCACGGTCACGTCCGGCCGCACAATCGCCAACACAATTCCGGGAAAACCGGCACCGGAACCCACATCGCCCACCGTGGCGTTCGCCGGAATGAACTCCTCAATAGCGAGGGAATTGAGCAGGTGCCGGGACCACAAGCGGCCCAGTTCGCGCGGCCCCACAAGCCCGCGCACCTCGCCTTCTTCTTCGAGCAGGCGCGCAAAATGAAGCAAGGTTCCCCATGTCGCCGTGCCGAAATGCTCGGCACCGGCGGCAGGAGGAACCTCGATCACAGGATGTTCTTCCGCCATATATGCGTATTAATCCTCGCCTTAGTCTTCGTCCGCGGGCTTGATGACCACGTGACGCCCGGCACCCACACCTTCGGAATCAGAAACGAGCCCGGCGGCGGCAGCGGCGTCGTGCACAACCTTACGCTCAAAGGGATTCATGGGATCCAGCTCAATTTCATCGCCAGTTTCCTGCACCTCGCGGATCGCTTCCGCGGCAATTTCCTCAATCTTGGCGCGCCGTTCATCGCGATAACCCGCAATATCCAGCATGAGCCGCGAGCGTTCCCCGGTCTTTTCCTGAACCGCGAGGCGGGTCAGATCCTGGAGCGCGTTGAGAGTGGCACCGTGCCGGCCCACCAGGCGGCGCAGCCGCTCATCGGCTTCACCCTCGGTGACAATGGCGATCGTGGCACGATCTTCGTCAATCGAGATATCAATATCGCCGTCGAGATCAGCAATATCCAGCAGTTCTTCGAGGTAGTCAGCCGCAATATCGCCTTCGCGATCAAGCTTCTTAATATCCTCAGACGTTTCGCTCATTCTTTCTCCTGGTATCCGGGGGATCCCCTTCTGGGGCTGCCAAGATTTTGCGCAACCCGTCCGTTCCTTTTCTTTGACTAAGTTTAGCTTGTTCTACGCCGGTAGCCGGGTGTTATTTCCCTCGGTTTTTCTTATTCTTCTTGGCGCGGGCCCGAGCCCGTTCGGCCTGGCGGCGTTCGTAGCGCTTACGGGCGCGTTCTTCATCCGTCAAACCATCTTTGCCGACGACGGGCTTATCGTCCTCGTCCTCATCCGCGGGGCGCGGCATATAAGCATCCGGACTCAGCCCGGCTTTTTTCGCGCGTTCCTTGCTCATCGGCTGGTAACGCTGGCCGCCCTTCTGCTCCTCAGCTTCCAGTTCGGCAATTTCCTCATCGGTGAGACCCTTGCGCTTGCGCTTTTCCAGGATCCGCTTTTCCCGCTCAATATAGGCACGCGAACCGGGCGTGGGATTATGGCGAATGAACCAGCTCTGCTGACCCATATTCCACAGGTTGCCGGCGCACCAGTAGATGAGCACACCCACCGGGAACACCGCGCCGGAGAACACATAGATCAGCGGCATGCCGTAAAGCATCATGCGCTGCATGCGCAGGGCCGCGTTATTCGGATCCTTCTGTTCCGGCATATTCTTCGTCATGAGCTGACGCTGCGTCCAGAACATACTGAGGATCATGATGATCACCAGAACGACGGCGACAATCCGTACCTGCGTGGCATTGGCAAATTGGCCCGCGGTTGAAATGGTGGCCGACATGGGAGCGCCAAAGAAGGTGGTCTCCTCAAAGGACTGCGCCACCGGCTGGGTGATCGGCCCAATGGGCCCGCGCTTACCATTAGCGATGGAGGGGAAGTTAATCAGCACCCGGTACAGGGAGAAGAGAATCGGCATCTGCACCAGCATCGGCCAGCAGGATGCCATGGGGGAGGCCCCGTGTTTGCGGTAAAGCGCCTGCAGTTCTTCCTGCTGGCGCTGCATGGACACCTGGTCGCGCTTCCCCTTGTACTTCTTCTGCAGCTTCTGGATATCGGGTTGCAGCACCTGCATTGCCCGCGAAGCGCGAATCTGCCGGTTATACAGCGGCAAGATGAGCAGACGAACCACAATGGTCAAGCCGATAATGGCGCAGACCCACGCCGGCCCGGCGCCCTGGTTCATTCCCAGGAGTACGAGTCCTTCGTGGATGCCGTACATCACCCACGAGACCGCCCACATAAACGGAGCGAGAATTGTATCCACTTAGTTTCTCCTCACGCTGCTGGGTGTTCCCGCTTGGGATTGCCCGTAGCGTTGTTCGTATCGTCTAAGGCGTCTTCTTTGGCGTAAAGCTCGAGAAGCTCATCTTGGTCCAATGGTTTGCTTGGCCACTGACCCGGCGGTGGCACTCTGTCTACGCCGCCCTTCGTCAGCGGGTTGCACCGTAGCAAGCGCCACACGGTTAAAAGTGTACCTTTGCCGGTCCCGTGAATCTGTATGGCTTGTATCGCATAGGCCGAACAGCTCGGTGCGTAGCGGCATCGCGGCGGGCGCGCGGCTGAGATTGTGCGTTGGTACCAGCGCACCGCCCGCACCAGCATGCTTTCTTTGCCGTGCCGTTCCGGTTGTCCGCTTGCCGGCGTTTGCGTCATGACGCGTTCACCGCCCGCGTTTCTTGCTTGCGTGCTGTTTGCGTATGCCCTGCTAGATCCGCGCTTTGGTGCCCACGTGTTTCGTGCGTGCGCGCTGCTTGCGCCCGTGCCTTGGCTAGCGCGCGGTCCAGGTCCTCACCGAGTTGCGCGCTGCTGCTTCCCGCCGCGGCGGGAAAAGCTCGAACGACGACGAGATCGCCGTCGTCGAAAAAACTTAGGCGCGCACGCATGAGGTGGCGCAGTTGCCGGTATACCCGATGCCGCACCACGGAATTTCCCACAGCTTTGGATACGACAAAACCGACCCGCACAGGGTGAGGGCCGGTTAGGGTCGATTCCGACTGGGAGCCGAGGATGACTTGGACGCGCCGGGCAGAGCCGCGCGCTCCGGAAAAGGCCGAGTCGAAATCCGCCGAACTCCGCATGCGGTGAACGGCTGGAAGCATTTACTGAGCCGAAATCTTGGCGCGACCCTTGCGACGGCGAGCTGCCAGAACAGCGCGACCCGCGCGGGTCGACATGCGCTTGCGGAAACCGTGTACCTTAGCGCGACGGCGATTATTCGGCTGGAAAGTCCGCTTAACCACGGTGATCCCCTCCACTAGATATTGACGGGCTTATCCACAAGCGGTGGCGGCCCTTCTTGACAAATGACGCGCGGCTGAACCACGCATGGACTAGATGACTTTACGCGAGATCAGGCCGGTGAGTCAAAGGTTTTTAGCGCGCGGTGACCGTTATCTCAAGGATGATCACTGTGAGAAAACACGTACCAAAGCAATTTTTTCGACCTATACACATCTGTGGAAAAATCTGAGGATAGGTTTTTAAGGCTCCACAGCGCGCAAGTGACCTGTGAATAACAGAGATGTAATTTCCACAGGTGTGGAGAAGCCTGTGGATAACTCGTTAGCGTGTTGCGCGTCATTCACCTACGATAGGCAGACAGATAGGGCATGGCCTCACCAGATACCGTGAAACTTACAGTCGTGATCATCAACGGCGCTCGGATCACCTGGCTGCGAGGCTCGCCCCCTTTTTTCTTGAAAGAGTCCTCAGGAGGATGTCATGGCGGAGATGAACCCCGCGCGCGATGCTTGGCTTGCTGCCTTGGAATTGCTGCGTATGCAGGGCGATCTCTCCGATTCGCAATCCGCCTTTGTGCGCATGGCCCACCCGCTGGCCACCGCCGAGGACATTTTTATGATCGTGGTGGGATCCGAGTTCGTGAAGAACTGGATCGAGGAACACGTTGCCGATCTCATGACCGGGGCGCTCTCCAATATTCTGGGCCACAGCATTCGCCTGGTGATTTCCATTGATCCGAGCGTGAATGAATCCCCGCTCCCGGCTGCTGAGCGCCGCGAATCTCGGCCCGTTGAGGCTGCTCCGGCTCCGCGCCGGGCGGAAACTCCCACCGCGCTCTCCCCGGATTCGGAATGGAATAAGTCCGCCACCTACCGGGATTTCACCCTGGAGGAACCGGGAGCTTTCCCTGATGCGCCGGGCGAGCCGGTGGCCCCAGCTGCGCCGTCGGCCCTCAATACCAGCCACGCAAGCGCGCCACATACACCGGCACCGCACGTGCCGGCACCACATGCAACCGCGCCGGTTGAAACAACCGCGCCGACCTCGCTCGCCACCCAAACGATGGCTTCCGGGGAAGAAAAGATTTACGGGAATTCGGCCGATCCGTCGTTTGCGGCGATGTCTACGGCCGCCGGGCTCAACCCGAAATACACTTTCGATAATTTCGTGATTGGGGATTCGAATCGTTTTCCGACTGCGACCTCGCTAGCGGTCTCGGAAGCGCCCGGGACTACCTATAATCCGCTGTTTCTCTACTCGGATTCCGGGATGGGGAAAACGCATCTTATGCACGCGATTGGGAATTATGCGATTTCGCTCTACCCGAATATTCACGTGCGCTATATCAGCGCCGAAGAGTTCACCAACGCTTTTATTAACGCGGTGCGTGACGGGCGGCAGAGTGAATTCAAGGATTCTTTCCGCAAAGTCGATATTTTGCTGATCGACGATATCCAGTTCATTGGCGGGCGTGATACCACCGTGGAGGAGTTCTTCCACACGTTCAACGCCCTGACGAATTCCAATAAGCAGATTGTTATTACCTCCGATGTGGCGCCGAATCTGCTCAATGGTTTTGAAGAGCGGATGCTCTCGCGTTTCAATTCCGGGGTGGTGGCCAGTATTGACCGCCCGAATCTGGAAACTCGTATCGCCATTCTGGAGAAGAAAGCGCATGTGGATGGCATTAGTGTGCCGCGCGAGGTGCATGAATATATCGCCACGCATATGACCACGAATGTGCGTGAAATGGAAGGGGCGCTGCGGCGGGTCACCGCCTTCGCGGATTTGTCTAAGCAGCCGGTTTCGCTTACGCTCTCCGAGATGGTTCTCAAGGATCTCATCACCAATCCGGATTCGGTGGATATTAAACCGAGCCTCATCATGGCGCAGACCGCGAATTACTTCTCCATCACGATTGATGACCTGACCAGCGCGGATCGTTCCCGGATTCCGGTGACCGCGCGCCAGATCGCCATGTACCTGTGCCGGGAAATGACGGATCTGTCCCTCCCGAAGATCGGTTCGCTTTTCGGCGGGCGCGATCACACCACCGTCATGCACGCGTATCGCAAAATCGATAAGCAGATGGCCGAGCGGCAGACCACCTATAACCAGGTCTCCGAGCTCTCCGTGCGTATTAAGCAGGCCGCCAGCCAGGCGGAGTAGCTCTGTAACTTTGTAACTCGCGTTTCGTCCGTGCGGCACGTTTAGTGCGACTTTAGTACGACGACGCAGCCACCTGACTAAGCGCACTCCACCGTCGAAGCGACTTTTCGGCTTATTCCAGCGCTTTCCCGCGTTTTCCTCCACCGCTCCAGCGCGCCCGCTCCCAAAAACCTGACTAAATGAGCCAAGTCATGTTTCAAGTCCGGCACGTCTATGTCACGTGCGCCTCACAGCCCGCCTCACAAACCGCCCCGTTTCCTCACCCACACTACCTGCGCGAACGCTATCCACAGGGCTTGCGGATAAGCTGTGGACACGGGCGTAAATTAAGCGGATCGGCGAGATCTAGCGGTGGATAGCCGAAAGCCCAAAGTGTCTCATCCCCCGAAAACCGATATTATCCACAGCACCGTCCACAGGCTCATCCACAGCCCAGATCCGCATGCTCACGCCGTTTCGAACACATTTCCACAGTGTCCACAGCACCTACTACTACCACTACCTATTAACACCCGCATGAACAACAAACGGTCGCCGAGGGCCGGTGCACCCGCACCCCGTAAATTACACTGGTGTAATTACAAAGCCGCTAAATTCTTTTCCTTCCGGGCCCTCCCTCGCGTAAAGTAGCCCTAGACGTTTCTTGTTATTGGGAGGAAGGTTCGCTGTGAAATTGCGGATTGAACACGATGTCTTCGCGGACGCCGTCTCGTGGACGGCACGCACTATCCCCACCCGCCCTTCGCTGCCCATCCTCTCCGGGATCAAAATCGAAGCCAAAGACACCGGTGTCATTGCGCTTTCCTCCTACGATCCCGATATTTCTTCCTATGCCGAAATCACGGGGGATGTGGAAGAAGCTGGAACCATTTTGGTGCATGGGCGCCTGCTGGCTGAATACGCCCGCGCCCTGCCCAATAAGCCCATTGACCTCACGGTTGAAGGCACCAAACTCGATCTGCAATGCGGTTCCTCGCGCATGGTGATGACCTCGATGCCGCTGGAAGATTACCCGGCCGCCCCGCCTCTCGATGGGGTTTCCGGCGTGGTGGACGGCGCGGCCTGGCAGCACGCGGTGGCCCAGGCCGTCACCGCCGCCTCCACCGATGACACCCTCCCGCTTCTCGTCTCGGTCTGCATCGAAATCAACGGTGAAAATATTGCGCTCATGGCAACGGACCGCTACCGCCTGGCCATCGCCAACCTCACCTGGGAACCGGAAGATCCGCAGATTTCCGCGCGCATCCTGGTGCGGGCCAGCCGCCTGTCCGATATCGCCAAGTCCCTCGGCTCGGTGGGTAATGTGCGCATGACCCTGGATACCACCGGCCGTACCGGCCTCATCGGTTTCCGCGCCGCGGATCGCCAGAACGTGGCCCGCCTCATCGACGGGGATTACCCGCAGGTGCGGGCCCTCTTCCCGGATACCGTCAATGGGTACGCCGTAATTGATCGCCTTATGCTGCTCGATGCCATCAAGCGTGCGCGGCTCGTCGTCGAAAAAAATAGTGCGGTGCGCCTGAGCTTCAGCGAAGGCAGTGTGGTTTTGGACGCCGGTCAAAACGATTCGGCGCAAACCAGTGAAGCCCTGCCGGCCACCCTCACCGGGGAAGATATCGCGATGGCTTTCAACCCGGCCTACCTGCAAGACGGCCTGACCGCGGTGGATACGCCTTTCGTGCGCCTGTCCTTCACCAGCCCCACGAAACCGGCGGTTATTACTGGCCAGCCCGAAGAAACCGGCTCCGATACGGATGAGTTCCGCCTCCTCCTCATGCCGATTCGCACCTACTCCTAAGGCGCGGGTGTGAGTGTACATCTCTGACTTAGCGCTGGCGGATTTTCGCAATTACCGGCGTGAAGTGGCGCGTTTCCGCCCCGGGGTGACCATCCTCGTGGGCGAAAACGGCCAGGGGAAAACCAATCTGGTGGAGGCCATCGGCTACCTGGCCACCCTCACCTCCCACCGGGTCTCCTCCGATAATGCGCTGATCCGCCAGGGCGCGGCCGCCGGCGTGGTGCAGGCCCGAGTGCTGCGCGGCGAATCGCCCACCACCGTCGAAGTCGAAATTTATGCCGGGCGTGCTAACCGGGCTCGGCTCAATCGCGGAAACGTGCGCCCGATAGAAATTCTGGGCACGATTCGCGCGGTGCTTTTCGCGCCCGAAGATTTGGCTCTTGTGCGCGGCGAACCGGCGGTCCGGCGCGCTTTCTTGGACGACCTTATGGTGCAGCTGCGCCCGCGGCTCGCTTCTGTGAAAAGCGAATACGAGCGGGTGATCCGCCAGCGCGCCGCCCTCCTCAAAACAGCCGGGGCTGCGCGCCGCCGCGGGAAAGCCGTGGATCACGCCGCGATTGATGTGTGGGACGAGCAGCTAGCCGCGCTTGCCGCCCAGATCGTGGCCGCCCGCGCCGAATTGGTGGCGCGGCTGCGCCCGTACGTCACGGAGATGTACAACGTGGTCTCCGGCAACCGCGGGCACGCCCGCCTCGATTACGCGGCGAATGCGTGGCGCGGCACCTTCAGCCTGCCCGATGCCGCCGCGCTTTTAAACGACGACGCTGCCAGCTGCCACGCCGTCACCTCCCACGAAGAAGCACTGCGGGATGTGGAAACCGCCCGGGCTCTGCTGCGCTCCCAGCTGGATGAACGCCGGGATCAAGAAATTGAGCGCGGCGTGAACCTGGTGGGCCCGCACCGTGATGACCTGCGCTTATCTTTGGGTACTCTGCCGGCCAAAGGCTATGCCAGCCACGGGGAAAGCTGGAGTTTCGCCCTCGCGCTGCGCCTGGCCTGCTGGAAATTACTGAGTGAAGATGGCGAACCCATCCTCCTCCTCGACGATGTTTTTGCTGAACTCGATGCTCGGCGCCGGGAGCGCCTGGCCGAGCTGGTGGCCGGCGCCGAGCAGGTGATTGTGACCGCCGCGGTGGGTGATGACCTGCCCGAAAGCCTGCGCGGGGACCGCCTCCATATCGCGGCCGGCAGTATTACCGGGGAGGTTCGCGATGGTGCGGTTACCGAAGAAGATCGCGGCAGCGCGATAACGGAAGAAGCTTCCGGCAGCGCCATTACCAAGGAGGCCGGCAATGGCGCGTGATGCCGGCGATCTTTTCGCGCTCCACGCCCTGGATGCCGCCCGGGAAGCGGCGTTTCGGCGCGGGGATGTGCGCACTCGCCGCCCTGCCGCCGCGCCCCGCTACCTAGCGGCGAGCGGTGCGGGCGCGCCCGGCGAAAACGGCGCTGCTGATCGCATTGGTAACCCGGTGGCCAGCCCCGGCCCGGGCTGGGGCGATGTGGGTTCCGGGGCTCGGCCCTCCTGGCGCGACCCGCATCCGATCGGTGAACTCCTGGCCCGCACCATCCGCGACCGCGGCTGGCAAAGCCACCTCGATATCGCCTCCGTTTCCGCGCGCTGGGATGCGATTGTGGGACCGAATGTAGCGCGGCACTGCCGTATTGAAGATTTTTCCGACGACGGCGTCCTCACCCTGCGCGCCTCCTCTACCTCATGGAAAACTCAGATGCGCGCGCTCCTCGCTACCCTTTCCGGGCGGATAGCCGCCGAAATAGGGGAGGGGATTGTCAAGGAGATTGTGATTTTGGGCCCGCATCGGCCCAGCTGGAAGCACGGCCCGCTCTCGGTTCCTGGCCGCGGACCCCGCGATACCTACGGCTAGCCCGGCGCACCGATGTTGGCTATTCCCAGCCCAGGGCGTGCAGGGCGTCGTCGTCCAAACCGTAAAAATGCCCGACCTCGTGAATAATGGTGACCCCGATTTCCTCCACCAATTCTTCGCGTGTTTCGCACCAGCGCATGAGCGGGCCGCGGAAAATAAAGATGCGGTCGGGAAGTAAACCGGCATCATCGCCGCGCTCGGTGAGCGCTACCCCGTCGTAAAAACCGAGTACCGCGGGCAGGCCGTCCTCATCGTAATCTTCCGGGCGGAGCATATCGGGTTCGGGCTCCTCCTCCACCAAAAACACCACATTGGGAAGGGAGGCGAGGAAAGCTTCGGGCAGCAGATCGATGGCATCGGCCACCGCCTCCTCGAATTCTTGCTCGGACATCTCCAGCACAGCGGTCCTCCGTCTCAGTTTCGTAGCTGCTTATAGGCTAGAATAGACGAGGGACTCTCCAGCGTAGGTACCTACCAGAACGGCGGTCAATGCGGGAGAGGCCCATTTTTGAGAGTTAGCCTGAAGGAGTGTTCCGCGCGTGTCGGAAACAACGAGTCATCCCGAACCGGTGCAGCAGCCGGAACAAAACCCGGCCTCGCAGCCGGAGCAGAATTCGGCCCAGCAGAATTCGGCCCCGCAAAACCCGGCCCCGCAGAGCCCTGTGCATCACGTCGGCGAAGTATCCCCCGATCAGTCCTATGACGCATCGAATATTACCGTCCTCGAAGGTCTGGAGGCGGTGCGCAAGCGCCCCGGTATGTATATCGGCTCCACCGGGGAGCGCGGCCTGCACCACCTGGTCTACGAAGTTGTAGATAATTCGGTCGATGAGGCGCTGGCCGGCTACGCGGATACCATCACGGTGACTCTGCGTGAAGATGGCGGGGTGCGCGTGGAAGATAACGGGCGTGGTATTCCCGTGGATATGCATCCCACCGAAGGGCGCCCCGCGGTGGAAGTTGTGATGACCGTGCTGCACGCCGGCGGTAAATTCGGCCAGGGCGGCTACGCGGTGTCCGGCGGCCTGCACGGCGTGGGTGTGTCCGTGGTGAATGCGCTCTCCACCCGGATGGAAACCATCGTCAAACGCGATGGCTACGTATGGCGCATCGCCTACGAAAACGGGGTACCCACCCGGGAGCTGGAACGCGGGGAAGAAACCACCGAAACGGGAACCACCCAAACTTTCTGGGCCAATCCGGATATTTTCGAAACCACGGATTATGATTTCGAAACGCTGCGTAAGCGTTTCCACCAGATGGCTTTCCTCAATAAGAACCTGCGTATCAACCTTATTGATGAGCGCCGCTCTGCTACCTCGGAAGGCGATGAAGTCACCGGGGCGGAAGGCGAAACCGCCGCGGAGGTCCCGGCCAAGCGCGAAGTGTCCTATTGCTATTCCGGCGGGCTGCTTGACTACGTCAAATTCCTCAACTCGATGAAGAAATCGGACATCATCAATAACGACATCATCTACTTCGAAGCCGAAGATGATGAGAAGCAGATCGAAGTAGAAGTGGCCATGCAGTGGACCTCGGCCTACTCCGAATCGGTCAATACCTTCGCGAATACCATTAACACCACCGAAGGCGGGATGCACGAAGAAGGCTTCCGCTCCGCCCTCACCTCGGTAATCAATAAGTACGCGCGCGAACACGGGCTCCTCAAAGATAAAGACCCGAATCTTTCCGGTGATGATGTGCGCGAAGGCCTCACCGCGGTGATCTCCGTGAAATTGGGCAACCCCCAGTTTGAAGGCCAGACCAAAACCAAGCTCGGGAATACCGAAGCGCGCACTTTCGTGCAGCAGCAGATGTACACCCAGCTCAGCGACTGGCTTGATTCCCACCCCGCGGATGCCAAAGAAATTATCCGCAAGGGCACCCAGGCTTTTGCCGCGCGCGCCGCGGCCCGCAAAGCCCGGGAAGCCACCCGCCGCAAATCCGTGCTGGAATCAGCTTCCATGCCCGGCAAGCTCAAGGATTGCACCTCGAATAAACCCGAGGAATGCGAAATTTTCATCGTGGAGGGTGATTCCGCCGGCGGTAGCGCGGTGAACGGGCGCGATCCGGAGCACCAGGCGATTATGCCCATCCGCGGCAAGATCCTCAACGTGGAAAAGGCCCGCCTGGATCGGGCACTTTCCTCGGATACCATCCAATCGCTCATCACCGCTTTCGGCACCGGCATCGGCGATGAATTCGATATCGATAAGCTGCGCTACCACAAGATCATTTTCATGGCCGATGCGGATGTGGACGGCTCGCATATCGCGACCCTCCTGCTCACCTTGGTGTACCGCTATATGCGCCCGCTGATCGAAGCCGGGCACGTCTTCCTGGCCATGCCCCCGCTCTACCGCATCAAGTGGACGAACGCCCCCCATTCCTACGTGTTCTCGGATCGGGAACGCGATGAGGTGCTCGAAGAAGGCAAAGCCAACGGCTGGCGGCTACCCCGCGAAGAATCCCAGCGCATCCAGCGCTACAAGGGTCTGGGTGAAATGAACGCGGAGGAACTGTGGGATACCACCATGAATCCGGAATTCCGCACCCTCAAGCAGGTCTCCATCGGGGAGGCCGCCGCAACAGATGAAACCTTCAGTGTTCTTATGGGCGAAGATGTGGATTCTCGCCGCGGCTTCATTCAACGTAATGCGCACGACGTGCGCTTCCTCGATATCTAGGATTTGTCATCATTATGAGCGAAAGCGAAACGACGTCCACGTATAATCACGGCGCGATTATGGAGGTGGATCTCCAGCGCGAAATGGAGAGTTCCTACCTCGATTACGCCATGTCCGTTATTGTGGGTCGCGCGCTGCCGGACGTGCGCGACGGCCTCAAGCCCGTGCATCGGCGCGTTATCTACGCGATGTACGACGGCGGATACCGGCCAGATTCCTCCTTCTCCAAGTCAGCGAAAATCGTGGGCGATGTTATGGGGCATTACCACCCCCACGGCGACGCCGCGATTTATGACACGATGGTGCGCCTGGCCCAACCCTGGTCCATGCGCTACCCGCTGGTTTCCGGCCAGGGTAACTTCGGTACCTCCGGTGATCTGGGGGCGGCCGCCCCGCGCTACACGGAAGCGCGCATGGCTCCCCTCGCCCTGGAAATGGTGCGGGATATCAAGGAAAATACAGTTGATTTCGAGCCGAATTACGATGGCTCGCTCATGGAACCGACCATCCTCACCTCCCGATTCCCGAATCTGCTAGTCAACGGCTCCGAAGGTATCGCGGTGGGTATGGCCACCCGCATCCCCCCGCATAACCTGCGCGAAGTGAATGACGGCGTGCAGTGGTACCTCGCCCACCCGGATACCTCCCGGGAAGAACTCCTGGGCGAGCTCATGCGCCGTATCAAGGGCCCGGATTTCCCCACCGGGGCAACGATCCTGGGAACCCGCGGTATCGAGGATGCCTACCGGACCGGGCGCGGGTCCATCACCCAGCGCGCCGTGGTGGAAGTCGATGAGATCGGGGGCCGCACCTGCCTGGTCATCACCGATCTGCCTTACCAGGTCAATCCGGATCGGCTGCTGGACAAAATGGTGGAGGGCATCAAGGATGGCCGCCTCCCGGGCATTGCTGATATTCGTGATGAGACCTCCGGGCGGGCCGGCCAGCGGATCGTCGTCGTTCTTAAACGTGACGCGGTACCGAAGGTGGTCCTCAATAATCTTTACAAGCATACGCAACTGCAAAATAATTTCCCTGCGAATATGTTGGCGCTGGTGGACGGGGTGCCGCGCACGCTTTCCCTGGACGGTTTCGTGCGGCACTGGGTTGCGCATCAGATGGACGTGATCCGCCGGCGCACCGAATACCGCCTCAACGAGGCGCTCAAGCGCATGCATATTCTGGAGGGCTACCTCAAGGCCCTCGATGCCCTCGATGAAGTTATTGCGCTGATTCGGGCGTCGGCCACGGTGGATGTGGCCCGCACCGGCCTCATGGAACTCCTCGATATTGATGAGGACCAGGCCAATGCGATTCTGGAAATGCAGCTGCGCCGCCTGGCCGCCCTGGAGCGCCAGAAGATCCTGGATGAATACGAAGAAAAGCGGGCCCTCGTGGAGGATTACCGCGGGATTCTGGCTTCCGAGGATCGCCAGCGCTCCATTATTTCCGAAGAACTCCAGGCCATTACCGATAAGTACGGTGATGAGCGGCGCACCACCATCCTTCCTTACGACGGGGAGATGAGCGTGGAAGACCTCATCCCCGAAGAGGACGTGGTGGTTACGGTCACGCGCTCGGGTTACGTCAAGCGCACCAAGGTGAGTGAATACCGCGCCCAACACCGCGGCGGCAAGGGGATCCGCGGGGCCTCGCTGCGCGTGGACGATGTGGTCGATCACTTTGGGATTGCCTCCACCCACGATTGGCATTTGTTCTTCACGAACCTGGGGCGGGTGTACCGCCTCAAGGGTTACGAGCTTCCCGAAGGCGGGCGCGATGCGAAGGGCCAGCACGTGGCGAATCTGCTGGCCTTCCAGCCTGGGGAAACGATAGCGGCGGTGCGTTCGATCCGCAGTTACGAGGACGCGAAGTACCTGGTGCTCGCCACGAAGTCTGGGCTGGTGAAGAAGACCCCGCTCCAGGATTACGATTCTCCGCGCTCGGGCGGTTTGATTGCGATTAAGCTGCGCGAGCTGGCGGATGGGTCCAGCGATGAGGTGGTGGCCGCTTCCCTCGTGGATGAGGCCGATGACCTGCTGCTCGTCTCCCGCCACGGGATGTCTTTGCGGTTCACCGCGGATGCGGAAGCGTTGCGGCCGATGGGCCGGGCGGCTTCCGGCGTGACGGGTATGAAATTCCGCGGGGATGATTCTTTGCTGACCATGGACGTTGTGCATGATGACTCCCAGGTATTCGTGATGACCGAACAGGGCTTTGCCAAGCGGACCAGCGCGGATGAATACCGGGTGCAGGGGCGTGCCGGCATGGGTATTAAGGTGGCGAAGCTGACCGAGGCCCGCGGGGATCTGGTGGGCGCGCTCATGGTGTCCAGCGGTGACGAAGTGCTCGCTATTATGGAATCGGGCAAGGTGATGCGCGCCGCGGTTGATGAAGTGTCGCTCACCGGCCGCAACACCCAGGGCGTTACTTTCGTGCGGCCCGATAAGGGTGACAGAATTATTGCTGTCGCGCGTAATGCTGAGGTGGAGATCGAAGAAGAGGTCCCCGCCGGAGGCGAGCAGCCGGCAGCGGAGGCATCCGCGGAAGCTTCGGAAGCTGCTGAGGTGACGGAACCTCCGGCAGCTGCGGAAGTTACGGAATCTACAGAACCGGCCGCTGAAACCTTGGAGAACTGAGATGACAGATACACAACACACTCCGGAACGCGGGCCCGGCCGCGGGCGTGAGGGCGCGGGGCTGGAGGCAACCCGGGTGCGCGGGGCCATGCCCGCGGCAGCGGAGGGCCACACCGGTCCGGCTGCTTCTACTGCTTCCGTGCCGGCGCATTCAGCTATGCAGTACGACGGCGCCGCTGGCGCCCCGGCACGGGCCGCCAGCGGATCAGCTGGCCCGGCCGCGGGCGGGGCAGCTACCGGGCATCGGGCCAGCGCTTACTCGCGGGTTTCCGCCCCGGAAGGTGCTGCTCCCGCGAAGCAAACCGTGGGCATTCGCCGGATCCGGATGACCATCGCCAAGGTGGAGCCGATGTCCGCCATGAAAATCGGCTTCCTGCTGTCCGTGGCGATTGGCGTGATGATCGTGATCGCGATGATGCTCATCTGGTTCGTGCTGGACGGCATGCACGTGTTCTCCCAGATGTCGGATCTATTTGAGACCCTCGGCAATGAAGAATTGCTGCGAGTGGGCGAATACATGGAATTTGGCCGCTGGATGGCTTTCGCCGTGCTGGTGGGGATTATTCATATTGTGCTTCTGACCGCGCTCTCCGCGATCGCGGCGCTGATCTATAACCTCTTCGCGGCTCTGGTGGGAGGACTGCGCTTGACAGTCACCGATGAGTAGGGCGCTCGCCCCGTGGTGGCTGTGGGTTATCCGCTACCTGGTGCTGGCCCTAGGCCTGTTCATTATGGGCTTCGGTATTCAGCTGGCTATTGCCTCCGACCTGGGTACCTCGCCAATTTCTTCGCTCCCTTACGTGGTTTCGCGCATGACGCCGATCTCGGTGGGCACCCTGACCGGGTGCATGCACGTGGTCTTCATCGCGATCCAGCTGGCTTTGCTGCGCCGCGAATTCCCGCCGCTGGAATTTCTGCAATTACCGATGGCCCTGCTCATGGCGACCGGCATCGACGCGGCCGGCGCGATCCTCGGCCCGATCACGTATGCGAGCTACACCCAGCAGTGGCTGCTGTGCCTAGGCGGGGTAGCGGTGCTCGCGGTGGGAATCTGCGTGGAAGTGAGCTCCGGGGCGGTCGTCAACGCCGGCGAAGGCGTGGTCATCGCGATCTACCGAAAAACAGTGCGCCGCTTCGGTGTGCATCGCTGGACTAATTTCGGTGCCATCAAGGTCTATAACGACGCCGCCCTGGTTGCTCTGGCCACCGCATTGTCGTTCGCGGTGCTCGGGGAGCTCGTGGGCGTGCGCGAAGGTACCCTGGCGGCGGCGGTGCTTACCGGCCCGGCCATCCGCCTGGTGACTCCCTGGCTCGGGGTGCCGCTGCGCCGGCTGCTGCGGCTGAGCTGACAAGTGTGACGCGAACCGCAAGCGAAACGATTTGGAAACGGCGGCTCGCCGGTGTAAACTCATGTGGTCACCGGGCCTATAGCTCAGTTGGTTAGAGCGCAGTCCTGATAAGACTGAGGTCGATGGTTCGAGTCCATCTAGGCCCACGGTTACGAGGAGGGTTATGAAACGGGTTGGTTTCTTCCTCGGTTCGCTTGCTGCTGGATGTTGTGCTGTCGCTGCCCTCGTGCACGTGATGGATGAGCATTCTCGTTGGCACCACGTTCCGGATCCCGCGCCGGAATCTTAGGGGCTATGGCGCAATTGGTAGCGCACCTGCTTTGCAAGCAGGGGGTTAGGGGTTCGAGTCCCCTTAGCTCCACCAGATTTTCCTTTCACGCTTGGTCTTTAGCCCGCCCGCATAGTGTGCGTATGAGCACCGTTTTCTTCTGATTTTGGGTGTCTTATGCACACTTTGGTGCGGCCACGCCGCTGGTGCTGGAAGGCGGCGGCCTGCCGGCATGACTGCCTTGCCAGTCCCGTCAGCAAAATGTACGTGGGTGACAGTTTTCCGCGGTTTTTATGTTCGTGGCGTACATTTTGCGGCTCGTTAGATCCGAAATGTACATTCTGTGAAGCCGGAAGCTCGAGGCCCATTCAGGATAAACGTAACCCCGGCGATTCAGCCGAGGCTGGTGATCGTTCCGGGGTCTTCGCGAGCAATCCTACGGGAAATCCGAGCAAAGTCAACAGTGTATCGACGCACGTAAAGGGCCGGAATAGTGCTGCTCCTGGTCTGTGTAAGCGCGCCACGGTCGGCGGAGTGGGCAGAGGCGCTAAAGTGCGCATTTCGAACCATCGGATCCGTCAAGTGCGCGTTAGAGACACGAAATCGGGTGCAAACGGTGCTCTCCCTCGCACTTCGTTTGCGAACCAGGTTCGTGCGGGTCCAGGCTGGATCCAAGCCAACGACACGCCGCCATTAGCAACTACTTTGTCTATTAACCCTTAACCCGCGCTACATGCGAGACACCCGGTGGGCTAACACCGGGTGTCTCTGATGGATAGGAGTTCCCTATGGATTCAAGCGAAAAATCTATCCTGATTCAAATGATATGGCGGATTGTCGTAGAGCGCAATTAGGAAAGACTGCGGGAATTGTTTGAGGTGGTGACATCCACGCTTGACATATTTTCCAGCCGATAGTGAACAGTTGACCATAAGCTGAGGGCATAGTTACACCATTAGTCCGCTTATCTGCCCCTTCCTGACTTGGCTCATTTAGTCAGACGGTATCGGTTCAATCCTCTGCGGCTATACGCATGACCTCGTCCATGGAATACCGAATTCCGTCGTCTTGCTCCCGCGCCTGCCGATAGAGTTCCGTATCAATAATTTCTTCAACGAAGTCGCTCGCGCGCTACAAACTGTCTACTGCATCGCCCACAAACTGACGACTGGAATCCCCACAAACTGACGACTCGATTTCCGATAAACTGACGACTATACGGTCCACAAACTGGCGACTCCGCCCCAAAAGCACGAGATATCAGGGAAAATGAAAGCAGGCGATATGGCTCAGGAAAGCATCTCCTACCGCCCTCGGCTGGCCGATAGCGAGCTGGAGGAGGCCCTGGCGCGCGCCGGCGGTGTGCTCGTGACCGGGCCTAAGGGATGTGGGAAAACGGAAACGGCTCGCCGGTATGCCAAGAGTGCGATCCAGGCGGATATTGATCCGCAGCTCGAACAGCAATTAGCGGTACTGCCGCAGCTCGTCCTCGAGGGCGATACCCCGCGGCTCGTGGACGAATGGCAGGTTTACCCGGTGCTATGGGATTTGGCCCGGCATGAGATTGATCGGCGCCACCGCCCGGGCCAGTTCATTTTTACCGGTTCCACCGCTCCCGGCGAGGGCGCCGCCCGCCACAGCGGCGCGGGGCGGTTCGCGCGCCTCGTGATGGGAACCATGACCTTCGCGGAAACCGGGCACAGCGATAGCGCCGTCTCCCTGCGTAAGCTCGCGCAATTACCGCCCGGAGCTGCGATAACTCCGGCCTCCTCCTCGCTCACCGTCCCCGATATCGCCCAGCGCATCGCGCACGGGGGCTGGCCGGGCAACCTTGAGCTCAGCACGGAACAAGCCCGTGCTAATAATCGTGATTATCTGAAGACCGTCTGCGCTGTCGACATTAGAATTCCGGACAATACGTATCGCGACCCGCAGCGCGTCGCGGCCCTCCTCACCTCCCTCGCGCGCGGAACCGCAACGGAAATGTCCGTCAGCGCGCTGGCGCGCGATACCGGCCTGGCGCGCGATTCGGTGCGTGATTACCTCGATTCTTTGCAGCGAATTTTTATTACGACGCCGCAGCCAGCCTGGCGTGCGCACCTCCGCTCCGCAGCGCCGCTCCGAGAAGCGCCCAAGCACCACCTGGCCGATCCGGCGCTTGCCGCTGCCGCATTGCACGCGAGCGAGCGCGAACTCCTGGACGACCTGGAGTTTCTCGGGCAGCTTTTCGAATCCCAGGTTGTGCACGATCTGCGCTACCTGGCTCGTACCGATATTTATCACGGCCGCAGCGCTGACGGGCTGGAAGTGGATGCCATCCTGGATATTGGTGGGCGAACGGTGCTGGTCGAAGTGAAACTCGGCTCGGTTCCGAGCATTATTGATGGAGCAGCCACAAATCTGCAGCGGTTCGCGCAGCGTTATGTGAAAAGTCCGGATCCGCTCCTCGTGGTGGTGACCGGATCGGGTCTGAGTTACACCCGCCCCGATGGCGTGCACGTGGTGGCCTTCGGAAACCTCGGCGTGTGAAGGCGGTGGGGGGAACGTACTGCGTTTGTGGTACATGCGAGGTACAGCTCGGAAAGAACATGCCGTCTCCGGCGCCGCCCGGACCTCGTGTTCCGAATCCACCCGCACCCGCACCTCGCGTCCCGAATATGCCCAAGCCTCGCGTCCCGGCGCACTCCCGCCCCGCCAGCCCACCATCAGGCGCTTTCCAGCGCCCTCCCAGGCCGCGCGGTACCCTAGAGATGCCGGGCAAAGCAGCCCGAATCCGAACATGTATCCGAACATAGACGTCCAGGAAGCGATGGTGAGGAACCATGCACACCGAGTCCCCGGGCCTTGACCGCAATGCCCCCACTCCGATTTTTCGGCAGCTCGCCACCTGGATGCGTGAACAAGTAAGCACCGGCGCGTGGCGGCGCGGCGACCAGCTCCCCATGGAAATCACCCTCGCCGAACAGCTCAATGTGGCCCGAGGGACCCTGCGCAAAGCCGTGGACCAGCTCATCGACGAAGGTCTGCTGGTGCGAGTGCGCGGGCGCGGCACCTTCATCGCCCACGATATTGTGCGCTCGCCACTCACCTCCTCCCTCACCACCCTCGCCGAAGAACTCGAGCAGCGCGGCATCGACTACACCACCCGGGTGCTCGCCCAGGAAGTCATCCCCGCCCCGCCCCCGATTGCCGCCGCTCTGGGAGTAGACGGCAACATTTTCCACCTGCGCCGCATGCGCGGCGACGCCGAAGGCTCCATCACCCTCCTCGATAATTGGGTGATCCTCCCCCCGCTCTGCGCGGAACGCGCCGTCCTCGTCAAACAGGATTACGAGGCAAATTCCCTTTTCGGCACCCTGGAAAACGACCTCGGCATCGCCCTCTCCCACGGCAGCCGCACTATCTCCGCCGTCGGGGCGGACCGCAACCTCGCGCGCATCCTCGCCGTTCCGCACGGCTTCCCGCTCATCGACATGAAGCAGGTCACCTACGATGCCTCCGACCGCCCGGTAGAAACCTCGCGCATCTGGATCCGCCCGGACCGCCTGCGGATTCACTCCATCGTGCACCGCACCCCGCTGCCCTCGTAAAGGCTGCGCGCTTTCCGGGGTGCCCGTTGCGGCGCGTCCCGTTGCGGCGCGTCCCGTTGTCGCGTGGTCACCCCCGAACCCACGGCCGGCCGCCCGCGCGCCGCATAACCTGTCCACTAGCTGTACCTACTTGTATATACTTGTTCACACTGCTACTCTCGCCTTAACGCACGAGTTCAAGGGGGAGCAATGCGAATACTTGTTGTCGGCGGCTACGGCGTCGGCCTGTCATTTTTCACCGAGCGCCCGCCCGCGGATGGAGAAACCATCTCCGGGGCGCGCTTCAGCCAGGAACACGGCGGCAAAGCATCCAACCAGGCAGTCGGGGTGGCTCGGCTGGGAATCCCGGTCAGCTTACTCACCGCCGTCGGCTCGGATTGGTACGCCCACGCCGCGCGTGAGATGTGGGCGGCCGAGGGCGTGGACGCCTCCGCCGTCGTCACCAAAGAAGGCGTCACCATGGTCGGTGCGATTATCACGGACGCCACCGGAGAAAATCGCATTATCCTTGCCAACGGGGTTTTAGACCAGCTCAGCCCGGCAGATATCGGCGCGCACGCCGCCATATTTGAAAGCGCGGATACCGTCCTTATTTCCTGCGAGATCCCCGCGCCCAGCGTAGCGCGCGCGATCACCTTCGGGCGCGCGGCCGGGGCGCGCGTCATCCTCAACCCGGCCCCGGTGCCGCGCCTGCCCGAACACGTGTTACGCCAGGTAGACGTGATCACGCCGAACGAAACGGAAGCGCTCGCCCTCTTGCAGATGTTGGGGAACGACGACGCCGCCGCGCTCGCGGCCCTACCACCCCAAGAAAAAGCCGCGCGTATCGCCCAAGCTCTGGAGTGCACCGTGGTGCTCACCCACGGAGCGGAGGGCTGCTATGTGTGCGAAAGCGGGGGCCAGCCGCAGAAAATCCCAGCTGAGACGCCCCGCGCTGTTGTGGATACCACCGGGGCTGGCGATGCTACGAACGCGGCGCTCGCGGCGGCCCTCACCTGCGGGGCAAGGCCCGCGGAGGCGGCTCGCTTCGCGAATTGCGCTGGCGCGCTTACCGTAGAAGCGGAAGGAGTGCTGCCGGGTATACCCAGCATTGATGATCTTCACACCCGCTTCGGTGCCGAGCGCTGCGCCGTCGTACTTCCACGTAACTCATAACAATCCGAACGGAAGGATAAATAATGGAAAAACCCACGCGTATCGCGCCGGAAGATATTACGAATCCGCGCGATTTAGCCCCGTATATTCAACACACACTCATTAAGATCGGAACCACGCGGGCCGAATCGATCCGGCACGCGGAGCAGGCCATTGAATATGGATTCAACGCGGCGATGGTCGCCGGATCCCAGGTGCCCATTACCGCGAAGGTGCTGGAGGGTACCGGGATCGAGGTGGCCTCCGCGCTTGATTTCCCGACCACCGGGGTGATGACCTCGGCCGGGAAAGCCGCGGAAGCCGAAGCGCTGGTGAAGGCCGGCGCCACCCAAATTGATATCGGGGTGCAGATCGGGTGGCTCAAGGACGGCGAATATGACAGGTTCCGCGAGGATATTGCCGGCGTCGTCGCCGCGGGCGTGCCCGTTAAAGTGATGCTCGAACTGCCGCTCCTCACCGAGGCCGAACGCCGCGCCGCGGTGGAACTCTCCGTGGAAGCCGGCGCGAAATACCTCAAAAATGCCTCCTCCGGTTCGGTAGAAAAGGCGAGCGTTGAATCGATTAAGTTCCTGAAAAGCCTGGCGCCCGCGGGCGTTCTCATCAAGGGGTCGGGCGGCATCTCCACCTTTGACCACGCACTATCGTTGATCCGGGCCGGAGCGGCCCTGGTGGGATCCTCGAACTCGGTTGCCATTGTGACCGGGGAAAACGGCCACGAAAGTTACTAGGAGCACTCATGACGAAGGTACCTTTTATCCTCGATACCGATACCGCGCAGGACGATTGCGTGGCGATTCTATTCGGCCTTCTCGATGAGCGGGCTGATTTGCGGGCCATCACCATGGTGGCCGGAAATGTTGGTTTTGAGCGGCAGATCAAAAATGCGCAGATGACGCTCAACGCTGCCGGGAAGCTCGGCGCGGTCCCCATTCACGTGGGTTGCTCGCAGCCGATGTTGCGCGAATGGGTGTCCGCGGAGGACGTCCACGGTGACGGCACCGGCGGTTTGAGTATTGATTTTACGACGACGCACGTGGAGGACGAGCACGCCGTAGACGCTCTTCTGCGCATCACAGCTGCCCAACCGGGTGAAGTGAGCGTGGTGGCCATCGGGCCACTCACGAATATCGCGACCGCGGTGGTCAAAGACCGTAACTTCGTGAAGAACGTCAAGAGCCTCTACATTATGGGTGGATCCAATAACGGCCGTGGAAATACGATTTCCGCGGCCGAATTTAATTTCTACGTGGATCCGGAAGCCGCCCAAATTGTATTCACGGCCGGCTTCGAAGATATTCACGTGGTGACCTGGGATCCCATCACGTTGCGTGATGCCACGATCACCCGCGCGGAATACAATGCGCTGGCCGATAAGGATACGACCCTCGCGAAGTTCTTCAAGAAGGTCTGCGATACCACCCTGGACTTCAACGAATCGGTGGGGGTGGATGGCTCCACACATCCCGATTCCATGACGGTGGCCACCCTCCTGCATCCGGAACTTATCCTCAGCGAAAACCGCTACCGGGTGGATATTGAAACCGGTTCGGAGCTCACCCGGGGGTACTCAGCCATGGCCTGGGAGAAATTCCCGCTCCCCGCGAATGCGTACGTGGTGGAAGAAGCCGATAAAAAGGCGTTCTTCGCGCGCCTGGATGCTTTGCTCGCGCTGGAAACCACCCCGAATCAGCCCTTCGCGGGCCTCGCGTAGTTCTGCCGGATATCGATTCATCATCTGTGAAGGAGAATTCCATGGCTGAACTCTCGAGGGAACAACCCCCAAGGGAACTCCCCTCCGAATATATTGAGGGGACCACGGTGCGTGCCGCCGGCAACCGCGCGATTAACCCGAAGCTGGTGCTCACCGCACTCATGCTGGTCATCGCAAGTTTCCAGCTCAACGCCACGATGCTGGCGCCGGCCATCGGCGATATGGCCAGCGCCCTCAATACCAATTCCGGGGTGATTGGCTGGAGCTCCACGGTATTCCTCGCGGTGGCAGCGGCGCTCGCGATTTTCTTCCCGCCGCTCGCCGATAAAATCGGGCGGCGCGTGACCCTGCTGATTTCCGTGAGTTTTATGGTGGTGGGAACGGTGCTGGTGCTGGTGACCAGCAGCGTGGCCATGCTCATGGTGGGGCGCTTCCTCCAAGGCTTCTGCGGAGCCACGTTCGCGCTGGGTAACCTCACGCTGCGCGCCATCCTCCACCCGAAGAAATACGGTTTCTATATCGGGTTGGTTGCCGCGATTAATTCCGGGGTGGCCGGGATCGACACCCTGCTGGGCGGGGTCATCGTGGATCACGCCGGCTACAAGGGAATTTTCTGGACGATCCTGGCTCTGGAAGTCCTGGCTCTCATTTGCGTGGTGGCCTGGGTGCCGGAAACTCGAGTTCCGGCGGCCAGCCGCATGGACTGGGGCGGGGCGATGACCCTGACCGGCTCGCTATGGTCGGCGAATATGGCGCTCACCTTCGGCTTCGGTTCGCTGGGCTGGGGGAACACCTGGACCATTGCCGCGATTATCGCGGCGGTGGTGCTGGCGGTGGCCTTCGTGCTGGTGGAGCGCGGGGTATCTGATCCGCTGGTTCCGCTCAACGAGCTGGTCAAACGCCAAACCTGGGGCGTGACCGGCACGGCCTTCTTCACCCTGGCTTCCGCTTTCTCGGTGCTTATGTACCTTATCCCGGCGGTATCCCAGGACGCGGAGAACGGCCTGGGTATGGGCGGTACGGAATCCGCGCTGCTCTACCTCACGCCTTTCTCACTGCTGGGCTGGCTGCTGGCACCCTTCGTGGGCAAGTACGCCCCGCGGCTGGGCTACCGCGCGATCCTACGTGCCGGCCTGCTGGGCAGCATCGTGCTCATCACCGGGGTGGTGGTTTTCGGCTTCGAGAATCGCTGGGTGCTCTTCACCCTGGCCTTCCTCATGGGCGCCACCTACACCGCGATGTCCAATACCACCCTCAATGCCATGGGCGTGCTCTACGCTTCGCCCACCCGGCCGGGGGTGCTCCCGGGCCTAACCTCCGCGGCCTTCAACCTGGGCGCGGGCGTGGGTACCGGGGTAATGGCCTCCTTCGTGGCCCGCAATGCGGTGGCCGGCGATATCACCGCCGGGTACTCGCAGGCTGCGATTGTTGGTTTGGTCTGCGCGGTGATCGCCTTCGCAATTTCCCTGGCGCTGCCGGCCCAGGAAACGACCGGAGGTGAGAAGATCTAGGCCGGCTTTCCCGGGCTGCGGCCGGGTAGTAAACCCGCGGGTGGCGTTCTTCCTGAGCGCTGCCCGCGGGTTTTTCTGCCGTGCAGTTATGCACGTTGCAGCGAGCCCGCGGCCCCGCTTTTCTCGGTAGGGTGGAAGCGTTAACACCGCACGCAAAAGATCCGCACGCAAAGGATAGTTGTGACAACGCAGCACGTTTCCCGCCGCCGGCGCCCGCCGAGTTCGCGCCACTACACCGCCACCCAATTGCACCATGCCCGCCTGGCGGTGAGCGCGCTCTTCTTCACTAACGGCGCCATTTTCGCCAATATCGTGCCGCGCTTCCCCGAACTCAAGCGGATCCACGAGCTCGACAACGCCGTGTACGGCCTCGCGCTCGCGGCCTTCCCGGCCGGCGGCATCATCGCAGGTATATTCGCCGCGCCGCTCATTCGCAAATTCGGCTCCGCGCCGGTGGCGGTGGCCGGCACGCTGCTCACCGCCCTCGGCCTCATTATGGCGGGCGTGGGCCCCACGGGAATCTTCTTCGCGGCCGGCATGTTCCTCGGCGGCGCCTGCGATGCCGCCACGGACGTTGGCCAAAACGCGCACGGCCTGCGGGTCCAGCGCCATTACGGGCGCTCAATTATTAACACCTTCCACGCCACCTGGTCCGTGGGCGCGATGAGCGGCGGGCTCATGTCCGCCGCCGCGATCGGGATCGGATTATCGGTGCCCACGCATATGGTGCTCTCCGGAATACTGTGGGCCGTGGTTGCGCTGGTGGCCCGGCGCTTCTGTTTACCTGGGAACGACGCCGCAGACCCCGGGCCAAGCGGTACTACCGCAGGTCACGTTGGTGGCGGGGTAGGCGATGCGGGGGAAGTGGCGGCGTCGTCGAATCTCACTACGGCTCCGCAAGAAGCCGAGCCCACCGGGTCAAGCGCGCCGTCCGGGACTGCGGGGCCTCTCACGCTTCGAACCGTGGCGATGCTGGGTGCGCTGGTGCTCATTGCCACGATGGGCGGGCTCATCGAGGATGCCGGGTCGAGTTGGGCGACTCTGTACGTGGGGCAGCTCGGCGCCGCGGGCGGGTTGGCTGCCGCGGGTTATGTGGGTTTGGTCGGCTCGCAATTTGTGGGGCGGCTGCTGGGCGATGGGCTGGTGGATCGCTTCGGGCGGCGCACCGTGGCTCAGGGCGGGGCGGCGCTCATTACCGCGGGGATGGGGCTGGCGCTGCTGTTCCCGAGCGTGCTGGGCACGATTGCCGGTTTCGCGGTGGCCGGGTTTGGTTCGGCCACGCTGGTGCCGGCCGCGATCCAGCAAGCCGACGAACTTCCTGGCCTCAAGCCGGGCACGGGCCTGACCGCGATTTCCTGGCTTATGCGCATCGGTTTCCTGGTGTCTCCGCCGATTGTGGGGATGGTGGCCGATACGTTTGGGCTGCGTATCGGCCTGTGCGTGGTGCCTTTCGCTGGCATCACGGTGCTCCTCCTCAGCGGGACGCTGAGCCAGGGCGCGCGGGGCGCGCGGGAATAGCGAGGCGAACCGGGCGCGCGCGATGAGCGCGGAGCGCGGGGTGAGCGCGATAAGCGGCACATCCCCGCGCCGCCGCGGCCCAGCGTCCGGGAGGAAAAGTGAGCGTCGGCGTTTAGCTCCCCGCGGGCGCGGCGGCGCCGTCGTTACGGCCGTCGTTACCGCAGTTGTCACCGCCGCCGTTCAACTCCGCGAGGCGGGCCTTGAGTTCGGCCGGGTCAGCGCCGCGGAATCCCGCGATGGCGCTGAGCGGGGCGTCGCCCATGAGCGCGAGCATATCCACACCAAGGTCACCGCTATCGAAAGCGCCGCGCACGAAGTCCTCGATAATGGCACGCCCGCCGGGAACCGCCAGGGTTTCGTTGACCGTGGAGAGCAGCGTGAGGCGGACCGGCGGCTCATTGCCGGCTAGCTCCACCTCGGCAACCAGCGGCAGATCGCGGCTGGAGGCCCCTACCGAAATCCGGTAGGTGCCCTTTTCCACCAGGAAGGCGCCGTGTTCCACGGACCAATAGGCCAGATCGGCGGCGCTCACCGTGATAGAAACCGCGCGAGCCTCCCCGGGCGCGAGCTCCACCCCGGCAAAACCCTTGAGTTCGCGCGGCACTCGCACCACGCAGGAATCGGGCACCGATACATACACCTGGGCGACTTCACGCCCCGCCACCGGCCCGGTATTGCGGACCGTGAAGCTCACCCGAATATCATTGCCGGCAGCTTCGACTTCCAGATCGCTGTAGTCGAAAGTGGTGTAGCTCAGGCCGTGCCCGAAGGGGAAAGCCACGTCCAGCGCCCGCGCATCGAAACCGCGATACCCCACAAAAAGCCCTTCGCCGTAGCGCACCCCGGAGCGGTCGCCCGGGAAATGCGGGTAGGAGGGGCAGTCCTCCAGGCGCAGCGGAATCGTTTCGGTGAGCTTCCCGGAGGGGTTCGCCTTCCCGAAAATAATATTGGCGATAGCCTCGCCGCCGGCCTGGCCGAGGACCCAGGTTTCCAGAATGGCGGGAACTTTATCCGCGAAGGGAATCGTCACGGCCGCCCCATTCGTTAGCACGACGACGACATTCGGATTCACCTCCAGCAAGCGATCAAGGAACTCCAGCTGCGCGGCCGGAATACTGATCGTGCTGCGATCGTAGCCTTCCGATTCTTCGGCTTCGCCCAGGCCGAGGAAAGCCAGGCACACGCTGGCATCACGCGCCTGCTCCAGTTGCGACTCATCCAGCGGGGCGTAGGTCGCCTGCGGGGCGAGCGCCTGGATGGCATCCCAGGCCGTGGCGACCCGGGTGGGGTTGACCAGGCTCGATCCAGCGCCCTGGTAGCGCGGACGGTGGGCGAATTCACCGAATACCGCGATGCTGGCATCGGTGCGGAGGGGAAGTGCGCCGTCGTTCTTAAGTAGAACCACAGACTGTTCCGCAACTTCGCGGGCCAGGTCGTGGTGGGCCGCGGCATCAAAATCTTCCCCGCGCTCGCGCGGTGCTTTTTCGATCAGCGCACTCACGCGCGCGGCGGCGGTTTCCACCGCGCTCGGCTCCAGCTCGCCGGCCTCCAGCGCGGCGAGGGTTTCCTTTTCGTGGATGCGATGCGCGGGCATTTCCAGGTCGAGCCCGGCCCGCAGCGCGGCGCGGCGGTCGCGCACCGCACCCCAATCGGACACAACCACGCCCTCATAACCCCATTCCTCGCGCAGCACCGTGGTAAGCAGCCAGCGGTTTTCGGAAACGAGCGTGCCGTTGAGGGAATTGTAGGAACACATAATCGTCCACGGGGCGGCTTCCTTGACCACCTTTTCGAAAGCGCGCAGGTAGATTTCGCGCAGGGTGCGTTCGTCCACCTGGGAATCGCGGCGCATCCGGTCCGTTTCTTGGTTATTCGCGGCGAAATGCTTGAGCGAGGTCCCCACGCCGCGGCTTTGCACGCCGCTCACGTAGGCCGTTGCCATGGACGCGGTGAGGAAAGGATCCTCGCTGAAATACTCGAAGTTACGGCCGCAGCGCGGGTCACGTTTGATATTAATTCCGGGCCCAAGAACGACGCCGACACCCTGCGCCCGCGCCTCCTCCGCAATCGCGGTTCCCACGGCGCGCGCCGCCTCCGGGTTCCACGTGGAACCGAGGGCCACGGCGGGTGGGAAGCACGTGGCCGGCAGCGAGGCGCCCGAGCCGAGGTGATCGCCCTCGCCGGGTTGGACCCGCAAGCCGTGCGGGCCATCCGAGACCATAATCGCATGCCCGTGCTCGTTTTCGTGGGTGTGCCAGAAATCTTTGCCGCCGGTGAGGAGGGTGGAGGTGTGCTGGGTTTGCTGTGGTTTCTCTGTCATGGTGTTGGCCTTTCTACGTCGTTGTAAGGGTGTCGTCCGGGAGCGTTGTGCCAGTACTCTGTGGTGCCTGCCGTATTTTCTACATTATCGAGATACTTTCGCAATGTTGACACCAGAGCTGCGAGCTCCTATAGTCAATACTACTTGAAACGTTTCAATACGCACAAGGTAGAGCGTGCAGATGCGCATGACCGGCGTAAGAGACGTAAAAACCAAGTTGTCATGGCAAGGAATACGCCTGACGCAGCAGAGTGGCTGCGAAGGAGGAAAAATGAATCTGCAACGCAAAAAAGTCAACCCGTGGTGGGTGGCGACTATTGCAGGCATGGCGTCATATCTTGACGCTGCGGCGATTGTGTCCACGGGAACGGCGCTTGTGCTTTACCAGGATGCCCTCGGTTTGAGCTCTCACGCCATTGGGCATTACTCGGCACTTCTGACCCTCGGGATTGCCGCGGGTGCAATCGTCGGCGGGCGCATGGGTGACCGTTTCGGGCGACGCCACGTTTTCACCGTCACCATGATTCTTTACGCGCTCGCGGCAGCCGGGATGGTTTTCGCGGGAGGCCCGGGAATTCTCTATGCCCTCATCCCAGCTCTCGGTTTTGCGGTAGGCGCTGATCTTCCGGTTTCCTTGGCGATGATCTCAGAGGAGGCACCGCCTAGCCATAAGGGGAAGATGATTACTTTCTCCCACCTGCTCTGGATGGGCGGCATGCTTGCCGCGATGGGCATTGGCGCTGTGGTCGGAAATATGGGGCGCACGGGCGGCCAGATTCTCTATGCGCACCTAGCTATCGTCGCTGTTATCGTGCTGATTTTGCGCGCGACTCTTCCCGAATCGCAGGCTTGGGTCCAGGCGCATTCCGGCAAGGGAAGTGTTGAACCCCAAAAGATGCAGCTGCGTGAACTTTTCACCGGGCGTTACCTGCTTCCCCTCATCGGCACCGGACTCTTCTATGCCTTGGCGAACGTTGCCGCTAATACTAACGGCCAGTTCTCGACCTACATCTGGGTGAATGTCGCCGGATCCACGGTTCGTACCGCTTCGCTGGTGGGGCTCATCGGTGTGGGTGTGTCCGTGGTAGCCACGTTCTTCCTTATGCGTTTCGTGGACACCAAGTACCGCATGCCGCTCTTTGCCGGTGCCGGTGTGCTCGCTATCGCAGCATGGTCGCTGCCTATTATCTTCGGCTTCCAGCCCTGGGTCCTCATTACGCTCGCCATTGTTTATGCGATTGGCGGTGCTATCGCCGGTGAGCCGATGTGGAAGGTATGGTCTCAGGAACTCTTCCCCACCCTCCTTCGTTCGACGGCGCAAGGTATTACCACTGCCTTCACTCGAATTGTCGCCGCAGTGGTAGCGCTGTGGACTCCGGTGATTCTGGATGCCGGACCGCGTGTTCTCTACATCTTCATCGTTGTGCTCCAGATTATTGCCGTTCTCATCGGTGTGTTCTGGCTCGGACGTACTCGTAAGGCTCCCGATTTCATTGCTCCGACCGAGGGAGCGGTACGGAAGGATTCCTAATGCAGGACCTCACTCAACTGAAAGGGCAGTGGATTAGCCCCACGGAAGATCCGGGGCCAGAACAAGGATCATGGCGTCTCCGCCGAACCGTTATTACCGCGGGACCGGTGCGTCAAGCAACCGCTTACCTCTCCGCTCACGGGATTGTGGACATGTACGTCAACGGTGTGCTGGCTCACGAGCAAACACTTCTTCCCGGATGGATGAGCTACCGGCACCGGATGCCCATTGCCTGCCTGGACGTTACTCATTCTTTCGCGTCCGTGGAGGCGGGTAGTGCCGTTGTTCTTGACCTTGATGTGGCAGATGGGTGGTGGCGCGGCCGTTTCGGCTTCGATGGCGGCAACGTTAACCTCTACGGAGAAGATGTGGCAGCTTTCCTCCATCTGGATATCGAGTATGCCGATGGTTCGCACGAGGTTATTTCCAGTGATGAATCGTGGAAATGCATCCGTTCTCCACGGGTACGCGCAGAACTCTACGGAGGGGAACACTACGACGAACGTTGCGATGTTTTGCCGAGCGCCCAGGCAGATCCAGGAACGGTGTGGAAGAACGTCACAGCCCTTTCAGTGAGTGAGGAACCAGTTTTCGTTCCGTGGCGAGAAATCACCGCAATGGAGACTCTGGAACCACAAAAAATCACGCGACTAGATGATGTTATTTTGGTGGACTTCGGGCAGAACGCTGCGGGGCGGGTATCGTTCGAGGCAGATATTCCCGAGGGTGTGACAGTAACTATTCGCCACGCAGAAGTGCTGCAAGAAGGGCGAATTTACACACGAACCCTGCGTGAAGCACATTCCATCGATGAATTCACCGGTGCTGGACGAGGGCGCCGTCGTTACGAACCACGATTTACGGTGCACGGGTTCCGCTATATCGAAATAACGGACCCAGAAGGCTCGGTGGATCTTACGACTCTCCGGCTCCAAGTTATTCGCACCCCTATCAATATGACCTCAAGTTTCGAGTGCTCCAATCCAATTCTCAACCAATTGCACTCCAACGTGCAGTGGTCCATGCGCTCGAACTTCGTGGGACTTCCTACCGACTGCCCGCAACGTGACGAGCGGATGGGATGGACCGGAGATATTCAGGTATTCGGGCCTACTGCCCTGACCCTTGGGGATTGCGCGGACTTTTTATCCGATTGGCTCTGTGATGTGGAAACAGAGTATCGCGAATTCGGAGTGATTCCTTGGTATGTGCCGTGGGTGCCTGCCCCCTTCTTCTGGAAAGTGGAAGATCCGGCTTCGGTATGGGATGACGTCGTAATTCTGCTCCCGTGGAATCTGTATCAAGCAACAGGAGATATTTCTTATCTTGAGCGGCATTGGGAACTCGTGTGGAGCTGGGCTCGAGACCTCCATGAGCTAGCAGGTGCGGACGGTTTGTGGCTGGAAGCTTTCCAGCTAGGAGACTGGTTAGATCCCACGGCTCCGGCTGATGCTCCCCAAGATGGTCAGACTGATCCGCAGTTGGTGGCGAATGCATACGTCGTTCGGTGCCTCACGAGGGCCGCGGACATCGCGGAGATACTCGGTAAGGATGTCGAAAAAGAGATTCGGGAGTGGGCTGCAGCGTGCCGCAAGGCATTCCGCAATCGCTACCTTGATCAGGAGTCAGATACGGAAGGCCGGCTGGCCTCCCATTCGCAAACCGCATACGCACTCGCGATCAATACCGGGCTTCTCGAAGAGGAAGAGAAGAACCAAGCCGGTCAGTACCTAGCCGATTTGGTAGCGGAAAATGATTACCTCATAGGAACCGGGTTCGCGGGTACCCCTGAAATTTGTGATGCATTGACGGAAACCGGGCACCTCGATGCTGCGTATCGCTTGATCGAGCAAACGAAGTGCCCCTCGTGGGGATATCCCATCACCATGGGTGCGACAACGGTATGGGAGCGCTGGGATTCCATGCTTCCCGACGGAACGGTAAATCCCGGTGGTATGACTTCTTTCAATCATTACGCCCTGGGTGCGGTTATCGATTGGGTGTACCGGACCGTTCTTGGTATCAATGCTGCGCGGCCTGGGTACGAAGCAATCCTTCTGAAGCCTCAGCCGGGTGGCTCCCTCACGCGGGCTTCTGGGCACGTAACAACACCTCACGGGCTGGTGTTTCTGGAATGGTCTCTGGAAGAAAGTGTGCTGCGCGTTACCGGAGAGGTGCCGCGCGAAGCAGAACTTCTTCTCCCCAATGGAGATACCCACACCGTTAGCGGAACTTTTGATATCTCCACGAACTTGAGTAACTAAGCGCTTAAGGCGTTGGAAAGGTAGACATGCTACATCTCGATAATATGACCGCGGGTAGTCGCGCTATTCTGGATCAGCTCTCTATTGAGTTGCCCTCGTGGGCTTTTGGAAATTCCGGAACAAGATTCAGGGTATTTGGAACCGCGGGAACTCCCCGTACGCCTTTTGAAAAAATTGCGGATGCGGCGCAGGTTCACAAGATGACCGGAGTGACCCCGTGGGTCTCTCTCCATATTCCCTGGGATATGGTCGATGATTTCTCTGAGTTGCGGGCCTTTGCGGAAAGTGAAGGTGTGGAGCTTGGGACGATCAATTCGAATGTATTCCAGGACGAGGACTACAAGCTGGGATCGCTATGCAATCCGGATCCGAAGGTACGCGAGAAAGCGATTGCGCATCACATTGCCTGCATCGATATTATGCGGCAAACAGGTTCACGGGATTTAAAGATTTGGCTAGCAGACGGAACGAACTATCCGGGCCAGGATTCCATCCGGGCTCGCCAAGACCGCCTCGCTGAGTCGTTGCAACGTATTTACAACGAATTGGATGAGGATCAGCGCCTGGTACTCGAATATAAATTCTTCGAGCCGGCTTTCTATCACACGGATGTTCCTGACTGGGGCACAGCTCTGGTTCACTGTGTTGACCTGGGTGAACGTGCGAAGGTGGTGCTTGATACGGGGCACCACGCTCCGGGAACAAATATCGAATTTATCGTGGCGCAACTTTTGCGGCGCGGGCGCCTTGGTGCTTTTGATTTTAATTCCCGTTTCTACGCTGATGATGATCTCATTGTTGGAGCAGCGGATCCTTTCCAGCTTTTCCGTATCGTGTGGGAGATCGTTTCCGGGGGCGGTTTTGATCCGGCAGCGGAGGTCAACTTTATGCTGGATCAATGCCACAATCTCGAGGAGAAAATTCCGGGTGAGATTCTGTCTGCAACCAATGTGCAGGAAGCAGTAGCAAAGGCTCTTCTCATTGATCCGGAGGAACTCGCTGCCGCACAGTGCAGCGATGATGTGCTTGCCGGGAACAGGGTTCTTATGGACGCTTTCTCGACCGATGTTCGCCCCTTGCTCGAAGAATGGCGAGAGGAGCGTGGATTGCCCGCGCGGCCCTACGAAGCATTCCAGGAGTCCGGATATCTGGACAAGATTCGTTCCGAACGCACCGGTGGCACTGCCATGAGTTGGGGTGCTTAAAGATACTGAGGCGAGGAGGAAAGAATAAGGTACGCATGATGGGTGCGCTAGTTGCTGTTGATTTAGGTGCCTCATCCGGTCGCGTTGTTGCGGGACGGGTGGTTGATTCGGTTGTGCAGAGCCGGGAAATTGCCCGTTTCTCGCATGCGCCGATCCAGTTCCCGCGTTACGGGAAACACGACGACGCAGCAGGAGCGAGGCCGCTTAGCGATACAGGGAGAGTGCCAGCTATTCACTGGGATCTTCCACGATTATGGCAGAAGACAGTGTTGGCGCTCCGCACTCTAGAAAACACCGATGTGGCATCTATCGGTGTAGACACCTGGGGTGTTGATTATGGTTTCGTTGCTGAGGGTGAAGTCCTCGGCGCGATCCGCTCATATCGCGACCAACGCACCGAAGGCGTTGCCGGGGAGTTTGTTCGCACTGTGGGTGCGCAAGAGCTGTACCAGGTTACAGGTTTGCAAATGCAAACTTTCAACACAATTTTTCAACTTCTAGCCGACGGAAAGAATGAAGCTCGACGGGCGGAGTTAGCTGTTGCTGAAAAGATCCTCCTTCTTCCCGATCTGCTGAATTTTCTTTTGTGCGGTGTGATGGCGGCGGAACTAACAAATGCGTCGACAACGGGCCTTATCGATCCGGTGCATCGCACGTGGAACTCCAGTGTGATCGAACGGATGGGGAAGGCGGTGGGTCAGGATCTAGGCGTAAAACTTCCTGATCTGGTGCAGGCCGGGAACTGCTTGGGATACCTCAATCAGGACGTGGCGCAGCTCGGAACAACAGCTAGTCCAGCTCGCATCATTAACGTGGCGAGCCACGATACTGCATCGGCGGTTATTGCCGCTCCTCTCATTGAGAGGAGCGCGTATATTTCTTGCGGTACCTGGTCGCTGGTGGGAGTAGAACTGGATTCTCCTGTCGTAACAGAAGCCTCGCGCAAGGCTAATTTCACGAATGAACTGGGTGTCGATGGAACGGTTCGCTACCTCAAGAACATTATGGGTATGTGGGTGTTCAATGGATGTCTCGCGCAGCTACGCGAGTACCACCCGGATCTCACGGTGGATAAGTTAAGTGAGGCAGCACGTTCGGCTCCGGCTCTGCGTACCGTCATCGATATTAACCATCCCGTTTTTACCCATCCGGGTGATATGTGCCAGCGAATTCAAGAGCTGGCTCAGCTTAGTGATCAGCCCGTTCCGGAAACTCCCGCGGAAATTGCTCGTTGCGTGGTGGATTCTCTGGCTCTTGCCCATGCCCGTGCGGTAAAGGAAGCCGCGGCCCTCGCGAATGTCGATATATCTTCGGTGACCATGGTGGGGGGAGGTATCAAAAATACGCTATTGTGCCAACTTACGGCGGATGCTTGTGGATGTCCGGTAACCGCTGGGCCCGTGGAGGCAACGGCAACCGGAAACCTTCTTATTCAGGCTCGTGCTCACGGGGATGTAGGTGAGGACCTTTCCGAACTGCGTAACATCGTGCGGTCTTCTTTCGACCTCATTCATTTTGAACCAGAAAGCTCTGTGGAGGAATGGCGCTCGGCGGAAAGGAGGGTATTCACCCATCATTTCCTCTAAGTCGTTGTGGGGCGCAGAAGCCCCTATCCCTTCCCTTGCCAGTCATGGCGAACTCTTGATGAAAGGAGCAGCGCATGAGCGCTCTAACAATCTCTGATATTTTCACTCAGATGGGCGAAGCGGGTGCCCGCCTTGATCATCTCGCAGCATGCGAAGCAGGTGCGGGAAATATTTCTGTTGCTACCCGGGAACAACTTCCCCTCGATAGTGTTTTTCCCGAGAAAACCGCCGGAGTTTCACTCCCGTGGTCGGTGCGGGGTTTGGCAGGTCACACGGTATTTGTCACGGGATCCGGGGTGCGACTGCGGGAAATTGAAGTAAATCCCCTCGCCGCGGTATCCGCTTTTGTTATCGACGAAGGAGGGGCAACCGGGACGTGGTGGACGCATCCCGAGCGACAGTTCACGAAACCAACAAGCGAATTCAACTCGCATCTAGCGGTACACGAAAGCCAGGTACGGGATCGGCAGGTTCCTTTCCAGGTACTTATCCACGCACAGCCCCCTTATTTGGTTGCGCTCTCTCATATTAAGGAATTGCGGAACACGAAGGATTTCAATCACGCAATTCTGCGCTGGGAACCCGAAACGATTGTTCAGCTTCCCGATGGTGTCGCTGTACTGGAATTTATGGTTCCCGGATCGAATGAATTGCAGGAAAATAACGTTGCGGCGTTGAAGGATCATCGCATCGTCGTGTGGTCTAAGCACGGCATTATGGTGCGCTCCGATACCGGTGCTCTCGATGCGGTGGACAAGATGGAATATGCCGAAGCTGGTGCCATGTATGAATATCGCAACCGCACGATGGGTAATTCCGGCGAGGGACTCACAGAAGACGAACTTCGTGCCGTTATAGCCGATTTTGGGGTACAAACCTCGCTGTACTAAAGCTATATACGCCAGGACCGCGGTGGCGCGGTTGATTCGCGAACAATAAGCTCCGGGACAAATGCAATATCTTGAGCATGTGCCGGCTGTTCCAGAAGTAATTGCGCCGCTGTGGTTCCTAGTTCTGTCATCGGCTGGCGGACTGTAGTGAGGGGTGTAATAAGTTCTCGCGCCACATCAATATCGTCAAAACCAACAATCGATATATCCTGCGGAATACCTAGATTCCGTTGGCGTGCAGCTCGCATAGCGCCGATGGCTAAGGAATCATTCGCACAAAAGACCCCTGTTATTTCGGGATGAGATGTCAACAGCTCATGCATAGCCTTTTCACCACTGGCGGCATCGAAGCGAGCGGCGTGTACTTCCGTGAGGGTGAGTTCATTATGCGAAGCACGCGCCGAACGCTCTACTCCTACGCGTCGAGCCTGAGCCTGGCGTACCCGAGCAGATCCATTAATAAATCCGATGTGTCGATGACCTAAGCTGTGCAGGTGCTCGATAGCGATTTCTGCGCCGCGAGTGTCATCAACTGACACCGCGCTCATCCCGTCTTCCAAGGCTGGATGATCAAAAAGCACAACAGGAATACGCCGTGAGGACAGGAGTTTGAGACTCTCCGCTGCTCCAGATGAGGGTGTGAGAATAATGCCGCGCACCTCTTGCCCGAGGAGTAATCGAAGAAGATCCGCTTCCCGTGTAGGATCCCCGCCAGTTGAACCAATGACGGGGAAACAAGAAAACTGGGCTAGATAAGCTTCGATCGCGCTTGCTGCTTCCGAGAAGAACGGATTGGCAACGTCGAAAACAATAACTCCCACAAGTTTAGAATCCACTCGGCGCAAACGTCGTCCGGCTTCCGAAGGGATAAATCCCAATTCATCAATCGCTGCTTCCACCTTCTTCCGGGTAGCGGTGGACACTCTTTCGGGATGATTGAGGACATTAGATGCCGTTCCCAAGGAAACGCCTGCCAGCTGCGCAACTTCGCGGATACTGGGGGGACGTTTCACGAATTCTCCTGGGATTTTCAGACGGTTACTTCCATCATCCTAAGCTACTTTGCGCTTATGAGGTGTGGTTAAAAAAGACCCCTTCGAATTTTCCACTGAGTGACTTTGGTGGTGACCACTCGTCGCGGCCAAAAATCGTGTCGTAGCCGCCCGGTAAACTGATGGCATGAGCGACAATGGAGCCCTAACTCGGCAAGAACCCCGCAGCCGTGCCACCCGCACGTCCCTGATTGCGGCATTTCTGGTGCTTGTACTTGGCGTGGCTGGTGGGCTCTGGTGGTGGTTCAACGGGCGAACTTCCTCAACCCCAGCGGCTGGCCCCGCGGCTACCGCAACGGTATCGGCTGAGGCGGGCAGAGCGGCAGGTGCGGCGTCGTCGCCCACTATCGCGGCGGAAACTAGCCCCGCGCCGGCGCCCGGCCCCACGGATAAAGAAATGCGCAACGGCACGTACATACTTCCGGATGTGTGTTACAGCAAACGCAACCCGCCCGCGCCCGTAACCGTGGCGCACGGGAAGATTCTTCCGGATCGCGAAACGGGGATGCAGCCGGGAACCATTCACCTCACCGAGCCGCTCGTGCTCGAAGGTGTGGAATATCGCGCGGTCGCGATGTCCTGCGGGGTGGGGGACCCGGCCATCGGTACCATCGGGATTTACGACGCGAACCTCAGGCTCGTTTCCGCCATCGGGAACCGCACCCACGATGATGGCGAAAAAATTCGCGGCACCCGCATCGCCCAAGATGACGACGGCCTGTGGTCTTTCAACGTGAGTTCCATGGAATTTGAGGCCGGCCAGGCGCGCATCACGTACACCTCCTATACGCCGGTCGGCGGCGTAACGCGGGCAATGGAACGCGCGTATCCGCCGCATTCCACCACCGTGAATTTCGTGTGGAACGGTTCCGAATTCGTGCAAACCGGGGAGGTTTCCTTCCAGTTCGACGGCGGGCATTCCGTGACCGCACCCACCGAAGAGCGTGCGCAGGCTGACCGGCAAGTCCTCGCCGCGGCAGGCTCGGAATGGGAAGATCTGCTCCCCGAACTCACCGGCGATCCACGCCTCACGGATGAAGAACAGCGCACCGCTTCCGCCGCAGCACACCCCGTTTTCCGCGGATGCAATGCGCGCGAACCGCTGAGCACCACCGTGAGCGGCGGGCGCGTGAAAGATACCGGCGGGTACCTAAGAGAAACCGACCGCTTTGACGCACAGGTGCCCGGCGAAGGCAATATCGAACCGCGCCCCACCGATATCCTGTGCGTCTTTTCCGCGGACAACCCGGCCGTTGAGAATGGCTTAGCGAACTACACCTACTACCTTGTGTACGACGGCGCAGCTACCGGCACCCCGCCCCTTGTCGACGTGGGTGTGCGCCCCTAGGCGCGCTGAGTTCCAGGATTCGCCGGAGGAGTTCGGTCGTATCCGTGGCGGCGGGTTTCGGGGTAGATCTAGTGGCGGGTTGCCACGATATTTGCTGGCCAATCGGCCAGCTCCAGGCGTTGCCCGAAAGCCACGCCACCCGGTTCCAGTAGCGCAGCGTGCTCGGAGCTAAGCTCCACCGGATCAAAACCAATCGCATCAATAAAAGCAGCCACTCGGGAACGTGCGGCGGCGTCGTCCCCCGCAACGGCTACCGTGCGCCGCCCCGGCGCTCCATGCGGGCGGGCCTCCGCGCTCAACTCCGTATACCCCGCATGATTGAGACTCTTGATAATAGCCAGCTCCGGATAACGCGCTTGCAGCGCGGCGGTGGTGTTTTGGGTGGGCGTGGTGCTGGTATCTGAGGCTCCATCGGTAGCCTTCCAAGCATTCGTGGCATCAACAACAATGCCGCGCACCCCGCTCAAATCAATCGAAGCGAGCGCAGGCTGCGGCAGCGCCAGAATAAGAATATCCGCGGTGCGGGCAAGCTCCTCGAACGGAACCAGGCGAGCGGTCGGCAGCAAGGTCGGCAACGTGAGATCGTAGAGCGGATTACCCGGGCGCACGCTCACCGCCAACGGGAAACTCGCCTCCGCGGCCAAGCGTCCGATAGCGGTGCCAAGCTTGCCCGCGCCCAGCAGGCCGATCAGGTCGCGGTCGTTCTGCGCAGTGGTGTTCATGAAGAAAGAACGGAAAGCCCGCGGCGAAGTATTCCCGCGGGCAGCGCACCACGCCGTATTCCGGCAGCGGCGCCCACCCCAGACCGCTCGAAAATAAAACACATTATATCTAAGTGAGCGTAGCCTGACCTTCCTATCTTTTCCACAATTCCCGCATAACAATGGCTATAACGGTAAAACAAGCGGAGGGAATTGTTATGGGGAAGTGTGCTATTGAAGCATGTGAATTGAAGCATGGCGACACGTGTCGCGCAGATGCCAGCGATACCGCTCCCGGTATCCCGGGAGTGCTGGGAGCTGAGGCCATGAATCGGCTGCGGGCCGGGGTGCTCGGCGCGAATGACGGTATCGTCTCCGTGGCTGCAGTGGTCATCGCGATGGGTGGTGCGCGGGCCTCAAGTACCGCGATTTTACTGGCCGGGCTCGCTGCCCTCATCGGCGGAGCGGTATCTATGGCCCTGGGTGAATACATTTCCGTCTCCTCCCAGCGCGATGCCGAACTCGACGCGCTGCGGCGGCGCGTAGATGTGGCACGCCGTGCGGATGTGGCATGCCGGAGTGTCGGGGTGGGTGAACCTGCCACAGAAAACGACGTCGTCTCCCCCTTCGGTGCAGCCTTCTCCTCCTTCTTTTCCTTCCTCGCCGGTGGCGCGGTTCCCTTCGCCGCCAGCTTGCTCGCCCCACTCGGCGCCATCGCCCCGATTTGCTTCGTGGTCACCGTGGCTGCGCTGGCGCTCACCGGCTGGATCGCCGCCTGGATCGGCCAAGTCCCACCGCTGCGCCCCACCATCCGCACCGCCGTGGGCGGCACCCTCGGCCTCGCCCTCACCTTCGGCATCGGAGCACTCTTCGGTCAAGTAGTGTAGAGTTCAATCAGTGGGTGACTCCGGCTCGTGCTGTGGCTAAGCTCAGACCGGTGGCTTGCGCTACTGGTTAGTCGCGTGCCACCGGTACCTCGCGCCCCGGCCCCCGCGCCACCGGCTCTCACGCGGCCCTCGAAAGGACCTGATATGACCTACACCTTCGGAATCGATACTTTTGGCGACGTCACCGCAGATGCCTCCGGCACCAAGCTCAGCCACGCCCAGGTGGTCCGCAATGTGGTGGCCGAAGCGGTGCGCGCCGAAGAGGTCGGCGTCGACATTTTCAATATCGGTGAACACCATCGCGACGATTACGCGATCCCCGCCCCCGATGTGGTCCTCGCCGCGATTGCCGCGCGCACCCAGCGCATCCGCCTCTCCTCCGCCGTCACCGTCCTCAGCTCGGACGATCCGGTCCGTGTGGTCGAACGCTTCGCCACCGTGGACGCCCTCTCCAACGGGCGCGCCGAACTCATGGTGGGTCGTGGCTCCTTCACCGAATCCTTCCCGCTATACGGCTACGACCTGGCCGATTACGAAGATCTCTTCAACGAAAAACTCTCCCTGCTCACCGAACTCCTCGCTCGCAACGGCCAACCTGTCACCTGGAAAGGCGGCCCGCACACGCAGGCGCTGCGCGCCGTCACCCTTTACCCGCCGCTCGAACACGGCCCGCTGCCCACCTGGGTCGCCGTGGGCGGCAGCCCCGAATCGGTGGTGCGCGCCGCGCATTACAAACTCCCGCTCATGCTCGCCATTATTGGCGGCCCCACCTCGCGTTTTGTTCCGTTCACGGATCTGTACCGGCGCGCCTGGGAGCAGTTCGGGAACGACGGCGCAGCTGAGGTAGGCTACCACTCCTACGGTTATGTTGCTCGCACCGATGAGGAAGCCGTGGCTGACTTCTTCGACTTCTACGTGGAAACAAATTCCCGGATCGGGCGGGAGCGCGGCTGGCGCCCGCCGTCGCGGGAGGCATACCTCTACGAGGTGAAGAACGGGGCGCTGGCGGTGGGTTCACCGGAAACGGTGGCCCGCAAAATCGCCACCGGCATGCGCGAACTGGGCGCCACCCGCTACGACCTCAAGGTCTCCTACGGCTCGCAGCCCCACGAGCAGAACCTTTCCTCCATCGAGCTCTTCGGCACCGAGGTGATCCCGCGGGTCAAGGAGCTGCTGGCCGGCGAATAGCGGGGCTCGGAGTAGCTGACTCGCAGCACCTGCGACCCCAAAGCAGATATAGAGGAGCGCGGCCCGGGCCGTTCTATGCCCGAGCCGCGCTCGCTACTGCGGCTACCGCCGGCCGCTATTGCCGCTCTAGTTTCCGCGAAGGCGTGAGCCCTCCAGGAGGTATGAGCCCTCCCCGAAAACCCTACTTCTCCGCAATATCTTCGACGATGTCCTTGGCCTGGTCAGCGGCGTGCTGCGCGGCTTCCTTGGCCTTATCCGCAACATCCTCCGCCGCATCCTTGGCCTCGTGCGCGCGTTCCTTGACGGCATCTTCAGCCCGGGAGCCAGCACGCTTGGCCTTATCGGCCACGTCGCCAGCTGCGCTTGCGGCGTCGTTCACAACATCTTCCGCAGTTTCCGCAACTTCCTCAGCACCGGCCTGCACGGAATCTTCCGCATCTTCCACGGGAGCCTTCACGCCGTCCACATCTTCCCAGTAGGCTTCCGCCCAGGGATCCTCCGTGGGCTGCGAGCGCTTCCACAGGTAGTAGACCGCAACTCCGAGGCCGCCAACCAGCGCGATGGTGCCGAAAACCCGGCCCTTCCCGCGGGACTTCTTCACCGGTTCGGGAGTCTGAATCTCACGCGAGGCCACCCGCGCGATCTTCTGACCGCGTTCGGCCACCGTTCCCTCACCTTTGGCTGCCTCCGCCGCGGCATGCAGGGCACGCTGGGCGCGCGGGAGGTAATCATTGCGGACGTTCTCCACGAACTCCGAAGCATTATCGCGGGCTTGCTCCACGTAGGGCTTGGCCTTCTCCGCAAGATCGTTGCCCACGGCCTTCGCCTGCTCCACGTACGGCTTCGCCTTTTCGGCCAGCTCCTGGGCGCGTGGTGCCGCCCATTCGTAACCCTGATTGGCGTAATCGCTCAGGCGTTCGCCGGCCTGCTTCGCGTAATCCTGGAAATCAGACGCGGCGCTCTTCGCCTTGTGCTCCCACTTCTTCTGATTCCGCTTCCCCTTGAGCTGGGCTTTCTTCGCGGTGCGTTCGGCCTGGCCGCGTAGCTCATCGATTTTCGCCATAATGGCGTCAACCTCCCGCTGCGCTTTCTTGGCCCGCTTGTCCGCGCGGCTTCGTCCACAAGCCATCGTTGACCTCCTACCGTTGAACCACAGAATTTTCCTGCGATTGAGTACCCCTCTATTGTTTCACTTTTCGCACCCTATTTGTCACTTGAATCACGTTTGCTTTTCGCGTGGCATAAAACCATGAGGTGTGCGAGACTTGAGCGCATGGAAGCAATTTTTCACACAAGCGAAGGCGATATTCGCGTCGAACTCTTCCCGAACGAAGCGCCCGAAACGGTCGCTAATTTCACCGGACTAGCTCGCGGTGAACGCGAATGGACCAATCCCGCCACCGGTCAGGCTTCGACCGATCCGCTGTACAACGGAACGATCTTCCACCGCGTGATCTCCGGTTTCATGATTCAGGGCGGGGATCCGCTCGGTAACGGCACCGGTGGTCCCGGTTACACGTTCGACGACGAAATCGCTCCCGGCCTCAACTTTGACGCCCCCTACGTGCTGGCCATGGCCAATGCCGGCACTCGCTTCGGCAAGGGCACCAACGGGTCGCAGTTCTTCATCACGGTGGCCCCCACCCCGTGGCTGCTCGGCAAGCACACCATCTTCGGGAAGGTAGCCGATGAGGAATCCGTCAAGGTTGTGGATAAGATCGCCGCGGTTCCCACCGGCGGGAATGATCGCCCGCTCAATGACGTGGTGATTTCCTCTGTCGAGGTTATCGACTAAGCAATAAGCGAAGTTTCCGCATACGTGATGAGCGGGGTGGTGCCCAGGTACCGCCCCGCTTTTGTATGTCCGCGCCGCCGCCCGCTCCATTGCTGCCCGCTCCGCTGGCCCTTCTGTTACACGCGCCGCTGCCCACCGCGCCGGAACACTCAACTCAACACTCATCCGAACACTCAACTCAACACTCACACACATGAGTGTTGAGTTGAGTGTTAAGTTGAGAGCTTGCGGGTGCGCCCATATTTTTACTTGGGTTAGGAATGGATGAGAGGGTGGATAAGGCGCTAAATAACCTGGTCAAATCGCCTATAGCTAGATTTCGCGCGCTCGCGAGCCGGGTTACGTAATACGTGCCGGTAACACTCATCCCAACACTCAACTTAACACTCACATACATGAGTGTTGAGTTGAGTGTTAAGTTGAGAGTTCGTAGGATGGCAGTATGCACATCCCCACAACAAGCGAGGAAACGGATCGCCTTGTTGAAGATTTTCGCCAACAGGGGCGCGACTCTCAGCACATCGAGGTGAAAGCAGCCGCGCACGGTTTGCCGAAAAGCATCGTGGAGACACTCTCAGCCTTCAGCAATGGTTCGGGCGGTTTGATTGTTCTTGGGCTTGATGAGGCGCATGGTTTCACACCGGTTCCTCATTTCTCGGCAACGCGAATCTATGATGCGCTCGCGGGTGTGTGTAGCGATAACCTCACGCCTCCGGTGCGCGCGGATATTTCCATGGTTCCGTACGGGGACATCACGCTGGTCATGGCCGCTATCCCACCGCTCCAGCCACGCGATAAACCCTGCTACGTCACCGCCCGCAATGTATACGGTGGTTCCTTCATCCGCACCGGCGACGGTGATCGCAAATTATCCGCCTACGAAATTGACCGCCTCCTGGAAAACAAAACACAACCGCATTGGGATACCGACCTGGTGGAAGAAGCCGGCCTCGACTCCCTCGATGATGATTTAGTCCACGCGGTTCTGGAACGCGAACGTCTCAACCATCCGCGCATTTTCGGGAAACTACCGGACGAAACCGCGATGGCACAGTTGCGTATTGTCGGCACGGGCGTGGACGGGAAGCTCCATCCCACCCTTGCCGGCCTCCTCTGCCTCGGTACCTATCCCCAGGAATTCTTCCCGCGCCTCACGGTCACCTACGCGGTATATCCGGGATCAACGAAAGCTTCCTCGCTTTCCGGGCAGCGGCATCTGGACTCGGGGACTCTGGCGGGTCCCATTCCTAGCCTGGTGGCCGACGGTGTCGGCGTCGTCGCAAAAAATATGCGCGTGGGTGGCGTGGTGCGCGGTGCTTTTCGGCATGACCTTGTGGATTATCCGCTCGTTGCGGTGCGTGAGGCGCTCACGAATGCGCTGATGCATCGCGATTATTCTCCGGTGGCGCGCGGTACGCAGGTGCAGTTGAACCTCTACGCGGATCGTTTGGAGGTAATCAATCCGGGTGGGCTATTCGGCACGGTCACCATTGATTCCCTGGGTACAACCGGACTCTCCTCCACACGAAATCAATTCCTGGCTCGGCTGCTGGAATCTACGCCCTTCGAAGAAGGTGGTTTTGTGGCGGAAAACCGGGGGAGTGGCTATCAGGAAATTATGACTCAGCTGGAGCGGGAAATGCTTCCCCCCGCGCGGCCTGTCGACCGCCTGGATAGTTTTAGTCTGACTTTCGAGCGCCGCCGCATGACACCCGCGGAGCAGGGTGCCGCTGCGGGGACCTCCTCGCGTGAACGTATTCTCGACTATTTGCGCACGCATGCCAGCGCCACCAGCCGTGAACTGGCCGGAGCTGCCGGAATTAGCCTGGGCGGCACCCGAGCGGTTCTTAATACGCTGGTTACCGAGGGCGAGGTGCAGCGCACCGAACCGAAGACGAGCCCGAAGCAGCGTTACCGCCTCGCCAAGCCCGGCGCTTAGCTGCCTTATCGCTCACACCCGCGCGCTGTCCGGTACGCTTAATGCAGAGTTGTCGAGCGGGATGACCGCGCAGAGAGGCCGAAAGTGCACAACGTTCCCAAGAAGCGCCGTCTTCAGATCCGCAAACCCGTTCCCTACGTCACCATCACGCTTATTGTGGTAAACGTGGCGGTTTTGCTGGCCCAATGGCTCGACGCGCGCGTGGGGCAAGTCCTCATTTTCGCCCCCGGTATCGCCCACGAAGAGCCCTACCGTTTCATCTCCTCCACTTTCATGCACGCCGGCTTCACGCATTTACTTTTCAATATGTACGCGCTGTGGCTGATCGGTTCGGTGCTCGAGCGCATGATCGGCTGGTGGCGTTTCCTGGGGTTGTACCTGCTCAGCGCGGTGGCCGGGAACGTCATGGTCCTTTACACGGTCTCCACCGACATCGACTACTACACCGGCACCGTCGGCGCATCCGGCGCGGTTTTCGGCATTTTCGCGGCGATGTTCGTGGTGCTGCGGCGTTTCGGCGGCAGCTTCACCCAAATGGCCGTGGTCATCGCGATCAACCTGGCGATCAGCTTCCTGCCCGGCACCAATATTTCCTGGCAGTCTCACGTGGGCGGGCTTCTTATGGGCGCGCTGCTCATGGCTTTTATTTCCCGCCGGCGTCACGTCTCTCGCGCGCTCACCGCCCGCGACATCGCGATTTTGCTGCTCGGCGCGGCATTCCTGGTGGCCGCGGTTTTCTTCGGGTACCGGTAGGGGGGCGGCACGCTGCGCCGTCGTTCTTTTTCTTGGTACGACGCCGCCGCCACCTCGCAATTCGCACCCAAATAACATCGATGTAATTATCCACAGGGTTATCCCCGGTTGGGGATAACGGGGCCCTGAGCTGGGTATGTGCTCCGGGCGGTTTCGCGGACTTCGTGATAGTGCGCAGGGTCACTTATTTTTCAATGTGTATGCCTATATTCTGAAAATTACCTGGGAGTATAGCGCTGATCGAAGGAGACACATATGCGCACAACAGCACTCATGTTGGCGGGAACGCTTCTCGCCCCGCTGGCAGTCCAGGCCCTGCCCGCCGCCCCTGCGCAAGAGCCAGCCCGGCTGGTGTGCGGCGCGGGAAAAATGACCCCGGATCAGATGCGGGCCTGCCTGGCCAAAGCTATTAAAGATCGCGACGCCATCGTCGCTGAGCTGGAAGCCAAAGGGATTGATGTGGCCGAAGCGCGCAAACTCGCGCAGGAATGGGCCAAGGCAGCTAAGGACCGCAGCACCTGGGAAGCGCGGTATAACCAGGAAAAGTACTACGTCGATAACTTCGATCAGGTGAAGAAGACGTACGACGATGCCGCAACCCAGCTTGCGGCGGCTCAGCGTGAATTCGATCAGGCTCAGGCGGAATACAACGCCGCCACCCAGCCTGATCCGGCGGCCGTAGCAGCGGCGCAACGCCAGATGGATAGCGCGAATGCTGCGCTCGAGGCCTCCAAGCGGGAAGCCCAGGCCCGTTGGAATCGCGGCTCGCTCGGATTCTTCGAGGCGATGGGGGATACGGCCGCGGTTGAGGCTTTCTCTGAGACGGGTACCGTGAACGATGTTCCGATTCCGCAATACACCCGTTTCGGGCAGCCTGGCGACGCCACTAATCTGGATCTCATGCGCGACTCAATTCAGCGCGTGGATAAGCTCAATGAGCTGCGGGCGCGCCACGGGCTTGCCCCGCTGAAGATTTCTTCCGCTCTTATGGCTCGTGCCCAGGTCAATGCCAATGTGAATGTGCACGGCGGCTTCTTCGATCACGTGGGTGGTTTCAATTACGGGGAGAATATTGCCGCCATGCCCAGCCGCAATGGGGATCCCTTCACCCTGTGGTATGACAAGGAAAAAGCAGAGTATGACCGGGGCGTGCGCGACTACCCAAAAATTGGCCACTACCTCAATATTATTAAGCCGGAGTACGTGGTTACCGGCTTCGCCATCGCAGATTATGATGCGCATCCCACGTACTTCTTTGGCAATACTTTCGGGCGCGGGGATAGATTTAGCCAGAGCTACCTACCCGGCTACACCACCGCTGAGTACCTGGCCCGCCTGGATGGATATATCGGGAGTGCGCGGGAAAATATGACCCACGGGACTCCCGAGGCGCGCCGCGCGGTGGTGGAAGCACAGGATGCCTTCCAGCGCGCGAATGCGGGTAAGGAAGATCCGGCCGCGCGGGCGAAACTCGATCAGGCCAGGGATACTTTGAAGAGCGCTCGCAGCGTCCACTTCGTTGCCAAACACTCCTACGACGAAGCGCTCAAGGCCCAAAAGAGCTTCCCGGAAACCAAGAAGTCCCGCGCCGAGGCCCTGGCGCATTTCAAGGACATTGATGCCAAACTTTCCGAAGCTAGCGATCTTATCGCGAAGCTCGCCAAGGCCGAAGCTGAGGTGCTGCGCGCCCAAGAGTGGGTGGACCGGATCGATACCCCGGGGCGCCCGGCAGATACCGGCAACGTGTTCTACGTGTCGAATGACTGGACATCCACCCAGGCATCCTCGGTGTTCTCCTATGGCCGAGCCCGCGATGAAGTGCTTGTCGGTGACTGGAATGGCGACGGTACGGATACTTTCGCGGTGCGCCGCGGCAATATGATCTACGTGAAGAACTCCGTGGACGGGGGTGCCGCCGATATTGCCTTCAGCTACGGACGGGTGGGCGATGAGATCCTCGTCGGTGATTTCGACGGCGATGGCCGCGATACTTTCGCGGTCCGGCGCGGCAATACCTTCTATGTTCTCAACTCGCTCCACAGCGGGAACGCCGACCAGGTCATTAACTACGGCCGCTACGGGGACACCGTGTACGCCGGTGACTTCAACGGAGACGGTATCGATACTTTCGCGGTGCGCCGCGGTAGCACCTACTTCGTGAAGAACCACATCTCCTCGGGAATCGCGGATCATGTATTCGCTTACGGGCGCGCTGGAGATGCCACCATCCTGGGTGATTTCGACGGCGATGGCCGCGATACTTTCGCGGTCCGGCGGGCCAACAACATCTACGTCAAGAACTCGCTGGGTGCTGGTGATGCTGATTCTGTGCTCACCTACGGGCGCGTGAGCGACGAGCTCTACGTGGGCGATTGGGACGGAAACGGAACCGATACCCCGGCGGTGCGCCGCTAGCGATCAGCCGCCGTGGCACATATACAGCGCGGGCCGGTTGTTTGGATCAGTTCCAAACTTCCGGCCCGCGGTTGTGTCTACATGCGCCACTTCTCGGTCAGTGACGCGAGGGTTTGTCGCTTAGAGCGCCTCACCCAGGCTGGTGCCGACGGCGCGCGCCGCGGCCACCCAGGGGTGATCCACCGGGACCAACTTGTCCTTCCCGGCCACATCCTCGAGCGGCACCGGCACGGCCTGCCCGTTCTGGGAGGCGATCATCACGCCGGATTTCCCGTGCGCCACCACATCGGCGGCCGCGCTCCCCAGCACGGTTCCCAGCAGCCGGTCCGCGGCGTCGGGAATTCCCCCGCGCTGCACGTAGCCAAGGATGGTTACGCGTGCCTCCAAGCCGGTGGCCTCCTCCAGCTGCTGCGCCACCAGGAAAGTAGATTCGCGCTCGTTTTCCTCAATGGAACGCCGGTGGCTCTTCGCCGCCTCTTTCGCCTCCGGGGTGGGGGCGTGGCGTACTAGGTCATTGGCGGCGGCCAGCTGGGCTGCCACCGGAATAGAATGCGCGCCTTCGGCCACGGCCACCACGGAGAAAGGCCGCCCATTTTCCGCCCGCCGCCGGATCGACGCCGCACACGACTCAATCGAATACGGGATCTCCGGGATGAGAATAATATCGGCACCTCCGGCAATCCCGGCACCCAGCGTAAGCCACCCGGCCCGATGCCCCATCAGCTCCACCACGATAATGCGGTGATGGGAATGGGCGGTGGAATGGAGCCGGTCAATAGCATCGGTGGCGATAGACAGCGCCGTCGAAAAACCGAAGCTGGTGTCCGTGTGCATGATGTCGTTATCGATGGTTTTGGGCAGGTGGATAACGGGCAGCCCGGCCTGCGCCAGCCGATTCGCGTTCTTCGCGGTCCCGCCCCCGCCGATGCACACCAGCGCATCGATATGCTCATCTTCGAGGTTCTGGGCGATCTGCGGAATCATATCCACGTACCCGCCGTTGCCGTCCGGGAACTTATGAACCTTATCGCGCGAGGTGCCCAGCATCGTGCCACCCTGCGTCAAAATCCCGGCCAGCGAATCCGAATCCAGCGGCATATAGCGGTTATTGACGAGCCCGGTAATACCGTTGCGGTACCCCACCAGCTCCATGCCGTACTTGCCCATCGCGGCTTTACCAAACCCGCGGATGGCGGCATTGAGGCCAGGGGCATCACCGCCGGCAGTGAGGATACCGACCCGCTTCACTGCTTTCCCCATCGGCTACTTCCACCCCATCGTCATGAGGAAGCCCACGATCATGAAGCCGAAGCCGAGGAACAGATTGCCGTTATTCCACCCCGGAATGGGGAAACGGCCACCCGTCACGTAAGCGAGCACCACCACGATAAGGCCGATAATCATGAGCGTACACATGACCGGCGCCCACCAGCTCGGCGAGCGGCGATCCTTCTGCGCGACCTTACGGGAGCGCTTCGCCTCATCCTTTTCCCGAGTGGCCTGCGCCGCAATATCGCGCTTGGTGCCGGGGCGGCGCACGTCCTTCGCCGAGGGAGCAGAGCTCTTGCGCGACTTCCGAGCCGGGGCAGCGTTGCCGGTGGCTTCCGAAAGTTCGGGTTCGTCAAACTGTTGATCTGTCATGTTCTACCTTCCGCGGTTCCTTCCGCCCCTAAGCCTAACGAAGTAACGCGCCCGGTGGCGCGCTCAATCGCGCGATTCCTCTGGTATTTTTTCACAAAAGCCGGCGCGGGGCCATGTGCACGGCCGCTGGCGGGTGGCGCGCGGGCGTAGCGGCGTCGTCGTTCCTAAAAGTGAGGGGAGTTATCTCACCGCATTTTTCGAGCCGAAACCACTATTCTGTTTCTAGTACGAATCCGGTGGCAGTGGAAGGTGAGACTATGCGCGAACAGCAGCCCGAACGAGGGCGCCGTGCGGGAAGGCGCGCGGCGGAAGGAAACGCGGCTCGCGCTCCGCGGCACGAAGCTGTGGGGCGGTACCGCCCGGCTACCGCCAGTGCAGGTACGACGCCGCAGCAGCCTGCCGCGCCGGCCGCCACCGCCACCGTCAGCACAACCCGGGCAGGCGCACCCGCCCGGCGCCGCGGCGGCATCCTCAACGCAATTATCGGCGTGATCGGGGAGCTGCTCATTACCGCGGGAATCGTGGTGGGCCTCTTTATCGTGTGGCAGGTCTACTGGACTGACCTGGGCGCGAACCGCGATCAGGCCCAGCAGATCGAAACCGTCAATAAGCAATGGGGCGATCCGCGCGGCACCACCAAGGTGGGGACCCCGCGCACCGACGCCCCGCCGGCCCCGGATCACGTAAATCGCACGGGTGACCTGGAAGGCATTATTTACACCCCGCGCTTCGGTGCCGATTGGCGCTACACCGTCAAATACGGGGTGGACCTGGAAGCCGTGGTGGATACCGGGAGTTTTGGGCATTACCCGGATACCCAGTACGTTGGGGAGATCGGTAATTACGCGATCACCGCGCACCGCCAGACGTACGGCGCGGCCATGCGCGATGTGCCTGAGCTCCAACCAGGCGACCCGATTATTGTGCAAACCAAGAACGCCTACTACGTCTACAAGGTCACCGAGCATGAGGTTGTGCCGCCCACACAGGTAGGCGTGCTGGCGCCGGTACCGAATAAGCCGGAGGAGGCGCCCACCCAGCGCATCCTCACCATTACCACCTGCCATCCGCCCTTTGTGTCCAGCGACCGCTGGATTACCTACGCCACCCTCGATCATTGGGTCGACGCCGCCGAGGGCGCCCCGGCGGAGCTGGTGAAGTAAAAAGTAGGCGGTCGGCTCGCCCCGGGGTGGGCACTAGCAGATATACGTGAAGAAGAAACGGAGCATGCAATGTACGGATTTATTTGGCGGCACCTGCCCGGCCCGACGTGGTTGAAGGTCATCGAGGCCCTTATCATTATCGCCGCGATTGTTTTCGCGCTCTTTGAGTGGGTTTTCCCCTGGATAAATACCGTTTTCCGCCCGCAGGATACCACCATCACGCAGTAGCTGGGCCACGGGGTTAGCCGGACCACAGCTAGCACACGGTAGCACGGTACCAGCCCCTGCGGGGGCGGTACGTGTTGTCAGAGCTGTACTTAGTATGTAAGACACGTGCAGTACACTCCGGAAAAGACACCCCTGCCCGCCGGCTAGAAAATAGGAAAGCGGAAAGCCGGCGGGCGGGGTGCTCGGATAATGCAACCTCTCGGCATGAGCGCCGGCAAATAGCAACACCACAACGCGATAGCTTGTAAAATGCAACTTCTCGACGCGGAAGGTCTCAGAAAGCAACGCCTCAGCACACAGGCGCTGCAGAAAGCAACACTCTGGGCTAGGAGCTCACAAAAAGCAACGCCAGCGCACGATTTGGAAAAGTTAATGTAGTTGTGGTTGCATTTTGCGGACCGATCCGCGAGCGACCCGGTTCCCGGTAGCTACTTACCCGTTCCCCTGCCCGGTAGGTGCGGGGTTGGGGTGCGCGCCGCCCGCGCCACCGTTACCTCCCGATCCGCCAGAGCCGGAACCACCAGAACCGGAGCCGGCGGGCGGAGTGCTCGGGGTGGGAGTGGGTGCCGGGGCGATGCCCACGGTAATACGCATCTCGGTATCGCGCTGAACCACGGTGCCCGGAGCAATGCTCGCATCCACGACTTTGCCGACCTTCGCCGGGTCGGTGACCTCCTGCTCGCTTTGGCCCACGACCGTGAGGCGAGCATCGCGCAGCGCCGCCCGCGCTTCATCTACGCTCATTCCGCGTACATCCGGAACTGCCACATTGCCGCTGGCTACCTGCAGCTTCACGGTACTGCCCGGCTTCACGCTTTCGCCCACATTCGGGCTGGTAGACACCACCCGGTCGCGGTCCTCGCTCGGGTCATTAACCTGCTCCATACCGCCCACGGTCAGCCCCGCCGCGCGTAGCGCCTGGGAGGCCTGATCCGTGCTCATCCCCACCACATCGGGAACCTGCACGGCGGACGGACCGGAGGAGAAATGCAAGGTCACGCGACTGCCCACATCCACGGTGCTCCGCATCGCCGGATTGGAGGACACAACCAGCCCCTTGTCCACGGTATCGCTGGACACATCCGTGCCGCGCACGAATTCCAGGCCCAAGCTGGTGAGCTGTTGGCTGGCCTGCACCTCGGTCCACCCCACCATATCGGGGATCGCCACCTGCGCCACCGCGGTTTCGGTGGGTTGCGGTTCGGCGGAGTCGCCCCGCCCGGACAGGAAGAACCAGCCCAGGATCCCCAGGGCAATAACAAGCAGAGCCACCCCGCCCCAAATGAAGGGCGCACTGGACTTCTTCTTTACCGGCGGTTGCGCTCCGGTTGCCGTGGGGTCATAACCGGGATAGCTCCCGGTGGGGTAGCTGCCCGTGGGGTAGGCCCCGGGGTAGGCGCCCGTCGGGTACCCACCCGGGTAGGTGGGCGCGCCGCCCGGCTGCGCCGTCGTACTAGAAATCGCACCTGCACCGGCACCGCCCGCACCGGCACCGCCCGCGGCACCTGCACCGGCACCGCCGGCGCCCCCAGCGGTCGCGGTGGGATAAGCGGTGGTGGAGGCGGGGCGGGCGTTAGTGGCCGAATAGGCTTGCGTAGCGGCCGTCGCGGCATTCGCCCCGGCCGCGCCAATACCGGCACCGGCAACACCAGCCGCGCCAACACCAGCCGCGCCAATCGCCCCCGCCCCGTAAGCATTCCAGGAGGAAACCGCCGGGGCGTCCACGCCTTCCCCACGCGCCGCAGCCAACAGGTCCGCGCGGAATTCGGCGGCGTCCTGGTAGCGGTCCTCGCGGCTCTTCGCCAGGGATTTCATGACCACGCGGTCAATGGCGTCCGGGATATCGGAAGCGATCTGGGAAGCCGGCTTGGGAGTTTCAGAAACATGCTGGTAGGCCACCGCCACCGCGCTATCACCCACGAAGGGCGGGCGCCCGGTGAGCAGCTCATACAGCACGCAGCCGGTGGAATACAGGTCGGAGCGCGCATCCACCACTTCCCCGCGCGCCTGCTCGGGGGAGAGGTACTGGGCGGTGCCCACCACGGAGTTCGTTTGCGTCATCGTGGCAGCGGAATCGGCAATCGCGCGGGCGATCCCGAAGTCCATGACCTTCACCTTGCCGCCGGTGGTGAGCATAATATTGCCCGGCTTGATATCGCGGTGAATGATGCCTTCGTGATGGGAGTATTCCAGCGCGGAAAGCACCCCCACCACGATCTGCACGGCCTCCCCGATGGGTACCGGGTCCCCGCCGTGCAGCAGGGAGGCCACGGTGCGGCCCTTGACGTATTCCATGACGATATAGGGCAGCGCCAGCTCGGTGCCGCTCGCGGAAGTCACGGTTTCTTCCCCGGTGTCATACACGGACACAATGGAGGGGTGGTTGAGCGCGGCCGCCGATTGCGCCTCACGCCGGAAACGGGCCAGGAAGGTGGCATCCTGCGCCAGGTCGGTGCGCAGGATTTTAATCGCTACCGTGCGTGAGAGCCGGGTGTCGTAGCCGAGATGTACTTCGGCCATACCGCCTCGACCGATGATCTCGCCCACCTGGTAGCGGTTGCCGAGTACGCGGGGGATATCATTCACGTCGCGTCACCTTTCTGCTGAGCATCTGCTTAGTTCACCTTAGCTTCAAGTACTGTGCGGGCAAGGGGGGCGGCAACGGAGCCACCGTCGCCATTCCACACGGCATTGCCCGAATTTTCGACCACCACGGCCACGGTATAGGCCGTGTCCCCGATGGTCGCATTCCCCACGAACCACGCGTGCGGGGGGATATCGTTCGTGATTTCCGCGGTCCCGGTTTTCCCGGAGGTTTCAATCCCGGGGAGGGTGAAGAGGTACCCGGTGCCGTTCTTGACCTCATTGACCATCATCTGGTGCATATAGCCCGCGGTTTGCTGGCTCATCGCGCGGGAGAGCACTTCCGGTTCGCTTTCGCTCACGGGTTCGAGATCCGCGGTGAGAGTGCGGCGCACCAGATTCGGTTTCATCACCACGCCGTCATTGGCAATCGCCGCACCGACCATCGCCATCTGCATCGGGGTGACCCGAATATCGCGTTGGCCGATGGAATCCATGGCGAGCGCCGCGGCGTCCGCGGGGGCGGGGAAACGCGAAGCGGAAACGGGTAGCGGCGTGGAAAGCTCGCTATTGAAACCGAATTTTTCGGCTTGCGCCACCATTTTTTCCGGGCCCACCGCGATCCCGCCGATCGCGAACGGCGTATTGCACGATTGCGCGAACGCCTCGGTAAGCGTAACTTTCCCGGAGCCGTCTCCGCAGGCGGCCTGCCCCGGATTCCACATATCGTGCGTGGTCCCCGGCGGCACGAAGGTGCGGGGGGCCTCCACCAGCGAATCTGGGCTCAGCCCGAGGTTCTCAATCATCGCGGTGGCGGTAAGCAGCTTGAACGACGAGCCGGGCGCGTACTGGTCCCCGCCGGTCGCCCGGTCGATGAGCGGCGTGGTGGGATCGGTTTCGAGAGCCTGATAGTTGTCGCGCGCGGCCGCGGTATCGTGCGTGGCCACGCCGTTCGGGTCGAATCCGGGGGTGGAGACCTGCGCCAGAATATCTCCGGTGCGGGAATTAAGTACGACGACGGCGCCGCGCTGGTTACCCAGCGCGGCGGCTGCGGCCTCCTGGAGCTGGGGATCGATAGTGAGCTCAACGCCCCCGCCCTGGGGTTGGGAGCCGGTAATGAGCTCTTCGATACGTTGACCGGCCAGGGAGGAATCCGAGCCGCCCAGGACCGGGTTCATGGCGCGTTCCAAGCCCGTCATCGAGTTATGGGCGATGGAGTAGTAGCCGGTGAGATTCGAATAAATCTCCGGGCGCTCGTAAACGCGCAGGTAGTTGTAGGCATCGTCGATGGGCTGGGAGGAAACAATGGATTCCCCGGCCACGATAATGGGACCACGCTGGGTGCCGTATTCGCGGTAGAGCGTCCGCACATTCCACGCATTGGCGTTGAGGCTGGCGGCCTGGAAGAACTGGATCGCGGTGGTGGAGCCGGCCAAACCTAAGAACATGACCGCGAGGACCGCGACGAGCTGGCGGATAGGGCGATTCACGGGCGCACCACCTCTGTGTGGGCGTCGCCGCCCGCGGGTCGGGAACCCGCGGCCGCCGTGTGAGCCCCGCCGGTGGAGCTTTCCGCGCCGCGCGGGGCGCGGCGCGCGTCGTCGTCGCCCTCACTAACGCCCTCATCGGCGTTCCCGCGCAGGATCGCGAGTTCATCGGTGGTGGGCAGCGGGCGTGCTTCTTCCGGGCGGCGGGCGGTGTGCGACATGCGGATCAGCAGCGCGATAATGATCCAGTTCGTCAGCAGTGCCGAGCCGCCGTGCGCGAGGAAAGGCAGGGCCAGGCCGGTCAGCGGGATAATGCGCGTCACCCCGCCGATAACGATGAAGCATTGCAGCCCGAGCACGAAAGACAGCCCGGAAGCGAGGAGTTTGCCGAAGCCATCGCGCGATTCCAGGGCAACCCGCATGCCGCGACTGATGAGAAGCAGGTAGATGCACAGGATGGCACCCACGCCCACCAGGCCGAGTTCCTCGGCGAAAGAGGCGTAAATGAAATCGGAATGCGCCGCGTAAACCAGGTTCGGGTAGCCGCGCCCCAGCCCCGCCCCGAAGAGCCCCCCGGAGGCCATGCCGAAGAGCCCCTGAACCACCTGGTAGGAGCCGCCGACGGCGTCGTACAGTTCCGGGTCGAAGGGGTTGAGCCAGATGGCGAAGCGCGCCTGCACGTGGGAAACCGTCGTCGAAATGAACCACACACCGCCCACGGTGAGGAGGCCGCCGATGGCCAGCCAGGACACCTGCTCGGTAGCCACCCACAGCATCGCCACGAAGAGCCCGAAGAACAGCAGCGCGGTGCCGAAATCGCGTTCAAAAACGAGCACGCCCATGCACAGCGCCCAGGCGATGAGCACCGGGAGGATATGGCGGGCTTTGGGCAGGCGAATCCCCAGGATTTTCGGGCCGGCCAGCGCCAGGTTATCGCGTTCGGTCACGAGGTAGGCCGCGAAGAACACCGCGAAACAGATTTTCGCGACTTCGGCCGGCTGGAAGGACATCCCGCCCACCGCAATCCACAGGCGCGATCCGTTGAGGGTGCGGCCCAGCGGGCTGAGCGGCAGCAGGAGCAGCACCACCCCGGCGATGAGGGAGGTCCACATGTAATTTTGCAGCACCCGGTAATTACGCACCGCAAGGATGGTGATGGCGAAGAACACCAGCGCCCCGGCGGTGAGGATGAGCTGGCTGCGGGCGTGATCCGTTTCCGCCGCCGCGTCCACCCGGTAAATCATGGCCAGGCCCAGCCCGTTGAGCACGATGGCGCAGGGGAAGAGCACCGGGTCGGCGTAGGGGCACAGCGCGCGAATGAGCAGGTGGCAGGCGAAAACCAGCGCGGCGCCGGCCCCCACCACCAGCGCGAAGCTGGGCGGTAGCGCGGCATTACCCAGCCCGGTCCACACCAGGTAATAGGCGCCCACCCCGATGGCTCCGGCCAGGAGCAGCAGGGTGATCTCGGGCCAGCGGCCGCGGCGCGTGCGCGGGGGAACCACCGTGCTCATCGGTTCTCTCCCGGGTTCGCGGGGGCGGGGGCGTTTGCGGCAGGCGCCGGCTGTTCTGGTGCGGGCGCGCTCTGCCCGGGTGCCGGGGCGGGCGCTCCCGGTGCCGGCACGGCCGGAGCGCTCGGCGCGGGGCTCGCGCTCGCGGGCGCTGGCGTAGGTTCGTTGTTCTGTGCTTTTTGTTCACGAAGGGCGGCGACGACGGCGCGCGCTTCGCGCAGCGAAGCGCGCGTGATGGGCGTGGCTAGCCGATCTTGGGCCACCGGAGTGAGGTCACGGACCTGAAGATCAGTAGCTTCCGCTGCGTGGGAGAACTCCAGCGGACCGAGCCGCTGCGGGATTCCCCGGTAAATGGTGACGATGCCATTGTTATTGGCCACGTAGTAGCGGCTTTGGGTCCAGCGATAAGCTCCGAACAGGCCGGCCACCGCCAGGGCCAGAACCGTGAGAATAACAGCCAGCCGAGCCCCCCAGCGCGCGCGGGGCGCACCCTCCGCGCCCGAGTTTTCGCGGCCGGCGGCTCCGCACGCCGGGCCACTTTTTGCCGATTTATTCTTGCGGCCCGCACCAGAAGCCGCACCCGAAACTGTGCCAGCGCCGGAAGCGGTGCCGGTCCCTGAGCCAGCTTCACCCGCGCTAGAGTCAGGATTACTGCTATGGCTGCTATTACCGCTCGAAGTTGCTGACCGGGCCTGATCTGATGAGGCAGCGCCGCCAGCCCCAGCACCCGCGCCAGCCCCGGCATTCGCATTCCGCGTCAGCGTCGCCGCCTTGGCCGCGGCGGAATTCCCCCCGCGGGTGGGCCTCCGGTAATCGCGCGCCGCCGAACCCACCACGATCGGCTGAGAGGGCAGCGGGCTGGTAAGTGCGGCGTCGTCAATAACATCCGCAAGAATAACCGTCACGTTATCGGGCGCGCCGGCCGCCAGCGCTAAATCAATGAGGTGTTCGCCCAGCTGGTGCAGGTCCGGGATCGCGCACATCGCGTGCTCGATGGTGTCGTGCGCAACCACGCCGAACAGGCCGTCCGAGCACAGCAGCCAGCGGTCCCCCACCCGGGCTTCCCGCACGGATTCGTCCAGCTCCACCTCGCCGGGCGTATCCCCGAGCGCCCGCATAATCACATTGCGCTGCGGGTGGTGTTCGGCTTCCTCCGGGGTGAGCCGGCCGTGATCCACGAGGTACTGAACCAGGGTGTGGTCATGCGTGACCTGCCCGAGCTTCCCATCGCGCAACAAATACGCCCGCGAATCACCAATATGAACCATCGCGAGCTTATTCGAGGCCCGCAGCATCGCGATACAGGTGGTGCCCATACCCGCCATTTTCGGGTTCTCGGCAACGAGCGCGAGCATATCGTCATGCGCGGCCTCCACCGCGCGGCGCAGCAACGGCAGCAAATCATCGGCGGCGTGCACATCATCCACCGCCACCAAATGACCCACCGTCACCGATGAGGCGATATCCCCGGCGGCCGCCCCGCCCATTCCATCTGCCACCACGAGCAAATGAGGCGAGGCGTAGCCACCGTCCTGGTTATTGGAACGAACCAGGCCGACATCGGAAAACGCCGCGTAGCGTAGCTGAATACTCAAACTTGTAGCTCCATCGTGGTTTCCCCCACCTGAATAACAACGCCGGGGTCCAGCGCGGCCGAGCCGTTAATGCGGATCCCCCCTACCAGGGTACCGTTTGTTGAGCCCAGATCCTCCACCCAGCGCCGGCCCTCCGCCGCGAAAATACGGGCGTGATGCCCGGAGGCGTAGGTATCATCCAAGACGAGCGTATTATCCGGGGCACGCCCGATATAGACCGGTTGCGAGCTGAGCGGCACCGCGGTTCCCAGCAGCGGACCGCCGGTCACCACCAGGTAGACGGGCCGTTCGACGGGCGCGGCAGGCGCTGCGGGGGAGTCGTTTTCCGCGGGGGCGGGCGCGTGGATGCTGCGGCGTCGTGCCGAAAGAAGAGAAGAACGACGGCGCACGTCCGTTCCCAGCACATCGCGGCGCACCGTCAGCACGACGGCGAAAATGAACAGCCACAGCAGCGCTAGAAAACCGAAGCGCAATAAGGTTATTGCGAGATTCATGAGGCGGATGCCGTTCCGGTCCAAAACATAATGTGGGTGCGGCCGATGGTGATGGTATTGCCGTCCACCAGGGTGGCCGCGCTAATGCGGTGGCCTTCCACGAAGGTGCCGTTTGTGGAGTTGAGATCCGTGGCGATCACGCCGTTCGGGGTGACCTGGAGTTCGAGGTGGTGGCGGGAGATGCCAGAATCGTCCACGCTGATATCGCAATCGGAGCCGCGGCCGATGATTGCGGTGGTGCCGGTGAGGAGGTAGCGGTCCCGCCCCACCTGGATGAGCGGGTTTTCCTCCGTGCCGGCGCTGCGAGTGGCCGGGGCGATGGCGCCGCGCTGCGTGGTTGTCCGGGTGCGTGCTGTTCCTTCGCGCAACTGGGGATCCTCCTCGAATGTGATCTCAATCGGGCCGACGAAAAGATAGTCCTGTTCGGTGGCGTATTCCACCGCGGAGCGGGCGAGTTCCTCGCGGAGGGCTTCCTGGCCCCAGGAATCCACCCGGGCCAGATCCGCCGGGGCGAGCGCAACGGTAAAAACATTCGGGGCGACGGTGCGGTCGCGGGAAAGCTCCGCGGCATCGCGCGTCATGGCCTTTTTGATGTCGGTGAGGATTTCCACCGGCTTCAGCTCGGACTGGAAAACGCGGAACGCCCCGGCGACGGCGTTCTCCACTCCCTTTTCAAACTTCCCGAGGGCGCCCATGGCCCTGCCCCTTCCCTATTCCTGTTCGCTTCTGTAGCTTCTCAGCCTTTGTAGCTCGTCAAGCTTCGGCGGCCGCTGAAGCTTCGTGAGCCTGTGCGGGTTCTCAAGCTTCTGCAACTTGTTAAGCTTCCGCGGCTTCTATAGGCGACTGTAATCGCCCGCGCCGGTGTGCCGCTACCTTCCGCGCCGTGAGCGGAGCGGGTGGTGGGGCGACGACGCCCAGCTGGCGGCGCGGTGCTGCGACGCGTCTCACGTAAATTCGGGCTGCAAAAACTTGGACTAATCGGGGATGAGACGATAAGCTCATACGTGCACTTGCTCAAGTGGCGGAATAGGCAGACGCGCACGGTTCAGGTCCGTGTGCCCGTGAGGGCGTGGGGGTTCAACTCCCCCCTTGAGCACCACAGTTGATATTGGCACCGCTAGCATTTCTCATAGCGGTTTTGGCGATATCGCCCCAGATGGAATTACCCGGCATTACCCCCAATTTTCCATTGCGCTCAATGGCGTTGTGCCGTACAGTTACTGCCGGTAGTCTCGCGATTACGCACGCGAACTCCTTTCAGTTAGGGACCCCGGCGCTCTTACCGCCGGGGTCTTTGATTTCAACTCTGGACGGCAACACCGCTGAGCTGCGATACTCAATACGTAGCTGGCCTCGGACTAAACCGGCACCCAGCTGCCCGCCCGCGGAAGCGGTAGTGGTCAAGGCGAAATTTTCGCCTTCACAAATCACGAGCCACATCTCCGGGTGTGGCTCTGTGCTTTTCGGCCTATAAGCCGAGTTTGCGGGTTAATAGACAAAAATAGTTGCTAATGACGGCGTGTCGTTGGCTTAGAACTGACTTGGATCCGTACGAACCGGGACCGCAGACAAAGTGCGAGGGAGAGCACCGTTTGTACCCGATTTCGTGTCTCTAACGCGCACTATGGCGCCTACACGGCCCAGAAAGCGCATTCTGACACCTCTGCCTGCGCGATTGCCAGATAGTCGTCAATTGCCTCTTGACTATCGAGGTATTTACTTGCGTCGAAAGTAGAGAAGTTGGTTGTGTCCATCGCTCCGCCCCGTGTTTCGATTCATACAAGGCAATTCTTAGACGTTGCTGGTCCCGGGTCAATGGACATCGACTCTGAGTGCTTAGGCCGCCGAACCGGGTATGTGTTTTCCGGGGTGTACTGCGGATGTCGTACATACGAAGTACACCTCTGACAGCACATACCTCCTCCCCAGGTGCTGGTGTGAATTCTGAGGTTTGGGGTTATAGGGCGCCCGGAATTTCTGTGCTACTATTCCGCACATGGGCATTCAACTATTCCTGTAGATCGGCGTGGCGCCTCGCGTTGAAGCGCGGCAGTCACGCCAGGTCACGCACGCAACACTCACCGGTAGGTGCATTGGCGCACTCGCGCTCACTCCGCGTACCGCCGCATTTTTCGCGTGCTCCGCTCCACCTCCACGGAATATTCGAACCACAGCATCTTGAGGAATCCCATGACCCAGCCATCGGCCGCGTCCGCCACACGCACAAAACCCGCCCCGCATATCTCCCGCTTCGCTGCCTTCCGCCCGCGCTCGCTGCGCTTTTCTGAGGAACATATCCACGCCTACCCGAATCGGCCCCTCGCATTCCTCCTCGCCATTACCCGCGAAAACGCCGGGCTGATCGCGCTGACCACGCTGATAGCTTGCCTGACCTCGGTGGCCAGCGTGGCCCAAATTCATTTCGTCGGGAAAATGCTAGATTCCGGGCTGGAGCACGGCATCACCGCCGAGCTCCTCGCGCCGGCAGGGGCCTTCGTCGTCGCCACTCTTATCCTTGCCCTCACGCTCTGCACGGAAATCCCCGAGAACGTGCTGTGGATGCGGGCGATGATCCATCCGCAGCGCACCCTCGCCGCCCGGCTTTTCCCGCGCCGCACCGATCTGGAGATGCAAACCGGTGACGTCGTCTCCGTGCTCAACTCGGATACCTACATGGTCGGGTCCATGCTCATCAACACCCCGTCTACCCTGGCCTCGCTGCTGTCCTTCGCCCTGGTGGCGGTGCTCATGATGCGGATGAGCGTACCGCTTGGCCTCGCGGTGATTATCGGCCTGCCGCTGGTCATGGCGGTGGTTTCCTGGATTTCCCGCGTCATGGCCAAATGGCGAGAGCCGCTGCGCGAAGAACAGGGCAAACTAACCACATTGGCCACGGACGGCGTGGTCGGGCTGCGGGTGATGCGCGGCGTCGGCGGAGAAGATTACTACAATGCGCGCTACCGCGAACAATCGGAAGCGGTCAAAAAGGCCGGTTTCGACGCCGCCCCGTCGCGTGCCCTCATGTCCACCGTAACCAACGGCGGCCCGCTTATTTTCCAGGCGGTCATCGTGACGGTGGGCGTGAGTATGTTGCTCAGCGGGCACCTCACCGCCGGCGAACTCTTCGCGTTCGCCGGCTATTGCGCCATCCTCTCCATGCCCATCATCATGTTCTCCAGTTTCGCGACCACCGCGGTCGCGGCCTGGGTGAGCGCCAAAAAAATCACGCGCGCGCTCGCGGCCGAACCGCTGCTGCCCGACACCGGCACCGTGATCCCGCCGGCCTGGCCTGCGGTTTCGCTGTACGACGCCGCGGCGGATCTGCACATCGAAGCCGGGCGCTTCACCGCCGTGGTGGGCGCGAACGTGGAGGAGGGCACCGCGATTGCGGCGCGGCTCGCGCGGATGAACGACGACGCCGACATCCGCCTGCGCTGGCCTGCCCCGCCAGCTAGCGGTGGGCCGGGCGGGGCGCCCGCTCCGCGCGAAGCCCGCGCCTCCGATATCCCCCTGGACGAACTCCGCGCCCATATCCGCTACTCCGGGCCGGTCGCCGATCTTTTCGCCGGCACTCTGCGCGAGAATCTCCAGGGCGAGCATGCCCCGGCTGTTCCGGCCCGCACCCTGCCTCAGCTCTTCGAGGATTATTCGAGCGGGCAGGCCGGCCAGCAGCACGCCCCGGCGGATACCAGCGCGGATGACCGCCTCAACCGAGCACTGGCTGCGGCCCAGGCCCGCGACGCCGTGGATTCGCTAGGCGGCCTGGACGGCACCGTGACCGAGCGCGGCCGCAATGTTTCGGGTGGCCAACGCCAGCGCCTGGTGCTCGCCCGGCTGCTGGCCTCCGACCCGGAGATCGCCATCCTCGTGGACCCCACCTCCGCGGTGGATTCCCACACCGAGGCTCGTATCGCCGCGGCCCTGGCCCAGGCCAGGAAGGGGCGCACCACCGTAGTCGTGTCGGCATCCCCGCTGGTGCTGGGCGCGGCTGACGTCGTCGTTCTTATCCGCGACGGCAAAGAAATCGCGCGCGGCACGCACGCGCACCTACTCGAGCACCCGGACTACCGCCGCATCGTGGTGCGGGAAACCGGAGAAGAACCACGAACCGGAGAAGACCCGCAATCCGCGGCGCGCCCCGTCTCCGCAAACGGCGCCGCCGCAAACCGCGCCGCCGCAAAAACCCCGCAACCCGGAGAGGAGCCGGCATGATCCTTCCCGTCGCATCGCGCAGTTTTTCCGTGCGCGCCCTGGCGCGCATTGTCCGCGGGCGCCTGGGCGAATTCAGCCTCGTCGTCGGGCTGCAATTGGTGGCGGCCATCGCGGCCGTCATCTCGCCCATCGTGATCGGCCGCGCCATCGATATCGCCGGCCACCCGGAAGCCGCCGCCCGCGCGGCCACGCTCATCGCCCTCATGCTCGGGGCGGTCGTGGTCCACACGCTATTCACCTTCCTCGCGGATTTGCGCGCGGAATACTTCGGCAACCGGGTCTTCGCCCAGCTGCGCGACGGCGTGGTGCACGGCATCACCCACCTGCCCCTTGACCTGGTGGAAAGCGCCGGCTCCGGGGATCTCCTCGGCCGCACCACGGACGATATCACCCGCGTGCAATTCTTTATCCAACGTGGAATTTCCAGCCTGGTGGTGCTGGTGACCACCGTGTGCGTTTCGCTGGGCGCGGCGCTGCTGGCGGCCCCGGCCCTCGGCTGGACGCTGTTCCTCACGGCGCTGGTCACCGCGGTGGTGCGCTGGTTCCTGCGCCGCATCGTCCCGGTTTTCCAGGCGGGGAGCGCGGTGCGCGCGGCTTTCGCCGGCTCGGTTTCCGAAACCGTCACCCAAAAAACCACCGTCGACGCCCTCAACCTGGGGCGGGTGCGCCTCGGGCGCCTGGGCACCTTCATCGAGGAACACGTGCGCGTGGAAACGTACGGCGCGGGCATCGTGTGGCTGTTCCGCGCCGGCGTGGCGCTGTCCGTGTGGCTGCCGGTCCTGGTCACGCCGCTGGTGGGTGCGCTGCTCATCCCGCGCGGCGCCGCGACCCTCGGCCAGGTCATCACGGTCACGATGCTCGCGATCCAACTGGCCGGCCCGCTCGAAGAGCTCGGCTGGTTCATCACCGAACTCCAGTATTCCCTGGTGTCCTTCGCCCGCATTTTCGGGGTGGATACGGTGCCGCCCGAGTCGCGCCCCGACGTGCCGCGCGGAACCGATGTCGAATTGCGCGGCGTACGTTTCCGTTACGGCCGCACCATGAACGACGACGCCGGGCCTAGCGAGCCACGCGCCTACGCCCTCAAGGGCGTGGATCTGGAGGTGCGCAGCGGTGAGCATCTGGCGATTGTGGGGCCGTCCGGGGCCGGGAAATCGACGCTGGCCCGGCTGATCGCCGGAATCAACCGGCCCGAATCGGGCGTGGTGCGGATCGGCGGGGCGGATGCTTCTCGGATTAGGGAGGATCACCTGCATGCCACGGTGTCGCTGGTCACGCAGGAGCACCATGTGTTCGTGGGGACGGTGGCCGATAACCTGCGCATGGCCCGCGCCGATGCCAGCGAGGCGGAGATGCGGGCCGCGCTCGCGGCGGTGGAACTGGATCTGCCTCTGGAGGAGCGCCTGGCGGGCGGGGCGCGCGAGCTTTCGCCCGCGCAGGCCCAGCAGTTGGCGCTGGCCCGCATTATTGTGCTGGATCCGCAGATCCTTATTTTGGACGAGGCCACCGCGATGCTCGATCCGAATGCGGCGCGCTCGGCGGAGCGCGCCCTGGCCCGAGTGCTGGAAGGGCGCACCGTTATTTCTATTGCGCATCGCCTGTATAGCGCCCATGCCGCGGACCGGGTGGCCGTGATGATCGACGGGCGGGTTGCCGAGCTGGGCAGCCACGATGAGCTGGTCGAACGCGGCGGGGAGTATGCCCGGCTATGGGAGATGTGGCAGGCGGTGGATGCGCCGGAGGTGTGAGGATGAAAGGGTGAGGCGCGAGTGCGTTTCGTGAGGTGTTCAGCTTTAGTTTGTGCTTCGCGCCGCAGGCTCGGAGAGGTTACCGCTCGGAGCTGAGCCTATCTGCGCGGCTGAGGGCGTAGCGGGCTAGCGCCGTCGTCGTTCCAACCCAGAGAAGTGCGTACACAACATCCGCAGCCGCCGGTGCGCGCATCCACTGCACGTGATACGTGAGCGGGTTGCAGCGCGCGATGACCTGGAGGTACGTGGGCGCGGAGCTGAGCTCGTAGAACAGCGGGGCGGAGAGGACCACCGGCAGCGTGGTGAATGTGGCGAGCATATCGCGCGCCGCGTAGCTGTTCAGCCCGTTAACCCGCCGCGTCTACCAGCGCTTTTTCGAGCTCAATCGTATTGGTGATTGCGGTGAGTGGCTGGTAGCCGGTGCTCGCGGTGCCGTTGATAATAATCGCGGGGGTGCCGCGCAGGCCGAGGGTTTCTAGCCCCAAGGATTCCTGGGCGGCAATGAAGCTGGTGGTTTCCGCGCTGTCACGCGCGGCCCGGAAAACTTCCACGTCCAAACCCAGCTGGGTGGCATAAGCATCGAGGTTCTCATCGGAGAACATCGACGATGCTTTGTCAGGGTCGTGGCCGGCGGCAGCTGCGCCGTCGAAAAGAAGAGAAGAATACTCCCAGAACTTGCCCTGCAATCCGGCCGCGTGCGCGGCGGCGGCTGCGCGATCACTGGACACGGTGTCCTTGAAAATCGGGACCTGCACGTACGCGAGGTAAATATCGCCCTTCTTGGCCAGCTCCAGGAGCTGCGGCACGGATTCGGCGTGGAGTTTATTGCAGAAACTGCAGGCGTAATCGGAGTAGATCGTCACGTGCACGGGGGCCTTCGGGTCCCCGGCGGTTTGCCCGGAGGCAGTTTCCAGCTGCGGCAGGGCCTGGAGCTGGGTGCGAATCTCATCGGGCTGGGTGGGAATGTAATCCTGACCGGCCACCCAACCGCGGTCCGTGGCGAGCTGGGTGTAGCGCGTCTCGACGGGGCCGGGCGTGGTGTTCAGTCCGCCCTGCCCCGCGCCGGGAGTGGCCGGCGCGGTGGCGGTTGCGGTGGGATGCGGCGCGGCGCTGCCCCCGAAACGCCCGTTGGACGAACCGAGGGTAAGCAGCACCGCGAAAACCACCAGGGCAATAATCGCCAGCACGGTGATCATCACCCAGAACCCGCGGCTGCTGGGATGCTGTTCTTCTTCCCCAGCAGGTGCGGGAGGTGTGGAAGGCGGCCACGCCGGGGCGGCGCCGGTAGCAGCGCCCGTGCCAGAAGCCGGGCCGGTACCAGCGCCCGCGGCTGCACCGACGCTCGGATCCGGGCCCACGCCCGCACCCGAACCCGCCGCTGCGGGCGTACCGTACTGACCCTGGAACCCAGATTGGCCGCGATCCACGGAGTCAGGAGTTCCCTGGCTCATTATTCCTCCACCCAGCGCTCAATCGTGCGCACGAAATGTTCCGCATCTTCATCAGCGAAGATATCAAAGACCACCAGATTCACATTCGAGCGCGGATTCTGGTGCAGCCACTGCGCCACGGTATCCAGCGCGATCCGCGTGGCTTCCGCGAAGGGGAAATGCGAATGACCGGTGGCCAGCGAGCAGAAGGACACCGAAGTAATATCGCCCTTTTCTGACGCCAGGTCGAGGCAGCGAGTGTAGCAGCTGGCCAGCGCCGCACGATCCGCATCCGTGACCTCACCTTCCACCGTGGGCGGCAGGGTGTGGAGCACGTAGCGCGCCGGCAGGCGATACCCGCGAGTGAGCGCCGCTTCGCCCGGTTCCAGTTCGCGATCCGACATCGAGTACAGCGTGGCGCAATCATTGCGCAGCCACGGGCCGGCCTGGCCGTGAATGGCCTGGTCGATGGAGGGCTTATTGTAATCGCGGTAGCCCAGCAGATTGGGGCGCGCCCCGTTGACCACCGCGTCCACCACGAGTTCCCGCGCATCCCCGCGCCAAATCACGGTCTTATCCCGGGCCGGGTATTCGGATTCGGGCATCATGTCAGAAATACGAGCCAGGTGGCGGGCCTCGGTGCGCCCCAGGTAGCCGGACAGCCGGTATAGCAGCACGTCAATCGCGCGCGAGACCTCCTCGCTGACTTCTTCAGGATCGCGCTGGATGAGGCGGTGGTTGAGTTCGGTGAAGAGCTCCCGGTCGGTCATTTTCGCCAGGTTGCCTTCCAGGCCGCCGAAGGCAATCTCAAAAAGTTCCCGGTCGGTGCGCTTCGAGGCGGCGGGCGCGGGCCACTCGTCGTCGAGCTTCAGGGCGTCGCGATATTCAGCTAGGTTGAGCATTATTCTCCTTATTCTGGGTCCGAACAGGGTTCCCTAGTACAAGGGTACCGGGCAGAAACGGTTTTCGTGCGCGTATGCACAGGGCCCGTGGCCGCGTGCGCCCGCGCCCGCCCCTGTGGATAACTTCGCGGTATCCCCGGGGAATGCGTGGCCGCGCCGCCCGGCACGCTAACCTAAAGCTATGACAACCTGGTTAACAACCGCTGAATTGGCCGAACGTTGCGGCACGGATACCTTCACTACCCTCGCCGCCCTCGAACTTTTAGGTTTGGCCGACGGCGCCGCGCCCTCGCCGCTCGCTTCCCGCCACGGTTTAGCTGATGTGGGGCGCGAAAGCGGGGCGCTGTGGCACGCGGATTCTGAGCGCTTGCTGCGCGCGGTTGTGGATACCGATGCGAGCGGCACCGGCGCTGCGGAGCCTGTGGATAACGAGGTGCAGGGCGTGTTGCCGCTCGCGGGCGTGGGTGAAGAGGTTGAGGGGTACGACGACGCCGCAGCCAGCCCCGCTCCGGCCCAGCCGGCCGGTGGCGGTAGCCCGGTCGGCAGCCCCCGCCCGGGTTTTGCCGCGGTGCTCGCCACCGATGGGGCGTGCTCGGGTAATCCGGGGCCGGGCGGCTGGGCCTGGGTGGAGCAGCTCAGCGGGGCGCGGAACAGTGGAGGCGCGGCCCGCACCACGAATAATATTATGGAGCTGACGGCGCTCATCGAGGGTTTGGAATATGTGGCGGCTCAGCACGGACCCCAGGCTCCGCTGCTTATTCGTGCTGATTCGCAATACGTCATTAATGTGATGACGAAGTGGGCGCGCGGTTGGCGTGCGAAGGGCTGGAAGAAGGCGGACGGCAAACCGGTGAAGAACCGTGATCTCGTCGAGCGCCTCCTTAATCTTTACGAAGCCCGCACCGGCCGCACCGAAGTGGAGTGGGTCAAGGGCCACGCCGGCGACGCCGCCAACGAGCTGGTCGACTCCCTCGCCGTCGCCCGCTCCCGCGAATTCTCCCGCCGCGGCTGACCGCGCGTAGTTCCGTTCGGAAGCCGGAAAACCGGCAGCGGAGAAAGCTACTCAACCGCCCGCGACCTGCTCAAAGCTCCTAGATTCTGACTAGAATCCACAGGGGCTTGCGTTTCCTTAATGATCTGGTAGGGTTATTCCACCAAGACCGGTACCGCTGCTCCTCGGAGTAGTCCAGGGCCGGTCCTCGTTTTCTCCGCTGGGCACGGGGTGTTTTTCCGAAGTGTACTGCAAATGTCGTACATGCGAAGTACATCTCTGACAACACGTGCCCCCTCCCCAGGTGCTGGTGTGACTGCTGAGGTTTGTGAGGTCCCCACTCTCTTCCGTCCACTAACGTGGCGGGGTCCGCGGTGGCCGGCGGCTGCGCCGTCGTACCTCACGCCCGCGCCCACCAACCGCCCGCGCGCAACAACCCCCGCATCTCCAGTAGAATCCCTCCATGACTATCGGCCCGATTGCGAAGAAGATCCCTACCGAACGTACTTTCCACGGCGACACCTACGTCGATAACTACGAGTGGCTGCGCGATAAATCCGATCCGGATGTCCGCGCGCTCCTCGACGCTGAAAACGCCTATTTCCGGGAGCAAACCGCGGGGCTTGGCGATCTACGCGATAACCTAGTGGCCGAATTCAAGGCGCGCACCAAGGAAGCCGACCGCGCCCTGCCCTACCGCGTGGGGGATTGGTGGTACTACCGGCGCACTTTCCAGGACCGGCAGTACCCGGCGATGTTCCGCACCCCCGCGCGCGGCGCCGCCCGCCCGGACCTCAACACGTCTTTCCCGGAATTCCCGGTTTGGGACGGCAACGAACTCGCCCTCGGGGAAGAATTCTTCCTCTGCGGCGGCTTCATGCCCTCCCCGGACGGCAAGCTCGGCGCGATGAGCGTGGATTTCACCGGCGATGAGCATTTCACCCTGCGCATTTTCGATATCGAAACCGGCCAGATCGTGGACGATTCGGTGCGCAATATCGGCTACGGCCTGGCCTGGATGGCCGATTCCAGCGCGGTGGCCTATTCCCGCGTGGACGATTCGTGGCGCCAGTGGCAGGTCAACCTCCACCGCATCGGCGATTTCAACGACACGATCCTCTTCCAGGAAAACGACGAGCGCTTCTCCGTCGATCACGAACAATCCCGCAACGGCAAGTGGATTATTATCCGCTCCGCCTCGGTGACCTCCTCGGATGTGCGGTTTATTTCCACGGAGAATATCGAGCAGCGCGTCAAGATCCTCGACCGCCGCGAGGGCTTGGAATACACCGCCGAACCGGCCGGCGACCAGGTCCTCATCGTCCACAACGCCAACCGCCCCGATTTCGAGGTCGCTTCCGCGCCACTGCGCACCTCCACCCCGGAAGAATGGGACCCCATTTTCGTGCCCGAGGAAGGCGAGCGCGTCGATTACGTGGAGGCTTACGCCGGCCACGCCGTCATCTCGATGCGCTCCGAAGGCCAAACGCAGCTGCGGGTCATGCGCCGGGAACGTCCACTTTCTGCCGCCAGCGCCATCGGTTCGACGCCGCCCTTAGCGGTCACCTCCGATTCCGGGACCGTTTCCGGGAACGACGACGCCGCCACCGTGGCGCCCGCCCAACCGGCCGCGGAAACGCCGGCCGCACCGGCTACCAATCACGGCTGGTCCACCCCGGTGGCCATCCCCACCGGCGAGGGCAGCTTCGTGGAAACCTACCCGGAGGGCAATTGGTTCACCTCCCGGGTGGTGTTCACCGAGCAGTCCATTCTGGAACCGCCCACCCAAAAGGCCTTCGACCCGCTCACTGGCGATATTGAAGTCCTGCGCACCCTCGACATCCCGGGCTACGACCCCTCGCTCTACACCCAGGACGCGGTGTGGGTGACCGCCCGCGATGGCGTGGAAATCCCGCTCACGGTGGTGCGCCGCGCCGATATACACCCGGACGGCACCAACCCCGGCTACCTCTACGGTTACGGCAGTTACGAAGTGTCCAACGAGCCCTATTTCTCGATTTACCGCCTGAGTTTGCTGGATCGCGGCGTCGTTATCGGGTGGTCGCATATCCGCGGCGGCGGTGAACTGGGGCGCCAGTGGTACGACGACGGAAAACTCCTCCGCAAGAAAAACACATTTAACGATTTCGTGGATTCGGCACGGTGGCTTATCGACTCCGGCTGGGTGGCACCTGACCGGCTCGTGGCCGAAGGCGGGAGCGCCGGCGGCCTGCTCATCGGCGCGGCGATCAACCAGGCCCCGGAGCTATTCCGGGCCGTGCATGCCGCGGTGCCTTTCGTGGATGCGCTGACCACCATCCTCAAGCCGGAACTCCCGCTCACGGTGGGCGAGTGGGAAGAATGGGGCAACCCGGTGGCTTCCCCGGAGGTGTACGCCTATATGAAGGAGTACAGCCCGGTGGAGAATGTACGCGAAGGGGTGGAGTACCCGGCGGTGCTGGCTACCACGTCCCTCAACGATATTCGGGTGCTGTACGTGGAGCCCACCAAGTGGGTCCAGGTGCTGCGCGAGAAAACGAAGCCCAACCCGGAGCGCCCCATCCTGGAGCGCATCGAGATGGTGGCCGGGCACGCCGGGAAAACCGGGCGCTACGACGCCTGGCGCGAGCGTGCCGAGGAAGTGGCGTGGATGCTGGACCAAGTGGGCGCCACCGAGGTGTACTAAGCGCGCGTACGGCCCGGTCAGTTCCGGCAACGGCCGGGCCACGTTGCCGCGCGCCGCACGGCCGCGCCGGCTAGCTAATCCCGGCTTCCGCCAGCGCCGCGGACCACGAACCAAAGCGCTGGCGGATGGCGGCCCCGGAGGGGTAGGTGCCCTGGTTGCCCGAATCGGCCAGCCACTCTACGTACCCGTTGTAGCTGACGGTTTTGCCGTTCCGCCGCGCCGCGATGGCGTGGCTGCGCAGCGCATCCACGTAGTCCTCCCGGTCAAATTTCAAGGCCCCGCGCTTGCGTCCGTTGCTCACCGCCAGGCCAACCGCCTGGAGTGCCTCGTTCCAATATCCGGAGAAACGCTTAATGACGGTTTGTGAAGTGGGCGGCCAGGTCAGTTTCCCGCGCCCGGATTCCGCTCCCGCAAGTTCCGTGACGGCCAGGCGTTCGGCGTCGTACTGCTTTGCTGTGAGGGTGAGGTGCGGGTCGGCCGCAATCGCGCCCTGGGCCCGGGCAATGCAGGCGAGCACCTCCTCCACGTCCAACTCAGAATCTTCGAGCGCTGTGCGCACATCCGCAACCATATCCGCGTCAAGCGAGGCGGCGGGCGCCGCGGCGTCGTCGCCCTCAGGGGTGTGGACACGGCCGAAAATGTAGAGAATCGCGGCTTCGAGCGCGAGGTGGGAGAAACGCGGCGTGAGGCGGCGGGCGCGCGAGCCACCCGCGGAGGTGCCGAGCCACGGCGTGATTTCCGCGAGGCGCGCGAGCGTGGCCGTGACCGCGCGGGCGGAGAGGTCGGCGGCTTCGTCGATGCCGATGTGGTAGTCGATCCCGGCCTGCGGGCCGCACAGGTCGGAGGCGGAACGAATCGTGAGGAAGGGAATTCCCGCGAGCGCGGCGGTGTGCGCGGCGGCGGTCGATTCCATATCGGTGAGGAGCGCATCGGGGAAGCGGGTGCGGGTGTCTTCCACGTTCGCGGCCGTGACGAAGGCATCGGAGGAGAGGATTTCGCCGCGCCGGATGTTCTCGGGGACGGCGGCGAGCAGGGTGGCATCGCCTTCGAAGAATTCGGGGGCGCCGGGGACCTGCCCGGGTGCGTATCCGAAGACGGTTGCGTCCGCGCGGCCGTAACGGTAGCGGGTTCCGGCGACGACGTCGCCCACCCGGATATCAGCAGCCAGGCCACCGGCGGACCCGGCCGAGATAATGACTTCGGGGCGGTAGCGGAAGAGTGCCCAGCCGAGCGCGCAGGCGGTGGCGACCAGGCCCACACCGGTGCGCATGCAGAGAATCGGGCCGAGGGCGGTGGGCACGTTCACACCGGATGCCCCGCGCAGTTCGGTGGGGAAGATGGGCTGGAGGGATTCGGCGGTGGCCGGGGTGGTGGCGTAGAAAGGTTCGGCGCGCAGGGCGGCGAGGACCGGCACGATTTCTTCGTCTTGAGCTGCGATAATGAGGGCGCGTGCCCGGGTCTTGCCGGGGGCGAGGGAGCGGGTGCGGGTAGGGCTCACTTGGCCATCACCTGTTCCCAGGTTTCGCGCCCGGCGAGCATGGCGGCTACCGCTTCCTGGGCGGCTTTGAGGTTGTGGTTGGCGCCCCAACCGCATTGGACTTCGTTCGCGGCCGGGACTTCGGTGGCGGCCAGGATATCGCGGAAGGTTTGTTCCACCAGGTCGCAGGTGGCGGGCACGTCCGGTTCGGCGGCCAGCAGCAGGTAGAAGCCGGTTTGGCAGCCCATCGGGGAGAAATCGACCACGGCGTCGCTGTGATTGCGGGAGTATTCGGCGAAGGAATGCTCGATGGAGTGGATAACCGGCATGGTCAGGTGTTCTTTATTGGGCTGGCAGAAGCGGATGTCGTATTTGGTGAGGACGTCCCCGTGCGGCAGGTGTTTGATATCGGCAACCCGCACGTAAGGTGCGGAAACTTTCCGGTGGTCGAGGTTGAAGGACTCGACGTTCATATGCGGCACGGCTCTTCCCTTCTTTGGAACGCGATATGTGTGGGCCGGGGTGCGGGCCCGGTTGTGCTGGGCCCGCGCGGTTCGGCTGGGCCTGGCGAGGCCTGGCGAGGCCTCGCTGGGCTCTGCTGGGCCTGGCGAGGCGCGCTGGGCTTTGCTGGCCTGGCCGGGTCCGCCCGGCGTATTACAAACAACGGCTATTGTATCTAGCTTTAACAAGTGCGGTGAAGCGGTCTCAGATTCCCAGGAAAATTCCAGCCTTGGTGCATGGTATTTTAGGGAACCTCGGGTTATATAGAACATGTCAGCGGAAAGCAACGGGAGGCGTGGACCCGTTCCGCTGCCGGGAGACTGGTTATCTCCTGGGGACAGGCTCAGTCGCAGCCAAGATGAACCCGGATGGTTCCCATTTCATCCGCTGTTCTAGCGCGAGAGTCTTCAGAAGGCCGGGGGAGCGTGGACCCCCGGCCTTCGCCATGTCTGCTGCGGGCTGGCTCAGTCCGGAAGGATAACGCGAACGCGGGCGCTGGCCGGATTACGTTCCACTTCGGGGAAGAGCGCAAGGGCATCACGCACCATATCCGGAATATCCTCCGGGTTTTGACTTTGGGTAAAGAGCCCGGGAACTTCGTCCACCTCGACTACCCACCAGCCGTCCTCGAGGGTAGCGCGTGCAGTGTATGTACTCATGATTCGTTCTCCGCAGCAACGATTTCCTTCAGCCGCGCCTCACCGGCCGGGTTGCCCTCCAACACCAGGTAGGAATCGAAACGCTTGGTCGGGGTCTCGGGGACCAGCTGCGCGGCCTCGCGCCGGTTGCCGCCCAAAATGGCGAACTCATTTCCATCCAGCGCACACAGAATATCGGTGGCCGCGGCCGGCTTGGTTTCCGCGGGCTCCCCGATCCAGTAGGAGCGCCCGCGCTCGCCACTCGCAGCTTGCGCATCGCCCGCCGCCGCATCCGCCCGGTTATCCGCAATAAACGAGGCGTAAGGGAAGTACGTGATCGAGTCCGGCCCGCGCAGCGAACACCCGGCGATCCGAGTATCCGCCGTGAACACACGCCCGGCGAGCTCGCCGGGCATTCCAGCCTCCCGCGCCTTCTCTGCTGTTGCCAGCGCTTCCAGCTCGGCGTTTTTCGGTTGCACGACGACGCTGCCATCGGCCAGCGTGTACTCGACCCGATCCTGGACCCACGCGCTTCCGTTCCACGTGAAACGCCCACGCACGCTGGCCTGCCCACCGAAACTATCCAGCGGCGCCCAGCTCAGGGAGATCTGGTCCGGCTGCATATCCACCACGTCGACTCGGGGAGCACGCGCGCTGCCATGCCGGTAGTCCTCAGGCATAATCTGGGCGATAGGCCGGTTGGCGCCGTCGTACCACGCGAAAGTGACCGACGGAGTTTCCGGCGCCGCTTCGGGCCCGGCCCTGCGGATACTGCTCGTAAAAATCACGCCGCGCACAGGCACCCCGCCCAGGGTGGTGGAGCCCAGATCGTCCATCCGGATTTCGAAAAGGTTTGTGCTCGGGGTGGCGCCCGCGGCGACGGGTGTGCGCGCGGGGGTGCCGCGCTCGGTGTCGTGGAGGAGTGCGGTGCCGTTGGTGAAGGGCACGGTGACTTGGGCGGGTTCTTTGCCGGGGTAGGTGCCGTCGCCGTCGCGCACCGCCCGCGCGAGGTAATCGGGAAGCGCGAGTTCCGAGCTGGCCAGCGCCGCGAACTCGGGTGCGGGAGCAGCGGTGGCGGGCGCGGCGCTCGCGGCAGGCGCGCTGGAATCGGGTGACGCGGCCGAACCGCCAGAATTCGTGCACCCGGCGAGCGTGAGCGCGAAGGCGCTCGCGAGGGCCAGGGCTGCGGGAGTGAATCGTTTCATGGGTTCTCCTTCGCGGATCGGCGGGCGGCGCCCGCGTGTGCAACGCTGCACAGCTGTTATTCTACGGGTAGATAGCACGCATGTACCCGGGGGTGCGCAATGAAAACAATGACGTCTTCAGAGTCGCTGGCGAACTACGCGGAGGTTCTGCGATCCGCGGTAGACGACCGCGAACCGGTGATCATCACCCGCAGCGGCCAGCCGTCCGTGGTGATCCTCGCGCTGGACGAGTACACCTCCCTGCGCGAAACGGTCTACCCCATGCGTTCGCCGCGCAATGCTCGGCGCTTGCTTGATGCGATGGAACAAATTGAGGCGGGCGGGGGAACCGACCATCCACTGTGCGAGGTTGCCAAGTAGTTTCGCGCCGTTTCCCACGCGCCGGTTTCGCTCCAGTTCCCGCGCCGCAGCCTCGTCGCAACCGCGCTCACTCCACCTCAAAATCCCCAACCTTCACCGTGGCCTCCCCGGACGAACACGAATTCATCTTCTCCCCGTGGGAAACGGAATACACGCTGGTGCCCGTGTACCCCACCGCAAGATCGAGACCCGACACCGTCCTCTCCGGGCACAACGCGCCGGGATTAATAGCGTCCACCTCCATGGCGATCCGCTCGCCCGGCTCCAGCACCACATCCGCTCCGGTCGCGCTGGTCGCCGGCGCCGGCTCGGTAAACATATTCCCGTTGGCGCTGATGGGCGTCACCTCGAGCTGCGCCGGAATGAAGCACGGCACCCGGCCGGTATTTTCCACCCGCAGCACGTAATACCGATGCCCGGCGCCGCCGTCCTGATACTCCAGCGTGGTCGCCATTTCCGCCGGCGCGCAGCGCGAGGGTGAATCCGCGCTCGCGGTTTCTGCGGGTGCGTTCGCGGGTGCGCTCGCGGCGTTCGGTGGCGCGGATTGCGTGGCGCTGCCCGAACACGCGCCGAAGAGTAACGCCGCGGCGCAGGCCACGGGCACAAGCGCGAAACGTTTCATGGTTACCTCCTTCATGCAGGCGTGCGTACCCGCGTGGTTATTGGTACGACGACGCCGCAGCAGCGGGGCGCCACCCGGCCCACGAGCGAACCTGCACCACCGCCAGTCTACGGCGTTCTAGTAACCTGCGCCACAAAATGTGGTGGTTGGGGTGAGGTTGGCATGGGCCAGAAGGCCCGACCGCTAGTTAAAGGAATAATAATGCGGGTATATGTAAATAATAGCAATTAACCAATAATCCGCTTATTTGCGGGCTTGTGGGTGCGGAATGGCGAAAATGCGGTGGCATTCCCGAGAAAATCCCAGAAAATTCCAAGCCGAATCTGGCTTTTCTGCCATTAACTGTTCCCCGTAAAATCGTGGCCCAGGCAAAGGGTGCCACTCTCACCTAGATGTATATTCCTTGAAAGGATAACGATGAGGTCCCAGACTCACCGCGTCGTCGCTACCGCTCTCACCGCTGGGGTAGCCGTTGCACTTGTTCCGGCCGGCGCAGCGCAGGCCCAGCCGGTTTCCGGAGCGGGCGAGGTGCCCGTTGCCGATGCCGCGCGTCCCGTGCTGAGCGTGGAGGAAGCCGAGCGCAATGTGGTCACGGCGCAGGTGGAAGTCCAGAATCGCCAGGCGGAACTCGATCAGGCCACCAAGAAGAATTCCGCCGCGCAGGATGACCTCAAGAAGGCGGAAAATGCGGCGGCCACCGCTGCTACTGCTACTCAGGAAGCCGAAGGAAAACTTGGCGCTGCGCAGAAAGAACGCGATGCCGCGCAGCGGGCTGTCGATGAGGTAAAAGAAGAGGGCCAGGCTGCTAAGAACCAATTGCAGGAAGCCAGCGCTCAGGCGCAGGATTCTGCCAAGCGCGCCGATGCCGCGAAAACCAAGCATGACGAAGCCGCCGCCGAGCTGGAGCGCGCAACGGAGAAACTCAGCGAGCAGCAGAAGCTGGCGCAGGAAAAGGCCGCGGAGTTGGAGGCCGCCAATCAAGCCTTGACGAAGGCTGAGGAAGCCGAAGCTGCTGCTAAGGCTGTAGAGAAGCGCCTGGGCGAGGAAGTCCAGCAGCTGACAGAAGCAGAAAAAGCCGCACAGGCTAGGCTGGCCGAAGCGCAGGAGAAACTGAGCAAGGCCGAAGCCGAGCGCGACGAGGCGCTCAAGCAGGACAAGGCCAAGGTTGATGCAGAAATCGGCGCGGTAGCCGCGGCCAAGAAGCTCGCTGAGGAGAAGGCTGCGGAGCGGGATGCCGCTCAGCAAGAAATGGAACGCACCCAGAAAGAGCATGCAGCCGCTGAGTCGAAGTTGCAGGAAGCCAAGAAAACTCAGGCGGAAGCCGAAGCTGCAGCTGAAAAGGCGAAGCAGGAAGAAGCTCGGCTGGCTACCGAACTTGAAGCGTTACAGCAAGAGTCAGCGCAGAAGGTCTCAGCTGCGGAGAAACTCAAGGCTCCTATGGATAATGCGAAAAAGGAGCTTGATAACGCCCAAAAGGAAGTAGCGGCGAAACAGCAGGAAATAAAACAGGTTGAGTTCGCGTTGCGAACCGCTCCGGATAACATAAAAGACTCCCTGAATAAGCGTCTTGCAGAACACCGCAAAGATCTCGTTACACTGCAAGCGCAGGTGGCCGAAAAGCAGAAGAGCTACACCGAAGCGAAGCAAAAATATGATGCTATGGCTGCTCAGCGCGATGAGGCTCTCGCCAAGCAAGAGGAGAAGCGAGAGGAACGCGTTAGTGCTGTCGGTGAACTCGATAAGGCTAAGCAAAAGCTAAAGGACGCTCAGAAGTCGGCTACAGATCTCACTGCGGAAGTAGCGCGCAAAAAGGAGGCGGTTGCTCAGGCGAAAACTGCCGCGCAGCAGGCGGATACCGCTGCTAAGCAGGCGACTACGAATCTGCAAAATGCTCAGCAAAAATTGACTGAGGCAAACGCCGCGGCAGAGAAAATCAAGGCCGCACAGGATGAGAAGGTGACGGCCGCGCAAGGTACACATGATGCTGAGCGCGATAAGCACGCGGAAGCCGCGAAAAAGCTCGCTGACGTCAAGGGCCAGGTAGACGGGCTAAAGCAGGGCTGGGCTGATGCGGAAAAGAAGCTCGCCGCGGCGAAAGCTGATGTGAGCGCCGCGAGCGAAGCGGCTCTCCAGGCAACGAAGGATATGCGTGCCGCGGAGATGAAGCTGGAAGCCGCACGGGAAGCTGAGAAGGAAACCGCTCGCAACCTGGATAGTGCGAAGAAGGCTGCCGCCCAGCAGCAAGCTCAGCTGGATAGTTTGATCGCCGCGGCTCAGAAGTACGACGAGCGCGTGGCGCACTTGCAGCAGGCTGCCGAGGCGGCGCGGCTCGCCGGTGAAAAAGCAGAGCAGGCCCGGGCCGCGCATGAGAAAGCAACCCAGGCCGTCACTGCGGCGAGCGAAGCAGCGCAGCAAGCGCAGTCCGCGCAGGCCGAAGCGAAGAAGAAGCTTGGCGCGGCGACGGTCGCCCTGCATGCCGCCGAGCAGCAACTCACCTTGGCTCGCCAGCAGGCCCCGGCACCGAAGCCCGATGTGCCAAAGCCGGACGCGCCCAAGCCCGATGTGCCGGGTGTGAAGCCGGCTCCGCAGCCGGAACAACCGCAACAGCCCGATCAGCCGGAAACAAAGCCGGGTACGCCCGAGATCAAACCGGATGTACCCACTCCGAGGCCGGATGCTCCGAAACCCGGCACTCCTGAGGTGAAGCCCGGCCAACCCGAGGTGAAACCCGAGATCAAGCCCGGCGTGAAGCCGGAGACCAAGCCCGATACCAAGCCGAGCACACCGGCGCAGCCCGGATCTCCCACGGCTCCGGCTGCGAAGCCCGCTGCACCTTCGGCACAGCCGCAGGCCCCTGCTGCCCCGGCCGCGCGCCCGGACACTTCAGCGCGCGCCCAGGCACCCGCCAAACCGGCCCTGGCCGCTTCCGGCAGCGAGGCACTCGGTTCCATCGGCGCGGCGACCCTCCTGCTGCTGGCCGGTGGGGCGGTGGTCATGGGCCGCTCGCGTGCCCTGCACGCCGCGAAATAACCGCAAAAAGCCGAAATAACACAGCGCCGCGCGCAACCGAAGGAGCGCTGCCTCGCACTGGCAGACACGGGGCAGCGCTCCTGAGGAAATTCCAGAAAAATCCAAGCCCGATCCGGATTTTCTGCTCTTAACTAGTCCCGTACGTCCTCAATCTGGCCCGCGCGCCAGGCTCACCTACACATATTCCGAAAGGATCACGATGAGGTCCCAGACTCACCGCGCTCTCGCGACCGCTCTCACCGCCGGGGTCGCCGTCGCCCTCGTGCCCGCCGGCGCCGCGCAGGCCCAGCCGCTCTCCGGCTCGGGAACCTCCGCCAGTACCCCGCAAACGCAGCGAAATATCGAGCAGGCGGAGCAGAAAGTCGCTGACGCGCGCGCCGCGGTCCAGGCCCAGCAGGCTGAGGTGGATCGCCTCGCCGCCGAATCCGCCGCCGCACACAACAACCTGAAAGAAGCGGAAACCGCCGCGGCCACAGCTGCCGCGGCCTCGAAGAACGCCGCGGACAAGCTCAGCGCTGCCGAAGCCGAGAAAGCGACTGCCCAGCGTGCCGTCGATGAAGCAAAAGAAGCGGGTACCGCCGCCAAAGACCAGCTCCCCGCGGCCCAGGAAACCGCGAAGGATTCCGCGGCTCGGGCCGAGACCGCTGCCACCGAGCGCGACGCCGCAGCCAAGCAAACCCAGCAGGCCGCCGCGAATCTGAAAGCCCAGCAGGAAACGCTCCAAGAGAAGACCGCCGCTGCAGAGAAATCCGCGCAGGCCCTCACCCAAGCGGAAGCTACCGAAGCTGCCGCGCAGGCGGACAAGACTCGCCTGGCTGCGGAAGTGGAGAAGCTCAGCGCCGCGGAGGCGGCAGCGAAGGCCAAGCTGGCCGAGACGGAGGAAAACCTACGCAAGGCGGAAGGGGCACGCGACGCTGCGGTTCAGGGTGAGCAGCGAAAGATCGACGACGCCGCTAGCCACCTGGCGCAGGCCACTAAGGCCGCGGAAGGGAAAATCGCCACCCGCGAAACCACCCAGCAGGAAGCCCTGCGCGCCCAGGACGCAGTAGTCGCAGCAGCCAAAGACCTGCAAGAATCCAAGAAGGTCGAAGCGGCTGCGGAGTCAGATGTCAGCGACGCTACCAAGAAGGTAGAGCAGCTGGTCGCCGAGCTCGAACCGCTCGAAGCGAATGTAACGGCCAAGACCGCCGAGGCGAATCGTCTTGAGAAAGCGAAGCAGCGGGCGAAGGCACTGTGGGAGAAGGCGAAGAACGACGCAGCGGAGCGTGAACTGTGGGTTCAGGCGGTGGAACGCGCTGCGAAGCTCGATCCGACGGGCCTCAAAGATAAGTTGGAAAAGGAACGTCGGGAACTCAAAGCCCTCCAGGCAGACGTGGAAGTCAAAGAGCAGAAGTACAACAAGGCGGAACAGGATCACGACGTAGCCGTGATCGCCCGCGATGCCGCGATTGCCGAATGTGCGCCAAAGAAGGCGGAACACGATAGCGCCGTCGTCGAAAAGAATAAGGCTGAGCAAAAGCTGCAGGAGGCACAAGAGGCGACCGCGCAGCGGGCCGCGGCGGAAACCAGCGCGAAGGCGGAGCTCCAGCGCAAGGAAGCGGCAGCACGGGACGCTGCCACGGAGGCCGCCCAGGCGGAGCAGGCCGTGCGCGAGGCGCAGGAGAAGCTCGCCGCGGTGCAGGCGGATGCGGATGCGGCGACGGCCGGCGCGAAGGAAGCCGCCCAGAACGCTAAGACGGAGCGGGACGCGGCGCAGGGGCATCACGCGGACGCGACCACGCAGCTCGCCGGGGCGAAAGACCAGGCCACGCAGGCGCAGGCGCGCCACACGGAGGCGGCGGCCAAGCACGCCGAGGCGAAGCGGGATCTCGCGGCGGCTCAGGAAGCGAAGGTGCAGGCAGAACAGGGCGTGCAGGCTGCGAATGCGCAGCTCGAAGCCGCGCGAACCGCGGAAGCGGAAAAGGTGAAAGCCGCGGAGAATGCTCAGAAGGTCGCCGCCCACCAGCAGGCTGAGCTGGAGCGTTTGATCGCCGCGGCGCAGAAATACGATGAGCGCGTGGCGCAGCTGCAGCAGGCTACCGAGGCGGCTCGGCTCGCCGGTGCGGAAGCGGAAACCGCGCGGGTCGCGCACGAGAAAGCGAGTGCCGCGGTTGCGGGCGCGCAGGAGGCGTTGCGGCAGGCCCAGGCCGCACAGGCGGCGGCGCAGCAGAAGCTCGGCGCGGCGAGTGTGGCTTTGCACGTGGCCGAACAGGAACTTGCGGCGGCGCGTCAGCAGGCCCCGGCCCCGAAGCCAGATGCGTCGCAGCCGGGCGCCTCGAAACCTGGTGCATCGATGCCAGGTGCACCGAAACCCGAAGCGCCGGCCAAACCCGAGGCGCCGACGGTCAAGCCCGCCGCGAAGAACCCGGCCGCGGCAAAGAATGCCGTTACCGCAAAACCCGCGCCGGCCCAGAAACTCCCCGAAACCGGCAGTGACGCCAGCGGTGCCATCGGCGCGGCCTCGCTCTTGCTGCTGGCCGGCGGCGCCGCGATGGCCGTTCGCGCTCGCGGCCGCCGCGCCCACTCATAAAAAATCTCAATTAACTCCAAGACCAAAGGATAACCATGAGGACCCACACTCACCGCGCCCTCGCCGCCGCCCTCACCGCGGGGGTCGCCGTCGCGCTACTCCCCGCCGGCGCTGCCGTTGCGCAGCCGGTGCAGAATAACGACGACGCCGGCGCGGCTACCGCCGCGCGAACCGTACCCAGCCTTGCCGAAGCGGAAAAGAACGTGGCAGCTGCCCAAGAAACAGTGGCGGCGCGCCAAGCTGACGTGGACCGGCTCGCCGCGGCCGCCGCGGAAGCGAAAGCCAAGGCAGCGGAAGCCGAAAAAGCGGCGGAGCAAACTCAAGCTGGAGTAACGCAGGGTGAGCAGAAGCTCGCGGATGCCACGAAGGAAGCGAAGGCCGCCCAGAAGGCAGCGGACGCGGTCAGCGAGGCGGGGAAGACCGCGAAGGGCCAGCTCCCGCAGGCGGCTGAGCAGGCCACAGAGTCTGCCGACAAAGCCGCAGCTGCGCAGATTGCCCATGAGAAAGCGGAGGCGAGCGCGCGGGAAGCCGCGGGCGGCGTCGCCGCAAAAGAAGCGGACTTCAAGGAAAAGGCCGCGGCTGCGCAGGCGGCCGATGCCGAACTGACGACGGCTCGTGAGGTGGACGCGGCGGCGCGGGCGGATAAGGAGCGGCTGGGCAAGGAAGTCACGCAGCTCGAGCAGGAGAAAGCCGCGGCGCTGGAGGCGCTCGTGCAGGCTGAGGAAGCATTGGAACAGACCAAGGCTAAGCGCGATGCGGTCATCGATGCTGAGGCTGCGAAAGTTCGCAAGGAATCGGACGCGGTCCGGGCTGCTCAGGCTGAGGTGAAGGCGAAGGAAGCGGCGAAGGATGCTGCGGCAGCGGAGGCTCGCAAGGCAGAAGATGCGATGGTCACCGCCACCGAAGCTGACCAAACCGCGAAGAAAGTCGTGACCGAAGCGCAGGCAGCTAAGGCGGAAGCTGAGCAGAAGGAAGCGCGGCTAGCATCGGAGATCGAGGAGCTTGAAAAAGAAGAGGGTCGGCTCGTAACAGAGGAAACCGAAAAGAAAGCGGCTGAGAAAGATGCAGAGGCTGCGCTTGCGGATGCCAAAACCCGGGAAAATATTCTGAGTGAACAGCTCAAAAATCTCGAGGGGTTGGACCAGACCGATGACGATGTGAAGAAACTGGTCCAGCAGCAAAAAGAAAAAGTTGAGGAAGCTAAAAAGAGCACGGAGCAAAAGAAGCAGGCTCTTGAGGGAGCAAAGGCTGAGCGTGCTGCGGCCGAGGAAAAGCTGGTAGCTGCGCGCGAGGAAACGGAACAGAAAAAGACTGAGCAGGCGAAGGCCGTAACCGCGAAGGAAGAAGCAGAGCGGCAAGTACAGCTGGCGACGACCGCGGCGGTGCAGCGGGCGCAGGAGCTCGTGGCTGCGAAGGCGGAGTCCGATAAGGCTAGCGAAAAAGCAACGGCGGTGGCGAAAGAATATGCCTCCGCGCAGGAGGCTCGGGTAGCCGCGGAAGAGAAAATGAATGCCGCTGTTGCTGCCCAGCAAAAAGTGCTTGAGCAAGCCGAAGCTCCGGTACGCGAAGCGGAGGGCAAGCGCGATACAGCTAATAAGACGGCCAGCGATGCTACCGAGAAGGTGAGTGCGCTCAAGGAACGCGTCGCGGAGCTTGAACCCACCTGGAAGCAGGCTGCTGAGAGGCTCGCAAAGGCCGAAAAGGATATGACCGCGGCACAGGCCGCCGCGGATGCTGCCAAGGAAGCGGTAGCTCAGGCGAAGGCTGCTGCGGATAAGGCGCGCGAAGTGGCCGCGAAAGCGGTGCGTGCCCTCACTGATGCTCGTGCGACCGCTGCCCAGAAGCAAGCCGAATTGACTCGGCTCGCCGATGCGTCGAATATCTACGATGAGCGTCAGTGGGATGTTCGGCTGGCCACGGAAAAGGTGCAGGCGGCCAAGGGGGAACTGCTCAAGGCTCAGGATGCTCACGGTAAGGCGACGCTCGCGCTTGAGGCGGCTCGTGAAGCAGAGGAGTCCGCACTGAAAGCCCAGGGTGAAGCACAGCGGGAGCTGACCGCGGCGGAGCTTGCCTTGAAGGCGGCTCTGCGGGATCTGGAACTGGCGCGTCAGCAGGCCCCGACTCCGGAGGAGAAGCCGGGGCAGAAACCGGGGAAGCCCGAGGGGAAGCCGGGTCAGCCGGGGAATCCGGAGAACCCTGCCGTTCCCGAGAATCCGGGGCAGTCACCCGCCGCGCCGTCGCCGTCCCAGCCGGCAGGCAAGTCGGTGGCGAAGCGAGCGACGGTGAAGAATGCAACTCCCACCCAGAAGCTTCCCGAGACCGGAAGCGATATGAGCGGCGCTATTGGTGCGGCAACGCTTCTCATGCTCGCCGGTGGTGCGGTTGTTCTCGGGCGTTCCCGTGCGCGGCATGCGATGAAGTAAAGGTGCACTCGCGTTAGTTCGTGGCACGTGACGCCACTTGTTGCGAATAGGTGCCCCGCTCGGTCAGTATCGTTCTGGCTCCGGGCGGGGCACCTTGTTTTCAGGGCCGTACTTCGTTTGTGTTACGTATGCAGTACAGCTCGAAACTTATATATGTCCGCCCGCGCCGGATTCAGCCCGGCCTGGCGTCGTGAATGCGTCGTCGTACCGCACGCGCGCCCGGCCGCGCCCGCCCCGCTGCACCGCACGCACACGCCCCGCGCCGCAAACCGGCCCGCAGCATACCACCACCGCCGCGCACCCCAGGCACCGCGTCCACCTGGTATTCCACCATGCGCCCCGCCTTTGAATCCGCGCGGTTGCTTGTCTACCATTGTCACGCGGCGTTTCGGCGCCGTGCAGTTTTATCTATTCGAGAAGAGAACGAAAAGAGAAGGAAGTCATGCCACGCACTAGTTTTGGCAGCGCCGGCCACGGCGCATCCACCACCGCCCGCACCTCGCTTGCGAAGTGCGCCGCCGCCATGGGGTCCTTGGCTATTCTCGCGGGGATGATGGGGGCATGCACCAAGAGTAGTGATGAGGCTGCCGCCACCTCCGCTCCCGCTACCTCACCTGCCGCTAGCTCCGCCGTCGTCACTCCCGGCGCTTCGGAAACCCCGCCGGAAAAGCTCCCGGCAGTCATCCCGAACCCGGCCCACCCGCAAAGCGCAACCGAACTTCTCGGCACCCTCACAGTTGCCGAACCTTCCGCCACCGATAAGGCCGATCCGGCGAAGTTCGGTCCCAATGCGGCCGGTCTGAACGAAGACGAATGTAACGTCTACACGGACATTCTGCGCCGCGACCTCGTGAACGTGGGTGTGCAGCCCGGCACCTCCGGCTGCGGTATCGCCTACGGCACCCTGGTGGATAGCTACACCGGCAATATGGTTGATTACGCGCGCCCGGAAGCCGGCACCAAGACCGTGGTGGTGGACCGCATCGTCAGCCTCGATAACGCTTGGGCTTCGGGCGCCAACCAGTTCACGGACGAGCAGCGCGCCGCTTTCGCCAGCGACCCGCGCAATATGCAGGCCGTCTCCGCGGACCAGGCCAAGGAAAAGGCCGGGCGTTCCGCCGCTGAGTGGGTCCCCGCGAACAAGAACTTCACCTGCCAGTACGTCGCGCGGCAGATCGGCGTGAAGGCCACCTACGGGCTGACTGTCACCCAGGCCGAGCACGATGCTTTCGCCCAGTACTTGCAGACCTGCCCGAACCAGCTGGTTCCCGGCTGGGAAGGCCCGGCGGGTAAGTAGCCTGAGGGCAGTAGCCAGATAGCCACACAGGCAAGCACAAAAGTGGCCGGGGGCGCGCAGCTCCCGGCCGCTTGCCGTATGATCACAAACGGTGCGTGACCAGCAACCGGAAGGACATGTATGACCTCGCGTTTAAGGCTCAATCCTGATTTCGACGACGCCGCACATACCGTCCCGGTTTCCCTCAGCGAACGTCACCCCGGCACCCCGCACACCGCCCTGCCCGCCGCCATCCTCGCCGGCGAAACGCAAGTAACCGGGACCACCGGCGAATCCGGAGAGGAGGAAACCCGCGCGAATCCCCTGGGGGTATGCGATATGTTCCGGGTGGGGATAGGCCCGTCGTCGTCGCATACGGTGGGGCCCATGCGCGCCGGGCTGCATTTCGCAACGCTGCTGGCCGCCCGCGCCCCGGGCGCCCGCATCACGAGCCTGCGCGTGGATCTCTTCGGTTCCCTGGCCGCCACCGGGCGCGGGCATAATACCGACCGCGCGGTCCTCCTCGGGCTGTCCGGGTACAGCCCGGAAAACGTGTCCATCGCGGTGGTGGACGGCATGGAAGCTGCTATCGATTCTTCCGGCACCCTCACCGTGCCCGGTTTCGAGCCCACGCCTTTCGTGCGCGACCGCGATATTATTTTTCGCCCGCGTGATATTTTGCCCTACCACGTAAATGCGTTAACTTTGCGCGCCTGGGCGGAAGGGGAGCTCCTCGCTGAACATACGTATTATTCGGTGGGTGGCGGTTTCGTGATGGAAGAGCTGGGCGATCCGGCCCAACCGCGGGTGGCGCCGCTCGCCACGGAAGAACAGGCCGAGGCCGCCCAGACCGCGGTCCCCTATCCTTTTTTCACCGCCGCTCGGCTGCTGGAGCTCTGTTCCGAAACTGGCATGCGCATTTCTGAACTCGCGCTCGCTAACGAAACCGCGCTGCGCCCGCAGCCGGCGGTTATTGCCCATATGGATCGGGTGCACGCGGTCATGGACGAGGCCATTAAAGCCGGGATTGCCACGGAGGGGACGCTTCCGGGCGGGCTGCGCGTGAAGCGGCGCGCCCCCGGGCTGGCCCGTGAGCTGGAGGAAAAAACCGCGGCGGGGCATCGCGCGGACCAGCTGGAAGCCCTCGGGTGGGTGAATCTTTTCGCCCTGGCGATCAACGAAGAAAATGCGGCCGGCCACCGGATCGTCACCGCGCCGACGAACGGCGCGGCCGGCGTCGTTCCCGCGGTCCTCACGTATTATGAACGGTTCGTGCCCGGGGCCACCCGTGAGGGAATGTATAATTTTTTGCTCGCCGGGGCGGCCATCGGCGGAATTATTAAGACAAATGCGTCCATTGCCGGGGCGGAAGTGGGCTGCCAGGGTGAAGTCGGTTCAGCATCAGCAATGGCGGCTGCCGGTTTCGCGGAAGCCCTGGGCGGCACCCCTGCTCAGGTGGAAAATGCCGCGGAAATTGCTATGGAGCATTCTCTTGGCCTCACGTGCGATCCGGTGGGTGGCCTGGTGCAAATTCCGTGCATTGAACGCAACGCCATGGCCGCGGTGAAATCCATTAATGCTGCCTATATCGCGCTGTGGGGCGACGGCTCCCACACCGTCTCCTTTGATACCGTGGTGGAAACCATGCGCCAAACCGGGATGGATATGCTCTCCAAATATAAGGAAACTTCGGAGGGCGGGCTCGCGGTTAACGTGGTGGAGTGCTAGCCGTACCGTGCGGCATCCCCGAAATGTGACGTAGCGCAAGCCCCGCACAGTCCCATTAGGTGGAACTTAGTTCCATAATAGATGTATGAACGACTGCCGCGGCATGCCGCCCATTCGGGGTGGCCGGCCGCGCGCCACTGACAAGGGGTTGGAATGTTTTCTGGTGTGTATTGCCCGTCGGTCACGTTGATCGACGATTCGGGTGCGATTGATTATCCGGCGATGGCTGCCCATATTGATCGTCTTGCCGAGTCCGGGCTCAACGGGGTGCTCTTCTTCGGCTCGATTGGGGAGTTTTTCTCTTTCTCTACCGAGGAGAAGGCCGAGTTCTTGAAGTTCGCGGTCAAGCAGGCCGCGGGGCGTTTCCAGGTGCTGGCCGGGGTGAGCGCGGCGCGTTTGGGTGAGGTGCTGGAGAATATCGCGGCTGCTGAGGCGGCTGGTGTGGATGGCGTGGTGGCCCTCCCGCCCTTCTATTTCGGGCATTCGCACGGGCGGGCGCTTGATTTTTATGACGCGGTTGCGGGCGCGACGCAGCTTCCTGTGATGCTTTATAACTTCCCGGAGCGTACGGGTGCGGATTTGAGTCCGGAGTTGGTGGCTGAGCTGGCTGCCCGGCACGAAAATATTGTGGCGCTCAAGGATACGGTGGATACCCAGAGTCATACGCGCCGGGTGATTCGTGAGGTGAAGAAGGCGCGCCCGGATTTCGCGGTGCTTTCTGGTTTTGATGAGTATTACATTGGGAATCGGGTGTGTGGCGGGGCTGGGGTGCTCTCGGGTCTCACGAATTTGATTCCTGAGGTGTTTGCGGCGATGCATGCGGCGTATGAGGCCGGGGATGTTACGCGCGCGGCTGTGGAGTTGGGGAAGATTACGCGTTTGGCTGCGGTGTATGAGATCGGTGATATTTTCATTGCTGCGATTAAGGAGGGGGTGCGTTTGTGCGGGGTGGAGTGCTCGCCGTTGATGCGTGCCCCGCAGGTCCCGCTGAGCGCGGAGGATTCGGAGAAAATCGCGACGCTGCTGCGCGAGGTACGCGCATAAATAAACGCGCATTAAGTGCCGCGTTAAGTACCGTGCACTAAATATCGCGCATTAAATACGACGACGCCCGGGGTGGGCGGAAAATCCGCCCACCCCGGGGCCAACCGGCCACTGTGTTCCTTGCCCACGCCGTTGCTCGGGTATTTCGCAGTCATCGGCGACTGTCACAAAAACGCAGAATCGACGGTCGAAAAATAGCCCACCCTCCGATTGAAACATTGCTCAAATACTGCACTGACGTGTATGTTAATAATGTATCTAATATGAGATACGCTTCTCCGCAAGAATTTCGCCAAGTTGCGTCGCTGATGACGGAACTCCGAATGTGGCAAGAATTGAAGCTCCGTGAAATAAGGAGGGGAACGATGTGGTGGCGTCTATTCCCAGAGGTGGTGTGGGGCGGAATCCTGGTAGCCCTCGCTGCCAATCTTGAGCAGGTGGGATGGACTGACATCCCGGTTATTCTTGAGGCCGTTCTTCTGGTTCCTGTAACGCTGTGGAGTTTTTCTTGGCGGCGGCGGGAAGGTCTCACGGAAATCCTCCACGCGGGATTCTATATGGCAAGTGCAATAGCACTGCTCGTAATACAGAATTCGTCATGGACGCGATTCGCCGTCGTTATCCTCGTAGTGGGCTATGCGGTCGGCTATAAATATCGGAGGGAAAACCTCGCTATAGGAAGCGAAAATTAGTACCCTTGGGGCGTGATTGTCAGCGTATAGCCGTCAATCACGCCCCAGTTTTCTCTAGGTTCGACTGCGAGATGAACTGTTGTTCATCTCGATGCGGCTCGCAGTTGCCGAACGGTTGAGGGGCGCGTTCCCGTTAGCGCCGCTTACCGACTTCGAAGGTATTCACCGTCCAGGCGCGCAGCTGATCGGAAAGAGTCACCCCCAGGCCGGGCCGGTCAGAAACAATCATGCGGCCGCCCTTGATTTCCATGTGCTCATTGAAGAGCGGATCGAGCCAGGTGAAGTGCTCCACCCACGGCTCCAGGGAATAGGTGGCCGCCAGGTGGGAGTGGATCTCCATGGCGAAATGCGGGGCGAGCTGTAGGCCGGCATGCTCGGCCAGCTTCGTCAGTTTGAGGAACTCCGAAACGCCGCCCACGCGCGGAGCGTCCGGCTGAATGAAATCGCAGGAGTGGTTCTCGATGAGTTTGACGTGCTCGGCCACCGAAGCGAGCATCTCACCGGTAGCAATCGGGGTGATGAAACGCCGCGCGAGCTCCGCATGGCCTTCGTAATCGTAGGCATCCAGCGGTTCCTCAATCCACACCAGATTGAATTCTTCCAGCCACTCGCACATGCGGTTCGCGGTGGGGCGATCCCACTGCTGATTCGCATCCACCATGAGCGGGAAGTCATCGCCCAGCGCCTCGCGCACCGCCTTGACGCGGGTGTAATCCACCTGGTGATCCGGGTGACCCACCTTGATCTTGATACCGCCAATGCCCTTCTCCTTGGAAGTCAGCGCATTCTCGATCACTTCTTCCAGCGGCGAGGAGAGGAAGCCGCCGGAGGTGTTGTAGGTACGGATGGAATCCCGGTGGGCGCCAATAAGCTTGGAGAGCGGCAGCCCGGCCCGCTTCGCCTTCAAATCCCACAGAGCCACATCAATGGCGGCAATGGCCTGCACCGCCACCCCGCTGCGCCCCACCGAAGCCCCGGCCCACAGTAGCTTCACGCGCAGCCGGTCAATATCGTTGGGATCTTCCCCGATGAGGTTATCGGCGACCTCGGAAGCGTGGGCGAATTGGGCCGGTCCACCCGCCCGCTTCGAATACGAAAAACCAACTCCGGAATGGCCATCGGTTGTTTCGATCTCGCAGAAGAGGAAATTCACCTCGGTCATGGGCTTTTGCCGCCCGGTGAACACCTTTGCGTCAGAAATCGGGTTGTTCAGTGGCAAAATAACGTGAGAAAGCTTCACGTGTGCGATGGTATCCCGGCTCACAATATGCTCCTTTGCCTTGGGGTCTGCCTGAGATATGCCGGAAAGACGCCCGTGCAGTGGTATACACACGACGCCATCATATTTGCGGGCAGTACAAGTATCTACACATGTAGACCAGGGCAAATGTGACATAAGTCCCCAGGCGGCGCACTTTCGCGGCTAATGGGGAGAAAGCCAGCTGGCGGCGTCGTTAAAAACGCGCGGTAGCGCTCGCTACGCTAACGCGCGTCGCAACACTACCGCGCCGCTAAATCGGCGCTACCCAATCGCCGCAACACTACCGCGCCGCTGAATCTGCGCTACGCAAACGCCGCAACACTACCGCGTCGCGGAACTCCCGCTACGCAATCGGCGCGGAATCGAGAATCCGATTGACGGCCGTGCGCATGGCGGCCGCGATCTCCGCTTCGCGTTCGGCACTCCAGCGCGCGCTAGGAACCGAGCAGGAGATGGCGTCGCGCACCGGGCTTTCGTAAGGGAGGGAAAATGCCACGCAATGCAGGCCGAGGGTATTTTCCTCGTTATCAATGGCGTACCCGCGCGCGGCGGTTTCCTTGAGGTTCTTGCGCAGCTGCGCCGGCGAAGTGATCGTCCGCGCGGTCAGCTCCACCAACTCCTCCGGAATGTCCTCGGGGCGGTGGGCCAGCACGGCCTTGCCCAGCCCGGTGGCCGCGGCGGGCAGGCGGCGCCCCACGCGCGAATAGGTGCGGGTGGACCGATCGGATTGTTGAGTAAGCAGATACACGATTTCCGCGTTATCGAAACGGCCCATGTGGAAGGTTTCCCCGTGCTCCTTCGCCAGGTCCACCAGGATCGGGCGCACAATCCGCACGTAGGGATCCGCATCAATATAGGCCGTGCCCACGGTGAGCGCGCGAATGCCCAGCATATAGCGATCCGTGGAGGTAGCCTGCACCCATTCGGCGTCGATGAGGGTGCGCAGCAGTGCGTAGGTGGAGGAGCGTGGCGCATCTAACTCCGTGCAGATTTCCGCCAAGCGCGGCGGGTCGGCAATGCGCCTGCCGAGGAATTCGAGCAGGTCAACCGTGCGCGAGGCAGATTTTACGGGGCGAACACCGCCACTATGTGTGCTTGTAGCTCTCAAACGAATCCAACACCTTCGTAGCCGCGGTACCACGGCGAGCGGTAAAACGCCACGCGCTGTGGGGTACCTCAGGGATGCCACGGTACCACGATGATTTCTTCCATTTCTCTAGGTTCCATAGTAAAGGACAGCGCAACAAGTTCCCCGGAACTGCGCCGCTGCACGCCTGTGTCGCTCTGCATACCTCAGACGTTAGTCCCAGCCTGTAGTACCGCAATCGCGTTTTAATACTAGTGTCTACATACGTAGCTGACTGTCCACAAAGTTTCGAACTTCGTTGCTGAAGTCGAAACTGAAGCCGCAACCAAGGAGAACTATGGAGTTCCATGCAGAAGGCGTGATTCCCGCTCTCGTCACTCCCTTAGATCGCGAAGGAAACTTGCTGGAGCAGGGTCTGCGCGACGTCATTGACTACACGATTACCAACGGCGTGCACGGTATTTTCGTGCTCGGCAGCTCCGGCGAAATCTACGGCCTCGATAATGCCCAAAAGCGCCGCGTTGTTGAAATCGCCGTGGAGCAAGCCAATGGCCGGGTCCCGGTCTACGCCGGCGCCTCGGAAATTACCACGCGCGATTGCATTAAAACCGCGCATATGGTCCAGGAAGTGGGCGGGGTATCCGCTCTTTCGGTCCTCACCCCCTACTTCATGACCCCCACCCAGTCCGAACTGGTCGAACACTATAAGAACATCGCGGCGGAAACCGATCTGCCCATCCTGGTGTACTCCAATCCGGGGCGCACCCAGGTCCCAGTGGCCCTGAAGACCATGCTCGAATTGGTGGATGTCCCCAATATCATCGGCATCAAGGATTCCGCCGGAAACCTAACCCTGACCGGGGACTATATCCGCGAACTCCCCGATGACTTCGATGTGATCATGGGCCGCGATACCCTCATCTACCCGGCCCTGTGCCTGGGAGCCGCCGGCGCCATCGCCTCCACCGCGAATATTGCGCCCAAGCTCGTTTCCAGCATTTACAACGAATACCGCGCCGGCAACCGCGAACGCGCCCTCGAATTGCAAAATGCGCTCTCGCCGCTGCGCAACCTCGTGGACGTGGCCACCTTCCCGGTGGTCCTCAAGGAAGGCCTGCGCATGGCTGGTGTGGAAGCGGGCTACTGCTTCGCACCGGCCCGTGAACTTGCCCCCGAATTCCGCCCGGCGCTCGAAAAGGCCGTCGAAGCGGTCACCAATATCTAAGCCGCTCGCGGCTCAACATGCCGCGCGGTTCTGCCGGTGCCTGCGGAGTAGCTGTGCCTGTAGCACGCCTCGCCGCGGGAAAACCGCAGCGCCGCATCCGGCTCTCTCAGTGATGAGATTGGAAACTAAGGAAAAACCATGCCACTAGTAATCCTCGCACTTGGCATTGCGCTGCTCCTGTTCCTCATGATCGTGCTGAAGATGAATGGCTTTATTGCCCTCGTCATCGTCTCGGTCGTGGTGGGCATGGCGCAGGGTATGCCTCTCCTGGCCACCGTTGATGACAAGGGTGAGAAAGTCAAGGGACTCCTTGACGTCATCCAATCGGGTGTGGGCGGGCAGACCGGTAAACTCGTGCTGCTCCTCGGCTTCGGCGCCATGCTCGGCGTTTTCATGGCGGATATGGGCGCGGCGAACCGCCTCGCCACCACCATGATTAACAAGTTCGGAATCAAGCATTCCCAGCTCGCGATTGTTATCGTGTCCTTCCTCGTGGGCGTTGTGCTCTTCTACGAGACCGCCTTCGTCATCATCATCCCCATCGTCTTCGCCGTGTGCCGGGCCTACAAGATCCCGGTCATGTGGCTGGCGATGCCCATGGCGATCGCGCTGTCCACGATGCACTCCTTCCTTCCGCCCCACCCGGGCCCCTCGGCCGTGGCGAATATGTACGACGCCTCCATCGGCCTGACCATGCTTTACGGCCTTATCTTCGCCATTCCGCTGGGCGCCGTGGTCGCGATCATGTGGCCGCGCCTGCCCTTCGTCAAGTCCGTGACCGCCCGCCCGCCGGCCGGCCTGGTCAACGAAAAGGAATGGACCGACGAAGAAATGCCGGGCTTCTGGGCCTCGCTGTGCATCACCGCCCTCCCGGTTATCCTCATCGGCGGGCACGCCATCCTCGAAGTGACCCTGGGCCACGAGCACGCGGTCACCAAAGTGATGGCCTTCATCGGCCACGACTGGTTCGCCCTCATGATCTCCCTGCTGGTGGCGGTGGCCTACTTCGGCCTGGTCCGCAAGGTACCGATGGATAACATCATGGCGTCCTGCGCGGCTTCGGTGAAGTCCATCGCGATGATTGTGTTCATCATCGGCGGTGGCGGCGCCTTCGCGGCCGTGCTCAAGAACGGCGGCATTTCCGATTACATTCTTTCCATTACCGAAAACCTCAGCCTCTCCCCGATTATTATCGCTTGGCTTATTGCCGCGCTTATGCGCGTGGCCCTCGGTTCGGCTTCGGTGGCCGTGGTGGCCGCGGCCGGTATCGCGGTGCCGATGATCGCCGGCGGCGGGGTGAGCCCCGAAATCATGACCCTGGCGACCGCGTGCGGTTCCATTATGGCCTCGCACGTGAACGACCCCGGGTTCTGGATGTTCAAGGAATTCCTCGGGCTCTCGGTGGCGGAAACCATCAAGGTCCGCACCACCTACACCTCCCTGCTCTCCGTGCTCGGCTTGGGCGCCTGCCTGTTGCTGAGCCTCGTGGTTCCGGCTTAACGCTGGAGAAATAGGGGGTACGACGGCGCAGCTGCGTCGTCGGCCCACCCTCGCGAGGAATGGTGTGCATAAAAACGGAGCGCCCCACCCCACGTGACACGCTCCGCCCGTTGGAAACACCAACCTGACGATCATACAAAAAGGAAGGAAAAACTCCATGAAGATCGGATTTATCGGTCTTGGCATTATGGGCAAGCCCATGGCGAAGAACCTCCTCAAGGCCGGCCACGAACTCTTCGTGAACGACCACAATGCCGAAGCTGTTGCCGAGGTGGTGGAAGCCGGAGCGACCGCCGTTGCCAATGGTAAGGAAGCGGCGGAGAAGGCCGACCTGGTCATCACCATGCTTCCGAATTCCCCCCACGTCAAGGCGGTGGCCCTGGGCAAAGGCGGCATTATCGAAGGCGCTCGCGAAGGGCTCATCTACGTTGATATGTCCTCCATCGCGCCCCTCGCCTCGCGCGAAGTGGCCGCGGGCCTGGAAAAGGCCGGCGTGCGGATGCTGGACGCCCCGGTCTCCGGCGGCGAACCGAAGGCCATTGACGGCACCATGTCCGTGATGGTTGGCGGCGAAGAAGAACTCTTCAACGAGGTCAAGGACGTGCTCGGCGTAATGGCCGGGGACGTGACCTACGTGGGGCCCATCGGGGCCGGCAATATTGCCAAGCTGGCCAACCAGGCCATCGTGGCGATCAATATTGCCGCCTGCGCCGAAGCCTTCACCATGGCCCAGAAGGCCGGGGTGGATCCGGAAGCCGTGTACCGCGCCATCCGCGGCGGACTGGCCGGCTCCACGGTGATGGACGCCAAGGTTCCCATGATGCTGGCTCGCAATTTCAAGCCGGGCTTCCGCATCAACCTCCATATTAAGGACCTCAATAACGTCATGGACACCGGCCACGGGGTCAATTCCGCGCTTCCGCTCACCGCCCAGGTGCGCGAGATGATGTCGGTACTCGAGGGCGATGACCATGCCGGTGAGGACCACTCCTCCCTCGTGCGCTTCTACGAGAAGCTCGCGAATATCGAGCTGCACCCGGGCCTGCCCGAGTAAAGCACCCGCCGGCCGCGGGAATGTGACTCCTAGCCGCGCGGCCGGCATGATGCGGCTGGCTACCGCGCCGGCCCGGCCGGAAAGGAACCTCCCCTGACCGGCCGGCCGGCGGCCAGCTGGCGGCGTCGTACTACCCGTACTACCCGTATTACCCGCACTACACGTACCACCCACGTACCCACCCGCGCCGCGCACCCAATTCGCGCAGCGCCCAAACAAGAAAGACAACGATGTCAGTTCCCACAATTAAGAAAATCGATGTTTACCCGGTTGCCGGCCACGACTGCATGGAACTCAACCTCTCCGGCGCGCACGGCCCCTACTTCACCCGTAACGTGGTGGTGATGGAAGATTCCAGCGGAAACGTTGGTATTGGCGAAGTCCCCGGCGGTGAGAAGATCACCCGCACCATCGAGGACGCCAAGGATATTGTGCTGGGGCGTTCCCTCGCCGATTACAATAATTTCCTGCGCGAAGTGGGGCAGCGCTTCGCGGATCGCGACGCGGGCGGGCGCGGCCTGCAAACCTTCGACCTGCGCACCACCGTGCACGCCGTCACCGCGCTGGAAGCAGCCACCCTGGACCTCTTCGGCCAGTTCCTCAACGTGCCGGTGGCCGCGCTCCTGGGCGAAGGCCAGCAGCGCGACCAGGTGCGGGCCCTCGGCTACCTCTTCTACGTGGGCGACCCGGATAAAACAGACCTGCCCTACCTGCGCGAAAAGGATTCGGATGTGGAATGGTACCGCATCCGCCACGAAGAAGCCCTCACCCCCGAAGCGATCGTGAAATTCGCGGAAGCCACCCACGATCTCTACGGATTCCAGGACTTCAAGCTCAAGGGCGGCGTGCTGGAAGGCGCCGAAGAAATGAAGGCGATTGTGGCCCTCAAGGAACGCTTCCCCGAGGCCCGCATCACCCTCGACCCCAACGGCGCGTGGTCCCTCAAGGAAGCCATCGAGCTGTGCAAGGACAAGGTCGGCATCCTCACCTACGCCGAGGATCCCTGCGGTGCCGAAAACGGGTTCTCCGGCCGTGAGATCCTCAACGAGTTCCGCAAGGCCACCGGCCTGCCCACCGCCACCAATATGGTCAATACCGACTGGCGCCAGATGACCCACTCGCTAACCCTGCAATCCGTGGACATCCCGCTGGCCGACCCGCACTTCTGGACGATGCGCGGCTCGGTGCGCGTGGCCCAGCTCTGCCACGATATGGGCATGACCTGGGGCTGCCACTCCAATAACCACTTCGATATTTCCCTGGCCCAGATCGCCCACTGCGGCGCGGCGGCCCCGGGCGAATACAACGCGCTGGATACCCACTGGATCTGGCAGGAAGGCGTGGAGCGCCTCACCAAGGAACCGCTGAAGATCGTGGACGGCAAGCTCACGATCCCGCAGCGCCCGGGCCTGGGCATCGAGCCCGATATGGACCAGATCCTCGCGGCGCACGAACTCTACAAGGAGAAGGTGGAAGGCGGCGGGGCGCGCAACGACGCCATCGGCATGCAGTACCTCATCCCCGGCTGGAAGTTCGACAATAAGAAGCCAGCACTGGTGCGCTAAGTCGGCGACCGCATACGCTAGTTCCTAGCAACCAGTGTTCCTATCGCGCGGGGTGCGCGGGCGCGGGTTTTCTCCATTTCCTCGCGTTCGCGTGCCCCGCGTATTTTCTATAGCTTTAGCATCAACGTGAAAGGCTCTGCCATGAAAATTGTGTGCTGCCCCGATAGCTTCAAAGAATCCATGACGGCGGCCCAGGCGGCCGCGGCGCTCGCGGCCGGGGCGCGGCGGGCTATTCCCGATGCGCAGTGCGTGGAAGTCCCCATGGCGGACGGCGGCGAAGGTTTCGCCCGCGCCATCGCTGATGCGCTGGGTGCCCGGGTTATAACGCTTCCGGTGGCCGGGGTGCGCGGGGCTACCGTGACGGCCGAGCTGGCGCTCGCGGGGGAGCGCGCCATTTTTGAAAGCGCGGCCGCGGTGGGCTTGGACCAGTTGCGCCCCGAGGAACGCGATATTCGTCGCTCGGATAGCACCGGGGTGGGGCAGCTTATTGCGCGGGCGCTTGACGAGGGCGCCACCGAAATTCTGGTGGGCCTGGGCGGTTCCGCCACGAACGATGGCGGTGCCGGGATGCTCGCCGCACTCGGCGCACGTTTTTACGACGACGCCGCCACCGAGCTGGGCACCACCCCGGCGGAAATGGCGCGGCTGGCGCGTGCGGACTTCAGCGGTCTGGATCCGCGCCTAGCTGGCGTGACCATCCGGGTGGCCTGCGATGTGGATAATCCGCTGCTCGGCGAGCGCGGGGCTTCCGCGATTTACGGGCCGCAGAAGGGCGCGTCGCCGGAGGATGTGGACTTCCTGGACGGAGTGCTGCGTAATTTTGCGACCGTTGCCGGGAAGATGGATGTGCAGGAGACGCCGGGCGCGGGGGCGGCCGGCGGGCTCGGTTTCGCGTTTTTGCTGCTGGGCGCCAGCTTGGAATCCGGGGTGGACTTGGTGATGGAAACCGTGGGGCTGGCCGAGGCGATGGCCGGCGCGGACCTGGTCCTCACCGGGGAGGGCGCCATGGATCGCCAGACCCTCATGGGTAAAACGCTTTCCGGGGTGGCGCGGCTCGCCGCGGCGGCTGGTGCGGGTGCGGGGCGCGATGTAAGCGCCGGCGACGGTAAGCCTGCTGGCGGTGTCGGCGGCGGTAAACCTACCGGCTGCGCCAAGCCTGCCGGCGTGCCGATTATTGCTTTCGCGGGGAAGCTCGGGGAAGGCGTCGAGGATCTGTACGAGCACGGTTTCGTTGGCCTGGTGCCGATTGTTGATCGGCCCTGCACGCTCGACGAGGCGCTCGCGGAGGGCGCGGCGAACCTGGAAAACGCCGCCGAGCGCGCCCTGCGCCTCTACGTGGCCGGCCAGCGGGTGTAATTTCTCGGCGGCAGCAGCTAGATAAACCACCCATGACCCCTGGCGTAAACAAGTGTTAACGTAGGGCGAGGAGGAATCATGGACTCTACTCAAATGAGCATTGAAGAAATGGCGAACTGGTTTGAGAACTGCACGCTGGCCGACTTCGATACCATCGAGGTCGATACGGCTGCTATTGCACTGGAAAAAGCCCGCATAGCAACTCAGCAAGCGCAAATAGCCTCACTTGAGGCCGTGCGTAAAGCTCGCGAAGACGGTCTTACATGGGAGCAGATCGGGGGACATCTCCATCTTTCCCGGCAGGGCGCTTTCCAAAAATACGCCCATAAAATAGCTTCCTAAAACGCGCATTTAGCCCCGGTCTTTCCGAGGGCTCTATAAGCCGAGGATCCGTAAGTCGAACCTCAGGAGTCACACCAGCACCTGAGGTGGCACTATGTGTTTGCTGAGCTGTACTTCGTATGTACGACATCGGCAGTACATCTCGGAAAATACATACCGGGTCCGGCGGCCTGCACCCCGGCCCTCGCGGATATAAAAAGGAGCAAAATCCTCTTCGTGGCATTTCCTCGTTCGAGTCGGTGGGGTAAAACTATACCAACGAGTTGAGTGCCACACGCTAGGGGTAAGGAGACCGCGATGAAGAAATGTAAAACGGGACGGAATGTTGCAGTTTTCGTGTTCCTCGCCGGTCTCCTTACCTCATGCTCCACCCAGGAAGGTCCATTTCGACTTTCGCCGGGAGAACCTATTCCGGGAAATTTTATATGCTCCATTGAATCTATGTACGACACCGTAGCTGTCTATCAGGATGGTAACGATGTTTACGTTGATGCGGCCAGCTGGCAGAAGGCTAAGCCCGATGAACCTCACCGCTACAAAGTAGCATCTCCCCGAGAGCTTACTGCTGATGATATCGAAGTAACATGGTATGGAGACGAGTTCGGCGAAGACGAGAAAGACCCCTTTAACGGTAATTCGCTATCGGCACGTATCGTTATCACGGTTGACGGCACGGTCATATTTGATCACCTCGAATCTTTTGTGGAAAACAGACCCGAGTAGTTGTGTCGTAGTTATTATGGCCATTCCTAAGGATACGATTCACAACCACACTGCCACCTACTGAGCCGGCTCGGTCGTGACCCAACAAAGTGGTACTCCACGACAGGAAATCATCTAGTTAATGTAGTTCTGGTACCACTTTGGGTGTGCCGGGCTTGGGTGGCTATCTGGAAGAACGACGACGACCACGGGGGTGGTACAT
>NZ_JASOKT010000002.1 GCF_030216305.1 Actinotignum timonense | reverse complement strand
CACCGGGTCAGGATCGCCCACCGCAACGCTGGAGCATCCGCCTAAACCAAGAACCGCTACCGCGCCGATAATGGCGAGCGAGCTCCCTAGTGCCCGGCGGCGCAGGCCGGGGATGGAAGAAGGAGTGGTGTGAGAATTCTGCATCGTCTCATCGTCTTTCTTTTTCATGACTTCATCCCCTTAGAAGCGGTGGAAATCGCCGTGGGGTACAACATAACCCCAGCGCCGCGCGAAATCCTGCCGCCATTGCGTTGCCACGTACATCCACGCCGGCCCATCCACGGTGGTGACGAGGTCACGGGTGTAATTCATATAGGCAGGGTTCTTACCCGGAACATAACCCTCCCAATCATCCATTTGGGCCACTTTGGCATCGTAATTCCACGGTCCGTACTTCAAGAGGTCGCCGCGCAGCCCGTGCGGGCCGGGAAGAGCCCAAGGCCACGGATTCCAGCGCGGGCCGGTAATCCACAGTTCATACCCCGGCACCCAACTTTCTTTGATACCGGAGTAGTTATTGACCACAAAGGCGGCTTCTTCACCCTGGCGCAGCGTTCCGTAAACCAGAATGGGGTACCCACCGGAATTAGGATCAAGGGTGGGTGGGCGCTCGCTATTGGGAGCCGGCGGCACATAATCGCGGCGTACCGCCAGGGTGTCCACCCCGTCACGGTTCCAGTCACCGACCAGAACGTTATCCCCGTGGCGCCCGTAAGAGAATTCGGTCGAGGCATTCCCACCGGACACGGTCGAATTATTGACGTAGTACATATTGCCGCGGCGCACCGCGAAACTATCGATGCCATCTCCGTCCCAGTCACCCACGAGGACGGTGTCACCATGGCGCCCGAAGGAGAAGACCGTGAAGTTCTCATCATCGTCGAGCACATTGCTGACATAGAACATATTGCCGCGCCGGATGGCGAGGGTATCGGTGCCGTCCCCGTTCCAATCCCCCGCGATCACTTCATCATCGGGCTGGCCGAAAGTGAAGCTATGTTCCCCGCCCCCGGTGGTGAGCTCATTGCGCACGAAATACGTATTGCCGCGGCGAATAAGGACCGTATCTCCCACTACCGCATCCCAATTGCCGATAAGGAATTGATCGGTGGGCAGCCCGAATTTGAAGTGGATATCCGCGTCCCCGGACAAGAAGGTGTTCTTCATATAGAAATCGGAGCCGCGGTTCACGCCCAAGGTGTCCCGCCCGTCGCCATTCCAATCCCCGGAAAACACCACGTCCGTATGCCGCCCGTAGGACATCTCCATATCGGCAGTACCCGAGGTGAGAGAGTTTTTGAAGAAATAGTAGTTTCCCGCCCCCTCGTCCAGAGCGGGCGCGCCCTGTGCTGCCGGCATGAGTCCCAGCGAGCTCGCGATCAGCGCCAGCGCTGCGATCACGCCAACCAGCAGCCCGGGGGTGCGGGCGCGCGCGTATGAATACCTCTCCAAGAGAACCTCCTCGAGTTGTTCGCGCCCCGGAGTGGTGCTGAATCCAGGCCGCGATGCGTGGACGATAGTTCCAGCTTAAACCCTCCGGGCGGCACAATTGTGGAGATCGCCCGTGTCGCCCTCGCATCGCACATTGTGGCGCGGCCGGATGGGCTAACTCCTTACCCCGCAGTTCCGGGTAGAATTAGCCAGGAACTGACCCACGAAAGGAATAATATGCGTGTCCTGGTTACCGGCGGTGCCGGATTTATTGGCGCGAATTTCGTTCACCAAACTGTCGAGGATTATCCGGATGCCGAAGTTGTCGTCCTGGATAAACTCACGTACGCGGGTAATCCCAAGTCCATTGAGGGCCTGGACCGCGTCACCCTGGTCCAGGGCGATATTGCGGATATGGATACCGTTGATCCCCTGGTCAAGGACTGCGATCTGGTGGTGAATTTCGCGGCGGAATCCCATAACGATAATTCTCTTGTTGATCCCTCCCCCTTCATCCGCTCCAACCTGGTGGGTACCTACACGATTCTGGAAGCGGTACGCCGCCACGGGGTACGCCTCCACCATATTTCCACCGACGAAGTGTACGGGGACCTGGAGATCGACGAACCGCGCCGCTTCCAGGATGGCGATCCCTATATCGCTTCCTCCCCGTATTCGGCTTCCAAGGCCGGCTCTGACCTGCTGGTACGCGCCTGGGTGCGTTCCTTCGGGGTGGAAGCCACCATTTCCAATTGCTCGAATAACTACGGCCCCTACCAGCACGTGGAGAAGTTCATTCCGCGTACTGTCACCAACCTCCTCGACGGTATCCGCCCGCGTATTTACGGCACCGGCCTCCAGGTGCGCGATTGGATTCACGTGCGCGATCACAACGTGGCTGTATGGGAGATCATCAATAAGGGCCGGATCGGGGAAACCTACCTCATCGGCGCGGATGGCGAAAAGAATAACCTTGAGGTCGTCAAGATGATCCTCCAGGAGTTCGGCCGTGAACCCGATGATTTCGATCATGTGAATGACCGCCCCGGCCACGATCAGCGCTACGCCATTGATAATTCCAAGCTGGTGGAAGAAACCGGCTGGCAGCCGAAGTTCAAGGACTTCGCCGCGGGTCTGCATGACACCGTGGAATGGTACAAGGCCAATGAAGAGTGGTGGCGCCCGCAGAAGGAAGCCGTGGAGGCCAAGTACGCCAAGACCGGCCACTAAAGCGCCGCGCCCCGGCCCTCATGCGCTACCTGCATGAGCCGGCTTTCCGCTGCCCCGTTCGCACTTCTCCGATGCGCACCCTGAGTGCCGCGGGGAGCGCGAGCGGGGCTGCGCTATGCGTGGAAGCCTCGCCGCGGCCCCCCTTCCGTGTCCCACCGGGCCGCCGCGCGGCAGTCCGGCTATACTGAACGCAACCCAAGAGCTAGGAGCATCATGCAGATTGCTGTGATCGGGCTGGGCTACGTGGGCTTGGCCAACGCCGTCCTTCTTGCCCAACACCACGATGTGGTCGGATCGGATCTCAATCCCGCGAAAGTGGATGCGATTAACGCCCGCACTTCCCCGATCCAGGATGCCAAAATCGAAGAGTTCCTCGCCACGAAGCCTCTTTCGCTGCGGGCTACCACCTCGAATATTGAGGCGCTTGCGGGTGCTGATTACGCGGTGATCGCCACCCCCACCGATTACGATACGGAGACCAATGCCTTCGATACGGCCTCTGTTGAAAGTGCGATTGCGCAGGTAGCTGAGGCGAATCCCGGTGCCGTCGTCGTTATTAAATCCACTATCCCCATCGGTTTTACCGCGCGGATGCAAGAAACGTTCCCGCAGTTGCGCATCGTCTTTTCCCCGGAATTTTTGCGCGAGGGTAAAGCGCTGCACGATAATCTCAACCCTTCGCGCATTGTTGTTTCGGGCGACGACGCCGCAGCTGCCCACTTCGCCCAGCTGCTGAGCGAGGGAGCTGAAGCGCGCGACGTCCCGATTATCCAGGTGGGAACCCGGGAAGCCGAAGCGATTAAGCTTTTCTCCAATACGTATCTGGCCATGCGGGTCGCTTATTTCAATGAGCTGGATTCTTTCGCGATGGCGCGCTCCCTCAACGCAGCGGAGATTATTCGCGGGGTGGGCCTCGATCCGCGTATCGGGGATCATTACAATAATCCTTCCTTCGGTTACGGCGGCTACTGCCTACCCAAGGACACCAAGGAATTACGCGCCGATTTCGAAGGCGTGCCCGAAAATCTCATGTCCGCGATTGTGGAATCGAACGACACCCGGATTGACTTCCTGGCTACCCGCCTGGCCGGGGCCGGCTACGCCACGGTGGGGATCTACAAGGTCGCCATGAAATCGGGCTCGGATAATCACCGGGCTTCGGCGGCCCTCAGCCTCGCGGCACACTTGCGGGCGCGGGATGTGGAGGTGCTCGTTTACGATCCGGCGCTGAAACCGGGCGGTCTCGGGGATATTCCGGTCCTGGATTCCTGGGAAGAATTCCAGGATCGCGCGGATGTGATCATCACGAATCGCCTGGATGGCACCATGCCGGAAACCTCCACCCCGGTGCTCACCCGCGATATTTTCGGGCGGGACTAAAACCGGTAGTCAAGCACAGCGGCGCGCTTGCGCCTAGAGGTACGGGCCGGGGATATCGCTTCGTCGTGAAGCATCCCCGGCCCGTATGTTGTGACCGAAACTTGTTCCTATCGGTACTTAGCGCGAGCGCACCACCCCGAGGGTTTGGCCGCCTCGGCCATCCCAATCACCGAAGATGACCATATCGCTGTGGCGCCCGTAGGTAACATCTTCGGTCACCTCCGGGCCGCTGAGCGGGCCGCGCACCACGTACACATTCCCGCGGCGCACCACGAGGGTGGAACGCTGGGGCTCAATCTTCGCGGCGAGCACCTCATCGCCCGGGTTCCCGTAGGCCATTTCCCCGGAGACCGCGCTGGTGGCCAGGTTATCGGTGAAGATAAAGACGTTACCGCGCCGCACCGCCAGGGTGTCCACGCCATCACCATTCCAATCGCCCACCAGCCAGGTATCCCCCGGATTACCGAAGCAGTACACCGTGTCGGCCGGGCCGGAGGTGAGGGAATTACGCACGAGCAGCAGGTTGCCGCGCCGCACCGCGAAGGTATCCACACCGTCGCCATCCCAGTCACCTACGAACACCTCGTCATCGGCACGTCCGAAGCTGAAGACCCGGGTGGCAACCCCGGAGGTGAGGGTATCGCGCACATGGAAAATATTGGAGCGCCGAATCGCCAGGGTATCGCGCCCATCACCGTTCCAATCCCCGGTGAGGATTTCATCGCCGCGCAGGCCGTAGTCCATCACAATATCGGCGGTACGGCCCCAGCCATTAGCGAGGAAGAAGCGCGGCGGGAAAGGTGCCACAGTGGAGGAGGGCCGCGGATTGCTCGGCGCGGGAGCCGGCGGGGCGGGCGGGCGCGGTGCCGGTGGCTGAGTGGGGCGCGGCGCGGGCTGCGTCGTCGTACCACCACCGGAACGCAGCTGCGTATAGATACGGTAGGCGTTCTCACGAATGGAGCCGATGGAATCGTAAATCGTGCCCGGGCAGGATGTATTGCCCACATCGCGGTGCCCCACAATACGCGGCATCGCTTCGCCGGAACGGTAGCGCGCCGAATTATTGCGCTGCGGAATGGTCAGCGAGGTGGTACCACGCGGATCCAGGCCCGCGAGCGCGAATTTCCACCCGGCCACATCCGCGAGGGTATTAAGAATGGTTTGCGAGGGGCGGTGATCCGCGGTGAAGGTGCCGAGCACGGACACACCCATGGTTCCGGTATTGCGCCCGGCGGCGTGCGCGCCGATGGCCATCGTTCCATCCTGGGATTGCAGGGTGCCGTAGCGCCCTTCCCACTTCCCGCCGTATTTATCAACGATCACGTTGTACCCAATATCGCCCCAATCGCGGGTGACGGCGTGGAAGGCGTAAATCCCGCGGATAACACGCGGCACCCCGGCTTGGGTGTAGTTATTCGAACCGGCGGTGTGGTGGATAACCATGCCCTGGAAGGTGGCGTATTCCACCGGCCAGGTCATGAGGGAGCCGTCCGCGCCCCAATCGGCGCGGGTGTGGATCCCGCGGGTGCCGATGCGGTTGGTCCAATCGCGGGCGGTGGGAAGTAAGCCGTTCGCCACCACACTGCCCTGCTCCAGGGTGCCCCCACCGCGCGCGGCGGATAGCGAAGCCCCCAGGGCCGGAATCTCTTCCTCACCTTCTTCGGGATTGACCACCGGATCGGTTTCGGTTCCACGTTCGGGCAGAATCGGCGCAGTTTCGGCCTCTTCCACCTCCACGGTATCGCCCTCGGCGGTGTAAGCAATATCGATGCGCAGGCCGGCCGGGAGCGGGCCCTCGCCCTGGGTAATACGCACCTGAATCCCGGTGGACTCCCCCGAGACGTTGTATTCCGTGCCGGGCCGTTCGCGCTCGGTTTGGGATTCCTCGCCCACTTCATACCAATCCGACCACTGCTCCCCGTCCAGGGTACGCATTTCGATGGAGGCACCCTCGGGCAGGCTCTCCCCGCGGTTCCAGGTCAGCCCGGCCACCGCGAAGGGTTCGTCCACCCGCACCGGACTGGTGAAGACGGCGTAGTTATCGGCCAGTTCCGCACCGGGGGCACTATCTTCGGCTCCGTTTTCGGACTCCCCGTTTTCGGTGCCTTCGTTTTCGGTGCTTTCGTTTTCGGTTCCTGCGGCGCGCAGTACATTCGTACGCACCGCATTCGGTACGACGCCGCCCGCGCGCCCGGCACTCGCTTCTTGGGCGGGTTCGGCTTCCCCGGTGGGGTGCGAGGCCTCGGTGGGCTGCGCTGCCTCGCGTGGCTCGGCTTCCTTAGAAGAGTCAGGCTTGCTCGCTGCTTCTTCGTCGATTTGTGCGGTGGCGGTGGTGGTGAGATCCCCCGCTTCGGTTGTTAGCGGAATAACAATACTGCCCTGTGCATCATCGTTCCCGGCAAAAGCGTAGCCCACAATCGGGACGGCAAGGCCAGCACTCGCGAGCGCCAGCACGGTTCCTAGAACAAGACCGCGACGTTTGGTCATTTTTCCCTCCGGTTCACGCCGCCCGCCACGATGAGAACTCATACGGGCAGCTTCCAGACTTACCTTACGGCAAAAGTCCCAACTTTCACACCCTTAACTCCGTTTTACTTTAACCTCATAAAAATACATCGGTGTTATTCGATTGAGGTCGCGGAGTGAGGGGTGGAGCCGCCTCGCGGATACTCGCAGCTCCACGTTGATTTTAATACGTTTTAGTTAGTGAGAACGACGACGCGCCGCGCGCGCCGCCCGCACGTGCAGCTGCGCCCGCAGCGCGAGCCCGCCCCGGATTGCCCAGCGCAAGGGCGCCTGCCAGGGGCGCGCGTACACGCTATCGATATAGTGCGCCGCGCTGCGGTGATGTTCGCGTAGCATGGCGGCCGGTTGGTCTTTCCAGGAAGCACCCTGGGAGTGAATCACTTCCGCCTCGGGGAGGAAAACCGAGTGCCAGCCCGCCCGAGCCAGGGCCTCCCCCAGGGCCACGTCCTCGAAGAACATGAAATAGGAATCATCGAAACCGCCCACGGCCTCGAAAGCTTCCCGGCGGAGCAGCAGGCAGGCCCCGGAAAGCCAATCCACCGGGTGGGCGCGGGTGACATCCGCATTGGAGCGGTAGGAGCGGGAGAAGGGATTATTCGGCCAGATATTCCCGAGCAGCGCGTGCCCCACCCCGGAAACAATCCGCGGGAATTGGCGGGCCGAAGGGTAGATCTCCCCTTCCGGGGTGCGAATGAGCGGACCGAGCGCGCCGGCCCGTGGGAAGCTTTCCGCCCCGCGCACCAGGGCGTCGAGCGAGCCGGGGGTGAACACCACATCGGGATTGGCCACCACCAGCCATTCGCCGGTGAAGCCCTGGGCTCCGCGGTTGGCGGCCCGGCCGTATCCGATATTTTCGCCGGTGCGCACCACCTGCGCCCCGTGGGCGCGGGCTACCCGATCCACTTCGGCGTGCTCGGAACCGTTATCCACAATGACGCATTCGTGGGCTTCCTGCAGGGCTTCCGGGAGGGAGGCGAGAAAAGCTTCCAGTTCCGGCCCGGGATTGAAAGCCACGGTGATGACACGAATGCGCATGCTCCTAGCCTAGCCGAGCGCGCCGCTGCCCGCCGCCGCACTCGCGTGGAGGCCGGGCGCGGTGGCGCTCCCGCACGCCGCAGCGCACCTGTTAGCACCCGCCCGCGCCACCGTGCTTAACACCGCAGTGCGGCGCTTCTTCCAGCGGGCGACGCGCCCGAACCCCTATGATGAGGTGGTGGCAAAAAACTCACGCGCCGCAGCGCATCTGATCGGTGGACGCCGCACCTCTTCGTGGTGGCGGGTCGTGGTGCTGGTGCTGCTTGCACTTCTGCTCACCTTCGGCACGGCCCTGTGGTCCGCGTGGGCGCGCTACCAGGGGAATATCACCCGGGCGGATATTGATGATCTGGTTCCTTCCGCCGCCGCGGCGGAGCCGGTGGATCCTTCCGCGGGCCGCCCGCTCAATATCCTCGTTCTCGGTTCGGATGTGCGCAGCGGGGCGTCCGATATTGATAACGCTGGGGAATCCGGCGAAGTCGGGGGGATGCGCGCGGATACCACCATGATCATGCATATCAGCGCTGATCGTAGCCGCGTGGATATTGTGTCCGTGCCCCGCGATACCCTCGTAGATATTCCCTCCTGCACGATTCGTACGTCTTCCGGGGGTTCGGAAACGGTCACCACCCGCCCCGCCCCCGAAACCATGTTCAATTCCGCCTTCGCTATTGGCGGCCAGTACGGCGATGTTGCCAGCGCGGCCGCCTGCACCATGACCACCCTCCACCAGATGACCGGCATTACCTTCAACGGTTATATCGTGGTGGATTTTGCGTCCTTTATTTCTACCGTGGATGCCCTGGGTGGGGTTCCCATGTACTTCGCGGATGATCTGTACGACGAGCGCGCCGGCCTCGATATCGCTTCCGGCTGCCGCCTCCTCAACGGCACCCAGGCTCTGGCCCTGGCCCGGGCCCGCTACAGCGTGGGGGACGGCTCGGATATTTCCCGCATTGGCCGCCAGCACGAATTGGTGAGCGCGGTGGCCGCCGAAGCCCTCCGCTCCAATCTGCTCACCGATTTCGGCCGCCTCATGCGCCTGCTCGATGCCGCCACCCAATCCCTGCAAACCTCCCAGGAGATCGGTTCCATCAGCAATATTGTGGGCCTGGCAAATTCGTTGCGTTCCATCGACCCGGCCAATATCCGCTTCTGGACCATGCCTTTCGCGTGGGCCGGGAACCGCGTGGTCGCCACCGATAGCGCCGAATACGTGTGGGAGGCGCTCCGCCGCGACGTTCCGGTACGTGCGGAAAAGAATGCCGACGGCGTTTTCGTTGGCCTTCCCCCGGAAGGCAGCCCCGATGCTCTTCCCAGTACCGCCGCGGGTGCTACGCCAAGTGCCGGCAGCACCGCTGCGGGCAGCGAAGGAGCGGCCGGAGCCGCGGGGGCCACTGAGGGCGATACCGATGCCACCAGCGACGCGAATTCCGAGAGCACGCCTACGCCGGCCGCTCCCGGCACGGATGAGACCGCTTCCGCCACTTCTCCCACCACCGCCCAGAGCACCGAGTCCGCGCCCGTGTGTACCCGAGAGAATGCGATTCCCTGAGCATGAACCGTTTCCATGGGGCTACCCCACCGCCGTCCTTCCCGCCTAAGCGCAGGCTTCCGCGGCCTTCCGCGCAGGGCGCGCAGCCGGTCGGCCGCGGCCGCGCCGTGCCGCCCCAGGCACGCGAACAGCATCCTGATGTTTCCGGGGATCCCCGCGGCGCCGGGATTGCCCCCGCCGCCGGTGCTATCCCCGCTGCCGGAGCCACCCGCAATGCCGGGGCTCCGCGCCGGCCCGCTCCCGTGCAGCCCCCCAGCTTTGCGCCACAGCGCCAGGTAGCGCCCGCTCGCCCGGCTGAATCTTTCGAACAGGCGCCCTCCTACCCGCCGGCTGCTTCCCAGGCGCCGGCTCGCGCCTACGCTCCCCACGCTCCCAACGGTGGCTTTGCGCAGCCCGCCGATTTTGGGCAACCCGCACCGGAGATGCCCGAAATGGGTGCGCCTGCCCGGCGCGCGCGGCGCCGCCATCCGTGGCGCTGGGTAGCTGGCGGCGTCGTCGTTCTTCTTATTCTCGCGGTGACCTGGCCTACCTACCTGTTCTTCTACGGCAACTCCAAGCTCACCCGCGCGGATGCGCTGAGCGGGGCCGCGGGAACGGCCGGGACCACGTACTTGATTGTGGGCTCGGATGTGCGCGAGGCGGACGGCATTGATGACCCGACCGAAGGCGAGCGCGCGGACACCATTATGCTGCTGCACGTGCCCGAATCCGGGGCGCCGGCGCTGGTCTCCCTCCCGCGTGATTCTTACGTGAACGTGCCCGGGGAAGGCGAGCAAAAGCTCAATTCTTCCTTCGCGCTGGGCGGGCCGCGGCTGCTGGTGGAAACGGTGGAGGAACTTTCCGGGATGACCGTGGACCACTACATCCAGATTTCCATGGCCGGGGTGCAACAGATTGTGGACGCCGCCGGTGGGGTGCGCCTGTGTTACGACGCCGACGTGGACGATGCGGACTCGGGCATGGTGTGGGAAGCTGGCTGCCACGATACCAACGGCGCCCAGGCCCTCGCTTTCGCGCGGATGCGTAAATCTGATCCGCTGGGTGACCTGGGGCGTACCAACCGGCAGCGCCAGGTAGTCTCCTCCCTGATTGGCAAGCTGAAAACCCCGGCAACGCTGCTGAATTTCCCGCTGCAGCGGCGCATGGTCGGCACCGCCGGCTCCATCCTCACGGTGGATGAGGGGACCTCGCTGTATAACGTGGGGCGGGCCGGTCTGGCGCTCGGGAGCGTGCTGGGCGAAGGCGGCCTGGCCGGAGTTCCCCCGATTGCCGATCTGGACTACCGGGCCAACGGACAGTCCAATGTGCTCCTCGATCCGCAGCGCACCCCGGAATTCTTCCGGAAGATGCGCGAGGGGACCCTGACTCCCGCCGATATGCTTCCTAGTTTCTAAAGCGTGATAGTCTCAGCGCGATGACTAGCCCAGCACCAGAGCCAACACCAGAACCGCGTCCCTCCGCCCGCGCCCGGGTGGACAAGCTCGTGCGCCGTTTGCTCAAAGGCCAGACCTTCCGGCAGTGGCTCGTGGAATTCATGCAATTCTGCACGGTGGGCTTGGGTGCCTATATCGTCAATGTGGGTATTTTTAATCTGCTGGCGCATACCGGCCTGGTGCGCCTGCCCGGCGATCAGTCCATGACAGCGAAAGTCATTTCCGTTACCCTCTCCGTGATTTTTTCTTGGGTAGCGAACCGCTTGTGGACCTTCCGCACCCAGCGTTCGGCGGAAAAAATGCGGGAATTCCTGCAATTCGTGGCGGTGAATCTGTGCGGGATGGCTATCGAGCTGGGTTGCTTATGGTTCTCCCGCTACGTGCTGGATATGCGCTCCCAGCTGGCCGATAATATTTCTTCCAATGTGGTGGGGCTGATACTAGGGACCGCCTGCCGCTACGTGCTCTACCGCTACGTGGTGTTCCGGGTGCGCGAGTAGCAGATTTTAGAAGCGCCGCCGGCGTGCCCCGACCGAAATTTCCCCGCCCGCGGGGAAAACTTTCGCCGGGTCGAGGGCCGCCGGGAGCGCGGCGAGGACCACCGAAAAAATAGGGGGCTGGGCCTGGGATAATTCCAGGCGCCCGCCGTTGCGTTCGGCTAGTTGGCGGGCCAGCGGCAGGCCGAATCCGGTGGAGCCACCCAGGGAGAATCCCTGCGTGAAAATAGCTTCCACGAATTCGGGGGCTACCCCCTCCCCCTCGTCGCTAATATCGATAATGACGCCTCGGCCGGCTGGGCGCGAGGTGACCGTCGTCGTTCCCGCCCCGTATTTCAGCGAGTTTTCCACGCACGTGGCAATAATTTGGGAAAGCGCCCCGGGATCGGAAAGCACCGGGCCGTGCTCCCCCACCGTGAAAACCACCTCGCGGCCCGCGGCCGCGAAAGCGCGCTCCCATTCCACGCCCTGCTGCGTGAAAATGGGTTGCAGCGCCACCGCTTCCGTAGCGCTTTCCTGGGCGCGTGAGGCGTGCAGCAGATCGGTGACCACCCCGGTGAGGCGCTCCACCTGTTCCAGGCAGCGAGTGGCTTCTTCTTTGACATCCGGATCGTTGCTCAGGTACTGGATTTCTTCCAGGCGCATGGATAGCGAGGTGAGCGGGGTGCGTAGCTGGTGGGAGGCGTCGGCAGTGAATTGGCGTTCGGCGGAAAGCCGCCCGGCCATCCGATCCGCGGCCCGCGCGATCTCCTCAAAAACCAGGTCGATTTCTTCGATACCGGAGGGCGCCATTTGCGGGCGGGTGGTTCCCGCACCCAGCTGTTCGGCGGCGGCCGCCAGGTAGATGAGCGGCGCGGAGATACGGCGCGAGACCCGCATGGCGATCCCCACTGCCACCAAAATAGCCACGATAATCGCCAGGATTTCCGCGCCCAGGAAAAGCAGCATATCCCGGCGGGCCCGCGCCTCATCGAGGGCATTGCGCGGAATCGTCACCCCGCCCATCACCAGCGCCGGAATCCCGACCAGCAAAATGGCGGCCAGCGCGGTGCGGATCGTCATCCGCAAAGAACGTGCGCGCATGGGTTCTTCTTAGCGTGTTTCGAAACGGAAGCCCAGTCCCCGCACCGTGGAGATATAGCGAGGGCTGTCAACGTCGTCGCCCAATTTACGGCGCAACCACGAAATATGCATATCAAGTTTCTTCGAGGCGGAAGCCTTTTCATCCCCCCACACTTCACTGAAGAGCGCTTCACGCGAAACCACATCCCCCGCGCGGCGAATGAGCGCGGTGAGCAATTCAAATTCTTTTGCGGTGAGCGCCAGCTCCACGCCCCCGCGCGTCGCCCGGCGCGCCCCGGTATCCACCGAGATATCTTGGGCGGTGAAATGATCGGTGCCCTGTTCGGTGCGCCGCAGCAGCGCCCGCACCCGGGCCAGCAGTTCCGCGAGCCGGAATGGCTTGGTGACGTAGTCATCCGCCCCGCTATCCAGACCCACCACCATATCGACTTCTTCGGCGCGTGCGGTGAGAATAAGGATGGGGAAGGTGTGGCCTCGCCCACGGGCCTGCCGCGCCACGTCCAGGCCGTCCATATCCGGCAGCCCGAGGTCCAAAACCATAATATCTACTCCGTGAGCGAGCTGTTCCAGAGCATCCAGCCCGGTATCAACACACGTCACGGCATATCCTTCCCGCGTGAGCGCACGGGCCAGCGGTCCGGAAATAGCGGCGTCATCCTCAACAAGAAGCAAAGTAGTCACACTGAAAGTCTAAGCTATTTTCTTTTTTCACTCAGGGGCGTGGCCTGGGGGCGCGAAGCGGCGCCGAAACACCGTTTTTAATGCGCCCGGATGCGGCGCAGCTCCAGCACCTCGGTGGCACCCAGGCCCTGGAGGGTAGGAGTCCCCACCGAGATCGTGGTGAAACGGTTCTCCCCCACCGCCTTGAGCGCGGTAGCCACCGGCCGCGAGGTGAGCACCGTGCCCGGGGAGGCCACATCCGCCAGCCGGGACGCCATATTCACCGAGGGCCCGAACACATCACCGAAACGCCCGAGCACCGGCCCCCAGGTGAGAGAGGCCCGCACCGCCGGAATTTCCGGGGTATCGCGCAGAGCCTGGGTCACATCGCACACAATATCCGCCCCGGTGACGATATCGTCCGCGATAAAGAGGAACGCATCGCCCATGGATTTCACCACGCGCCCGCCCCCGCCGGTGATCACGGCCCGGCAGGTGTAATCGAAACGCTCAATAAACTCCATGAACTGCCGCGATGTCATCCGCTCGGTCCGGTTCGTGAAAGACACAATATCGATAAAGCCGACGGCGCGCGGCAGCTGCGGGATCGCATCATCCTCATTAATATGCGCGATTTCCGCTTCAGTGTGGCGCAGCAGCGCGGCGGCCTGCCGCGACCAGGTGTAGGCCGCGGTGCGCCGCAAAAACTCTTCAATATCCGGGAAATGATCGAGCACCCAGCGCCGCGCATCCACCGGCCCGAGCCCGCCGCTAGTTTCCGCCAGCTCCAGGAGAGTCTCCACATGCCATTGCAGCATGCGATCCACGTTGTGGGCACTGGCGCGCAGCAGCGAGGTGAGGGCCGATTCGGTAAGCGGAGATTCCCCGAGCGATTCCGCCATCGCCCACATCGCCCGAATATCCCCGTCCGTAAACACGAGTTCGCTATCTTCATCCACGATGGAGGGGAAACCGAGGGCCAGCCAAAAACGCCGCACCCCTTCCGTATCCATATTGGTCAGCTCCGCCGCCTGGCGCAGGGTATAGCGCGGCAGCCCGCCCTCGAGGTGTTCCATATAGGCGGAGAAAGCGGTGCCTTCCGTTTCCGCAGGCTGCGGCTCCCGTTGCGTTTCTTTTTGCGGCGACGACGCCGGCGCAGCCGGCAGTGCGGACTGAGAAGCGCGGGTGGCGCCCCCGGGCCGGCTACCAGTATCCGGGAGGGAGGTGCGCGAGCGCTGCGGGGTGCGGGCCGCGGTTTCCCGGCTCGGCACAAAATTACGATCCACCGGGGCTTCCATGCGGGCGGCAGTCCCGGAGCGCGGCACCCCCGATTCGGGGCCAAGGGGCAGATCGGCTGCGGTATTACGCCGCAACTGGGCCATATCATCCGCGCTCAGCTGCGCGCTAGCGGCCGGCTGGACCCCACCCCCGAGGAGGTAGGCGATGAGGTCCGGGCTCATGGCCGGGCCAATGCTGGAGCGCTCCCGCGCGCCGCGGCCCACCCCGGCCCCGGTTCCGCGTGATGTTTCGGATTGGGGTGCGGGGCGCGGCGCGCTAGCGAATTGCTCAGCCACACTCGCCCCTTCCCTAGCTGCTTAGCACCGGCGCGGCGCCACCTCAGGTGAGGAGAACGGGGAGCGCCAACCGCCGGCTATAAATAAAGTGCCTTCCATCACAGTATACTAGTCGTCCTTGACACTAACGTCCATGTTTTCATCCGGGGATTTTGCTGGGAGTGGAGTGGCGGGTAGCCGCGGGCTATTCTGGAGCAGTGGAGAATAAACGAGAACACACAGATATTGATGCCCTCGCGGACCGCTATTTCCAGCGCGTCCTCGATACCTCACCCGAAACGGTGACGTTCACCGGCCTGCCCGGTGCCCCCGAAACCAAACTTGATGATTATTCCCCCGCCGGGATTGCCGCGCATATCGATAACGTGCGGGAGACCCTGGCGGCCCTCGATCACCTTGAGGAACGCGATGCCACGGATCGGGTGACCGCAGCCGGCCTGCGCGATCGCCTCGGCCTGGAAATTGAGCTGTATGAAGCCGGCGAAGAAGTCGGCAAGCTCAATGTTATTGAATCCCCACTCCAGGGGATTCGCGATGTTTTTGATGTGATGCCCCAGGACAGTGCTTCCGATTGGGAAACCATCGCGGCGCGCCTGAGCGATGTGCCGCGGGCCCTGGCCGGCTACCGGGAATCCCTGGCCCAGCGGGCCGCGTCCGGCCCCGTTTTCGCGGCTCGGCAGGTGGAGCGCTGCCTGGAGCAGGCCCTCGCTGCCGCCTCCGATTCGGGTAGTTTCGCCGGCCTGGCCCAGCGCGGTGCGGCCACCGCCCCGGAACTTACTGAGGCTTTGGAGAAGGGCGCAGCTCAGGCCCGCGCCGCTTACGGGGAGCTGGCGGAAACCCTGCGGGGTCTGCTCCCGGGAGCTACCGAAAATGATGCGGTGGGCCGGGATCGTTACGCGCTGCATTCGCGCGAATTCCTGGGCGCCGTCGTCGACCTGGATGAAACATACGAGTGGGGTATCCACGAACTGGAGCGAATCGACGCGGAACAGCAAGCCATCGCGCGCGAGCTGTACGGGGAGGGCGTGAGCGTGAATGAGGCCCTCACCCGCCTCGATGAGGAGGAACGCTACACCCTGCACGGCGTGGAGGAATTGCGTTCGTGGATGCAGCAGACCGCCGATGGTGCCATGGCCGCGGCCACGCAGTACTTCGACATTCCCGAAGCGATGCGCACCATCGAATGCATGATCGCGCCCTCGAATTCGGGCGGTATTTACTACACGGGGCCCTCCGATGATTTTTCGCGGCCGGGCCGCATGTGGTGGTCGGTTCCGGAAGGCGTGACCGAATTCCACACCTGGCAGGAAAAGACCACCGTCTACCACGAAGGGGTGCCGGGTCATCATCTTCAGTTGGGTCTGGCTGTTTATCTCAAGGATCAGCTCAATGCGTGGCGCCGCCAGGCATATTGGGTTTCTGGGCACGGGGAAGGCTGGGCGCTCTACGCCGAAGCTCTCATGGCCGAGCTCGGTTTCCACGAGGATCCGGGGGATCGCATGGGCGTGCTCGATTCCGAGCGGCTGCGCGCGGCCCGCATCGTGGTGGATATGGGCGTGCACCTGGGTAAGGATGCCGGGAAGGTGGCCGGCGGGCAGTTCGGCACCGGCGCCTGGGATCACGACGCCGCCTGGCGTTTCCTGCGCGCGAATGTGGCCATGGAACAGTCCTTCCTCTCCTACGAGCTGGATCGCTACCTCGGCTGGCCGGGGCAGGCCAGCGCCTACAAGGTAGGCGCGCGGATCTGGAAGGAACTGCGTGAGGAGGCTCGGGCCCGCGCGGGTGCCGGTTTTGACCTCAAGGCGTGGCATATGAAGGCCCTGCGCCTGGGCGGGGTGGGCCTGGACGTGCTGCGCAACGAGCTTTCGCGCTAGGCCGGTCTTTCATGCCGATGACTCATAACGGGGGCGGCGCGGCGCATACGCCCGCTGCTAGGAGCACGCCCGCGGGGCATATACCCGCAGGCCACGCGTCCGCCGGGCATACGCCCACAGCGCATATGCCCGCGCTGCCCTCCCTGACCTTGGCACTTGCCAGCCAGTCTCCCGCCCGCCTGGCCACCTTGCGGGCCGCGGGCGTGGAGCCGCTGGTGCAGGTCTCGCACGTGGATGAAGATGCACTGCTCGCCCGGGTGCACGGGGGGCCTTCCCAGGGGGTGCTCGCGCTGGCCGCGGCCAAAGCCCGCGATGTAGCCGCCACCCCCGGGCCGGCCCAGCGCGCCGATTTTGTGGTGGGCTGCGATTCCATGTTCGAGTTCGAGGGCGAGGTCTACGGGAAGCCGCATTCTCCGGAAGTGGCCCGCGAGCGCCTGGCCCGCATGTCCGGCAATTCCGGGATTCTCCACACCGGGCACTGCCTGGTTCACGTTCCTTCCGGGCGTTCCCTAGCCGGGATTTCCCGCGCGAAGGTCACCTTCGCGCACCTGAGCGAGGCGGAGATCGAGGCCTATATCGCCACCGGGGAGCCCCTGGAAGTAGCCGGTTCCTTCACCGCGGACGGCTTGGGCGGCCCCTTTATTGACCGCCTTGAAGGTGATTACCACGGGGTGGTGGGGATTTCCCTACCGCTGCTGCGCTCCCTGGTGGAGCACCTGGGCCTGTCCCTCACCCAATTCTGGGCGAAGCCGGCCCGCCCGGCCCTCGGGGTGCTCCCGGAGGCCGCGCAGCGTTTCTTAGCCGATAGCCACCACGGCACGGTTCATCACGGCGCGGACGGTTTCCTGCTGTGCGGTTGCGGGAAACGCCATTGGGGGATGAACGGGGCAGCCGGGATCGCGGCTTTCCGGAGCCACGCCGGGCATATCCAGATCCTGCTTCAACACCGCTCCCCCTGGAGTCACGGTGGTGCCACCTGGGCTTTCCCGGGTGGAGCACGTGAATGGGACGAGGAACCCTGGGAGGGTGCCCTGCGCGAATTCACCGAGGAAACCGCCCTGGCCCCCACGGATCTGCGCCGCGGCGGGGAGCTCACCACCGCGCATGTGGATTGGTCCTATACCAGTTTCGTGGCGCGCTGCCGCGATGGGCTCGAAGCGGTGGCCGACGGAGAGTCCATGGAGTTGCGCTGGGTGAACGTGGAGGATGTTACCTCCTACCCGCTGCTTCCTTCCTTCGCGACCACCTGGCCGCAGGTGCGCGAGTTGGCCCGCACCACCCTCGATTGGAGCGACGGCGCGCGCTAGGAATCCTCATTAACGTTCGCCGGCAGGCCGGCCACATAGGGGTGGTCGGTGCCGGTGGGCCCCAAGCTTTGTGCCCCGCCCGGGGAGCCCAATTCGGAGAAGAATTCCGCATTGACGGCGGTAAACACTGACCATTCTTCGGGAACATCATCTTCGTAATAGATAGCTTCCACCGGGCAGGCCGGTTCGCAAGCCCCGCAATCCACACATTCGTCCGGATTAATGTAGAGGGTACGGTCCCCTTCGTAAATGCAATCCACCGGGCATTCGTCCACGCACGCCCGATCTTTGGTATCGACGCACGGCAAGGTAATGACATAAGCCAACGGTGTCACCTCCTCCTCTACCGTAATCCGAGCTCACGCCCAGCACCAAATCTAGTGACCGGGCGCGGGGGCTGGAGCTGGTGCGGGAGCACCTTCGGGTTGCGGCGCGGGTGCGGGCGGAGTGGCCGGCTCCGGCTTCGGGCAGGTGCGGCCGTGATCGGGCTGGTAGGTCCAGTCATAGGACGAATCCTCAACGACCTTATCCCCCAATTTCACGGTTCGGGATACCGTCACGGTAAATCCGGGATCACCCAAGCCCTGGGGTTCACAATCCGGGCCCTTACCTTCCGTCATAACCGGCTGGCGGTAATTGCGCGGTTCCGAGGTCCAGGTTTCGACGTCGTAATACTTCGTCGACCACAGCTTCGTGACCACGTAGCCGCCCTCCAGGTAGGTGTCGATCACCGCGCCGTAGGGGGTGGTATTCTTCCATTTCACGTCAATGGAACCGGACCACAGCGTCGATTCGCGGCCCATGGGGTAGCGGGAAAAATGCTTGGTGTGGGGGCGGTGCTCCACATCCTCGTAACCGGCCAGGTAGCCAATATTGAACACATTTGTGGCCAGCTGGGAAAGCCCGCCACCCAGGGCCTCGTTATTAAATCCGTTCATGACCACCCCGGAGGACACGAAGCCTTCCGAATATTCGATGGGGCCCAGCGCTGCTTCCAGGGAGAACGTCTCATCGGGTTTGACCAGGGTATCGGTAATCTTCTGGGTTCCCACCCGCAGGTTGGTGGTGCGCACCGAGTCACTGGTGAGCGGGGTCGAAATCTCAGAAACCACTTCCTTCACCCCGAGCTTTTCCGCATCCGCAGTGCTGAAGGCCGCCGGAATCGGGGCGGGGCTCAGTTCCACGAGGCGCTCGGCGGCAGCGGTGCGCAGCGCGGCCACCTGCGCGCCGGAGGCGAGGGCGGCGTCGTCAATACCCACGCCATCCTGGGAGGGAATAATCGTGGGCGTGGTGTGGTCCACGATCTCAATGCGAGCATCCACACCCGGTTTGAGCAGGTCCGGGGCGGCGGCCCGCACCGCATCGCCCAGCACTTTACCGTCCAGCTTGAGCTGGAGCGCCGCGCCTTCCGGCACGAAAGACGCCGCCTGCGCCAGAGTTGCCGGGCTGAGGTTCACGGCCCGATCCCCCACCTTCGCGGTGAGATCACCGGAGACCAGCGGCCCGGCCAGCTCCGCGCGCGCCTTTTCGGCAGCTTCGGTACTAATAGCCGGTTCTGCTGGCACCGCTTCCAGTTCGATGCGTTCTTGGCCGCGCAATGGTTGCTCAATCAGAGCGGCGCGGGTGGCCTCCGGGTCGACGGCGCGCCCGGCTTGCGCCGGGCTGAGCTGCGCCGTAGTACCTTCCATCACGAGGGTAGCATTACGCGCCTCCACCCCGGTGCTGTTACGAATGGTATCCACCTGGGCGGATAATGCGGCGTCGTCCACGGTGACCTTCGGGGCCACCTCACCCTTGCCCGTGAGTTGGTGGAAAATCTCCACGGGGTTGAGGGTGAAACCGGTCAGGCTCTCCACCGTGGCCGCCGCGTCCACGCCCAGGGAGTAATCGCCCGGGTTCACGCTCACGCTGGTGCCCTCCACAACCACCTCGACCGGGCGAGCCACCCGCGCGGCAACCTCACCACCGAGGTGTTCGGTGGCGGTGGCGGTATTCATCCCGCCGATCTCAATGCCGGCCACCGTGGTACCCCGCGCCACGCGGTCGGCGCTGTACCAGGCATAACCCACGTAGGCGAGCAGCAAAATCGCAATAACCGCGGAAACAATCCAGGGCCAGCGCAGCTTACGGGTAGCTTCCACCTGCCGGAATTCCCCGGTGTCGAAAGGCGTGTCAGAACCCGCGGGGCGCACCGCGGTATCTTCGAGACCTACACTCAGCGGCGTGTGCTCAGGTCGCATGCGTCCTCCTGTGGTTGATCCTGGTTGGCCAGCGGGTGTGGGCCCGGAGGCGTGGAATGCCGGCGGCGCACCAGAGCGCCGATCAGCGGGAATGCCCCGGCGAGCGGAGCCAGAACAAGCCAGAGATTCGCGGCCACCCCGTGGAAGGCCACGATGTCACCGTAGCCGGGTGCGGCAAAAGCCCAGAAGGTGAGGGCCACTTCACCCAGCCAGAATCCAGCCCAGCACCACGATCCTAGCCAATCGCGGGCGAAAGATGCGCCACTGGCAATGAGTAGCGTGGCGAGGAGCGGACCGATCCACACAATATCGGTGGCCAGGCCGGGAATTCCCGCGAGCCCCGCGTGAGTGACCGCGGCCAGCGCCCCGGCGAAGGCCCCGAGCAGCAGGCCGGTGGCGAGCTTCGCGCACGTCCGCAGCGCGGTTCCAAACGCGGCCGAAGGCGCGCCTGAGCGCGGGGTGCGGTTCCTCATCTCACTCCTTGTCTGGGCGGGCGCTACTTCTTCGCGCGCTTCTTCCGCCCGGCGATCTTGCCCCGTTCCACCGCGCTGAGCACGACTTTGCGCACCCGCACGGATTCCGGGGTTACTTCCAGGCATTCGTCATCAGCAGCGAATTCCATAGCTTCTTCTAGGGTAAGCCGTCGGGGCGCTTGCAGGGTCTCAAACACGTCGGCGGTGGCCGAGCGCATATTTGTCATTTCCTTGGCGCGCACCACATTGACGTCCATATCCTCGTCGCGCGGGTTTTCGCCCACCACTTGGCCCTCGTACACTTCCTGGCCCGGGGTCACGAAGAACGTGCCGCGGTCTTCCAGGCGCTGGAGGGCGTAGGCGGTGACCTGCCCGGCCCGATCAGAGACCAGGGAGCCGGTGGCCCGCGAGGAAATCTCACCCATCCAGGGCGCGTAGCCTTCCGAGATGGAGGCGGCGATGCCGGTGCCGCGGGTCTGGGTGAGGAACGCGGAGCGGAAACCAATCATGCCGCGGGCCGGCACCACAAATTCCATGCGCACCCAGCCGGTGCCGTGATTCGCCATCGTTTCCATGAGTCCCTTGCGGGCCGCCATGAGCTGGGTAACCGCGCCGAGGTATTCTTCGGGCACGTCAATGGTGGTGCGCTGCATCGGCTCGCATACAGTCCCGTCAATGGTGCGGGTGACGACCTGGGGCTTGCCCACCGTCAGCTCGAAACCTTCGCGGCGCATCTGCTCCACCAGAATCGCCAGAGCCAATTCTCCGCGATCCTGCACTTCCCAGGCATCAGGGCGGCCGGTGGGGAGCACCCGGATGGACACATTACCCACGAGTTCCTGATCGAGGCGGTCCTTGACCTGCCGCGCGGTGAGCTTATGGCCCTTGCCTTCGGTCCCGGCCAACGGCGAAGTATTAATCCCGATGGTCATAGAAATAGCCGGGTCATCCACGTGGATGGGCGGCAGCGGGCGCGGATCGTCCGGATCCACCAGGGAATCACCAATCGTAATATCCGGAATACCCGCGATCGCCACAATATCGCCGGCCCGGGCAGAGGTGGCCGGCTTACGTTCCAGACCTTCGGTGAGAAGCAGTTCCGAGATATGGGCCGACGACGTCGTACCATCAGCGCGTACCCACGCAACCGTCGCGCCCTTCTTAATGGTGCCCGAATAAATCCGCAGCAGGGCGATACGGCCAAGGAAAGGCGAAGCATCCAGATTGGTGACCTGGGCGGCCAGCGGGGCGTCCGCCTCGAAATGCGGGGCGGGAATATAGTTCACAATCGCCTCAAACAGCGGCTCCAGATCGGCGCTTTCGGGCAGCTGGCCGTCCGCCGGGCGGGTCAGGCTCGCGCGCCCGGCCTTCGCGGAAGCGTAAATCACCGGGGTTTCCAGGAGGGAATCGAGCATATCCGGATCGGGATGATCCAGGTCGGAGGCGAGGGAAAGGAGGAGATCCTGGGTTTCGGATTCCACCTCGGCGATGCGCGCGTCCGGGCGATCCACCTTATTAATAACAATAATGACGGGCAACGAGGCTTCCAGGGCCTTGCGCAGCACGAAACGAGTTTGCGGAAGCGGGCCCTCGGAGGCGTCCACGAGCAAAATAACGCCGTCCACCATGGACAGCCCGCGTTCGACTTCCCCGCCGAAATCGGCGTGGCCGGGGGTATCGATCACGTTAATGGTGATGCCCTCAGGTGCGCCGGCTGCGGCCGCGGCCGGCCCGCGGTAATGGATCGCGGTGTTCTTCGCGAGGATGGTGATGCCTTTTTCGCGTTCCAGTTCTCCCGAATCCATGACGCGCTCCCCGGTTTTCTCCACGGTGGCGCGCTCTCCGAAAGCCCCGGCCTGCCACATGAGCGCGTCCACGAGAGTGGTTTTCCCGTGATCAACGTGCGCCACAATGGCAACGTTGCGAAGATCGTTGCGACTATCCATAACCTACTTCCCTGCCGACCCGCGCCGGCGTTGTGACATACGGGCTGCGCGAGCGCAAACCCCTGGCAATGTTACTCGCCTGGCCGCCGCCGTATACGCCACCATGTCAAGAATCACCACCGCCGGCTGCGGGAATCGGCAATCGGGGCGCGAACGTGGGAAAATATGCTTATGTCTGCACGTTATCGTCTTCGCGGCGCCTCGGCCGCCCCCGCCGCCGGGCTGTGCGGCGCTATCGGAATCATCGCGCTGGTCATGCAGGTGTGGCAGGGCGGATGGGGTTATTTGCCGCCCGCGGCTGTGTTCGCCGCCGGCATGTGCCTGGCCAGGTATGCGCTCTTCTATTTGCCCAGCGTGGACGTAGACGATTCCGGGGTGACGATACGCAATACCTTCCGCGACCTGCGGGTTCCGTTCCCTCGTTTGCGCGGGGTCGAATCCGGGTACGGTCTTGTTATCACGACGACGGACGGAGCAGCCATCCACGCCCGCGCCTTCGGCTCCGTCGGGCGCCCCACCCCGGATACCCGCCGCGCCGTCCCGGTCCACGATTCCGGGGATCATACGGTCACCACGGCAACGCTGCCGGTGCGGAAGTTCATTGAGTCGGTGGCCTCCCGTTATGTTCCCGCGGGTGCCCCGAGCGAGCATCCGCGGGTGGAGCGGCACTGGGCCTGGGATCGGCTCGCCTTCGCGGTGGCCGGGGTACTCGGGGTGCTCGGCGGTATTGCCTGGTCGGTGGCGCTGTGAGTGCGGAAGGTACGCACGCGGGCGCGGCCGGGCACGGGAACGAAACGGCCGGGCACGGCAGAGTGAAACGTCAAGCCGGCGAGGTGACCCTGCGTTCGCGCGGCCAGATCGTCAAAGGCGGCCTTCTCAGTGCCCTTGGCTTCGCACCCCTGATTCTCATCGCGGCCGGGGTTCCTATGCCGCTCTCCGCTCTTGCCGCCGCTTTCCTGGGGGCCGGGGTGGCCGGCGCCGCCTATTCTTTTTTCTTCCTCCCCGAACTGCGCTATAGCGCGGTGGGCCTAACGATTATTAACCCGCTGCGTACCATCTACCTGCCCTGGGGCACGGTGGCGCGTTTCACTACCCGTTTCTATCTCACCACGCACGCCCGGGGCGGGCAGCATTGGGATGCGGCGGCGTTCCCGGCTGGCGGCGCGCTGGCGGCCGGGCGTCGGCTTCTTCCCGCCCGACATCCGGCTGCGGCTCGCCACGCTGATCTTCCCGCGCTGCCCGGGCGTGGCGCTACTACCCGCACCCGCTGGGTCACCCTCGCCCGGGCCGCGCAGCAGCTGCGGGCCGCCCACTCACGTGCCCTTGAGACTGCGGACCACCCAAATAGCACAAACCGCCCGGTACGATCCGTGGATCGCAACCGAGCGGTTCTGTGTGTGGCGTGGGTGGCCTGCCTAGCCGCGGCCTGCGGCCTGGCATTCACCTGAGCGCCGGAGTAACTCTCGCCTAGTTGGCGGCGTCGTCGTTCTCATTCAAACGCAAACGCGAGACTTCACGGCCCTGCTTGCGCAGCAGCGCGTGGCGTTCTTCGCGGCGGCGGCGCTGCTCAATCGGTTCGGGAACCGGGGCGGCGGCCAGGAGGCGCTGAGTGTAGGCTTCCTGCGGGTTGTGGAGAACGTCCTCGCGCTGGCCCGCTTCCACGACCTTGCCGTTTTGCAACACCACCACGCGGTGCGAAAGCATATCGACCACCGCGAGATCGTGCGAAATGAAGAGGCAGGCGAAGCCCATGTCGTCCTGGAGTTCAGAGAGCATGGTGAGGACCTGGGCCTGGACGGACACGTCCAGCGCGGAGGTCGGTTCGTCCGCGATGAGGAGCTTGGGGCGCAGGGCCAGGGCGCGGGCGATGCACACGCGCTGGCGCTGCCCGCCGGAAAGCTCATGCGGGTAGCGGTTGAAGGAGGAACGCGGCAGGCGTACCGCATCGAGCAGGTCGTACACCCGCTGGCGGCGTTCCGCCTTCGTGCCGACCTTATGAACATCGAGCGGTTCCATAATGCAATCGCCCACCGGGAAACGCGGGTCGAGAGACGCGGCCGGATCCTGGAAGACCACACCCACGTGCTGGCGCAGTTCCTGAGCGTGCTTACGCGAAGCACCCACGAGGTCCTCGCCGAAGATCTTCACCTCACCGGAAGCCGCCGGGATGAGCCCGAGCACGCATTTACCGATGGTGGATTTACCCGAACCGGATTCACCCACGAGGCCCACGATCTCACGCTCGGCAACATCCAAGGACACATGGTCAACCGCGCGGAAGGGCTCCTTGCCGGGAATCTCGTATTCGATAACGAGGTCCTTAGCTTCTAGCACCTTCTTATTGAGGTCGATAGAAGCTTCCTTTTCCAGGGAGAAACCGAATTGCTCGCGGCCCTGGCCCAGATGCGGCACGGCTTCCAGCAGTCGGCGCGTATACGGGTGCTTGGGGTGGTTCAGAACCTGAACGACGTCGCCCGATTCCACAATCTCACCCTTGAACATCACATGGACCCGGTCGGCCATATCCGCAATAACACCCATGGAGTGGGTGATAAGCAGAATGCCGGTATTGAGCTGGTCCTTGAGGGAGCGCAGCAGGTCGAGGATATCGGCCTGGACAGTGACATCCAGGGCGGTGGTCGGTTCGTCCGCAATAATGACGGAGGGGTTGGCGATGAGCGCGATCGCGATGACCACGCGCTGGCGCTGCCCGCCGGAAAGCTGGTGCGGGTACTGGTTCATGCGCTCTTCGGCATCGGGCAACCCCACAGCCTTGAGCATGGCAACCGCGCGATTGCGGGCATCTTCCCCGAAGGCGAGCCCGTGGGTTTCCAGGCCTTCCGTCATCTGACGGCCAATGGTGAGCACCGGGTTGAGGGCGGTCATGGGTTCCTGGAACACCATGCCCACTTCGGCACCGCGCAGGGCGCGCATGCCCCGCGAGGTCATCCCGCGCACTTCCCGCCCGGCCACCTGCACGCTTCCGCTAATAACAGCATTGGAAGGGAGCAGGCCGAGGGCCGTGGTGGAGGTGACGGACTTGCCGGAACCGGATTCGCCTACCAGGCCCACCACTTCACCCGGGCGTACATCGATACTCACGCCGCGCACGGCGTGAACCGCACCGAATTCGGTGGCGAATTTGACGTCCAGTTCACCGAAGCCGAGCACCGGCTTATCGGTTTTCGGGTGCGGGGTGACGACGGGCTGGTCGGCCTTCAGCGTGGCCGTGGCCGAGGAGGCAGCTTTATCGTGCGTTGTTGCAGCGCGTTTTCCGAGACGCATTTATTCGCCCTTCCTTTCGGTGGCGTCGGATGCGGGAGCGGCGTGCTCGCCACCCGTCGCGGTGGTGGCCGCGGTGGTCACCGGCATGAGATCAGCTTCGACGTCGTTCTCAATATGTCCTTCCGCAAGGGCCTTCATCTTGCGGCGCGAGACCGCAGAACGCTGGCGCGGATCGAAGGCATCACGCAGGCCGTCACCGATGAAGTTAATGGACAGCGCGATGATGAGGATCAGACCGGCCGGGGCAAAGAAGAGCCAGGGGCGGGTCGAGAACGTGGTCTGGTAGGTAGAAATAAGCAGGCCGAGCGAAGTTGCCGGCGGGCGCACCCCGAAACCGAGGAAGGACAGCGACGTTTCCAGCAGAATGGCCGAAGAAATCGACAGGGTTGCCGAAACAATAATCGTGCCCAGGCAGTTCGGGAGGATGTGGCGGAAAATAATACGCCACGGGGAGGCTCCCAGCGCGCGGGCCGAGGCCACGAATTCGCGTTCCCGCAAGGAGAGCACTTCGCCGCGCACCAGGCGCGCCAGGCCCGTCCAGGAGAGCACACCCAGCATAACCGCGAGGAACAAAATGCCCTGGCTTCCCACCATCTTGCCGATAACCGCGGCGAGGATGAGCAGCGGGATCACGATGAAGAGGTCGGTAATGCGCATGAGGATCGCTTCGGTCCAGCCGCGGAAGTAACCGGCGGCCGCGCCGATAACCGTGCCGATAATGGTGGACACCAGCCCGACGACGAAGGCGATAATAATAGAAATCTGGGTGCCCTTCATGGTCAGGGCGAAGTAGTCCTTGCCGATATTGTCCTGCCCGAAGGGGTGTTCGCCCAGCGAGGTCCAGGTCAAGGTCGGTTTGCCGTTATTGACGACATCCAGAACATCCGTGTAATTGTGGCGCCACAAACCGGAGAAATGCCAGTGCAGCCCAAAGAAGCTCATATTCCAGCCAATGGACAGGAAGGCCACCAGCGTCACAAGAATAAGAACGACGGCGGATACCATCGCGGGCTTATGCCGCAGGAAGCGGCGCAGTACCAGGCGCCCCTGGGAATAGGAGGGGCTGGAGGAAGCGAGCTGAGCGTCGTCGACCTCAACAACGTGTTCCGGGTCGAGCGACGCGACGGTTGTTTTCGAGCGATTCTCACTCATCGGATTCTCCTCGGGCTTGGTGACGATTCATGGGGGTAGTCAGGCTCATGCTTACCGCCTAATCCGAGGATCGACGTAGGCGTACATGATGTCCGCGACCATATTCATGAGCACCGCGGCTCCGCCGGTGACCAAGAAGAAGGCCATAACGGGGGCCGGGTCTACCTGGGCCAGGCCCGTTCGGAAGAGTTCACCCATGCCCTTCCAGCCGAAGACCGTTTCGGTAATAACCGCACCGCCAATGAGGCCTGCGAAATCGAAAGCGATAATGGTGAGCAGCGGCAGCATGGCGTTACGGAACGCGTGCCGGGTGATAACCGTATGTTCGGGCAGGCCCTTGGCGCGCGCGGTACGGATGTAATCCTGACCGAGCACTTCCAGCATGGACGAGCGCGTATAGCGCGTATAGGACGCGATGGACATGAGCGTCAGCGAGATCGTCGGCAGTAGGAGGTGGGTGAAGGAATCCAGGAAGCTGAGCCAGAAAACGTGGCTGCCCTGGAAATTCGGGGTCATCGAACCGATGGTGGAAATCGGGCGGTTCTGGGTGAGCGGCAGGTAGGTGGACCAGTACCGGGCGGCAAAATCGAAGATAATCGCGATCCACACCGAGAACACGGCCCAAATCGAGGCCCAGGTGACCGAACGACGGGCGTAGCCACCGAAGAAGTAGGACACGCCCACGGAGGCGGCGATACCGAGAGCCAGGATCAGGAAGAGGAAGCCCCACGTGGGCTCCCAGAGCATATTCGAGCAGGCCGCCACGATGACGAACATAATCGCGGCATTGGCGCCCACCACAGCAAAGCCGCGCTTATTGGAGAAGCCGAGGAAGAGGCCGGTGAAGAGCACCGTGCCGGCTAGACCCATGAGGGCTTCGATCCACAGCCCGCCGGTGGGTTCCAGGAAGGCACGGGTTACGGAAATGTATTCCATGACGCCGAAGGCGATGGCGAAGCTGATGGCCGCGGCCATGGCGCGCCGCTTCGGGCCTCCGGCCACGAGGGCCTGCACAAAGAGTGCGAAGATACCGGCAAATATGACAATAGTAACCAGTGAGATTGTTGGATCTGCCAGCCAGTCATTAAAGCGAATAGCGCCGTATTCCTTCAGGAGCACCGCGAAGACGAAAGCGGGCAGTGAGTAGAAGGTGAAGGCGAGGAAGGTCACGACGTAATCGAAACCGGTGTAGCGGCGGATAGCACTCATCACACCGAAGAAGATTCCGAAGAAGATCGCGAGGAAGGTGGCCGCCAGCACGAGGCGCAAGGTGGCGGAAGCGGCCTGACCGAGCATGTCATTGACAGACTGTCCGGAACGATTGACGCCCAGGTCGCACTGGCCGATGAAGCATTTTGCGGCTCCGGTCAGCCAAGTCCAATAGCGCTCGTACCAGGGCAGGTCGAGGCCCATGAAGGAGGAGCGCTGCTGCATGAGGTTTTCGCGATTCGGGTTATTGGATTCGCGAAGGTCCTCGAGGGGGTCGCCCGAATTAATCGTAAGAACGAAGATAAGGAGCGACGCGGCCCAGAGGATAAGTACTGAGATGCCAATTCGTTTGGCGATGAATTTATACACCGCGAGACTTCTTTCCGTTCTGTGTGCCGATGGGCGCCGGTTCGGACAATTTTACTCGGTGACTATAGTACATAAGCATTTCCAGACGAAATGGGACGTGGGATGTGACACAGGAAGGGTGATAAAACTGCACGCCCGGAGGGGCCGCAAGCGCGGCCCCTCCGGTGCAGCTAGAAAATAACTATTACTTCCTATGCATAAGGCTAATTACTCAGCCTTGGCGGGTGCGGAGCCCCAGCTCCACTTTTCGGCATTCCAGGCGATACCGGACTGGGTGACGTTGCGCTCAACGTTCTCCATACCGGTGGTGTACGCCGCGATGCCCGGGTGGGTGAAGAGCGGGATACCGAAGAGGTCATTCCACAGTTCCTTCTCAATCACCTTCTTGGCTTCCTTCTGGACCTTCGGATCCAGGCTGGAGGAAACCTTGTCCCATTCGGTGTCAACAGTGGCGTTGGCGTAACCGGTCTGGTTCTGGCCACCGTTGGACTTGTAGATATTCGCGCCGGAAACGATCTGGCCGGAGCCGGACCAGGCGAAGAGCACCATATCGAAGTCGCCGCTCTCATAGCCGCCACCCGGGGCCATGAAGCCCTGGGCCCCGACGTCCTGGACGGTGATGCCGGCCTGGGCGCAGGAGGAGGTCACGAGGGCAACCTCATCGGAACGGCGCTGGTTGGGCTGGTTGTAACCAATGCGGACCACCGGGTTGGCGATACCGGATTCAGCAACCTTGGCCTTGGCCTTTTCGATGTCGACCTTGTCATATTCGCCGTTGTAGGAGGCGGCCACAACTTCCTTGTACTCGGGGTTATCCGGGAAGTATTCACGGGAGTTGAGGACTTCAGCGTTAGCGTTGAGCGGCTTGATAAGCGAATCAACGATCTGCTGGCGCGGGATGCAGTAGGCCATGGCCTGGCGCAGAGCGAGGCCGCCCTTGTCATTGGCGAAGATGGAGCCCGGCTTGAAGTTGAAGTCGAAGTGCTCCCAAATCATGGTGTTACCTTCGAGGACGGTCACGCCCTGGGTGCCGTTGAGGGCATCAAGGGTGTCCTTGGTGGCCTGCGGCTCAATGACGTTCACGTTCTGGTTGGCGAGGGCCTGAACCTGGCCTTCCGGCGGGATGAAGCGGATCACGAGCTCATCGAGGCCGGGCTTCTCACCCCACCAATCCGGGTTGGGAACCATGGTGATGTACTGACCGGCTTCCCAGCCACCTTCCTTGAGGGTGTAGGGGCCGAAGGACGGAGCATCTTCCGCGGAGGGCAGCTGGCCCGGGGTGGGCGAATTCCAGTTGTTCCAGAATTCAGCGGCCTTCTTAGCGGTCTCAAAGTCCTTGTTCTTCAGAGCTTCGAAAAGCTCCTTCTTGGACATGCCGATCTTCTTGGCTACCACGTGCGAGGGAAGCTGACCGGAAACAACGAGCTGCCAATCCGGGTTCGGTTCGGCGTAGGTGATGGTGAAGGAACGGTCGCCAGCATTGCACTGGGGGCCTTCCGGAACGCCGTCCGCATAGGTATCCGGGCTGGACACGTGGTTGAACAGCGGCTCATCGGAGCCGGCCGCAGCCTGGCCATCCATGATCCACTTCGGGTTCTGGGAAACCCAGTCCAGGTAGGCATCTTCACAGGTAATAAGTTCGCCACCCTGGTACTTGGCCTCATCGTTGTAGGTGTACTTCACGGTGAGGGGATTCTCGGAAACCAGTTCGTAGTCACCGAGAGCGGTGCCGTGCTTCCACTCGCCATTGGCGGAGTAGTAGCCGAAGCCGGGCATCATGCGGTCAACAACAAGGGAGTTGGCCGAGCTGTAGGTAGTGGGCGTCAAGCCGTTGTAGCCCAGGAATTCATCGGCACCGACGGTGACCGAAGCGGTCCGGTTGACATTTCCTTCGACCTGGGTGGGGCCACCCTTGCCGTTGGAGGAACAACCAGTCATGACCAGAGCAAGCGCGGCTGCTCCGGCCACCAAGGGATAAGCGGTCTTCTTCACGAAGGAACCTCCTCATTGACTGTTTCCGTACCGCGGGGGCAGTCCCCCGGTACGGAGTGATCATGTTCGCGCTGTGGGCGCGTGGAATATGCAAAAGCGGTGCCGGATTCTCAAGAATCCGGTGCGTTGACGATCTCCACAGGATGGAACACGCATTGGCATCCTGTGCGGATAGCCAGCGCCACCGCTCTAACCATGGAAAAAGCCTACACGAGTCTTGACGATTTCTTTACGTTTAGGCTCAGGCTTTTTTCATGTGCGAATGTTCACGCCCGCAAAAATTGGAGAAATCCGCAGCATAGAGCCATTTTTCGAAGTTGCGAGAGTCTGGACACTTTCAGGAAGGAGTCACGTCTCACGCCGTGGATATCTCATATGCTGAGATAGTTTTTCTCAAAATCATTCCAGAATCGAGATACGGGGCTGTTGCAGGGCGCGGCAGAGGCGTCCACAGGCACCGCGGCCGCGGCTGAAAGCGTGCGGGGCTGTTTTAGAGAGCTACCGGCGCCGCAGGAGCCGGCGCTGCGGTACCGTGCCCGAAGAGCTCCCGCAACCGCGCCCGAGATACTTTCCCGTCGTCATCCACCGGAAGCTCATCGAGAACCACGAGCAGGCGCGGGAGCTTGAAGGAAGCGAGCGCTTGGGCGGCAAAAGCCCGAAGTTGATCGAGGCTGGGCACAGGCAGGCTTTGGGGCACCACCGCGAAACCGCCGGTGGCCGGATCCGGGGTGGCGAAATTTTCGGGGCTGGACTCGTGGGAATCCATGACGATGGCGGCACCCACCACCTGGCCCCACACCGGATCGGGTACGCCCGTGACGAGGGCGGCCCGCACTCCCGGGTACTGGTGGAGCACCCGCTCAATTTCTTCGGGGTGTACGGTATCTCCCCCGGTTTTGATGGTATCGGTGACCCGGGCGACCAGGGTGATATACCCGTCCGCATCCACCCGCGCGTGATCCTGAGAGCAGAACCATTCCCCCGCGAAGGAGGAACGCTGGTAATTATCCCCGTGCCAGTATCCGGCCGAAATGCTCGGCCCGCGCAGTTGCATTTCTCCGATCTCCCCGGGCGCCACCGGGCTATCGGTACCCGGCTCTACCAGGCGAATCTCCACGTGGGGCATGGCGCGCCCCACCGTTTCAGCTTTGTGCGCTACCCGAGCGGTGGGAAGATAGGGGCCGACGCCGCCCGTTTCCACAGACCCCCACATATTAAGAGGATGGAGACCCGCCGCATCCAGGCGCCCCATGAGAGCCGGCGGGACCGCCGCCCCGCCCACGAAGGCGTACCGGAGGCTGGAAAGGTCCCGGGTGAGGAAGGTGTCGTCGTCGAGCATAAAAGAATAGGTGGTGGGGGTGCCGAACATGGTGGTGACCCGGTGTTCTTCAATGAGGTGCAGCAGCCCGGCCGGGGAGGGAGTGCGCGCAATAACAATGCGGCCCCCGCGCGCGAAGTGGAAGAGGGTGCCGCCGTTGAAGCCGGCAATAGAGGAACATCGCGCGCTGTGTAAGAAAATGTCATCACGCCCGTAGCCCAGTGCATCGTGGAAAATACGGTCCGCCCACCACAAATTATCGTGGGTGAGTTCGAGGGCGCGGGGTGCTTCCGGGGGCGCGGGCCGGAACATCATGACGGCCACTCCGCTCGGGTAGCCTTCGGTATTAAAGGCGGGATTTCCGGCTGGGCCATCGGCTACGAAATCAGCGGTGAAACTCCCGGTTGCCGCGCTCAAAGCAATATAGCCGTTGGTGAGGGCGGGAGTGAAGGGTGGCGCGAGGACGTCGTCGTCGATAACAAAATGAATAAGAGTGCCGGTGGAGGTGAAGGCGCCGGCGGTGCCTATTTCCGCGCACGCGATGAGGACGCGCGGAGCCGCGAAATCGACGAGGCGTTGAATTTCTACCGGGTGGAGGCGGGCGTCCACCGGAACGAAAACCGCACCGATGCGGGCGCAGGCAACCGCAACTAGGTAGTGGTAGGGAGAATTATGGGCCACGATCATGACGCGGTCCCCGTGGGAGACGCCGGCCTGGACGAACAGCTGGGCGAGGCGGGAGGTGGTATCGCGCGCTTCGCCGACCGTCAGGGTGGTGGCGTCGTAGTAGAAGCAGGTGCGATCCGGGTTGGCGAAAGCGGTGCGATCAAGCAGATAGGCAACGTTCGTGACGGGGACGCTACTCATTACGCTCACTTTCTACGCCCGGGCCCGCTCCCCCGCCGTTATCCGTGAGATCGGCGAGATCCGCAAGATCCACGTCCGGAAGAATGGCCGCGCCCTGACCGAAGAGGAAACCGCGGATGAGGCGGCGCAGCTGGTAGAGGTCTTCCACGTGGGAGAGTTCGCGCGCGGAGTGCATGGACAGGAGGGGCACGCCCACATCCACCGTGGTGATACCCAGGCGGGTGGCGGTGAGCGGGCCGATGGTGGTTCCGCAAGGGATGGAATTGCGGGAAATGAAGAATTGGTAGGCGGCGCCGGCATCGCTGGCCGCGCGCAGGGCGAGGGTCACCGATTCCGCGTCGGAGGCGTAGCGCTGCTGGGCGTTCATTTTGATGAGCGGGCCGGCACCGGCGCGCGGGGCGGAATCCGGATCGTAAAACTCGGCGTAATTAGGGTTGAGAGCGTGACCGGCATCGGCGGACATGCAGGCCGAGCGAGCCAGCAACCGGTACCAGCTATCCCCGCGCACCCCGAAGCTTTCTGCGATGCGGGCGAGCACGGTTTCCAGGAAGGGCCCGCTGGCTCCGCTGGTGGTTTCCGAGCCAACTTCTTCGTGATCGAAGGCGGCGAAAACGGGGAAGTACGGGAGCTCGGCATCGGCCGCCACTCCGTCGAGGAGCGCCCGCAGCCCGGCGTATACGGAGGACAAATTATCCTGGCGCCCGGCCGATAGGTACATCCCATTGCGCCGCGGCGGCTCAACGTCATAAGCGTAAATATCATGCCAGCCGATCCATTCGGCGCCGGGCGCTTCCCGCCCCTCCGACCCCGGCTTCGCGTAGCGCGCCAGGGTCTCAAAAAGATCGCTATCGGTATCGGCTTCCGCGTGCGCGGCGTTATCGGCGCAATCCGCGCCCGCGGCGCAGCAGGCTTCCCCGCGCGCCCCGGTGAATATCGGGTGGAGATGCTGCTGGCGATCCAAGCTCAGGCTATCCCGATTGCCGGAAATAAGATGCGGGGCGAGCTGCGGGATCACCATGCACGCCGGGGTGCGCACCAGGTATTCCCGGCCCTCCATATCCGTGATGCGCCCGGCCAGGCCGAGGTCACGGTTGAGCCACGAATTGAGCAGCGGCCCGCCGTACACCTCCATATCCACCTGGGTGTAGCCCCCGTGGCGGGAAGTTCCGGCCGGCTTGAGTTTGAGAGTGGGCGAATCCGTATGGGCACCGAGGATGCGGAACGGGGCCAGTTCGCCGTTCCCCGCACCCCGCGGGCTCACCCAGGCGATGAGCGCCCCGCCGCGCCGCACATAGCGCGCCCCGCGCGCCTCCCAGGCTTCCGTTTCCCGCTGCTCGGTGAAACCGTGGGCTTCCAGAATCTGAGCCAGCTGCGCCGCCGCGTGGTACGAGGACGGGGATGCCGCGATGAATTGCGCGTATCCGCGGGCGTGGAGATCAGCGGGGGTGCTCCCCTGCGCCTGCGCCGGATCCGCTGGCGCGGTACCCTCCAGCGCGGTATCCGCCTGCGCGGCATCGGGCGTGGACTCAGCAAACTCAGACATGCTCATGGCCTCCCAGTCTAGTGATTGCCAGGTTCGCCGGCGGCCTCAGCTGCGCCGTCGTTCCCCATCCCATCATTTTCCGAAACTGCACCGGCCGCGACTTCCGCGGGCGTGACCTCCATGGTGCCGCGCGCGGCGTGGCGGCGCGCCAAGAACAGCAGCAGAATCCCGAGGGCCAGCACCAAAACACTAATAACCACCCAGGCGAGGACCTGCGCCCCGCTATTGGCGAGCTGGGCGCCACCGTGCATTGCCATCATTGTTATTGAACTCCTCACCGCAACGATTAGCTTCCTGGGACGATGGTACACCGGGTGACTAGAACATCACACCGGACCTTTTCGATGCTTTTTCGTCAGCGAAGGTGGCTAGGATTCCCGCTCATGACAAAAATTTTTCGCGCTGCGTCGCTGCGGCGTGACGGTGGGGAACACAGTGCCCACCGTGGCGGGACCCTAGCCCGCGCCGGTCTTGGTTTGGCCGCTCTTGGGGTGGTTTTCGGCGATATCGGGACCAGTCCGCTCTATGTTGTGCGCGCGGTTTTCACCGTGCACGGCGGGGCTGTTCCGCTCACGGACGCCTCGATCTACGGAGTGATTTCCCTGGTGGTGTGGATGCTCCTTCTTATCGTGTCCTTCAAATACGTCATCCTTGTGCTGCGCGCGGATAACGACGGCGAAGGCGGCATCATTGCCCTCGCCACCCTGCTACGCACCCTCAGCGGTGGGCGGCCGCGCGCCGCGGCGCTTTTCACGGTGGCGGGCATGTTCGGGGCGGCGCTCTTTTTCGGCGACGCCGTCATCACCCCGGCCATTTCAGTGCTCTCCGCTATCGAAGGTATCCGGGTGGCCTTGCCAACCTTCCCCTCCACCCTCATCGTGCCCATCGCGCTGGTGATTCTTCTCACCCTGGGCTGGATGCAGCGCTACGGCACCGGGCGAGTGGGCGCGATTTTCGGCCCCTTCATGCTGCTGTGGTTCACGGGGCTAGCGCTAATCGCGCTCCCGCATATTGCCGCGCATCCGGAAATTATCGCGGCACTTTCCCCGCACCAGGCGCTGATATTTGTGGGCGGGCACCCGGCTATCGGTTTCCTCGCCATGGGCGCGGTAGTACTCGCGGTGACCGGCGCCGAGGCGCTCTACGCCGATATCGCCCATTTCGGGCGGCGCCCCATTTCCGCGGTGTGGTTCGCGGTGGTGCTGCCCGCGCTGGTGTGTAACTACCTGGGGCAGGGCGCGCTGCTGCTCGAGCACCCGGAGGCTATTGCCGATCCGTTCTTCCACCTGGTTTCTTCCCAGTGGGCCCTGGTGCTCATGCTGCTGGCGACCGGCGCCACGGTCATCGCCTCGCAATCGGTGATCGCGGGGACCTATTCCATTGCCCGCCAGGCTTCCCGGCTCGGATACCTCCCCCACCTGCGGATTCGTTATACCTCCGCGAGCGGGGCTGGGCAGATTTACCTGCCGGATATTACCGGGCTGCTGGTGGCGGCGGTGGCGGCCGTGGTGGTGATTTTCCGTGATTCGGCGCGGCTGTCCTCCGCTTACGGGCTGGCGGTCTCCACCGATTTCCTTCTCACCACCGCGATGCTGCTAGCTCTCACGGTGATCGGCTGGCACTGGCGCTGGTGGCAGAGCGCGGCGCTGGCGGTGGTGTTGGGAGTGGTAGAAGTGCCGCTTTTCGCCGCTAATGCCGCGAAATTGGTGACGGGTGGCTGGCTGCCTCTGCTTATCGCCCTCATTCTCATGGTGGTGATGCTCACGTGGCGGCGCGGGGAGGCAGTGGTGGCGGCCACCCGGGCGCGCACCGAAGGCACCCTCGCGGAGTTCGCGGCGCACTTGCAGAAAAACCCGCTGCGGCGAGTTCCGGGTACGGTTATTTATCCGCATTCCTTGGCCACCACGGTCCCGGCTGCGTTGCGGGCCACCACCGAGCTGCATCGCAGTATGCGCGACCACGTTATTATTCTCTCCATCAAAACAGCCCCGCAAGCCCATATTGAGCGCGCCGAGCGCATTACCCGCACGCAGGTGAGCCCGCGCGTGGAGGGCGTTGTTCACCTCACAATGCGGTACGGCTTCATGGATATCCGCAATATTCCGGCCGACTTGGAATGGGCGCAGCGCGAATACGGGTGGGGTTCCTGGAAGCTGAGCGAGGCCCAGTGGGTGCTCAGTCACTTGGGGGTACGCGCACGCGGGAAGAACGACGACGCAGCTAGCGGCGGTGCGGACTCTGGCAAGAGCGCGGGCTCTGGTAACGGTGCGGGCTCTGGTAGTGCCGGTGATATCCCGCAGCTGCCCCGCTGGCAAGCCTGGCTTTTCGCTCGCATCGCGCGGCATTCCGCTTCGCCGGCCTGGGTGAAGAGCCTCCCGGCGGATCGCACTGTAGAGATTTCCCGCGAGGTCATTGTGTAGATGACAGCTCGGGCGGGAAGGTCACGGGTTTGGTGGGAGGCTCACGGCGCGAAGTGACGCTCGTGGGCCTCCCGCCCGCTGAGAATGTCGAAGCGCCTGGTAGCGTTCCTAGTATGACGACAACAACGCACTATCTCGAGCAGCTTCGCCTCGATGAACTCACCCTCACCGTCCCGCTCACCGCGGATCGGGAAGATACCCGCACCATTGAGGTATTCGCTCGTATCGCCACTCGCCCGGGCGGGGAATCCCTCCCCTATCTCTTCTATCTGCAGGGTGGGCCGGGCTATGAAGCCTGGCGGCCCAGCCTGTCCCCGCTGGAGCCCTCCTGGCTGAACGTGGCCCTGGAACGCTACCGGGTTGTGTTCGTGGATGAACGCGGCACGGGCCGCTCCACACCCGTCGGGGAGGATATTCTCAGCACCGGAAGCACCGCGGAGGTCGCCGAATACCTCAGCCATATGCGTGCCGATGGCATCGTGCGCGATTGCGAGGCGCTGCGCCAAGAACTCGGGGTGGAGAAAATCAACCTCCTCGGGCAGTCCTTCGGTGGTTTCACCACCGTGCATTATCTTTCGGTAGCGCCCGAACATATCGACCAGGCATTCCTCACCGGCGGGCTTACCGCCGTGCGCCGCAGCGCTGATGATGTCTATTCCCTCACGTGGGAAAAGATGCGCGAGCACAGTGAAGAGTACTATCGGCGTTTCCCCGCGCACCGCGACCAGGTGCGGGAGCTGGTGGAGCTGGCGGGTAGCGGTTCCATCGAATTACCCACCGGGGAAATTGTTTCGCCCTCGCGGCTGCGTTCCCTCGGGCACCTCCTTGGTTCGGATAACGGATGGCGGGAACTGTATTACCTGCTGGAAAAGGATCCGGCCTCCACAGCTTTCCGTTATGACCTGGCCGCGGCCATGCCTTTTGATGGGCGTAACCCGCTCTACTACGTGCTGCACGAATCTTCCTACGCGGATGGTGTGGTCACCAACTGGAGTGCGGAGCGCACCCAACCGGAAGCTTTCCGCACCGATACCTCGCTCCTCTACGGCGAGCACGTGTGGGCGGAATGGGCAGATACCGTCCCGGCTTTCCAACCGTGGAAAGATGTAGTTGAAAAACTGGCCACCTGGGAGTGGCCGCAGCTCTACTTCCCGGAAGCTTTGCGGGAATCGGGGGCGCGCGGCGCGGCCGCGGTTTACGTGAATGACGCCTATGTGCCCCTGGAGTTCTCCCTTGAAACAGGAGCGCTACTTTCCGGGATTCACCGGTACGTGACCTCCACCCACGAGCACAGCGGTTTGCGTTCCAGTAACGGGGCGGTGCTGCGCACGCTCTTCGAATTGGCGGATGGCACGCGGCTGCGCTAATCACGCGTAGTGGGCGCGCCACTGCTGGGCTAGCCGGCGCGTTGGACTGCACTAGCCGGGCGCGCTGGGCTGTGTTAGTCGGGTGCCCGGCGCGGCTCCCCAGTTGTCCGGAAATTCCGGACAACTGGGTGCGGGGCGTGCACTCCAGGAATAGTGGCCGGCCCGCACGCGGGAGGGCCGGCGGTAAGAAAGTGAGGATATATATGTGGAATGATGCGGGTACGGACGCTGTGGTGTTCGGGGATAACCTACCGGTACTCCGGGCCCTACCGGCCGAATCATTCCAGCTTATTTACCTCGATCCTCCTTTTAATACCGGCCGGCCCCAGCGCCGCTCCACGGTGGTCACCCGGCGTTCCACCACCGGGGATCGGATCGGTTTCAAAGGCCAACGCTACGAAACTATCGTGGAGCGGGTGCTCGGCTACGACGATAGTTTCGCCGAATATTGGGGTTTCCTGGAGCCGCGCCTCGAAGAAGCCTGGCGGCTCCTGACCGATTCCGGAACCCTCTACCTGCATCTGGACTACCGGGAGGCGCATTACGCGAAGGTGCTTCTCGATGCGCTTTTCGGGCGGGAGTGTTTCCTCAACGAAATTATTTGGGCCTACGATTACGGCGCCCGCACGAAAAAACGCTGGCCCGCCAAACATGACACGATTTTGGTGTACGTGAAGAATCCGGCCAGCTACTACTTCAATTCGGAAGATGTGGACCGCGAACCGTATATGGCTCCCGGCCTGGTTACCAAGGAAAAGGCAGCGCGCGGCAAACTTCCCACGGACGTGTGGTGGCATACCATCGTCTCCCCCACCGGAAAAGAAAAAACCGGCTACCCCACCCAAAAACCACTCGGGATTCTGCGCCGGATTATCACCGCGTCCTCGCGCCCCGGGGACCGCGTCCTTGATTTCTTTGCCGGCTCGGGCACCACCGGGGCCGCGGCGCGCGAACTGGACCGTCACTTCCTGCTTATTGACGCCAATCCGGAAGCCATCGCGGTTATGCGCACCCGCTTCCCCGATCAGGTGCGTTTCGGGGAATGGGATGGCACGGCGGTGAGCTGGGAGTAGCGCGCCAGCGGCACGCGCCCGGCAACTCTCCGGCTCCCCGGCTCAGTTATTCCGCCCCGGCTTAGTTATCCGCCCGCACCTGGGAATACAGGGCGCAGGCCCCCACCCGGTAGGCCGGCTCCAGGGAAAGCTCCGGATCGGCATAGAAATCCGGGGAATGATTCGAGGCTGGCTCCCCGCTGGCTGGGTTCAGCTGCTCGGGTGAAAAACCACCGAACAGCCAGAATACCGATTGTGCGCCAGCGGCCTGGCCGAGCACCGCGAAATCCTCACTGAAACCGAAAGTTTCGCTGGCCAGGTTTTCCTCCCCGAATTCCGCGCCGATCACGTCACGCAAGGCTGCAACAGCGGCGTCGTCGTTCACGGTGGCATCCACCTGGCGGATCTGGCGGATCAGCGGTTCGGGGGCGCCGGCCGCGAGCGCCTCAGCCCGCACGATCCGCTCGATACCGGTGTTGATAATCGCGCGGGTTTCCTCGTCTCGGAACCGGGTATTAATGCACAGGCGCGCGGTGTCCGGAATGATATTGTCCTGGCTGCCGGCCTGGAACACGCCAACGCTCACCACCGCGTTGCGGTCCGGATCCGTCATGCGGGAACGGATTGTTTGCAGGCGGGTGACGATGGCCGAACCGATAACAATAGGGTCGACGGCGCGGTGGGGCTGCGAGCCGTGCCCGCCCACCCCGTGCACAATAATTTCGAAACCGTCCGAGCCGGGCAGCACCCCACCCGGATAGAGATTGACCCAGCCGGCCGGGCGCGGCACCACGTGGCCGCCGTACATGATCTGCGGGCGCGGAGCTTTCTCCCACAGGCCGGCCTCCACCATGGCGCGTGCCCCCAGGCCGTTTTCTTCCGAGGGCTGGAAAACAAAAACAATGGTGCCGCGCCACAGTTGCGGGTGCGCCGCGAAAGCCCGGGCGAGGGCGAGCGCAATCGTCATATGGGAATCGTGCCCGCAAGCGTGCATGACCGGCACATTTTTCCCGGAGGCATCAATTCCGGTGGCCCGCGAGGCATAGGCGAGGCCGGTGCGTTCAGCGACGGGTAGGCCGTCCATATCCGCGCGGTAGCCAACCACCGGGCCGGGGCCGTTGCGCAGCACGCACGCAAAACCGGTATCGGTCACGGGGATGATCTGGCGGGTAATCTCACCGGAAAGTTCGATGGCTTCCAGGCGTTCCCGGAGCGCGCGCGAAGTCTCCACTTCCTGGAAAGACAGCTCGGGATTGGCGTGGAAATACTGGAAATCCGCGGTCATAGTGGCCCGGTCCGAGGCGGTGAGGTGAAATTCCTCGGGAAGATACTGCACGGCGGTCCCTCTCATCCGATGCTAGCGGCGCGAGCGGCCCGGGCACGGGTGCGCACAGGGTCGCTCACCTGGTTTATTTTAGCGCCGGGATCGGTAGCCGCGCCGAACGTCCGTGGCAGGCCGGGGCAGTGACTAGCTAGGCTGGAGGGAGTGCGCGGCCGAGGCGTGCCGGTAAGTGCCGCCGAGGGGCGCCGATACCCGCGGCGGCAGCGCCCAGGCGAGGAGGATTATGTTCCACAACATTATTTGGGATATGGGCGGGACCATGGTGGATACCTACCCGCATGTGGATGCCACCTTGCAGGCGGTGGTTCTTGATTCCGGCCAGGAGGTTTCCCTCCTGGAGGTTGCGCGCCTGACCCGCCGCTCCACCAATCTGGCCATCACCGAGTTATCGCGCCGTTTCGGGATTCCGGAAGCGGAGTTTCGGAAGTGCGAACAGGAGTTGAAAGACTCGTGGAAAATCACGCCACCGCCCGCGATGGCGCATGTGCATGAGGTGCTGGCCGCGGTTCCGGGGATTAATGTGGTGGTCACGCACCGGGATCGCGCGAGTGCCCGCACTCTCCTGGATGGTTTGAATCTCCGGGTTGCCGATATGGTCTGCCCCGAGGACGGCTTCCCGCGTAAACCCGACCCGGCAATGTTCACCCATATGCTCAACAAGCATAGCTTGGATCGGGCCCGCACCCTCGCTATTGGGGATCGGCCTATCGATATCACGACGGCGCATAAAGTTGGCGTGGCCGGTGCCCTCCTGGAAACTCCCGGTATTGAGCTGGAAGCCGATGCCGATTATCGCATCACTGATCTTGCGGAGGTTCTCCCGCTTCTCGGCTGATGAGCTAGCGGAGCGGGCACGCGCCCACGCGGGAGCTTTCCAAGCGCAACAGCTCCTTTTTCATATCCAGCCCGCCCGCGTATCCGCCCAGCCCACCGCGCGCGGCAAGCACCCGGTGGCACGGCAGCACGATAGGTATTGGGTTACGCGCGCACGCCGATCCCACCGCCCGCACGGCCCTCGGGTTGCCCAACATGGCGGCAAGCTCGCCATAGGAGCGGGTCTGCCCGTAGGGAATCTCCGCCAGGGCGCGCTGCACCCGGGCCGCAAAAGGCCCGCGGGTAAGAACCAGATCGGTGGGGAGCGTAAAGCAGGTGCGTTCCCCCGCGAAATATTCGCTGAGCTGGGCGCAGGCCCGCGCGGCGAGCCCCTCCGCCCGGCGCCGATCTTCACCATCTTCTAGTTCGGTTACTGCCTGCGGGCGCGGCCGCCCGGGAAGTACTACCGCGATGAGAGCATGCGCCTGCGCCGCAACGGCGAACTGTCCCAGTGGGGAATCGCACGTCCGCCATATTGCTGCGGCGCAGGCACGTGTCATCGTGGGTCCTCTGATCGCTCCTCTTGCTTTTTACTTCGCTAGCTGAGCGGTGAGCTTTTCGAGGCCGCTCAGCACGGCTTCCACTTCACCCGCGCGGCGTTCCAGCGGGGTGAATGCGCCGTCCGTCCAATCCTCAAACATCATGAAATTCACTTCGGAGCGGATGGCGGGCATATTGAAATTAGCCGTGATCTGGCGCCATTGCTCGATAGCGCGCACGCCTCCGATGGAGCCGTGCCCCACGAAAGCAACCGGCTTATTCATCCACTCCACACCCAGCGCATCCACCGCGTTCTTGAAGGCCCCGGGCACCCCGTGGTTGTATTCCGGGGTCACGAAAATAAAGGCGTCGAATTCGCTGATTGTATCGGCCCAGCGCTGGATGGCCGGATGATCGTACTGGCCGTTCGCCGCGGCTGGAACCACCGGGCTGGTGAGCAGCGGAATATCAAAATCCTTGATATTCACGAGTTCGTACGTAGCCTCCCCCGCCCGCTGGGCTGCGAGCTGAGCGACGTAACCGGCCACACCCTCGGTAGCCTGACCCTCGCGAATTGATCCGGAAATAATGGCGATCTTCATATAAGTGTCCTTTCGTTGAGGTGAGCGACACCCAGATTACCAATCACTCATTTACCTTTCAATCGGATATGTGGCGCTCCCGTTTAGCTCGGTGCGAACATCGCCCGCCTCAGCATCGGCTCCAACATCGCCATTGGCTTCAGCACATAGATCAGTACTGCCCTCCGCAGCGCTGCCGTTTCCAGCCACCCCACCGGCACCCTCGTCCAGATCACTGGCGAGCACGGCGTAGACGATGGTGTCCGTCCACTCCCCTTTGAGCCAGAAATCCTGGCGCATATGCGCTTCCTTATACATTCCCGCGTGCTGGAGCATGAGCTCACAGACCCGATCCCGCGCATCCATTTGCGCGGCAACGCGATGCACCCCACACTCCAGGCAGGCGTAGCGAATCATGGCTCGCATGGCCTCCGAAGCATAGCCGTGCCCGCGAAAATCCGGGTGGAGCACGGTGGCAATTTCCGCGACGCCGTGCTGCGGATCGGTCATCCACAGGCGCACGTCCCCGATGGGTTGCGCATCAAGTTCGATAACGACGGCGAGCGCGGCCTGCGGGCCGCGCAAATCCCGCGCCTGGGCGCGCTGGGCAGCTTCGTTGACCGCCCGTTCGGGATTCCAGGCATCGGTCATGAGGTATCTGGTGACATCTTCGCGGCTGTAAATGCTATGCAGCCACGGCGCATCATCGGGCCGGTGCAGCCGAAGCCGCAACCGCGCAGTTGTCACCGAAAATTCTTCAGGTGTCGTGGTATTCATAACTCCTTAAGTGTAACGAAAAACACTTTTGAGGGAAGAGGTTCTGAGCTGGTTATCCGCGAAACGGGACGGGGCGGTAGTGCGGCAGCGGATCGCTTGCCAGCCTCCCGTACAGATCAACGTCAATCCGCTGCCCGTTGATCAGGAATTTCCCGCGTTCGGTGCCTTCCTTAAGGAATCCAGCCGCGCGGGCCACCCCGCCGGAGGCGGGGTTATTCACCCGGTGCCCAAGTTCCAGGCGCTCCAAGCCGCACTCACGCAGAGCCCAATCCGCCACCGCTGCCGCGGCCCGGGACATCATCCCACGCCCCCAGTAGTCGTGGTGCAGCCAATAGGAAAACCACCCGTTTTTCTCATCCCAATCCGCATCGATACGGACCATGCCGATGAGTTCATCGCTATCGTCCCGGGCAATTACCCAGGCCAGCTGCGAGTCCGGGGCCTCCAAAATACGCGCGATATAGCGGCGGGCACCGGCCAGATCCGTAATATTGCCCTGCCGGATCATATCCGGGTGGGAAGCGAAGGCCGCCGCGATAGCTGCGGCGTCGCCCTCACGTACCGGACGCAACGCAATATCAACATTCATGGCCATTCCCGCGCGCTACCTACACATTAAAGCGGAATTCGACCACGTCGCCGTCCTGCATCACGTAGTCCTTGCCTTCTTGGCGCAGTTTTCCGTGTTCGCGAGCGGCGGCTACCGAGCCGTATTCCACCAGGTCATCGAAGGAGACCACCTCCGCTTTAATGAAGCCGCGCTGGAAATCGGTGTGGATCACACCGGCGGCCTGCGGGGCGGTATCGCCCTTGTGGATGGTCCAGGCGCGGGCTTCTTTGGGGCCGGCCGTGAGGTAGGTTTGCAGGCCGAGGGTATCGAAACCCACCCGGGCCAGCTGGTCCAGGCCGGATTCTTCCTGACCGGTGGCCTCCAGCATTTCCCGGGCTTCTTCTTCGCTGAGTTCCACCAGTTCCGCTTCGAATTTAGCGTCGAGGAAAATGGCTTGGGCAGGTTTCACAAAGTCACGTAGTTCCTGCTGCATGGCAGTGTCAGCGAGGCCGTCGTCGTCGGTATTAAAAACGTAGATGAAGGGCTTCGAGGTCATGAGTTGGAAGGAACGCAGGGTGTCGGCGTCGAATTCGGCGGCATGGTTGGAGAGCACCTCCCCCGCCTCGAGGAGCGCGTAGGCTCGCTGCGCGGCATCGAGCGTTTCCTTCGGGGTTTTCTTCCCCGTCACTTCCTTGGTCAGGCGCGGGATCGCCTTTTCCAGGGTTTGCATATCGGCGAGGATGAGTTCGGTGGTGACCGTTTCGATATCATCCTTCGGATCCACGCGGCCTTCCACGTGAACCACGTCCGGATCCGCAAAAGCGCGGGTGACCAGGCAAATCGCATCCGCTTCGCGAATATTGGCGAGGAATTGGTTGCCCAGGCCCTCCCCCTTGGAGGCCCCGCGCACAATCCCGGCGATATCCACAAAATCAACCGTCGCCGGCAGAATTTTCTGCGACCCGAAAATTTCGGCGAGCTTGGTCAGCCGCGCATCAGGGAGGGGCACCACGCCCACATTCGGCTCAATCGTCGCGAAGGGGTAGTTCGCCGCGAGCACCGTTGCGCGCGTGAGCGCATTAAATAGGGTCGATTTTCCGACGTTGGGAAGTCCTGCAATACCAATTGTTAAAGCCACGCCCTCCATTCTAGCTAAGAGAAAGGAGGGCGGGCTGCTATTCCCCGGACTCGCAATCCGGGCGCGGCACTACCGGGCTGCGGCGTTGCGCTACCGCGTTACCGGGGCGTTCACGCTACCGGGCCGTTGAGGCTACCGCGCGGGCGCGTCCATGGACTTCGGGGCGTGCCAAATATCTTCGCCGCGCAAAATCGCATCCGCGCCGCCGTCGATATAGAGAATCTGCCCGGTGATGGTCCGCGAGAGGCCGGTCACGAAGAAAACGAGTGCGTCGGCAATATCGCGAGCTTCCGAGGCGCCGTGGTACGGGGCGGGTAGCGCACCGAATGCCTGCTTGCGCCCTTCCTCGGTGGAGAGAAGTTCCTTCGTCATCGGGGTGGCAACCACGCCCGGCCCCACCGCATTGAGCCCCACGCCCCGACCGGCAAATTCCTCACTCACGGCCGCGCGGCGCACCCACGTGGCAATAGCGCGCTTGGAGGAGGCGTAATTGGCGTAGCCCTGCATCGGACCCTGATCAGCCAGCTCCTTGCCGTAAGCGAGGGCTTCTTCGCGCTGATCATCGAGGAGCAGCTGCACGAGCTTGGGATCGCTGGGCTGCAAACTTGCGCAGGAGGCGGTAATGACCGCGCGCCCGTTTTCCGCCTTTTCCAGGTAGGGAAGGAAAGCGCGCACGGTATCGCGCGCGCCGAAGTAATTCACCTTGAGATCGAGAGGCGAATTGCTCTGGGTGCCCGCATTCGCGATCACCCCGTCAATCTGCGGGTACTTTTCCACCACCCGAGCGACGGCATCCGCAATCCCCTCCGGGGTGGACAGATCCGCTTCAAATTCTGCCCCGCGCAAATCAACACCGACGGGCGTATGCCCGCGTTCTTCCAGAATCTGCCCGCAAGCAGCGCCAATACCCGAGCCCATTCCGGTCACGACGATAGTAGACATGGTGTTCCTTTCTCCCCGGCGCCGCTTCCTCGCGGCACCGCCCGCGGAGCCGTACGTCCTAACTCTGATGTGAGCTGCGTTATACCCCGCTTTTTGAAAGCTATCAGAGTTTTTTGCGGGGAACAAGGGGCGACGACGCCGCCAGCCCGCTTCCCTCCCATTTTTCTGTCGTAGGTGGATGTTTGAATACCGCTATGGATATTTCGATTGTTCTAGGTGCTCTTATCGCGGTGGGATGCGCGTGTTTCGCCCTGGGGTTCTTGAGCGCGCGGGTGCGCTCGGGCGGGGCGGTTTCGGGCCGGGAGCTGGCACTGGTACGCCAGCAACTGGAGGAAGCCCAGCGCGATGCCGGAGCGGCGCGGGCGCAGCTGGCGGCCGCCCAGGCTCGTTCGGATCGTTTAGAGGAGGAAAATAACGGGCTCATCGCCCGGGCTAAAACCGATAACGATATTTTGCGTTCCCTGGCTCCTATTACCCAGCAGCTTGAGGTGATGGAACAGCGGGTTCGGGATGTGCAGGTTCTCCAAGGTGAGCAGCGCACCGAAATCCGCACCCAGCTCAGCGCGGCGGCGCGCACCCAGGAAGATCTGGCGCGAGCCACCCAGGCGCTGCGCGGGGCGCTCAGTTCTACCTCCGCGCGCGGCATGTGGGGTGAAGTGGAATTGCGCCGGGTGGTGGAAGCCGCCGGGATGCTCCCCCACGTTGATTTTTCGGAGCAGGTTTCCGCGCCCGCGGGCGGTGGGCGCGCGGCGGGATCGCGCCCGGATATGATTATCCACCTGCCCGGCGGCGCTCATCTCCCCCTCGATGCCAAGGTTCCCCTCACCGCGATGCTCCAGGCTCAGGCCGCCCCGGCCACCACGGCGGAGGAAATCGCGCGGCGCCAGGATCTTCTCAAACAGCACGCCAAGGCGGTGCGTGCTCACGTGAACGCGCTAGCCAAACGAGATTACCCCGCGCTTTTCCCGGGTTCACCCCGGATCACCATCATGTTCCTCCCGGGGGAATCCCTCCTCGCGGAAGCGCTGCGGGAAGATCCTCCCCTCCTCGAGGATGCCCTGAACCTCGGGGTGGTCCCTGCTTCTCCTGCCTCGTTGCTAGCGCTGCTACGCACCGTGGCAACGCTGTGGGCCTCCAGCAAAGTGAGCGAAGAAGCCGGGCATATTATTGCGCTGGGCCGGGAAATGACGGACCGGCTGCGGGTGGTGGCTGGCCACCTGGAAAAGCTCGGGAATTCCCTTACCTCAGCGGTGAAGAACTACAACTCGGCGCTCTCTTCTTTCGATACGCGCGTGCTGGTCACCGCGCGGCGCCTAGAAAGCCTCGATGCTGATTTTGCTACCCCGCCGGCCATTGCCGCAGAAGAAGGCCAGGTCAAACGTTTCCACGATGCTGCTTTGCGGGAAGCACTGGACGGCGAAGAAGATCATGAAACTCGGATTGTCCCGTAGCAGTGCGGGGCAAAACATGGCACGATAACTGATATGGCTTCAACAACTCCGGTACCCGCCAACCTGCCGCAACGGGCTGCGCAGACAACACCGGATCACCCGTGGCCGCTGCGCCTCCTCTCGGTAAAAATCCGGGAATACGTGGCGAAAATGTCACGCCTCTGGGTGGAAGGTGAAGTCATTACCCTCCAGCGCCGCCCCGGAGCCAAAGTCCAGTTCCTCACCTTGCGGGATCTGGAAGAAAACGTCTCCATGACGGTGAAAATACTCAGCCATTTGCTTCCCGCAACCGTCACCTCCGGAAGCCGGGTGGTGGTGTGGGCGGTCCCGGATTTTTATACCGGTAATGGCTCGCTCTCCCTGTGGGCACAGGAAATCCGCCCGGTGGGCGTGGGCGATATTCTGGCCCGTTTGGAAGCCCTGAAAGCCAAACTCGCCGCCGAAGGCCTGTTCGCACCCGAACGGAAAAAGCCGCTCCCCTTCTTACCGCGCGCGGTGGGTCTTATTGTGGGGCGCAATACCAAAGCCAAAGAGGATGTCATTATTAACGCCTCGCTGCGCTGGCCCGGAGTTCGTTTCGAGGTACGCGAAGTAGCGGTCCAGGGCCGGGATGCCGTGGCCCAGATGATTCCCGCATTGCGTGAACTCGATGCCCATCCCGGGGTGGATGTTATTGTGCTGGCGCGCGGGGGCGGTTCCGTGGAAGATCTCCTTCCCTTCTCCGATGAGCACCTTGTGCGTGCGATTGCGGCCACCCGCACTCCGGTGGTCTCCGCTATCGGGCACGAGGGAGATAATCCCATCAGCGATTATGTGGCGGATCTGCGGGCCTCCACCCCCACGGATGCCGCCAAGCGCATCGTCCCGGATCGGGAAGCTGAACGTGAAGGCGTGCAGGCGGCGGTACGCCGCTTGCGCCAGGGCATGCGCCACCGGGTGGAACGCGCCACTAAGGAACTCGAAGCATTACGCGCCCGGCCGGTACTGGCCCGCCCCCGCACCATGGTGGAGGTACGCGAACAGGATATTCATTCGCTGCGCTCCTGGCTGCGGGCCCATATTCGGCGCGATATGGCCTCCAATTCCCAAGATATTTCCTCGCTGCTTTCCCAGCTGCGGGCCCTCTCCCCCCAGGCCACACTGCAGCGCGGGTATTCGGTTATCCTAAGCGAGGATGACAGAGTAGTCTCACAAGAAAACGATGTCCGAATCGGAGAACACCTGCGTGCCATTTTGGCCGCGGGAAGCCTCCATCTCGAAGTGAAAGGGAGCGCGCATGGCAGCTAAGGGAACCACTCCTGAGGGATTCACACCCCCGGCGCCAGCGCCGGGCTCCTCCCAGCCCCACGCAGCGGGCGCCTCCGCGTCCCAGGTACCCGGATCACCCGGCCCTCAGATACCCGGCGCCTCCGCACCCCACCCGCGCGAAGATATTGAGGCGCGCGTGGCCACCCTCAGCTACGAAGATGCCCGGGCCCGGCTGGTTGATATCGTCTCCCGCTTAGAACAGGGCTCCATTCCCCTCGAAGAATCCCTGCGCTTGTGGGAAGTTGGCGAATCCCTAGCTCGCCACTGCCAAAGCTGGCTTGATGGCGCTGCGGCCCGGATCGATGCTGCCGAACGCGGGGAAAGCCTCGCGGCTGCTCCGATGGCAGCCCCGCAACCGGCAGCCGCCGCTGCTCCTGCCACAGGGACCCCGCCCGTGAACCAGGGCGCGCCTGTGAACCAGGCCGCGCCGGCCGCAACGCACACGGGTGGCTATCAAGCACCCGCACCCGCGATCTCGCCGCAGGCCTCCAAGGAGGATCGAGTGGCAGCCCTGCGGGAAGCGGTGCGCGAAGTACGCGCTGAAGATGTACCGGCTATTCAGCCAGCTCCGGAAGCCGTGGCTGAAACGGCACCCGCACCCGCCACCCCGCGCGGCGCCTCCGTTCCCGCGGGTGGTCCTGCCGGTACACCCGCTGGTGGCCCCGTCGGCGCTCCCGCTGGTGCCCCCGCCGCCGCACCACCCTCCACTGCGGAACCCGCGGCCGGCGAAGATGACGATGATTTCGATCCGGAAGAATTCGCGGACGGAACAGGCCTGGATACCACCCCGCTCACTCGCCACCCCGAGGATTTCGCATGACGATTCTCGTAATTGGCGATGCCATCGCCAACCAGCGTGAAGCGGAGACCCCATTTCGCGCCGGCACCATGTTTAAGGTGGCTGTCAATCTAGCCCACCTGGCTCGCGAAGTTCGGATGGTCACCAATATTTCCGAGGCTTCCGACCCGCAAGTCGTACGCGATTACGCCGCTGCCCACGGTGTCGAGCTCCTCTTGCGCCCCGCCACAAGCCCGGTCAGCGCTGCCTCAAATCCGCTCAGCGCGGCTTCATCCCCGGTCAGCGCTGCCTCAAACTCGGTCAGCGCAGCTCTCACCTCTGGCCTGCCCACCCCGCACCCGGCGGCTTTCACCGATGCTCATTACGGGGACTCACACGCAGACCCGGAAGAAAGCTGGGATATTTTGCCAGCTCCAGAACGCGGCGCCCGCAAACTCGATTTTGATCTCTTCAGCCCCTCCGCCACCATTTTCGGTGGAGACGCCTGCCATGCCATGCCCGCGGCCCACACCGTGCGCGAATGGCTGCGAGTATGCCGCTCCACCTCCACGATCATTTACTCGCCGGCGCTGCGCCACCCCCGGGCCCGCAACCTGGACCGAGTCCGTATTCAAGCCGAAAGTTTCTTGCAGCTAAGTGACGTCGTCGTCGCAACCTCAAAAGACATCCGGCTGCTTTACGGTATTAGCGGCCCCGAAAACGAATTCGCCGCGGTGGCCGAACACTGGTTTAGTTTCGGGCCGCGGCTCGTCGCCATTCTTCTTGAGGACGGTGCCGCGCTCATGATCACCGCTTCGGGTGACCGCCTCCACGTGGCATCCCTCCCGCGCCCCTTCGTGGACGTGGCCGGGGCTCGCAGCGCTTTTATAGCAACCACCATCGACACTCTGGACCGGGTGAGTCTGCTCGGACGGGAAGCAAGCCCCGGCCTGGCCACCATGTCCATGTCACACCTGTATACCGTGGGTGCTTTCGCCACCACCGCGCGCAGCCTCATGACCGCGCATGCCGGCTGGGAGCCACTGACCCGCAACGAACTGAGCGAAGGATTCTTCGAATACCAAAGCCGCGAAGGGCTTATTTAGCGCACCTTTCGGTGTGAACGCCCCACTCCGGCCGCGGCCACGTGCTCGCAGCTTAGCGGCCGCGGCGCCGGTCACGTTGCGTATAGTCACGCAGCGCGCGCAAAAAATCCACGCGCCGGAAATCCGGCCAGTAGGTTTCACAGAAATACAGCTCGGTGTGGACGGACTGCCAGAGCATGAAGCCGCTCATGCGCTGCTCCCCGCTCGTGCGGATAACCAAATCCGGATCGGGCTGGCCGCGGGTGTAGAGATGATCGGTAATATCCGCGAGGGAAAAATCTTCCGCGACCTCCGCGAGGCTGCGCCCGGCTGCCGCCTCATCGCGCAGGTAGGAACGCACCGCGTCGGTAATTTCCTGGCGCCCGCCGTAGCCCACCGCGATATTCACGTGTAAACCGCGGCAAGATTCAGTACTCGCCGCGGCGGCACGCAGGCGCTGGGCGTACTCCTCAGGAAGAAGATCAAGATTACCCACCGCGACCAACCGGAAACGACCCGAGCGCGCCAGATTTTCAACAGTTTCACAAATGATGGTGAGCAGCGGGCCTACTTCTTCAGCCGCCCGGGAGAGATTATCAGTGGAGAGCAGCCACAGAGTAACCACCTCAATGCCGGCATCTTCGCACCAGCCGAGCACCTCGGCAATGCGCTCGGCCCCGGCCCGATGCCCGAACGTGGCAGATTCACCCAGCTCACGCGCCCAACGCCGATTGCCATCCAACATAATGGCCACGTGCTGCGGCATGCGTTTGCCGGCCAGCTCCCGCACCAAGCGGCGTTCGTATGCGGCGTAGAGCCATGATGACATCCCCACGCTGTCTCCCTCCCTCGTTCTAGCCAGGGCAACCTAAGCCGCGCCGGCCCGAGCCGCGCCGATCACGCGCCACGACTAGCTGCCTAACCGTTTAACTGTAGCCCGCCCATCCTGAGCGAACAGGAAAAGATACCCGGAAAATACTCAGGCAAGCAGCGTACACTTGCGCCAGCGGCTCAGACCGGTGTGGGGAACCGGAGCCACACGTCCCGCTTCACCCACCGCCGCGTTGTGCCGGCCTGCGGACACCCCGGAGGCATACACCGATTACGTGGGGAGCACCATGACCCGTCTTTGTCACGCCACTAGCGAACGCCACCGCGGTAGTGATTCCCCCGCGCCTCGCGGTGCGACTCGTGGTGAGAAGAAAACCGGCGCATCGAAGGCCGGGGCGGCACAGCCCGCGGTAGCGCGGTCCAGCGCACGCAGCGCCCGGCGGCGCCTGCCCGCATCGGCGCTACCGAAGCCAGTATTGCGCGGCTGGCAGCACGCCATTATTGCCCCGCTCGCGCTGGCGAATATGATCGTCCAGATTGTTTTTGCACCCACCGCCGCACTCACCATCGGAGTCATTGTGTTCGGGCTGAGCGCCGTGGTGCTCTTCGGGCATTCCGCGGTGTATCACCTGGGATCCTGGGGGCCGAAAGTCCACGCGATTCTGCGCCGCCTGGATCACTCGAATATTTTCCTGCTCATTGCTGGAACCTACACTCCGCTCTCCCTCGCCCTGCTGCCGGGCAGTACCGCCGCCCTAGTGCTCGCCATTGTGTGGGGCGGGGCGTTCGGCGGGATCGCGCTCTCCAATTTCTGGCCGGCCGCCCCGCGCTGGCTGTATGTTCCCCTCTATATTGCTCTCGGCTGGGTGGCCATCTGGTTCCTCCCGGATATGTGGGAGGCCGGTGGCCCGGGCATCGTTTGGCTCATTATTGCCGGCGGCATCTGCTACACGGTAGGCGCGCTCGCCTACGCTTTCCGCTGGCCCAATCCCTGGCCGCGCACCTGGGGATTCCACGAATTCTTCCATTCGGGAACAGTCGCCGGCTACGCCTGCCATGCGGTGGCGGTCTGGCTCACTCTCTTCGCCGTCGCCTAGTGAGCGCGCGCCGCACACGGTCAGCTCAGAGCTCAACGCGCTGAGCGCTCCTCAACCTGCGTGCCTAGCGAGCCCGCTTGGCCGATCCCGCGGCCCGGAGGGCCGCGGCGGCGTCGTACCCCTCCTTTAGACTGGTACCCAGCACCACACGAAACAACAACGCACAGGAGCACGGATGAGTAAAAAGAAGAACCCGGAGGCGCGCGAGCACGCCGGCACCTGGAGCACGGCGCCCGGGATTGCGCTGCGAGTTCGGGAGGGTTTTCAGATAGCGTCGGTTGATACCGGTTCCACGCCGGGCTGGCACGGGGATAAAAAGGCCGGGAAAGCCGCCATGAAAGAGCGCGGGAAGCTGCTGGCTGAGCTGCAAGAACGTCTCTATGCTGAAGCGCGTCAGGGAGGCGAGCGGCGGGTGCTGCTCGTAGTGCAGGGCATGGATACGGCCGGGAAGGGCGGGATTTGCCGGCACGTGCTCGGCATGGTCGATCCGCAGGGCGTACATCTGCGCTCTTTCGGGGTGCCCACCGCGGAGGAACTCTCCCACGATTTTCTGTGGCGGATCCGGCGCGCGCTACCGCCGGCCGGCATGATCGGGGTTTTTGACCGCTCGCATTATGAGGATGTGCTGGTCGGGAAGGTTGATGAGCTCGCCACGCCCGCGGAAATTGAAGCGCGCTACGAAAAAATCAATGAATTCGAGCGGGAGCTGGTGGATGCGGGCTATACGCTCGTCAAGGTCGCCCTGCTTATCGGCTACGAGGAGCAGGGGCTGCGGCTGCTGCGCCGGCTGGCGCGCCGCGATAAGCACTGGAAGTATTCGCCCTCCGATGTGGAGGCGCGTGCCCAGTGGCCTGCCTATATGGATGCCTACCAGGCTATGTTCGAGCGCACTTCCACGGAGTACGCGCCGTGGTATGCGGTGCCGGCGGATCGCAAATGGTTCGCGCGCCTCGCGGTGACCGAGCTCCTTGCCCAGGCGCTCGCCCGGCTGGCCCCGCGCTGGCCTGAGGTCTGTTGGGATCCGCGCGCCCAGGCCGAGCAGGTGCTCGCCACCATGCCGCGGCACACCGCGCAGCTCTCCGCGGAGGAACTGCGCAAGGAAGCGGAGGAAGTTGCCGCCGAATCCGAAGATTATCGGAATGGCGTAGAAATGCTTATCACCCGGGATTCCCGCAAGGATGCCGGGGAGCGGGTCGGGAACGGGCAGTAAATAGCGGTTGCGGGCTCAGGCCTGGTTGCGCGGGGTGGTTAACGGTACCGCGCCGCCGCTTGCTCTTCGCTCTCCAGCCCGGGCACCCGCGCGAACAGATCCGTCTCCCCCTCCGCGGGCGCCGGGCCCACGGTGGAAGCCGCCAGGTAGAAGTCCTCATGCGGCCACACCTGCGCCTCCAGGTCCCGCGGCGCCGCGAAGAACAGCCCGTTCGGGTCAATTTGGGAGGCGTGCGCGCGCATGGCCGCGTCGCGCTGCGGGAAATATGCGACGACGCCGACCCGCGTGCTTGCGGCATGCCGCGGGCGCGGGAATTGCGCGGCCTCTTTCAGCCACTCGGTAAAAGGGCTGGTGCGGCCGGCCGCAAGAATTGCTTCGTGCAAGGTGGTGAGCCGGGTGAAAGAAAGATTGGCGTCGTAATACAGCTTGGAAACCTGCCAGGGCTCGCCCAGCTCCGGCCAGCACGGCTCCCCCGCCAGCCGCACCGCCGCGAGGGTGGCGGTATGGGTGCGCAGGTGGTCGGGATGCGGGTAGCCACCGTTTTCGTCATAGGTGGTCACCACCTGGGGGCGGAACTCGCGGATCTGCGCCACGAGGGCGCGGTGCACATCCGCGTCCGCGGCCCGGGCGAAACTATCGGCGGGGAGCTCCGCATCCGGGTAGCCCTCGGGCAGCCCGGAATCCACAAAGCCGAGGAAAACGTGCTCAATGCCGATGATGCGGGCAGCGGCAGCCATTTCTTCCCGGCGTAGCTGCGCCATGGTGCGCCCGGCCAGAGCTGCGTCGTCGAATAAAGGATTGAGGATATCCCCGCGTTCGCCGCCCGTGCAGGTGACCACCCGTACCCGGCCGAGGCGGGCGTATTTCGCCATGGTTGCCGCGCCTTTCGATGATTCGTCATCCGGGTGGGCGTGGACGCAGAGGAGGCGGCGTTCGTCCATCATCCTTCTCCTTCCGCAGCTGGTGCTCTTCCGCAGCTGGTGCTGGCGCTGGCGCTTATCGCGCGGGCTTTCTGGCAATCGATGCGGGCTCGCGGCCGCGTTTTCGCGGCGCGGCGGCACCAGCCCGATTCACCGCGCTACTCTACCAAGGAGGCCCGCGCGCTGCCCCGCGGTGGTAGCGGAGTGGAACGCGGCCCCCGCCAGCAGAAAATCCAGGGTCATGTTGCATCGCCCGGAAGGCTGGTATGCTTAGCCGGAGAAACATGCCTGTCAGGGCATGAATTTTTTTATCCGAGTGGGGCGTCCCACCCGCGCCCAGCGCTCGGGCCCCCGCAACCGCATCGCCGCACGAAGGCGTGCCGAGCTGCGCCGCGCGAGCGCGGGCTCATAACAGAATGACCAACCGGGCAGGTGCGCGGAGCACCCGCCCGCCGTGACGAGAAAGAGAAGAGATGTCTGAAAACACCAAGGGGGCTTGGCTCTCCCCCGAAACGTACGAGCACCTCAAGGCCGAACTCAATGACATGATTACCGTGCAGCGCGCGGAGATCGCCAAGAAGATCGAAGCGGCGCGCTCGGAGGGCGACCTGCGTGAGAACGGCGGCTACCAGGCGGCTCGCGAAGAGCAGTCGAAGCTGGAGGGGCGGATCGTGGAGCTGACCGCGCTGCTGGAAAACGCCCACGTATCCGAGCCACCCTCGGGTGATGAGGTGGCTTCCGGCACGGTTGTGACGGCCACGATTGGCGGGATGGAAGAAACCTTCCTCCTCGGTTCGCGCGAAGCCGCGGATATTGTGGGAATGGAAGTGTATCCGGAGAGCGCGCCGCTCGGGCAGGCGATCCTGGGCCTGAAGAAGGGGGAGAAAACCACCTTCAAGAACCGCCTGGGCCGCCCCGTCAAGGTCGAAATTCTCGATATCAAGCCCTACGAAGGCTAGAAGGCCAGAACGCTAGGGCGCGACCAGAGAGCTAAGGAGCTGATCGTGAATCTATCTGCTACCCCCGCACTGCCGGGCCGGCCCGACCCGATTAATCCGAATCCGGCGCCGCATGTTGTTCTGGGCACGCCCGTCCTTGCCGAACCCGGCCCGGGCGAGGAGCTCATCTACCTGGCTTCCGGGTGTTTTTGGGGCGCGGAAAAGCTGGCCTGGGAGGCGGGCGCGCTGAGCACCGCGGTTGGCTATATGGGCGGCACCACACCGAATCCCACCTACGCGGAGGTGTGCACGGGTCGCACCGGGCACGCGGAAACGGTGCGGGTGGTATTTGATCCGCGCGAGCTTCCGCTGGAAAAGTTGCTCCAGCTTTTCTTCGAGTCCCATGACCCCACCTCGCTGAACCGGCAGGGAAACGACGTGGGCACCCAGTATCGCAGCGCTATTTTTACGACGACGGACACCCAGGAGCGCACCGCCCGGGCCATGATTGCCGGCTATGAAGATGTGCTTCGCCAGGCCGGGCGCGGCGCTATTGTGACGGAGGTGGTGCCGGCGCTGGCCGCCGGGCCTTTCTACCTGGCCGAAGAAGAACACCAGGGGTATCTCCATAAGGTGCCCAACGGCTACCAGTGCCATGCGCGCACCGGGATCGCCTGCCCGCTCCCGGGCGCGGGCCCGCTCGGCTAGCAGCCCCGCGGCCGGCGGCTCGGCTAGCACCGGGCCATAGCGCTACCGGGTCGGGCCATCCCCCGAATAACGCCACACGGAACCACGAAGGCCGGGACGGAGAAACATCCGTCCCGGCCTTCGTTATCGCTATCAGCCTTAGTTCCGCAGTACTGCCAGTTCCCCGGGGCTAATCCTGCCCGCGGTACTGGCTAGTTCCGCGATTCTCTTAGTTCCGCGAGGAGGCGGCCAGGTAGGCCACGATGCGCAGCACTTCGAGGTAGATCCATAGCACCGTCATGACGATGCCGAAGGCTGCCGTCCACGCGAATTCCTTCGGGGCGTGGCGTTCCACCGCGAGCTTGGCGGTTTCCAGATCGGAGATGAGCACGTAGCCGGCCACCGCGATCATGACCAGCCCGAGGATGATCCCCAGGTGGAAGCCACCCACCGTAATATTGCGCAGCGAGTTGGTCACGCCGGTCAGCATCAGGATGAGATTGACGAAGCCGAAGATAATGTAGGCGATCATAATGGTGAGGACCACCCGCCGGCCCTTGGCCGTGGTGCGGACCTTCCCGGACATGTGGAGGAATACCGCCACACCCACCACAATCGCGGTACCCAGAATGGCCTGGAAGGCCACCCCCGGGTAGAGAGTGTCAAAAGCATTGGTGATCGCACCGAGGGCCACACCCTGGAACAGGGAGTAAGCAATGGAAATACCCGGGCCGACCATCGGGCGCCAGGCCCCGAACATGCCCACCGCGAAAGCGATGAGGGAAGCCGGAATCGCGAGCATCATCGCCGAATCCAGCGGCACGAAGAGCATGGTAGCCGCGCCGGCAACAATGGAGACCGCCAGCAGAATCGCGGTTTTCACCATGGCATCGTCGTAGGTCATGGTGGCAGTTGCCGGAGCCCCGAAAGTACCGGGCTGGCCGGAGCCGCCCGCGTACTGGTCATAGCCCTGCTGCGGATACGCCTGGCCAGAGCCCTGCTGATCGAAGCCGTACTGGTTGTACCAGCCGGGCTGCTCCGTACCGTAACCGCTCGGCTGTTCATAAACACCCGGGCCGGCCTGGTAACCCTGGCGCGGTTCCGTTGCAATATTGCCACCGCGGAACTGCTGGTTCGGTGTGGCAGCACCCTTGCGGAAATACGGGTTGTTACTCATCACGGGATTCGACAAAATACCCTCCTGTATTGTGGTGGACCGCCGGATAGGCGGCCCGCCTACTGTCAGACGCGACCATCGTCCGGTTAGCATCCAGGTCATGTACAAACTTGGTTATAACTCGTCCAATATCGTCTCCAGGGTTATTCTCAAGCCCCTGCCTGAATTTTTCCTGAAAGACTTCTCGGTTTCCTCCATCAGTACCCCCGGACGGACTCGAACCGACACTGAACCGATTTTAAGTCGGGTGCCTCTGCCAATTGGGCTACGGGGGCTGAACATGCGAGCCCAACGGGCGCGTATGAACATCCCTAGAATACTACCTTGTTGCGCCACCCTGTAGAGTAGGAGGGATCCTAAGCGCGTCGCTTCACCGGCTTTACCTGCGTCGAGGGCCGCCCGCCGGTAGCTGCGCCGTCGTACCACCAAAACCTGGGCAGACAGAATCGAGAGGGAATGACACAGCGCGAGAACCGCGACACCACCGCGCACGAATCCGCCACCGCCGAAAGCGCCGAAACTCCGGAAACCACCGCGCAAACCGGGCAGCGCAAGCTCCGCACCGGGCTGCGCCGGGTGGGGAAACTCGCCGCACCGGTCACGCGTTACAGCCAGGCGCTGCGCAATGAATCTTTTGCCGGGCTGGTGCTGGTGATTTCCGCGCTCGTGGCGCTCATCTGGGCAAATTCCCCGGGCCGCGATACCTATTTCGCGCTGGCCGCCACAAAAATCGGGCCGGAGAGCTTAGGGCTCCACCTCGATTTAGCGCACTGGGCCGCGGATTTCGTGCTCGCGCTTTTCTTCTTCGTGGTGGGCATGGAACTCAAACAGGAATTCACCATCGGCTCCCTCAACGACCCGCGCAAAGCCGCCCTGCCGGTGCTGGCCGCGCTCACCGGCATGCTCGGCCCCATCGGGGTGTATTGCGCCACCCAGGCGATTTCCGGCGCACATATTTATGATGGCTGGGCCATTCCGGTGGCCACCGATATTGCTTTCGCGCTCGGGGTGCTGGCGCTGGTGGGTAAAGGGCTGCCAAAAGCCGCCGGTATTTTCCTCATGACGCTCGCGGTGGCCGACGATCTGGGCGGAATTATCGTCATCGCGATTTTCTTCTCCGACGGCGTCAATTTCCTCTTCCTGGGCGGCGGCTTGCTGGTGGCGGCGCTTTTCGGCCTACTGTGCTGGAAAGGTTGGAACCGCTGGTGGCTGCTGTGGCCGCTGGCGCTGGTGTGCTGGTACTGCTTCTTCCGCGCCGGCGTGCACGCCACGATTTCCGCGGTGGTCCTCGGTTTCATGATCCCCACCTCCACCACCGACGCGGACGACACCCCGCTCACGGAACGCTATAGCGAACGGCTGATTTTCTGGTCGGCCGGGATTGCGCTGCCGATTTTCGCGTTCTTCGCCGCGGGCGTGAATATTACCGAGGCCGGCGGGATCACCGCGCTGCTCGCCGACCCGGTCGCTATCGGCATCTACCTGGGCCTCCCGCTGGGCAAATGCATCGGAATTTTCTGCGGCACCTGGCTTTTCGTGAAAGTCTTCCGCCTCAAATTGGGCGAGGGCCTGCACCTGGGCGATATTTTCCCCATGTCGATCCTGGCCGGAATCGGCTTCACGGTCTCGCTGCTTATCGCGCAGCTCTCCTTCGCGCCCACCGACCCGCACGAAGCCCACGCGCGCGTGGGCGTACTCCTCGGCACGTTACTTTCTGTGATTCTCGGGGCGCTCGCTACCCGGATACGGGTGCGGCATCACCGCGCTTCCGGTACCTTGCACGACGACGCCGCCCGCGGCAGCGCGGACTCGGCCGCCTAAACGGCGGGCCGGGCGGGAGGCTGGGGTTCGCGAGCGGCCCAGAGGGCCAGGCCGTCAAGGATGTCGTGTTCCGAGGTGGTGATGGTGGCGAGCGGGCGACCCGCGGCGGCGCGGCGCTGGGCGATGCGGCGCACCACTTCTTGCCAGACCAGCGCCCCGGCTCCGATCACGGGGGCACGCCCCGGGTGCATAAAGCCGAGCGCGGCGCGTTCTTCCAGGGTGGCGTGGATAAACCAGTCGGTAACCTTCTCAATATCGGCGAGCGGCATCGCGGTGCCGTGCACGGCCGCCGAATCGTAGGTATCGAGCCCGAGCCAGGTGGCGGTTACCGAGGTGACGGTACCGGCCACCCCGACCACCTCTTCGGCTTGCCCGAGGGGAACGTGCTTTTCTGCTTCGTCCAAGGCCGCGCGGATATCGGCGCGGGCGCTTTCTAGCTCCGCCGGGGTGGGTGGATCGTGGCGCAGGTGGCGTTCGCGCATCCGCACCGAGCCAATATCCATGGAGTGGCTGGCGATCACGCTGCCGTCCGCGCGCCCGAGCACGAGTTCGGTGGAGCCACCGCCCAGGTCAATGAGGAGTACCGGGGAGGCCGGTGAGCTCAGCGCCGAAATTGCGCCGGAGAAAGAGGTCTGGGCTTCTTGGGTGCCGGTGAGCACCTGGGGGCGCACCCCGATCCGGGCCACTACCCCATCGAGGAAGTCCGCCCGGTTGGAGGCATCGCGGGTGGCGGAGGTGGCAGCGAAACGAATCGAGGTCACTCCCGCTTCCCGGCACAGGCGCGCGTATATATCAACCTGGTTGAGGGTACGCTCAAGAGCTTCGGGGGCGAAGTGCCCGGTGGCATCCACGCCCTGGCCCAGGTACACAATTTCCATCTGGCGGGTGATATCGCTCAGGGAACTGCCGTCTTTTCCGGGAACGTCGGCGATGAGGAGGCGGATGGAATTGGTGCCGCAATCGATGCCGGCAACCCGCTGCGCAGGCGTGGTAGGAGTGGAGGTAGCTGAAACCGCCATGGTCGGTTCTATGTCCTTTCTAGTGTGCTGCCGCGCTGGTTTCATCATCGCGGGAATTAAGCACGTCCTCGCAGTGGCAGGTGGTGCCATCCCAACCGACGAGGTCAAGGGCACGATCCCCCAGCGGGCATACTCCCCGCCCCGCGCTCAGCGCGTAGCCGGCCAGCGCGTGCAGGCATTTGACCCGCTCGGGCATGCCCCCGGCGGATACCCCGGCAATTTCCGGGACCTCACCGAGCAGGGAGCGGCGCGCTATATAGGATTCGTGGGCTGCCTGGTGGGCGGCCCGCAGTGCGGCGTCGTCGGATAAAGCAGCGGTCATGGTGGCCATTTCCCCGCGCGCTTCCAGGCGAGAAATTTCTTTGACCAGGTAGGGCAGGCACAGGTAGAAGAGGGTCGGGAAGGGTTCGCCGTGGCCGAGGCGCGGCAGGGTGATGGTGACCGCGGGGCGGCCGCAGGCGCAGCGTGCCCCGATGCCGACGAGGCCGCGCGGGACGCGCCCGAGCTGGGCGGCTACCTCGGCGCGGTCGGTGGGGCGCAGCGGGGTGGCGTTCGCGGCGATGCGGGTGAGAAGCTCCGGGGTGACGTCGCGCTCGGTGAGGACATCGGTCATGCTTATTCTCCTTCGGGGGCGGGCGCGGTATCTTGGGCAGGCGCGGTATTAGGGGCCTGGTTTGCGGCGTCTTCCGGCGCGGGTTCTTCTGCGGGCGGTTCTGCGGGTTGTTCTGCCGGGGCGGGAGCCGAGCCGTCCGCCGGTGTTTCACCTGCCGGCTGCGTGGCATCTTGCGGTTGCGGCGTGGGCGGCGTATACATCGGGGCTTCGTCCGGGTTATCGATCTGCCCGTCCACAGAATTACCCGCGATGGTGATGGAATCCCAGCCGGTAATGTACCACGGGGTATTCGCGCGGCGTTCCCGATTGACGGTGGCCACGCGTTCTTCCAGCTGCTCCTGGGCGGTGCCCTCATTCGGATCCGCGCCCACGAAGAGCCGCTGGCCGGGAACAACGTAGCCAAGCCGCACCCGAGCCTGGGCCCGCACGTAATCCGGGTCGTTCCACAGGGCTTTTTCCACTTCGAGTTCGCGGGTGTGCTGCTGCACATTTTCCAGCTCCGCGCGCACCGCCCGCAATTCATGCTGCTGTTCTGAGAAACGCGAAACCGTGGGGGTCACAATAATAATGGCGAGGATCGCGAAAAGCGCGATGGCCACGGCTCGCAAGCTCACGGTGTGCTGGCGCTGGCCGGATTCCACTTTTATGGCGCGGCGCTGGCCTTTTCGCCCGGCTTTCTTCCCCCGCGAACCGCCCGGCCCGGAATGGCTGGTTTTATCCGAGCGGTTAATGGTGGCTTGGCGCTGATTGCCGCCCTGCCACGGCTTCCCTCCGGTGCGGGGCTTGGTTCCGGGCCGCGGGGCAGCCCCCGGGCGTGATGACGTTTCACTGCGGTAAGCAGCCCCGGCTCGCGCCGGGGAGCTGGCTGAACGAGCAGCTGAGTGAGGTGATCGAGCTGTGCGGGCTGAGCGTGCCTGCGCATCGCCGCCCGCTCCCCTACCGGGTCGCTTCGGTTTCCGACTACCTGCTTTACCGCGCGGCATGAGGTCGGATGCTTTTCGCGGGGTACCACTTGAGTGGGGGTTCGCCCCGGCTTCCCGGGGATTCAGCGCCGCATCTCGGGGGCGCAGCGCAGCATCCCTGCGTTTCAGCGCCGCGTCGCGGCGCTTCGCCTGATTTCCTTGGTTCGCTTCAGATCCTTGATTCCCCTGAACTCCGCGCGCGGAGATGCGGCGGTTGCGCTCGGGGCGCGAGGGTGGACGGCGAACACTCATGACTACCAGTCTAGGCGCCTGGCATCACCGCCCGCGAATAGGGCGCGCCCCCGCCAAGCTCACACAATGCATCCGGGTGATCAAGTCCCTCACAGGATGCAACCTCACGGCAGCGAGCCCCACAGGATTCAACCTGGCGACATCAAAACAATTTCTTAACGTAGCTGCCGTTGCACTTTGATTTCGACAAGCCTCAGCGACCAGCCCGCGCGAATCTCACGAGCCTCACAAACCTCAATAGTCACACCAGCACCTGGGGAGGGGGCATGTGTTGTTCGCGCTGTAGTGCATATGTCGTACACGCGAAGTACACCTCGGAAAAAGCACCCCACCTCCCGCCGGGGCGGTGAACCGGCGGGAGCCAAAGTGCGCATTTCGAACCGTGACCCCCGTCAAGTGCGCATTTCGAACCATGCCCCCCGTCAAGTGCGCGTTAGAGACAGGAAATCGCCCCAAAACGGTGCTCTTAAGCGCACTTCACTTCGGGACCGCCGGGGCTAACCCGCTGACACCCGCCGCTACCCAACAAAGTGGTACTCCACGACAGCGGAACGAACAGAGTGGTACTGCACGACAGAAAATCGGGTGTTGGCTGTAGCTCCAGTACCACTTTGTGAACCGCCCCAATGATAGGCGGTCAGTTCTGCCGAGGGTTCACAAAAAGCAACTGGCCGCACACCCGCCCCATAACAAAGCGCCGCCCCTTCCCCGAAGAGAAGGAGCGGCACTCAGCGCTATATATGCAAGCCAGCAGCGCTACGGGCAGGCCAGCAGCCCTATCAGCAAGCAGCGCGCTATAAGCGAACCGGAAAACCGACCACCCGGCTACTCGCCACCGGCTACCTGATTACCCAGCTAGCCAGCCCGGAGCTTCCAGAGCCTTAGGCCTTGAAGCGCGGGAAAGCAGCGCGGCCGGCGTAGACTGCGTCTTCACCGAGTTCGTCTTCGATGCGCAGCAGCTGGTTGTACTTGTTGATGCGCTCGCCACGGGCCGGAGCACCGGTCTTGAGCTGGCCGGAGTTGGTGGCCACCGCGAGATCCGCAATCGTGGTGTCCTCGGTTTCGCCGGAGCGGTGCGAGGTCATCGTGCGGAAGCCGTTGCGGTGCGCGAGCTCCACGGCTTCGAGGGTTTCGGTCAGCGAACCGATCTGGTTCACCTTCACCAGGAGCGCGTTCGCGGCCTTGGTTTCGATGCCCTTCTGGAGGCGGGTGGGGTTGGTGACGAAGAGGTCGTCGCCAACGATCTGGACGCGATCACCGATTTCGGAGGTGAGCTTCTTCCAGGCATCCCATTCGTCTTCCGAGAGCGGATCCTCGATGGACACGAGCGGGTACTTCTCCACGAGCTCTTCGTAGTAGGCGATCATTTCGTCCGAGGACTTGGTGCCGCCCTCAAACTTGTAAACACCGTTCTCGAAGAATTCGGTGGCGGCAACGTCCAGGGCGAGACCGAAGTCCTTGCCCGGGGTGTAGCCGGCACGCTCAATAGCCTCGACGATGAGGTCCAGAGCTTCGGCGTTGGAATCCAGGTTGGGGGCGAAGCCGCCTTCATCGCCCAGGCCGGTGGCCAGGCCGCGTTCCTTGAGAACGCTCTTGAGGGTGTGGTACACCTCAGCACCCCAGCGCAGCGCTTCCTTGAAGGTTTCGGCGCCGATCGGAGCGATCATGAATTCCTGGATATCAACGTTGGAATCGGCGTGCGAGCCACCGTTGAGGATGTTCATCATGGGAACGGGCAGGATGTGGGCGTTCGGGCCGCCAATGTAGTGGTAGAGCGGCAGGCCGGCCGATTCGGCGGCGGCGTGCGCCACGGCGAGGGACACACCCAGGATGGCGTTCGCGCCGAGCTTGCCCTTGTTATCCGTGCCGTCCAGGTCAATGAGCAGCGCGTCAAGAGCGCGCTGATCGTTGGCGTCCATGCCAATGATTTCCGGAGCGATGATTTCGTTCACCGCTTCCACTGCCTGCTCGACACCCTTACCGAGGTAACGACCCTTATCACCGTCACGCTTTTCCACGGCTTCAAAGGCGCCGGTGGACGCGCCGGAGGGAACCGATGCGCGCTTGTAGGTGCCATCATCCAGGACAACTTCAACCTCAACGGTGGGGTTGCCACGGGAGTCGAGAATTTCGCGGGCGTTAACTGCCTCAATGAATGCCACAGGTACTCCTTCATATAGACCGTGCCACATAGTTGTGGCTACCTGCGCGGAATATCCGCTGTTTCTATTGTCTCTCAAAACACCCGCGCGCGTCATGTTCAGGCCGTGATTAACTCGGCGTTTTCGCCCTGAGCCGCGAAGATTTTCGCCCACTCGGGACTTTGGCACCGCGCGCGAACCACCCGGGTGCTAACTAGCTCACGAACACGTGGGGAGAGTTTAGTGCGCCGCGGTTTCTTCCGCTGCGCCGTTAGGTACGACGACGCCGCCCGCCCCGCTTTCTTCCTCTTTCACCACCGAGGTCAGCACGGGGTGAGCCAAGAAGGCGATGAGCGCGGCAACGCCGGCCAACTGCAGGGTAAAGATATCCATGAGCACCTTGACCACATATGCCAAGCCAACCTTCACCGGATCCGCGGTGCCAGCGGGAAGCTCATTGAGCTCCAGCATGGCGAAGGGCCCCGCAATCTGGAGGAAAATCGCGATGACCAGCAGCGCCCCCGCGACGCCGTACGTGCGCCGCGCAAAACTCTTGAGAAGATTCGGACTCACGTTCATCGTCATAACAACTCCTTTGTTGTGCTTTCCATCATTCTAAAGCAAGAAAATGTAACGTCACTAGTTTTTCAAAAAAGCGGGCCCGGCACGCGCTTGTATATCGCACGTGCCGGGCCCGCCCGAGCATCAGCTCATTTAATGGTCGCGTTTAGGCAGCACGACGCCGCCGCACCGCGAGCGCCCCACCGGCGAGCAGGGCACCGGAGAGGAGCGCCAAGGAAGCGGCTTCCGCACCGGTATTCGGGAGCTTCTTCGCCGACTTCTTCACCACGGTCTTGCCGGGCTTAGCAGGAGTGGCCGGTTTGGCGGATCCTGCCGGGGCCGGGTCCGCAGGAGCCGGCGCAGTGGGCTGCGCAGGCTGCGTCGGTTCCGCAGGCTGGGCCGGCTGAGTCGGTTCGGCCGGCTGGGTCGGGGCCGGGTCGGCCGGCGTGCATTCCTTGAGGGCGGAAACCTTCTGCACGATGCCGCGCACGGTTGCCTCGTGCTCGGCACGAATCGAGGTCAGCACGCCTTCGTCCACAACCGGCTTGAGCTTCTCGAGCGCCGCAGCGGTGGCTGCCTGAATATCGGCTTCGGCCTGGGTACGCGCGGCTTGCGGAGCGCAATCCAGCGCGGCCAGGGCCTTGAGCTGGGCGGCCTGTTCGGCTTCAATAGCGGCTTTCGCTTCACTCAGCTTGGTAGCCCAGGCATCAAGGAGCGGAAGCACATGAGAGAAGGTATCGGCAGCATAGTTATCCGGGGAAGCATCGAAAAGCTGCTGGGCCGCATTGCGTACCACCGGGTTCTGCAAGCCCGCGATGAGAGCAGCGGTATCCGCCTTGGCCTTGAGGGAGCCGGCCTTGCGGACCAGGTCACGCACCCGGTCCGAGCTCTGCCCGTAAGTGGTTTTCACGCCGTTGAATTCTTTTTCACCGGAGATAATCCAGCGCAGCTGTTCCAGGCGAGCATAATCGGCATCCCCAAGCGGGGTAATGGTGGCGGGATCAATATCCTTCCACCACGTCTTACCGGTCAGCTTCTCAGCTTCGGGGCGGTACGCGGTAGCTTCACGCAGGTAAGCAACATCCTTCTTGAGCTGGGCGAGGGTCTCCGCATCAATATAGGAAACATCCCCGTTGAGCACCGCGTCACCGGCGATGATCATCTTCTCGTAAGCTTCGAGGTTCTGCAGCACAATAATGCCGTTGAGGCACTGGTTGAATTCCTTGCTCTTACCCTGCTTAGCGAGGTCGATGCAGGAACGAATCTTCTGAACGACTTCGCTCTTATTTCCGGCCGCGGACTTCTGGAATTCTTCGTTGACCCGGCGATCCATTTCCGCAACAGTCTTGGCCGTCTTAGTCACTTCAACAATGGCCTTGTCCAGGTCAGATACCCCGTTGGAGTAAGCATTTACATAGGCTTGCGCGGCCGCAACGAAGCGCTGATCCACATAGGCCTTGGAGTAATGAGAGGCCTGATTCTGCAGCGCACTGACCATCCAGGCATCGGCCTGATCGGCCGGGGTAGCCCCCAGGGCTTCGTTAATCTTGCCCGCGGCGTAGTCGGCGGTGCTGGTATCAGCAGCGGCGGCATCTGCCGGCGCGCCCGCACCGCCAGCGCCCGCAGCTCCGGCACCCGAAGAGGCATCTGAAGCAACCGGCGCGGTGGCTCCGTTCGGGCTCGTCGAATCCGCGAAAGCCGCGCCCGCGCCGCCCAGCATCACCGTGCAGGCGGTCGCGGCAGCCACGACACCTCTGAGTACTTTCTTCATATTCTTCCTTACGCTAAGAGCAGCCACTCCACAGGGCCACCACCATCGGTGCCGTTGCGTCATCCTATGTCTTGGATTTAGGCGCCCTTAACGAACATAAACACACGAGCACGCCAGCTTTCCACGCGGGTACCCGCAGCTCATCCCATCTATTCCACCGCCACAACGTACAATTTAATTTATCAAATCACGACAGGATTGATAAAGGTACTTCAAAATCACAATCGTCACACAGGTAAGCATGCGGGCAGGCCAGCGAGCCAGAAACACCGGCTACACCGTGTGACGAAGCCCGCTGGGGCATCCCGAAACGGGCCCTATAGTACAAACCCCGGAACCTCGGCCACACGTCCGGAATAACCCGCGGCGGCCCCGCCGCTACCCCACCGAGGAAATAAATACCGCGGTAATGAGATGGGACACCCAGTCAAGCAGGTCATCACCTTCCATGGGCGCACCGCTCCCGAGGCGCGCGGAGGTCTGCGCCACCCCGAGCGTTCCGGGGCGAAGGCCGCCCGCTCCAGCGCGCGTGCTTCCCCCGGCAGCGCCCCCGCCGCTCCCCGCGGCGGGCGCGGGCGGGACAGGCACCATGAGGACTCGAACCGCGGGCTTGAGCATCGCCCCCGGATACAGGCGCTTGAGGCGCGCCTGCCGGGAATCGGGCAGCGCCACCGGCGTGAAACGCACATTGCGCCCCATCTGGGTAATTTCCTCCAGCCCGGCACTGCGCGCCAGGTCACGCAGCTGCGCGATCCGGAAGAGCCGCGCTGCCACGTCGGGAATCTCCCCGTAGCGGTCGCGCAATTCCGCCCGAATTTCCTCGCGCTGGTCCTCCCCGCGCGATGCCGCCAACTTGGTGTAAATCTCCAGGCGCAACCGTTCGGAAGGCACGTAATCCTCGGGTAGGTAGGCTTCCACCGGCAGCTCAATGCGCACATCGCTGCTGGCGTCGTCGTCGCCCGGAATCTCCCCGCGCATTTTCGCAACCGCTTCGGAGACCATGCGCACGTACAAATCGAAACCAACGCCCTCGATGTGACCGGATTGTTCGCCGCCGAGCATATTGCCGGCCCCGCGGATTTCGAGGTCCTTCATGGCGACCTGGGTGCCGGCCCCGAGGTCGGTATTCGCGGCGATGGTGCGCAGGCGTTCCAGGGACGTTTCCGTGAGCGCGCGGTCCGGGTCGTACAGGAAATACGCGTAGGCGCGCTCGCGCCCGCGGCCCACGCGCCCGCGCAGCTGGTGGAGCTGAGAAAGCCCGAGCTTATCGGCATTATCCACAATGAGCGTATTCGCATTGGAAATATCGAGGCCCGTTTCCACGATGGTGGTGCAGATAAGGACGTCGATCTCGTGATTCCAGAAATTCTGAATAACATTTTCCAGATCGCGTTCGCTCATTTTTCCGTGGGCGACGGCGATGCGCGCCTCGGGCACCAGCTCGCCGAGCTGCGCGGCCACCCGGCCCATATCCCCCACCCGGTTATGCACGTAAAAAACCTGGCCGTCGCGCAGCAACTCGCGGCGAATCGCAGCACTGATCTGGCGATTTTCCCGCGCGCCCACGTAGGTGAGAATCGGGTGGCGCTCCTCGGGCGGGGTGGCCAGGGTGGACATTTCCCGCACCCCCGTGACCGCCATTTCCAGCGTGCGCGGAATCGGGGTGGCCGACATCGAGAGCACATCGATATTCGGGTACATCTGCTTGAGGGTCTCTTTATGTTCGACGCCGAAACGCTGCTCCTCGTCAATCACCACCAGGCCGAGGGCTTTGAAACGCACATTTCCCGTGAGTAGGCGGTGGGTACCGATGACCACATCGATACTGCCGTCGGCGAGCCCGGAGATGACCTCCTCCGATTCGCGCGCGCTCTGGAAACGCGAAAGCGCCGCCACCCGCACCGGGAAGCCGGCGTAGCGTTCCTCGAAAGTCTCGCGATGCTGCTCCACCAGCAGGGTGGTCGGCACCAGAACCGCCACCTGGCGGCCATCCTGCACCGCCTTGAAAGCCGCCCGCACCGCAATCTCGGTTTTGCCGTAGCCCACATCCCCGGAAATAAGGCGATCCATGGGAACCGGCTTTTCCATATCGGCTTTCACTTCGTCGATAGTGTGCAGCTGATCGGGGGTTTCCACGTAGGCGAAGGCGTCTTCGAGCTCGCGCTGCCAGGGCGTATCCGGCGAAAATGCGATACCCGGGGTGGCCATGCGCTGCGCGTAGAGGCGAATAAGCTCCGAAGCAATTTTGCGGGTGGCAGCGCGGGCCTTCGACTTGGTTTTCTCCCAATCGGCCCCGCCCATTTTATTGAGGCTCGGGGATTCCCCGCCCGAATACTTCGACACCTGGTCAAGCTGATCGGTGGGCACCCAGAGCTGATCGGGTGGCCCGCCGCGCCGCGACGGCGCATACTCGAGAACAATATATTCGCGCTGCCCGCCTTTACCGCCAATCGTGCGTTTTTCCATCCGCACGAAACGGCCCACCCCGTGGCGGTCATGCACCACAAAATCCCCGGGAGTTAGCGAGAGCGGATCAACGGCATTCTTGCGGCGCCGCTTGGGCAGCGTGCGCATATCCCGAGTGGAGGAACCGCCCCGCCCGGTCAGATCCGCACCCGCGTACACCCCGAGCTGCTGGCCTTCCATAACGAAGCCCTCGGCGATGGGCGCGGCCACCACGTAAACCACCCCGGGTTCGAAGTGAGCGGGGAGCTCCGCTACCGCGCTGGCCGGAACACCCAGCTCACCGAGCTGTTCCGCGTAGCGGCGCGCCAAGCCCGGCCCGTCCACCACGAGCACCTGCCGCACCCCGCGCCGTGCCTGCTCCCCGATAGCGGCGAGAGCCTCATCAACTTTCCCGAGGAATTTGCGCGGTTCGCGCGCCGCGACAGCGGCGCCGGCGTCGTCGTTCTTGGTGGTGCTCCCGGTGGAAGCGAGGCGACCCGAAGTAGTCCCGGCGGACGCGCTGTGTCCGGCGACGGCACTGCCGGACAGCGCGTTGCCGGACAGCGCGTTGCCGGAAAAGCCGCCGAGCGTCCACCAGGCCTGGCCGCGTTTCAGCGCTTCCGCCCGGGTGGCCGCGACACTCGCGAAACTCGCCGCATTGGCCTGCACCGGAGGCGTGCCGCCGGCCGCCGCCGCACTCCAGGCCGCCGCTAGGAATTCCTCCGTGGTGGCGATCAGCGATTCGGCGCGCTGGTCCACGCGCTCCGGCTCGATAATGAGGAGGCGGGCGGTGGCGGGAAGCACGTCCACCACGGCGTCCATGCCGTCCACGAGCACCGGCGTGAGGGATTCCATGCCCTCCGGGGCGATGCCGGCGGCGATTTTGTCGAGCATATCGGTGGCGCCGGGCAGCTCGCTGATGAGCGAGCGGGCGCGGGTACGCACCGATTCAGTGAGGAGAATTTCGCGGCAGGGCGGGGCGTAAAGTTCTTCGCGTTCCTCCATGGAACGCTGGTCGCCCACGGAGAAGGTGCGGATTTCGTCCACGGTATCGCCGAAGAATTCCACGCGGATGGGGTGGCGTTCCGTGGGCGGGAAAACGTCCAGAATGCCGCCGCGCACCGCGAATTGGCCGCGGCGTTCCACCATATCAACCCGGGTGTAAGCAGCGTTCACCAGCGCATTTTCCACCTCCTCCATGGGGGCGTCCTCGTTGAGGCGGATACGCACCGGCGCCAGGTCGCCCAGACCGCGGGTAATGGGCTGAAGCAGCGCGCGCACCGGCATAATGAGGAGGCGCAGCGGCTCGAATTCCTCCGGATGGGCCAGGCGACGCAGAGTGAGCAGGCGGCGAGCCACCGTATCCGAACGCGGAGACAGGCGCTCGTGCGGGAGCGTTTCCCAGGAGGGGAACACCGCGATCTGCTCCGCCGGAAGGTAGGCGCGCATCGCGCCCTCAAGGATTTCAGCCTCCCGCCCCGACGCGGTGATGGCCACGTGGAGGGGTGCGGGGGTGGCGGTTTCTGCGGTGGGGTTTTTCGGGGCAGCGGTTTCTGGTACGGCGGCCGTGCCGGTTTGCCGAGCCGCGCTTTCCGAGGCATTCGCGCGCGCGAGGTACGCCAGGGCCGGCGGCACCACCCCGCGCGGCATCGGAATATCCAGGCGGGTGGCGGTCGAGGCGGCAGCGCTGCTCAGGGCGGGATCGGCGCCGATGAGCGGCAGCAAGGATTCTAATTGCACGGGACGCTCGTTTCCTTCCTCGTCCTTCTGGGGTTTCGGTTCTCGCTCGGCGCAGCGCGGGCGCGGTGCCGGCGATTTAGCGCGCAGCGCGGGCGGTTCGGCGCCGTATTTGCGCGGATCCGCGCCGTATGCCGCGGCGCCGCCGCTCCACGCCGCCGGCTAATGCTTCGTATGCAAACGCATCGTGGCGCTTTCCAGCCCGTTGCGCAGCACATCCTCCACGGCGTCCGCGGCCTGCGCGATAAGCACATCAAGCTCCTTGCGCTCCGTCGAGCTAAAGGGCCGCAGCACAAAATCGGAAGGGTCCTGGCGCCCGGGCGGCCGGCCGATACCGAAACGCAGCCGAATATAATCCTTCGAGCCCGTGGACTGCGAAATCGACTTGAGCCCGTTATGCCCGCCTTCGCCCCCGCCGCGCTTGAGGCGCAGAGTCCCGAAGGGGAGATCAAGCTCATCGTGAACCACAATAAGATTCTCCACCGGGCAGTCGTAATAGCGCAGCAGCGCGCTGACCGGCCCGCCCGAGGTATTCATGTAACACTGGCACGTGGCAAGAATGACCTGCTCACCGGCCTGCCCGGGCGCCACCCCCACCCGCGCGGAAAGCTGGTTCGTCTGGGTGGCGCCGTGCGAGCGCAACTGCCCCCCGCAACGCGCGGCGAGCTCCGCCACCACCATATGCCCACAATTGTGGCGAGTTCCGGCATAGGTAGCACCGGGATTGCCTAATCCAACAACAGCGTACATGCGTTCCTCCTGTGCATATTCAACCGTACCCGCTTGCCCGGGATTGTTCCGCCTCTGCGTACTTCATATTTTTTACGACGACGCCGACACGGCACGCGGCCGCGGACATTGCGTCCGCGGCCGCGTAAGAGTCACTCGTGGCGAGTGAGGTGCATCGCCGAATTACTCGCCGGCACCTTCGGAAGCTGCCGCTTCTTCGGCTGCTTCTTCTGCCTGAGCTTCGGCCATGGCGGCGTCGGCTTCTTCCAGAGCCTTATCAACCTGGGGCTCCATGACCAGGGACACGATTTCTTCGCCATCGACCAGGGCTTCCACATCCTCGGGAAGCTTGAGGTCGGCCACGGTCACGCGAGCGCCATCTTCGAGACCTTCCACATTGACCTCGATGGATTCCGGAATATCGATCGCCGGGGCGGAGACCAGGATATTGAGGAGTTCCAGGGTGTTGATAAGGCCGGGAGCCGGTTCGCCCACAACGACCACCGGAATTTCAACCTCGACCTTTTCGTCGCGCTTGACGCGCAGGAAGTCCACATGCTCGATGGAGCGGGAGAGCGGGTTACGCTGAATGTCCTTGACCAGCGCGAGGGTCAGTTCACCGTCGATGGTGAGGCTGACCAGAGCATTCGGATTGCCCTTGACCGCGAGGAACAGATCGTGAGCATCCAGGTGCACGTGCACCGGCTCGATTCCGTGCCCGTAAAGCACGGCGGGAACGCGCCCATCGCGGCGCAGGCGGCGAGCCGCGCCCTTGCCAAATTCATCACGGGTTTCGGCAGTCAGCTTCGCAGCATCAATAGCCATGATTCTCCTTCGTCAGATTAGCGGTCACCCGAGTGGCGGGCTGACCTCGATATTGTCGATATGAACACCCGCGCCGCACACGCCGCGCCGGGTGGTGGCCTCGTTAAAGCAGGCCACCCGAAGGAGCGCCTGCCGCGTCGATAACGGAAGAGTCCGCGAGCGCGAATCCCGATTCCCAGCTCCCCTGCCCCGCAGGCTTACCAGAATCGCCATCCCGTAGACCGGGCGATTCCCCAATTCAACGACCGGGTGATTCCGCGCTTCGAGCTCCCTCCCTCGCCGAAGCAACGCCGTCAATTTTAGGGCGACGGCGGCAAAAAACAAAGTTTTTTGCCGCTCCTCACACACACGCGCCCTTCCTGCCCCACCAGCCCCCTCACGTTCCGAGGAGCTCCACCGCCCGAACCCGGAACACCCCCGCTGCCCCACCACCAACTCCGCCAGAATCCGCCCCGCCAGCTGGCGCCGTCGTCGTACCACCCCTACCCCACACACAAAGTGCGCATTTCAAACCACCACCCCCGTCAAGTGCGCGTAAGAGACACAAAACCAGCCGAAAACGGTGCTCTTACTCGCACTACGTTTTGGCCCCCACCCCGGAGATCCCTGTGGAGCTTACTGGCGGCTTTCCGCGCGATTTCTACCTGTGGATAACAGCACCTTCCTGTGGATAGCCGCTTGCCCGAACCACCACTTGCCTGAATACTCACCTCATGGTCAATAAACCCCGTGAATCGGTACCAATCCCACCCATCTTCAGCCTCGCACAGCTGGACGCTCTGGGGTTGCCCCGAACTCTCGCCCGGCGCAATTGTTTCCAACTATTGACACGGGGGATCTACCGGGACACCCGCCGCGATTTTACGGAAGTCGATGTCCTCATCGCTATGCAACATAGATTCCCACGAAGCGTAGTGACAGGAATGTCCGCAATGCGCCTCTGGGGTTTACCGCTCCCACCCCGCTTCTCGACATGGGACGACTCTAAGCCCGTGGATCTATCTACACACGCTAAACAGGACAAACATCCCCACCCCCTCATCCGCTGGGATCGCACGCAACTGCTGGACAGCGACATCGAAACGATCTGCACGCCCGGCGGGGACCTGCGCATCGCCTCCCGGCCCCGCGCCGTGCTAGCGAGCGTGCCGGATCTATCGTTTTACCAGCTCATCGCGGCAATCGACGCGCTCCTGCGCATTCCTCGCCAGCGCTTCGAGGGGAGGTCGGCGCCCTACGCCACCCGCGAGGGACTGGAGGCTTTCCTGGCAGAACACCCGAGCTGGAATTTTGTGGCGCACTTCCGCGCGGCGCTGGCCTGGGCGCGGGTGGGCGCGGATTCGCCGATGGAAACCCTGCTGCGACTCCTTATCGCCATGGCGGGATTCCCGGAACCGCGCCTCAACCAGCGGCTTCTCGCCCCGGACGGCTGCCCGCTCGGCCAACCCGATATGCTTTTCGAGGAGCAGCGCATCATTGTGGAGTACGACGGCGCACCTCACCGAGACGCCTCCCAGCAGGTCAAAGATCGCCAGCGGCGCGAACTCCGCACCAGCTACGGCTGGATCGAACTTCAGTTTTTCCACCCGGATCTCCACCTCCCTCGGCGGCTCGTCCGCATGATGTTCAACCCGGGCAGACCCGCGCTCCCACGCATCGCGAGCGGCGAAGTTCCCGCAACCGCTCACCTCGCCGAGGCATTCCGCCAGCGCGGGTGGCGGATGAAGAACTGAGCCGGTGGCGGATGAGGAACTGAGCCGGTGGCGGATGAGGAACTAAGGGCAGCCGCGCCGCCCTACCCCAACGCCCGCAGCATCAGCCAGATCGCGAGCGCTGTCCCGAAGATGCCGACCAGCCAGCGCACCACACCACCGGGGAGGAAACGCTGGAGGTGCGGGCCAACCATCCCGCCCAGCAGCCCGCCGAGCATCATGGTCAGCGCCGCCGCGTAATCCACTTCCCCGGACCAGATGAAGAACAGTAGCGCGGTGAGATTTGCGCAGCCGAGCACCGGAGATTTGAGCAGCAGTGCCTCGTGGGTGGTCATCGGGGTGAGGATCGCGGCGATGCCAAGATACACAACCGCCGAGGCCGCCCCGAAATAACCTCCGTACACGCCCAGCACACCCACTAGCACCAGGAAGGTAGGAACCGGAATATTCGCGTGGATGCCGCGTCGTTCCAGGTAGGGGCCAACCAGCGTGGAAAGGGTGGCGATGAGAACCAGCCAGGGCACCACGAACTCGAAAACTTTCGGGTCGAAAGCCAGCAGCAGCACCGCGCCGATAGCTCCGCCCACCGCGCTGATAAACATCTGCGGCCACAACGGATAGGCCTGCACCGCCCGCATGGAGCGCCAGCCGGTCAGCACCGAGCCCAGGCTGCTCCCGAAATTATTGATCGCATTCGTCACATTGGCGGTAATCGGCGGGAATCCGAGGGCCAGGAGAGCCGGGTAGGTGACCAGCGAAGCCACCCCGGTCAGGTATCCCACAATGCCGCCCACCAACCCGGTAGCGAAGACAAGTACGGACAGCGCCCAGCTCGATGTGACCACCACGTGCGTTTTTAGTACGCGCCGTCAAATAGCGAGGTCACCGAGCCATCCTCGAAGACTTCGTCGATGGCGCGCGCCAGGGTGGGGGCAATGGAAAGCACCGTCAAGCCCTTGAAACGCTTCTCATCGGGAATCGGCACGGTGTCGGTCACCACGAGTTCACGAATCGGCGCATTGGAGAGCCGCTCGACCGCTTCCCCGGAAAGCAACGCGTGGGTGGCCGCCACGATAACGTCCTTGGCGCCGGCATCCTTAACCACGCGAATCGCGCCGACCAGCGTGCCGGCGGTATCGATCATGTCGTCAACAATAATGGCGGTCTTACCGGCCACATCGCCGACAACCCGGTTAGCCTTCGCGGTATTGGCCTTCTCAATATTGCGGGTCTTATGCACAAAAGCCAGCGGAATTCCGCCCAGGCGCGAGGACCACTGCTCGGCCACCTTAATACGGCCGGCATCGGGTGAGACCATAACGGCGTCGTCGCCGGTAATAATGGAGCGGACATATTCGACCAGCGTGGGCATCGCCCACAGGTGGTCCACCGGCCCGTCGAAGAAACCCTGGCTCTGCGCGGCGTGCAGATCCACGCTCATAATGCGGTTCGCGCCGGCCGTCTTGAGCAGATCGGCCACCAGCCGCGCCGAAATCGGTTCGCGGCCCTTGTGCTTCTTGTCCTGACGAGCGTAGGGGTAGTACGGCGCCACCACGGTGATGCGCTTGGCGGAGGCACGCTTGGCGGCATCCACCATGAGCAGCGTCTCCATCAGCCATTTATTAATGGGGCTGCTGAAGGCCTGCATAATAAAAACATCCGCCCCGCGGATCGACTCCTCATAGCGGATGTAAATTTCTGAATTTGCGAAATCGTAGATGGTGGTGGGCAGCATGCTGATATGCAGGCAGCGCGCAACCTCCTCCGCCAACTCCGGATAGGCGCGGCCCGTGGCTAGGACCAGCCGCTTATCGTTCGATACCCGCATTCCCGTGCTCATTGTGCTCCCCCGATGTGTTTCGCCTGCTTGGGTTTTTCGACGTTGTCAGCTTATGCGATCGCGGCGCTACCCGCTACCCGGTAAACGGTGTTTACCGCCGGAACAGTGTTTACCCGCCGCAGCGGTGCTGGGCGGCTTCCCCGAGCGCAATCGCGTGCCGGGCACATTTACCGGCCGGAATGAGGCAATCGCGCAGGTGCACATGCCGCGCCCGCGCGCCTTCCTCCACGATGACATTGCTCAGTTCCCCGGGCCCCACGTGCCCAAACCGCGCTACCCGCGTGGTTCCGCGCAAAATTGTATTAGGTTCGACGACGCAATCCGGCTCCAGTTCCACCTGGACATCAATCCACGCTGTGGCCGGATCAATAATGCTCACCCCGCTGCGCATCCACTTTTCCCCGATGCGTCGATTCATTTCCCGGCGCAGGGCCGCCAGCTGGACCAGGTCATTCGCACCCTCCACAGCCAGGTAATCACTGCTTACATAAGAACCGACCCCGGCGCCGAGCTGGTACGCCCGCGCCACCACATCGGTCAGGTACATTTCCCCCTGCGCGTTATCGGTGCCCAGGGTCGCCAGCGCCTCGCGCAAAAACGCGGCATCGAAAATATAGGTAGAAGTATTGATTTCGTTGATGGCACGCTGCTGCGCACTTGCGTCTTTATCTTCTACGACGGCGCAGATGGTGCCCTGGCTATCACGCACAATCCGCCCGTAGCCAGCCGGATCAGGCACCCGGGCGCTCAGCACGGTGACAGCGGGGTTGGCGGGGGCAGCCGGAGCGGTAGCGGCGTCGTCGTTCATGTAAACAGTGTTCCCGCACGAACTGCTGCCGTGAACACTGTTCCCGTGGGCGCGCGCGAGCTCCCCGAGAATCTCCCCACCCAAAAGCGGGGTATCCCCGGCCATCACAAGAACCGGGCCACTCACCCCCGCACCCAGGGCTTCCATCCCGCACCACACCGCGCGGCCGGTGCCCTTGATCTCATCTTGATCGGCGATCATGACCGAATCGTCCAGCTCAAGCGCGTGGGCAGCCACCCGATCCCGTTCGTGGCGCACCACCACAACAATATGGCGGGGATTGAGGCTGCGCGCGGCGGTGATGGCGTGCCCGAGCAGCGTGCGGCCGCACACCTCATGCAAAAGTTTCGGGGTGGCTGATTTCATGCGAGTTCCCTGGCCAGCAGCCAGGATGACGACAGCGGAGAGATCCATGCCTTCCCTTTTCTGGCGGCAATGCGCCCTATATTTCGCCACGGGCGCTGACGCTGCGCCCGAAAACGTTCCGCCACTAGGATTCGAACCTAGAATAACGGTTCCAAAGACCGCTGTGTTGCCGTTACACCATGGCGGAAAACTGCCGACGCGCGGGCCGGCACCGATATAGTCTAACCGACCGAAGCGCTCCTGGCATAATACTGAGTATGAAACAGACCTCGCCTGAGGGCACGAACGGCATTGATGCCGCCCGCGCCGCCGATAATACGCTCGCTCACACCGATCAGAACATCGAACAGAACACCGCTGCCACCACCGCGGATGCCTCCACTCCGACCACGACACAGACCCCCGCACCTGCCCCCGCCCCGGAAAAGAAGCGGGTGCGCATGTCGCGAGCGGACCGGCGTAAACAATTGGTGGGCGTGGCCCGCGAACTTTTCGCGGCCCAGGGTTTCGACGGGGTCTCCATCGAAGAAATCGCCGCGGCCGCCCAGGTCTCCAAGCCGGTTGTGTACGAACATTTCGGCTCCAAAGAAGGCATTTACAACGTGGTAGTGGATCGCGAGCTCGTCACGCTCACGGAATTACTTTCCGCGCGCATGAACATTGGCCTGCCCGAGCGCGAGGTGCTCGAGTCCATCGTCGTCGCCGTGCTGGATTATATTGAGCATAACGACGACGGTTTTCGCCTCCTCGTGCAGCGTTCGCCGGCCACGCTGGGCGGGGATTCCTTCTCAACCGTGATCGCGGATGTGGCTGATTATGCCTCGGATTTGCTGGCGCCCATGCTCGGGCGCAATGGTATTTCTCCGCAATACGCCCGCATTTACGGGCAGACGCTGGCCGGGGCGCTCGGCCAGGTGGGCCAGTGGTGGGTGGATGTGCGTCAACCCGATAAAGAAACGGTAGCCGAGCACGTGGTCAATTTTATGTGGAACGGCTTGCGCGGGCTGGAATCGCAGCCGCGCCTGCTCACCCGCGGCGGGCACTGAGCGCGCGTTGAGCGTGCGTGGGAACGCGCTGAGCCGGCACTAAGCGGGCACTGAGCCGGCGCGCATCCGGCATAATCCGGCCCGTCCCCCTTTCTTAATCTAGGTTTCACCGGGACTCTGGCATAGGATAGACGGCGACACGCAAATAGAACGATGGCGCTCTAGGTGACGTCACCGGTCTTGCGCGCGGCGGTTGCCCGTGTCTGGGCGGGCGGCGCGCTACCCTAGAATATTCATCAATCGCACAATAGCAAGGACGTACCCTTTATGCTCTCCGTTGAGAACATCTCCAAGAGTTTCGGGTCGCGCAAAGTGTTGCAGGATCTTAGCTTCGCGGTTCGCCCCGGTGAAATCTTCGGTTTCGTCGGCTCGAACGGGGCCGGGAAAACCACTGCGATGCGCATTATGCTCGGCCTCCTGAGTAAAGATTCCGGGCAGGTGACCTGGAATGGCCAGCCCATTGATTTCGCGGCACGCCAGCGCATCGGCTATATGCCAGAAGAACGCGGCCTCTACCCGAAGATGCAGGTCGATAAGCAGCTGATGTATTTCGCGCGCCTGCACGGGATGAGCCCGGATGCGGCACAGGCCGCTATGGAACGCTGGACGGATCGCCTCGGGGTGGGCTCGCGCCGGGAGGATGCCGTCCAGAAGCTTTCCCTCGGTAACCAGCAGCGCGTGCAGCTGGCCGCCGCTCTCATTCACGATCCCGAACTCCTCATCCTTGACGAACCTTTCTCCGGTTTGGACCCGGTGGCGGTGCGCACCATGAGCGATACGCTGCGCCAGAAGGCCGATGAGGGCGTTCCGGTTATTTTCTCCTCCCACCAGCTTGACCTGGTCGAACGCCTCTGCGATAGCGTGGGAATCCTCGCGGGTGGAAATATCGTGGCCCGCGGCACCGTAGATGAGCTGCGTAATTCCGGTAACCCGCCCTACGCACTGGCGGTGCGCGCGGAGGAAACCGCGCTGCGCACGGCCCTCAGCCAAGCCGGATTCACCGTCCACCCCGATCCGCTGGCCGGCACCTCGGAGGCGCCGCTGAGCGCGGGAATTGCGCGGGTGCTCGTGGAGACCGCGCCCGCTAACCCCACCCCCACCGCAGACCCCACCGCCGCGCTTCTCGCCGCTGCCCAGCAGGCCGGCACCGTGGTGGAATTCGCCCAGCGCCGCCCCCACCTCACGGAATTGTTCCGCGACGTTGTTCAGGTGCCCTCCACAAACGAAGATGACGCGGCCGCACCCAAGAAAAAGCGCGGCCTGCTCGGCTCGCTGTTCGGAAAGAAGGCTAAGTAATGGTACGCACTGTTTTCGCACGCGAGTTCAAGAACGTTTTCGCTTCCCGCGCCACCATGATTTCCCTCGCGGTTATGTGGGTCATCGCTATTGTGGCCGGCTTCGCGGGCCGCGTCTTCCTGGGCGGAGACGATGAAGCTAACGGCGCCGCCCCGGCCGCGCAAGCCCAGGGCATTTACCTGGAGGCCAGCGCCGCGCAGCTCCAGCCCTACCTGGAGAGTGCCGGTTTCGCCGCCCTCCCCACCTCCAATATCGCCGCCGAGCTGGCCACCGAAGAACCGGAAGCGGAAATCGGCATTTCCGGCACGGCCCTCGATCCGCAGATCGTGGCCACTTCCCCGGATCCGAAGGAGCTGCCCGCTCTCAAGAAGGTGCTCAGCACCTATGTGCTGGAGGAATCCGGGGTGGATGCCACGGTCCTCGCCCACCTGGATACTATTAATAATCTCCGGGTTCAGACGGTGAATTACACTCCCTCCGGTTTCGATGCGAATCCCATTGGTTTCCTTATCGGCTCGGTGAGTGCCATGCTGATTTTCTTCATGGTGATGGGCGGCATTGGCGCGGTAGGCGCCGGCGTCGTCGAAGAAAAATCCTCCCGCGTGGTGGAAATTATTTTGACCACGGTCCGCCCGCGCGTCCTGCTGCTCGGCAAAGTGCTGGGCCTGGGCGCCGGCTGGGTGGTCATCCTCTTCGGTTATATCGGCGCGATTATTACGGGCGTGGCCATTTCCGGGCTGGTTCCCGATCTCAGTTTCCTCCAGGAATTCGGGCTGGCCGGCATGGTGGCGCGCACGGTCGTGTGGATGGTGCTCGGCTACTTCACCGCCACCGCGCTGGTGGGCGGGCTGGCGGCCACGGTGTCCCGCCAGGAAGACCTGGCCGGCATCAACACCCCGGTCATGTTCCTCCAGTTCATCCCGTTCTACACCGCGCTCTACCTTATTCCGGCGCTGCCCGAGGCCGCGGTCACGAAGATTCTCTCCGTGCTGCCGTTCTTCGGCCCGTTCATGATGCCCATGCGCGCGGCCATCGGCGAGGTCCCGCTCGTGGAAGAACTGGCGGCGGTCGGCATCAACGCGCTCGGGGTCTTCCTGCTGGCGATTCTGGCCGGCAAGATTTACGAACGCTCGATTTTGCGGATGGGTGAGCGCGTCAAGCTCACGCAGATTTTCCGTAAGGCCGCCTAAATTCTGATGTAGTACGACGACGACGCACGCGGGGCCCGGGATTCTCCCGGGCCCCGCGTGTGTGTACGCCTGGCGGAATGGCCATTCTGGCTGGGTGGGTGCGCTCGCCTTAGCCCTCGGCTACTTCAGCTGCCTCCAACCACTGTTCTTCCAGCTCGTCAAGCTGGCCACTTGCCTCACTTAGCTCTTTGCCAATGCGCGCGAGTTCCTCATAGTCCCCGCTGACCGCGCAGGCGGTGCTGCGCTCCTCCAGCGTGGTGATCTGCTCGCGTAGCCGATTCATCCGTTTCTCGATGCGCTGCACTTCTTTGCGGGCTTCGCGCTGGAGGGCACTCGCGCTTTTCTCAGCCCGCTCCCCCGATGCACCGGACGCGGCTGCCGCAGCCCCGGAGCTGCCGGAGCCGCCTGCACCGCCGGCGCCCGCACGAGCATCTGCACCCGCGCGCGCTCCAGCCGCGCCCTTGGCACCCTCGCGCTCGCCCCGCTCCTCTTCACGCAGCCGCAAATACTCATCCACGCCGCCCGGCAAATCCCGCACGTGGCCACCCAGCACCGCGATCTGCCGGTCCGTCATGCGTTCGAGCAGGTAGCGGTCGTGGGAGACCACAATGAGGGTGCCCGGCCAGCCGTCCAGCACATCTTCCATCGCGGCGAGGGTATCGGTATCCAGGTCATTCGTCGGTTCGTCCAGGAGCAGCACATTCGGTTCGGCCATGAGCAGGCGCATGAATTGCAGGCGGCGCCGCTCCCCGCCCGAAAGTTCACTGACTCGCGTCCAGGCACGTTCGCGGGTGAATCCCATCCGCTCGGTCACCTGGCTCGCGGTGAGTTCCTTCTTCCCCACCTGCACGCGAGCTGCGACGTCGTTCACGGCCTCCACCACCCGCAAATCCGCAACCTCATCGAGTTCGCGAGTGTGCTGGGATAGTTCCGCGAGTTTCACGGTGGCTCCGCGTTTGACGTGCCCGGAAGTGGGCTGGAGCCGCCCGGCAATGAGCGCGAGCAGCGAGGATTTCCCGGCACCGTTCGCGCCCAGGATCCCCACGCGTTCACCCGGCGCAATCCGCCAGGTCACCCCGCGTAAAATTTCCGGGCCGCCGCCGTAGCGCAGGCTGACGTCCTCAAGATTAACCACTTCTTTACCTAAACGAGCGGCGGCCATGCGCGTCATTTCCACGGTATCGCGCGGGGCCGGAACATCCGCAATAAGATTTTCCGCCGCTTCGATACGGAAACGTGGCTTCGAGGTGCGGGCCGGGGCGCCGCGCCGCAGCCACGCCAGCTCCTTCCGCAATAAGTTATTGCGTTTTTCTTCGGCGAGCGCGGCCTGGCGTTCCCGCTCAGCGCGCTGGAAAATATAATCCGAATACCCGCCCTCGTAGGTTTCGACCCGGCCGGGAATCTGCCCGCGCGGCCCCTCCACCCCGGGCACCACTTCCCACAGGCGGGTTGCCACCGCATCCAGGAACCAGCGGTCGTGGGTGACGGCCACCAGCGCCCCGCGCGGGCGCGGCCCGCCGAAACGTTCCTTAATATAATGCGCCAGGAAAGTAATACCCTCCACGTCTAAATGGTTGGTCGGCTCGTCGAGAATAATAATATTCGCGTCTCGCGTGAGGGTGTGGGCCAGGGCCACCCGCCGGCGCTGCCCGCCGGAAAGCTCACGAACCCGCGCCTCGAGGGGAATATCGGGCAACAGCCCGGCATGCAGGTCCCGCACCCGCGCGTCACTGGCCCATTCGTGGCGAGCGGTTCCGGCGTGAATCGCCTCAAGCACCGTGGTATCGGGCAGCTCATCGGCCTGGGTGAGCGTAGCAAATTTTGCGGTATTGGTGGGAATCACCTCACCGCTGGTGGGCGCGAGCGCCCCGATGATGAGGCGCAGCACCGTGGTTTTCCCTCCCCCGTTCGGGCCGACGACGCCTATGCGGCTGCCGTCCTCTAAACTCAGGGAGACGTTGCTGAGAATATCGCGGCTTCCCAGGCTGACGCCCACGTCATGTACCGAAAGTAAATGTGCCATAGCTGGTGGTCCTTGGAATGGGTTTTTAGTTGGGGAGTTCGCGGGCCTGCACGATCCGCACATAATCGTCAATGGTGAGGGTTTCCCCGCGGGCCTGGGGCGATACCCCAGCCCGCTGAAGGATGGTTTCGGCGGCGGCCGGGCTGCCGGCCCAGGAACCCAGGGCACTGCGCAGAGTTTTACGCCGCTGAGCGAAAGCGGCGTCGATCACAGTGAAAACGCGTTCGCGCAGGTCATCGTTACCGGGCGCGGGCCGCAAGCGCAGGTGGACGAGGGCGGAATCCACATTCGGCTCCGGGTAGAAAACGTGGCGGGAGATTTTCGCGCCGCGGGTGGCACTGCCGTACCAGGCGGCTTTCACCGAGGGCACGCCGTAGGTGCGGGAGCCGGGGGCTGCGGCCAGGCGGTCGGCGACTTCCAGCTGCACCATCACGGTGATGGTTTCCAGGCTGGGCAGGGCTTCCATGAGGGTGAGGAGCACCGGCACCGCCACGTTATAGGGAAGGTTGGCCACCAGGGCGGTGGGGGCGAAGGGCTGCGTGCTGCCGGGATCGCCGGTGCTGGCGGTTACGGTGCCGGTTGCCGCGGCTCCGGTCTGGCCAGTGCGGAGCGCGGGCGGGCAAGCGAGTTGTTCGGGCCCGGTGATGCTCAGGGCATCCGCGTGCAGCAGCGCGAAATTCTCCGGGGCGCTGTGGCGGCGCGCCACGGTATCGGGGAGCGCGACAGCCAGGGCGGCGTCGATCTCCACCGCGGATACGTAGGCGCCGCTTTCCAGGAGCGCCAGGGTGAGGGAGCCTAGACCCGGGCCAATTTCGAGGACCTTATCCCCCGGGCCCACCCCGGCTTCCCGCACGATTTTGCGCACGGTGCCGCCGTCGTGCACGAAGTTTTGCCCCAGGGTTTTGGTGGGGCGAATATTCAGGGCCGTGCACAGCGCGCGCACGTCCACCGGGGTGAGGAGGGCAGTTCCAGCCGGGGTATCACCGGCCGGTTCACTACCGAGCGGTGTGCGGCCGGGCTGCGTGTTCCCGGGCGAGTCCTGTTGAGCAATATGATTGGCGACCACAGATGCAGTGTACCCGGCTAACTCGCGCTCTCGAAGCGAGGCCCAACGAACGGGGTTCCCAGAGTTACGAAAGTCCCTTCCCACCTCTCAGCTCTGCAAACGTAGACTCGCGCGAAAACGGCGCGGGAGAGTAGATGGGTTCACACCGAGACCGTTGATGAGAACCAGGACGACAGCCGCTGAAGAAAAAACAATCCAATACAGGCCGCGGTCCATTCCGGCTCCGATCAATGTCACGGAGACTATCCAACCAACTAAGGCACAGCATATGGCCACGATGAATGAGACACCCACCTGCGCGGTACGGATCTTCTTTGTACTCCAACCCAAGTTCCAGTACACAAATTCTTTGAGATCCCGCACAGCGGTTTGTTTCCTGCGCGCCAGGAGAAGCAGCACGCTCACTGCCAGGCCCGCCGCTGCCGCCAGGACTACAAGCACAGGTAGTAATACTTCAACAAGGGCTTCACCAATATCTAATCCGCGGGCACCTTTCCGGAACCACACGATCATTGTTACTACTTCACCAAGTAGCGCGCAGAACACTCCGATAAACAGTCCCTCAGCAACGGTTAACCAGCCTAGAAGAGAGATTCGCGGAAGATTCGAGCCGCTCCTTCGACTGGCGTAACGAAGCGGAAGGATAAGAAGGAGCGCATAGATAACAGCCCCGCAAACAAGCGGAATGCCTGCTAGTAATCGAGGTTGTTCCGCCACTGAAAACAGTGCCGTCGTTACAAGGGCACATGCGAGAAGAATCAGCCCCCACGCTTCTTCCCGAAGAACGGTTGCAAGACATGAGGATGAGGACCATCCTTGATTTTTGAGAACATTGAATCTGGTTCGTCTCGCGGCAAATTCCACCGCTCCCACCACCGCAATCACGCCGATGATGAGGAAGCCGCCCGCCTGCGCGATGGAGTGCACCAGAGTGGTGAGGAGGCTTGCCATGAAATCCGCTGCGCCTAGCACAACATAGCGATGATCGACCCAGCCAAGCGCTTCCACTTCTTGACGGCCGGCCTCGCTATCGGTTTGGCCCGCAGTTTGCGGTATCCAAATCTTCGCAGTTCCGAGTGATGAGCCTGCCACTACCCTGGCATCTACACCTATGGACCGGATTCGATCAGCCACTTTGCCGATGGCTACTAGCGCATCCTCCCGAGTTAGGCCCTCAAGATTCGCGACTCGTACCCTAATGGCGTTGATCGGGAGTTCCCCCGCAAGAGCTTCCGCGCTTCCGTAAGAAACCACTGCCGATGGTGGGTTCAGCGCAACACCGAGTCCTGAGCGGAGGTGGTCGATCCGTTCGCCTCCCTGCATCAGGTGATTTGAAGAATAAAGTCCGAGCGCTCCGAGAGGATCCGTGCCAGGTACATCATCCGTTTTCGTTTCCTGCGGAGTGAACTCGCCAACCTCAAACGGTGCACCACCGTCACGAACAACCGAGCCAAGAGAGGTGTCTAAGGGAGAGGTCGCACGATACGTAATCTCTGCTCCAATCTCCTGCGGAGTTACTTGCGCGGCTAGAGAATCAGACTCGTTATAAGAAGTATAAAGGGGAGCAATTCCTACGGGATTCACCACAAAGCTAGCCCGATATTCCTCGTCAGCCTGAGCACGCCGCGAAGCTTCATCTTCCGCCACCGTTTCACCCGCAGGAACCGGAGTGAGTTTCGGAGCGAAAACGTTATCGGCAGTAACGTAGGCGCCATTGGTATAGGTCTCAGTTATTCGCCCGTAGGTTTCCCCTCCCTGTTCTGGAAGAGGCAGCAAAACCGCACGCGAGCCAAAGGGGCTATTGTCATGCGCCAGATCAATGCGTTGCTCGACTGTGCCTACCGTTTTTCCATGCTTGTCGATGCTCTCTATGGCAACTGAGATAGAGATATTCGGTGAGAAATCCTGGTTGGCAACGTATCCAAATATCTGAGAATTTATCCCATATGCCCGCCACGGCACCGGACGACTACGTTCTGCCATTCCTGGCATTGCAGCGAGCGGCGCAATCTCCTCGTGTCCTTCTCCCGATCTCGCTTCCTGTGCCAGAGCAAGGTCTTGCTGAGTAACTACAACGCCGTTGGGAAGAGCCGCGAGATCATCTGCGCTAAGAGGATCTCCAAGGCCCAATTTACGTTCAACTACCTTGTCGAATTCAATAAGAGGATTGAGCCATTCTCCTGCTGACCCTAACATTTCACGTTCCGATACGGGATCTACTACTGCGACACTGGTTGCCACATCTGGCAGCGCAAAAGCCGTGAGAAGAACCGAGTTTTCATCCGGGATGGTGACGCTTGGATAGTGATACCGGTAGAGCTCTGGCCGCATGCCTATATGCGACTGAATTCCGGTGGGTTCGCCGCCGGTGGGCGTGGGCCGAGCAATGATTCCTGTGGCATCGAGGTCATATTGCGCCGTCCCTTTATCCAGAACCTTAGTTTCTGCCTCAAGCACTTGCCACGTGACGCGATAACTCTTCACAGGCGACGTTTGGAAATCTATTCCATCTGAGGCAATTTGCGGAAGTACCCAAAATCCTTTGTAACTGCCGAGAAAACCGACCGGTGCCGCCACTGACACACCCTCAATTTTTCTCACTTCTTCTAGTATTCGCGATTCCAGCTCCGGCAAGGTCTGCGCTGCATAGTTTTGTTCCAGCAGCGTCATTCCGGCTTTATCACGTGAAGAATAGAGACTCTCTCCTGCCTTTTTATCTGTGACCAGAATGTCGTAACGTCCGCGCCATTCGTCATCCATTTTGGCCCCGGCGAGGGAGTATGCCATGTGCGAGGCAAACACCCACGCGAAGCAAAACAGCGCTATGAGCACGTAAACAGCACTGCGCTTCCAACTGGGCCGGAACATTTACAGGCTCACTTTCGTGTCAGCAATGGCCCCAATCACGTCATCGTGAGTGGCGACAAGAATACCGGCTCCCCGCCGTGCCTCCAGCTGTAAAATCTCGGCAACCGTTTGCGCGTTTCCCAGATCAAGCGACGAGGTGGGTTCATCCAAGATCAATAGATCAGGTTGCTTTGCAAGCGCCCGTGCCAGCGCTACCCGCTGAGCTTCACCACCCGAAATCTTCGCTCCCCGACTATCCGAAATATCTGCGACGCCAAGCTTTTCCAGCCATGAGTGCGCCGTCGCTTTGTCAGCTCCCCCGCACATAACGTTCTTGAGAACAGTAAGGTCGCCTAGTAAAAGCGCTTTCTGGTCCACGTACCCAATATTTGCGCGCCGGATATGTTGCGCTTCGCTTTCACGCAAAGAACCGAGATCCCTATCGCACCAGGAGACTCTTCCCGAACTGGGAGGCAGCTTTCCATATGCCACATCGAGGACGGTACTTTTCCCCGAGCCCGAGCGGCCACCTACCGCTGTAATGCTCCCGGGCTCTACCGAAAAAGTAAGATCATCAAAAATAACCTTATTCGGCTTGCCAGCTACCGAATACACCAAGCTCACAGCTTCAAAACCTATGAGGGTCGTACAATCCATTTTTAACCGCCTCCCTTCGAACAGCTATTTACGGAGCATGTGATCTTATAAGACCCCTACCCCCGGTTGGTCACGCCCACACAACCAAGCAGAGATACACAATAATAAGAATCACAGCCGCCACTACCGCTATAAGCAAAGCAATTGCGCGGCGCTGCTGCCGGACAACTACACCACTGGAATCCGGTGAACCCCCGGAAGCCTCAGAACCCTGTGCGTACCCAGATTCCCCAGAATCTCCAACCAGGAATTTCCCCCACGCCAACCCGGCACCCACGAGGATCACGAATTGAATAACCCAGACGTACCAGGGTAGCCCCCATGACCGCAGCCCAACCATCGAGATCAGCGTCAACCCGCCAGCCAGTATCGTGCTTCTCACCACATTCATGGTGTAACTGTATACCCGGATAGTCACGTTTATTCAGCTTCCGGCACTGAGGGAAAACTATTGACTAACCCCGGCCGCGCATTCTCTTTGAGTAGCTCGGTTATCTGTTCCAGATCCCGTAATTGACCTCCGGCGACAGCGAAACACATGTCAGCTAGCGCGTCGTCGTTCATCATCAATGCGAAGCCGAACTCGTTGAGGGTAGCTTCGCATAGTAGCGCCCCGAGCCGCTTATTTCCGTCAAAAAGCGGGTGTTGGGTTTCTACTTCCAGCAGGATTTTCGCGGCTTTTTCGTGCGGACTCGGGTACAGTTCCACACCGTACATTTTCCCGAAGGTACCCTGGAAGCAGGAGCGCAGTCCGGCCCGGGAGCGCACATAAAATCCACGCCGCGCCAGCCAGCGTTCCACCGCGAATTCGTTGAGCCGCCTCAATTTCCCAAACGCTCCATCGCGGTAGCGCGCTTGGAATACAGTGCATCAAGCTGGTCCGCGACCTCAAGCTCGCTGCGAAGAGCCGCCAGGCTTTCGCGTAACACCTGCTCTTCGCTCATGCCGTAGCGAGCCGCGATATCCGCAATATCGCGCGCTAGTTTTTCACTAATCGTTATCGTGGCGCTCATAATCATGAGCGTATAAGCCGCCCGGCACCAGCGCAATACCGCTCTTGAGTAGCGGCGGTTGCGTAACGGCTGAGGGCTGCGGGCTTAAACCTTAGAGCTGCGGGCTTAAAGCTGCAGGCTTAGTACCACCCGCGGGAATTGGAATGCCCGAGCGCGGCGCAGGGGCTGCCGTAGCGGCCCTCAATATAACCCAGGCCCCAGCGGATCTGGGTGGCGGGATTGGTCTGCCAATCGGCACCGGCGGACGCCATCTTGGAGCCGGGCAGCGCCTGCGGAATACCGTAGGCCCCCGAGGAGCTGTTTTCGGCCAGGTGATTCCAATTCGATTCCCGGTTCCACAGCGTGACCAGGCAGGAGAACTGGTCCTGACCCCAGCCGTAAGCGGAGAGCATACCCGAGGCGATTTCCTGGGCGGTGCCGGCCGGAACCACGCTGGCGCTCCCGAGCGCCGCACTGCCACCGTCACCGCTCGCGCCCGCCACCGCGGCGGCGCTTTCCGAGGTCCCCACCTTGACCACTTCATCCATGCGGGCCTGCTTGACCGCGGAGAAGGTCAGGGTACGAGCAACTTCCTTGCCGTTTTCCACCCGGATTTCGTAGGTATTGGCAGAAATGCCATCCTTGCCTTCCGTTTCCACCTTGGTGGTGCCTTTGGCAAGCGCGGCGTCGTCGACCTTGGTGGAACCGTGCGCGTCCACCACCTCTTCGGTGACCACGCGCTTTTCCACCCGGGTGATGGTGACCTTCGCGCCGGGGGTGACCGCTTCGGCGAGGCTCTGCGAAACAACGTCATCCCCGGAAACCGTGATCCCGGCTTCCTGCAAAGCTTCCCCGAGAGTGCCCGCCGTGGTGGTGAGGGTGCGTTCTTCGCCTTCAAAATTAACGGTGAAAGAGTATTCGGAAACCGTAGCGCCGGCCGCGCGCGCCACCGGGAAACCATCCGCGTACGCATTGGCGGGCATGGACATATGCGACATCAGGCCGATACCACTGCCGGCCAGCAGCACGGCCCCGAGCGCGGCAACTCCGCGCCGGCTGAGCGGGAAAGCGCTGAGCTGGGCGTTCGCAGCGGTATCCTCCACCGCGGCGGGTGCCTGGAACGCGGTGCCGGTGGCCTGCGGCCGAGTGGCCAGCGCGGCCTGCACCGCCTCGCTCACCGCGCCGCGTTCCATCATGAGAGCCCGCGACCGCGGACCCGGGGTACGAACCTCAGCCCGAACGAATTGCTCGAGTCCCATTCCCTGTGCGCTGTGACGCCCCACTAAACTTCCTCCGTTGCTTGCGCGAGGACCCTCCGGCCTCGCTTTTATAACGAAACTATATCGAGTGTAATCATTTCGTAACATTTGGACAACGATTCGGAGAGGAAGGCTCGTTTTTCTTGAGATTTTCAAGAACGCTCATGCGGTTGTTACGTGATCTTTCCGCGGATTCTTGCGGTTTTTGCGCATGTGGTACGACGACGCCGCCAGCTGGCACATCGTAATCTGAGCGTTATTTCACATTGCCGGGGAGGGCTGGGGAGGCCCTGGCGGGGAGACTTAGCTAACGCGCCGCCAGCGCGGGCGTTACATCGATTACATTTAAGGCTATGAGCACTCAATATCCCGGATACGCACAGCAGCCTGTTCCTCCGAGCTACCCCGTTCCCTCCGCATCGAAGCGTGGCACCGGCGTGCTGCGCGGCCTGGCGGCTCTGACCACCGCGCTGAGCATCGCTCTTATTATCTTGTGCTTCACGCCGGTCCTGGCCCTGGGCGAAGATAATGCCTCGATCTTCGGGCTGGCGCATCCGGGTGGCGTGTGGCTGCCCGTGATCCTATACGGTGTCGGATTGCTCCTCGCGCTGCTGGCGGGAGTGCTCGGTTTGTTCATCACCGGCCGGGCAGCCCAGGCTTTTTCGTGGCTGGCGCCGCTGGGCGGGGCGATCACCCTGGGTGGGCTCGTGGCGCTCTCCTTGGATAGTTCGGTGGGTGCGCTCCGCGAATTCGGGGCGCAGTACACCGTGCTTTTCTGGGTGACCGGCGCGCTGGCCTTGGTTCTGGCACTGGTGGGGATCACGCAGGGGGTGGCTGCGGGAACGGCCGCTAAGAAATCCACGCGCCCCGCGTACCCGGGTTATCCCGGCTATCCCGCAGCGCAGCCCTACGGGCAGGACTATCCGGCGCAAGGGTACCTGAGCCAGGGCGCGCCGATGCAGGGTTATCCGCAGGGCTACGGCCAGGGCTACCCGGGTCAAGCTCAGTATCAGGGCCAGCAGCCCTATGCCCAGCAGTACCGCCAGCCCTACGGCCAGAATTACGGCCAGCAGGCTTATGCACAGCAGGGATACCCGCAAGGTAGCGGCCAGCCGCAAGCCCAAGCTCAGCAGACGGCTTCAAGCCAATCGGCTGCCCAATCCGGGCCGTCCGCCCAGAGTCCCGAGTCGGAAAGCCCGCAGAACTAACGAACCGCAAAGCTAACTAGGCCGCGCCCAGTTCCCCGTACACCGCCCGGGTGTTCTCCAGGAGCTGGGCGCACCAGTCTGCTTCGCTCACGCCGCGCAGCTCGGCCCCGAAACGTACCGTCCACGCCATCACGTAGGGTGCGTTGGGGTGGCCGCGCCAGGGCACCGGCGTGAGGTAAGGGGCATCGGTTTCCGCGAGGAGCAGCGCCGGATCAAAAGCTTGGAAGGCCGCGCGGAGTTCATCATTGGCCGGGTAGGTCATTTGCCCGCCAAAACTTCCGTACCAGCCTTCCTGGTTGCACAGCTCGGCAAGCGCGGCGTCACCGGAAAAAGCGTGGAAAACTACGCGACTCGGGGCGCCGTCACGGCGCAGTACCTCCACGCAATCGGCGTGGGCTTCGCGGTCGTGAATCTGAACGGGCAGGTCGAGCTCGCGCGCGAGGGCGAGGTGGGCGCGGAACGCCTCAATTTGGGCGGCGCGGCCCTCCTCGGAAGTGCGGAAATAGTCGAGCCCGGTTTCCCCAATAGCAACGACGGCGCTGGAGCGGGCCGCCTCCGCCACCCGGCCAATGGCATCCTCCAAGCTGAGGGCGTGGTGAGCGGCAAGCTCCTGGGCTAACCCATCCGGGCCGGTCGCGGTGATGCCGCGGTGCCGGGCGGCCTCATTGGGGTGAATCGCGAGCGCGGCGGAAAAGTGGGCGCGATCCGCTTCCGCCACCGCAACCGTCGGCAGCAGATCCGGGACCTCGCAGGCGCAGGTAATGGCGTGGCAGACCCCGGCGGCGTCCATGGCGGCGGCTTCCTCGCTCGGCAGCATCCGCCCGCGCGGCGGGGTGAGCGCCTCCCCCGCCGGCACCCAAATATGGGTGTGGTTATCGATAACCGGGCCGGCAAGCCGGGCCGGAGCATCGGGCAGGTACCAGCGGCGGGCCCGCTTTTTCTCCTTCGCGGAAAGGGCCGCGAATTCTTCCGGCGCTAATTCATTGCGCACGGCACCATTCGGAACCGCTCCATTCGCAACTGCTCCATTCGGTGCCACGTCACGCGCGGCCCCGTCCCGCACCGATTCATTGCGCACGCTTAGCCCTCAACAACGCGTCGAGGCGCTCCAGTTCCTCATCAACCACGCTGGTATCCAGCTTGGTGAAAACCGGGGACGGCTTCGAAATCGGGGTGCCAACCGTAACCTCAACTCGCGCCCACGGATGCGGATCGGAATAATCCCCGGTAATAATCGGGTAGGGCTTACCGGAATCCAGGTCGGTGACTTCTTCCAGGCGCGGCATCGGGGCAATATCACCGGCACCGCCCAGCACCCGGTCCACCGTATTCGAGGAATGCGGAAGGAATACGCTCATCATGGTATTGAGATCAGAAACCACCTGGATGAGGGTGTGCAACACCGTGCCCAGGCGTTCACGCTGGGAAGGATCCTTCATCTTGAAAGGTTCGGTCGCGGAAACGTAACCATTGGCCTCCCCCACCAGCCGCATAATTTCCGTGAGCGCGGCGCGCTGGCGGTGCGCGGCAATGGCATCACCCACGGTGGTGAATCCGGCTTCCACCGCGTCCAGGAGCTCCCGGTCCATATCCTCAAGCGGCCCGGCCGCCGGGATTTCCCCGAAGTTCTTGGCGATCATGGCCGCGGTGCGATTGACGAGGTTCCCCCAGCCGGCCACCAGCTCGGAATTATTACGCCGCACAAATTCCGCCCAGGTGAAATCAGCGTCGGAAGTTTCCGGGCCGGCAATGGAAATAAAGTAGCGCAGCGCATCGGGCTGGTAGCGCGAGAGTACATCACGCACATAAATAACCACACCCTTGGACGAGGAGAACTTCTTGCCTTCCATGGTGAGGAATTCCGAAGCCACCACCTGGGTGGGCAGATTAAGCGCACCTAAATCCCCGGGCTGGCCGCCGCGGCTCCCCTCCCCGTTATAGGCGAGGAGTTCGGCCGGCCAGATCTGGGAATGGAAAACAATATTATCCTTCCCCATGAAGTAGTAGGAGCGGGCCTCCGAATCATTCCACCAGGCCCGCCAATCCTCCCGGCTCCCCACTCCGCGCGCTTCACGCCGGCGTGCCCATTCAATAGAGGCGGATAGGTAACCGATAACGGCGTCGAACCACACATAGAGGCGCTTGGAGGGCTGATCTTCCCACCCGGGTACCGGAATGCCCCAGCTAATATCCCGGCTCATGGCACGGGGGCGTACATCCTCCAGGAGGTGCTTGGAAAATGAGATAACGTTCGGGCGCCACTTCCCAGATTCTTCCACCTCATCAAGCCACTGCCCCAGGCGCTCCGCCAGCGCCGGCAAATCCAAGAAATAATGCTCGGTTTCGCGGAATTGCGGGGTCTTCCCGGAGACCTTGGAGACCGGGGCGATAAGATCCTGCGGATCGAGTTGGTTACCGCAACTATCGCACTGATCCCCACGGGCCGAGGTGTTACCGCACAGCGGGCAGGTGCCTTCAATATAGCGATCCGGGAGGGTGTTCCCGGTTTCCGGATCGAAGGCAACCGGGGCGGAGTGCACCACCATGTAACCGTTATCCCGGCACACCTCAAACATCTGCTGCACAACCCGCTCGTGATTAACCGTGGTAGTACGGGTGAACAGATCGTAGGAAAGCCCGAGCGCCACGAGGTCCTCCACAATAATGCGATTATTGCGGTCCGCGAGTTCTTCCGGGGTAATTCCCTCCGCGTCGGCCGAAACCAAAATCGGGGTGCCGTGTTCATCGGTACCCGAGACCATGAGGACATCCTCCCCCACCATGCGCATATAGCGCGAGAACACATCCGAGGGAACACCGAATCCAGCAACGTGACCAATATGGCGCGGGCCGTTGGCATACGGCCAGGCAACAGCGGAGAGAATATGAGTCATGGCCACCATTCTACTAGCGTGCCGGCGCGCGTGCCCGCTAGCTGACTTCCGCGCGCGCCCGCTAGCGCGCCCGCATCCCCGCGCCTAAACTATAAGGGCGCGGCGCCACCATTGCGTTAAACCAGCCGGCCGCCGCGCACCGCGTGATGACCCGCTTCATCAGGAGGATGACTATGGATGAGACCCGCGCACTCATCATTGTTGATGTACAACCCACATTCTGCGAAGGCGGCAGCCTCGGGGTAGATGGCGGTAACGCCGTTGCCGAACGCATTGCAGATTTCGTCACCGATAACGCCGAGGAATACGCTCTCATCGCCACCACCCAGGATTGGCATATTGATCCGGGTCCGCATTTTTCCGAGAATCCAGATTTTGTGGATAGCTGGCCGCCCCACGGCGTGGCCGATACCCCGGAGGCGGAGCTGCACGAATCCATCGCGGCACTTCCTATCGACGTGCAGTTCAAGAAGGGCCAGTACGCCTCGGGCTATTCCGGGTTCGAGGGCACCGATCCGCAGGGCAATCTCCTCGAGGACGTGCTGCGCACCGCCGAGGTCACGGATGTGGACGTGGTGGGTATTGCCGAATCGCATTGCGTGCGCGCCACCGCCATCGACGCGGTCCGTAACGGTTTCCGCACCCGCGTTTTTTCCGACCTCACCGTGCCCACCTCCCCGGAACTCGGGGCCGCGGCCCGCGTGGAGATGGACGAAGCGGGCGTGGAGCAGCTGCATTCCTCGGAGGCCTTCGGTTTCTACGAAGAGTCTGAGGTTCCGGATGAATTCGATGATCCGTACGACGACGCCGCAGCTGGCGAGGAGGAACTCGAGCACCTCGATGAGGATTACGAGCTCTACGAGGACGATGATTTCGATGACTACGCCGAAGAAGACGAAGATATCGACTTTTCGGATGAGGTCAATGAGGCCGATTTCGATTTCTCCGATATCGACTACCGCCCCGGAATGGACTCCGCGAAATAGCGCGGCTGTACCAGCCGGCCAGCCCTGTGCCAGCCGGCCAGCCGGCCCGCGCGCGGCCCGCTAAACCGAGCGCCAGAAGTCTTTGACCAGCTCCTCGCGGTTAGCCACCTGGCTTTTCTTGAGGATATTGTGCACGTGCACCTTCACCGTGGAGGGCGATAGATAGAGCTCGCTAGAAATCTGGGAATTTGTTTTCCCGCGCATGAGGTAGCCGAGGACTTCTTCTTCGCGCTTCGATAGCCCCCGAGCCTGGGAATAGAACACCAGGGAGGATTCGATAAAATCCTCCTCCAGGTGATTGACGGTTTCCGGGGGCCGGTCGAAGTGGATGCGCAGCACCCGCACCCCGAAACGCATCACGTGGATCACCCAGCAGATGTACATGAGGTTTTCCAAGAAATTGCGTTCAGGAAGGAAGGCCAGCGCGGAAGCGCTATCCGCGTGGGGAGCCACGAGGAAAATAAAGGTAATATTCCAGGCGAAGGTTCCCAGTACCGCCACCCAGGTAGCAACGTAAAGCCAACGGTGGCGGCGCTGGCGAATTTTCTCCACCCCGGTGGTGGCATGCAGATAATTCCACGTTGCCACACTGAGGATCCCGATCACCACGATGCCGCGCATGGAGAAGAAAACGAATTCCCGCCAGGCCGGATCGGGAATCAGCAAAGCCCCGGCACTCCCCACAATAAAAATCCCGGCCGGGATGAAAGTGCTGTGCCACTCCACTTTCGCTTCCGGTTCCGTCATGAAGGTGGCGTAGGTCAGCCAGATAAGCCCCATGAGCAGCGCCCCCAGGGTGATGGATTCCAGGGGCGCGGTGATGTGGTAGACGCTGTCAATATTGCGTGGATGGGTGAAGTCCGTGCGGGCCACGGTTGCGACGTCGAAAAAATACACGAGGAAAAGGGCGGCGCAACACACAAACATGCGACGGCGCGAAACGAGATAACACGCAAGCGCCGTCGCCGAACCCATGAGGATGAAGAGTCCCACCATCCAGGTGTAATAAAACAGTCCTATCGTCATTGCACAGCTCCGTTGCCTTCACCACGCGATTCCGCCACGGTTGCCGGCCACGCGGGATCGCGAGCGCGAGTGTCTCGCGCCACACCGTTTCATTATAAAAGTATTAACCGCCACGCCGAAATACCGGGCCGGCGGAATGCACGCTGCGGCCCCGGCGGTACCAAGCCCGCCGGAGCCGCGCGTTTCGGCTATTTTTTAGCCGTATTCTTCGCGCCTACGCGCCGTAGATAAGCACCTGAGCCACGCAGGCCACCCCGCCGAAGCCGAGTACGAAGAGCACCATCGGCCACACGAAGCGGAACCAATGCTGGTACTTCATATCGAGCATCTGCAAAGTTGCCATGACCAGGCCCGTGGGTGCCAGGAAGAGCATCGCGTACTGACCCCATTGATACGCACAAACGATGATCCACCGCGGGATACCCACGGCGTCGGCCAGCGGCGCCATAATCGGCATGGCCAGCACGGCCAAACCGGAGGAGGACGGCACCACAAAACCGAGCACGAAGAAGATCAGCAGCATAATGATAATGAAGAGCGGGCCGGACATCCCCGAGACCAGGTTCGTTGCCGAATGGAGCAGGGAGTCGGAAATGAGGCCGTCGTTCATCACGATATTGATGCCGCGCGCCAGTCCGATAATGAGCGAAACGCCCACCAGTCTGGAGGAGCCTTCGATGAAAGCGTCCGTCAGCTGTTTCTCATTGAGCCGGTCCTTCCCGAAGAGGGAAATCGCCATGACCGCGATGGTAATGGTGAGGAAGGAGGCCGCCATGGTCGGGAACCACCAGCCCATGGCCATAACGCCCCACACCATAATCGGGAAGGCGGATACGAAGAGAACGAGGATGATTTTCTTCTGCCAGTTGAAGGCGGGAACATCATCGGCGTGGGTGGTCATCGCCCACTGCTTCTCGAAAGCTTCGTGATCTTCGTAAACGTAGGACTTCGTGAAGTCCTTCTTAATCATTTTTGCGTAGCGGTGCAGGTACCACACCACCACGATGGCACCCACGATACAGCCGCCCACGCGCCAGATAATGCCGTCCGTGAAGGGGATACCTGCGGCATTGGAGGCGATCACCACGGAGAAGGGGTTGATCGTGGAGAAGGTGGTTCCCATGGATCCGGCCAGGAAGATCGCGCCCACACAGATAATGGAGTCGTATCCCATGGCCAGGAATATAGGGACCAGAATCGGGTAGAAGGCCACCGCTTCTTCTTCCAGGCCGCACAGCGATCCGCCTACCACCATGAAGACGGATACCGCAAAGACGAGGAGGAATTCGTGGCCCTTGGTTTTCTTCGTCAGCGCGATAAGCCCTGACTCGAATGCACCTGTTTTTCTCACCACCCCGATGAGGCCACCGAGCACGAAGATGAAGACCATAATGTCCACCGCTTCGATCGTGCCGTGCACCATGGCGACCGGAATATCGGCGACGCTGGCCGGATTCTGCTCGAGGGACTCATAGGATCCCGGTACCGAGATCGGCTTATTGAGGGCCCCAGAGGTGAATTGGGAAAGGTCAATATCCATGCCCAATTCGCTCAGGGTGTCCTGGGTGCCGGGGTATTCCTTGGTTTCCCCCTGCGGGCTGAGCACGGAGAAGGTGCCGGTATCCGAGCTGTAGCTCAGCTTGGCGTAGGAGCCGGCCGGCACCAGCCACGTGGCGATAGCCGCCACGATGGTCAGGAAGAAGAGGATCGTGAAAGCGCCCGGGATGGTTATACCGCGCCGCTTCTTGCGGGGTGTTGTTGTGCCGGTGTCTTCGTCGGCCCCATTGCCGACGGGGGCATCGTTTGTGCGTGTTGTCATGATTGTGTCCTTCGGACTTAGGCGATGATCGCGGTGCCGCTCTCCCCGGAAATGCCCTGTTCGGCCTTTTCCAGAGAGGTAATAATGGCGCGCTTGCCAGCCACGCCGTCCACGAATTCGAGGCAGGCTTCCACCTTGGGCAGCATGGACCCGGGGGCGAATTGTTCTTCCTCGATGTACTGGCGGGCCTGAGCCACCGTCATTTCGGGCACATCGCGCTGCGTGGGTTTGTTGAAATCAATGGCGACCGCGTCCACGGCGGTGAGGATGAGGAGAGTATCGGCGTCGACCTCCCGCGCCAGCAGCGCGGCGGTGCGATCCTTATCGATGACGGCCGCGACTCCGCGGTATCCCGAGCCTTCCTTGACCACCGGGATGCCGCCACCACCGGCCGCGATCACGATGGTGCCGGCCTCCACGAGCGAGCTAATAACATCGCGTTCCACGATGGAGACGGGGAGCGGGGAGGCCACCACCCAGCGCCAGCCGCGTCCGGCATCCTCCACGTATTTGTTTCCGGTTTCCTCCATGAGGACCCGGGCCTGTTCTTCGGTGAAGAAAGCCCCCACCGGCTTGGTTGGGCGCCCGAAAGCGGGATCTGCGGCGTCGACCTCCGTTTGGGTGACCACCGAAATAACCGGGCGGGCAATCTGCCGCGCCGCGAGTTCGGCCTCGATGGCCTGCTGGAGGTGGTAACCGATATAGCCCTGGGACATGGCGCCGCATTCGGCGAAGGGAATCGACGGTGTTTCCCCGGCGGCCGCGGAATTATCGGTCGCGACCTTGATCATGCCCACCTGCGGGCCGTTCCCGTGGGTGACAACGACGTCGTTGCCGGTTGCCACCAAATCCACGATGGAGCGGGCGGTTTCCTTAATAAGTTCGAGCTGCTGCTCCGGGGTTTTCCCGAGCGCATTGCCGCCTAGCGCAACCACAATTTTTTCGCCGGCGGTACGGGTGTTTTCCTGAGTCATCTTCTGTCCTTTTCACGCGCGGGCGACGCGCCGCGGGGTGGCCCTGCTACCTGCAGCCAGCTCCCCGGCGCCGTCGCCCGCGCTACCTGGGCACGGCCGCGCGGGCACGTGCCTGAACCCTCCTAGGAGAGGGTTGCGTACATAACGGCCTTAATGGTGTGCATGCGGTTCTCGGCTTCGTCGAAGACGCGCGAGCGCGGACCTTCGAAGACCCGGTCTTCCACTTCCATTTCCGTCACCCCGAACTTCTTGGCGATTTCCGCGCCGATGGTGGTGTTGGTGTCGTGGAAGGAGGGCAGGCAGTGCATGAAGATCGCTTCCGGATCGGCCTTGTCCACGAGTTCCTGGGTGACGCGGTAGGCTTCCAGCTCCGCGATACGCGAGGCCCACACTTCATCCGGTTCGCCCATGGAAACCCAAATATCGGTGTAGAGCACGTGGGCGCCGGTGGCGGCCGCCGCGGCATCTTCGGTGAGGGTCACGCTGCCGCCGGATTCCGCGGCGAGTTCCTTGCAGGTATCGACCAGCCACTCTTCGGGCATGCGATCCTTCGGGCCGCAGGCCACGAAGTTGAGGCCCAGCTTGGAGCAGACCACCATAAGCGAGTTCGCCACGTTATTGCGCGCATCGCCGAAGAACACAAACTTCTTGCCCTTGATGCCGTCCTCGAAGTTCTCCTGGACGGTGAGGATATCGGCGAGCATCTGGGTGGGGTGGAAGAGGTCGGTCAGGCCGTTCCATACCGGCACCCCGGCCTTGGCGCCCATTTCTTCCACGAGTTCCTGGGAGAAACCGCGGTATTCGATGCCGTCGTACATGCGGCCCAGCACCCGGGCGGTATCCTCAATGGATTCCTTCTTGCCCATCTGTGAGCTGCCCGGATCCAGGTAGGTCACGCCCATGCCCAGGTCCATGCCGGCCACTTCGAAGGAGCAGCGGGTGCGGGTGGAGGTCTTTTCGAAGAGCAGCACAATATTCTTGCCTTCGAGGTAGCGGTGCGGGGTGCCGCTGAGCTTGAGTTCCTTGAACTGCGCGGACAGACGCAGCAGGTAGCGGATTTCATCGGGCGTAAAATCGAGCAGCTTGAGGAAGTTGCGTCCGCGGATATTGACAGCCATTGTCGTTCCTTTCCTAGCGCGGTCCGTGGTCCCGTTCGGGCAGACCGGCCAGCGGTAACGGGGTCTTCTTTGGCCCCTGGGATCACTGTTGGCTGTCCAACCCGTACCCGCCTCGCGGCGAGAGGATCATGTCCCGGCCCCGGTTCCCCGGGGGTTGTTTTTACTGTGCATGATCCAGGTCACGCGCGCTAGGAAAATCCGGGTGGAGCGCGGGTGGAACGTGGTTTAGCTCCGTTTTTCAGGCCCTAAACCCCACTAAACCCGCGTATTTCCGCGCTTTATTCGCCCTGCTCGAGGGCGGCGCGGTAGAGCTCATTCGTGCGTAAACCGGTGCGCGCGGCCACGAAAGCGGCGGCATCTTTGCGGCGCAGACCGAGCTGACACAGTTCGGCGACGTCGCCCACGGCCCGCGCACGCACCTGCTCTTCCCTTTCGGCCGCGCTACTTCCTGTTACGACGACGACGATCTCTCCCAGGGCCCCTTCGCTGAACCGCTGCGCGAGTTCGACCAGGGGCCCGCGCACGATTTCCTCGTGCGTCTTGGTGAGCTCCCGGCAGACCGCCGCTTCGCGCCCGGGGCCGAAGGCGGTAACGAAATTGGCGAGGGTGGCCCCCAGGCGGCGCGGGGATTCGAAGAAAATCATGGTGCGTTCTTCGCTTCGCAGTGCCGCGAGCGCGGCGGCCTGTTCCCCGGCTTTACGCGGGAGGAATCCTTCGAAGGTGAAACGGTCAGTGGGCAGGCCGGAGGCGACCAGCGCGGTGAGCGGGGCGGAAGGGCCGGGGACCACGGTCACGGGAATACCGGCTGCGCGGGCCCGTACCACCAGGCGGAAGCCGGGATCGGACACGGAGGGCATACCCGCATCGCTGACCATGAGGACGCGCGCGCCAGAACGTGCCAGGTCAATAAGGTGGGCGCCGCGTTCGGCTTCATTATGTTCGTAATAGGAGAGCACCTGGGCGCTCACCTCAATATCGAGGCGGGCGGCGAGCTGGTAAAAACGCCGGGTATCTTCCGCGGCCACGGTATCGGCCCGCGCGATTTCGGCGCGCAGGCGCGGCGAGGCATCGGCGTCATTTCCAATGGGGGTGGCGGCAAGAACAATTCCCGCGTGCTGGCTTTCGTTCTGACCGGGGCGGTGCCCCTCGTGCTGTCCGGCATCCTGACCTGTGCTCATTCTGCTATTCTGCCACGCGCTCCGGTGCCGCGGCCGTGCGCCCACGGCGCCGGGCCGGAACGCAACACACGCGTGCGGCACCGGCCGCCACGGCCAGCGCCACCACGCGGGCGCACAGTTATCGATAGAATCCGCACGTGAGCGAAAAACTAAGCGAACCCATCGGGCGCCTCCCCCGCGAGTGCGCGGAGCGCTACGAAGACGAGCTGCGCGGCCGGCTCGGGCTGGCCCCGCGCGGATTAGAGTGGCTCACCCGCGGGGAAAAACGCCTGGGGTGGTGGATCACGGGAGCGGTCACGCTTATCGCCGCCCTCACGCGTTTCTTCCGCCTGGGATTCCCCGACCGCCTCATGTTTGACGAAACCTACTACGTCAAGGGCGCGAATTCGTTGCTGCGCCTGGGCTACGAGGTGGATTGGCAGGGCGGCACGGAATTCGACGCCGCTTTCGCCGCCGGCGACTTCTCCCACACTTCACCGGCCGGGGACTACGTGGTTCATCCCCCGCTCGGGAAATGGATCATGGCGGTAGGCCAAGCACTTTTCGGGGAAACCTCCCCCGTCGGCTGGCGTTTTATGGTGGCGCTGGCCGGTACCCTCGCGGTGGCGCTCCTGGTTCGCGTCGCCCTGCGCCTCTTCCTCAATCCGTGGCTGGCCGGAGTGGCCGGCATCGCGATGGCCCTGGACGGCATGGGCATCACCCTCTCTCGCATCGGAATCCTCGATAACCTCCTCGCTTTCTTTGTACTGGCCGGATTCTGGACGCTGCTGCGCGACCGCGATTGGACCCGGGAGCGCCTGGCCCACCGGGTGGCTTTTGGGCCGGTGCGCGCGGACGGCCGCCCGGCCGCCTGGGGCCCGCGGGTCTGGTGGCGCCCCTGGATGCTGGCCACCGGAGTATTCCTGGGGCTGGCCTGCGGGGTTAAATGGTCCGGTATTTACGCCGTGGCGGTTTTCGGTCTGGTGGCCTTCTTCTGGGGCATGGCGGCCCGCCACGCGGTGGGCCTGCGCCTGTGGGTAGGCGCGGCGGTTTTCCAGGAAGGAATTCCGGCTTTCGTGCATCTGGTTCCCACCGCTGCCGCCACCTATGTAGCTTCGTGGTTCTCCTGGTTCCGCGATAGCCGTTCCTGGGGGCACGGCTGGGCGGCGGGCGTGCGCGAGAGCACCCCGGAGGCCCTCCCCTTCCCCTGGCTCCCCAATTCCTTCAACGATTTGGCGCACTACCACAGCCAAATGTGGGATTTCCACAACGGGCTCTCCACCCCGCACACCTACCAATCCTCGGTCTGGCAGTGGTTCGTGCAATGGCGCCCGGTCTCGTTCTGGTGGCCCACCTCCGAAGAAATGGCCGGCCAATGTCCGAGCGGCGAGCGCTGCGTCCAAGCGGTCACCTCGGTGGGCAACCCGGTGGTGTGGTGGCTGGCGCTCCTCGCCCTGGTGGTGGTGCTCTGGGTGGCTTTCACCCGTTTCGACTGGCGCGCCTGGGCAATCCTCAGCGGCTACCTCGCCATGGCCGCGCCGTGGTCGCTGTACATGGACCGCACTATTTTCCAGTTCTACGCCGTTGCTTTCCTTCCCTTCGTGGCCCTCGCCCTCACCTACGGCCTCGGCTATATCACCGGCGCGCTGGGCGCCCCGCACGCGCGCGGGAACGGGAGCGTGCGTGCTGATAGGTACGACGACGCAGCCTGGGGCCACGCGGACTTTATCCGCGATGAGCCTCCTGGTGTATGCGCCTATCCCGTGCGCTGGTGGCGGTGCCGGATTAGCCGCCGCACGCTCGCGGCGTGCGGCGCCGTCGTCGTTCTTATTATTCTGGCGGCGCTGTTCTGGTACCCGATCTGGACCGGGCAAACGGTTTCCTATGAGTTTTGGCGCCTGCATATGTGGCTGCCGTCGTGGATTTAGCGCGGCGGGCAATGCTCGCATTTTCGGACAACGTTCAGAAACTTTCCAGAATCGGCGGGCATGCTACCCGGTGTGACCGGACCACCGCGGCAGCCGTGGCGGCGGCTAGGTGCGGAGTGAGGAAAGGACGTTTCACATGACAGACGAGTGGCGTAATGACTCGGGCGATCCGAGCGCGCAAGCTGGCGGGACCCAACCGGGTGGCACGCAGGCAGGCGGCACGCAATCGAATAGCTACACGAATGCGTATCACTACCCCAGCGCCCCCTCCGCCGGGCACGCTTCCACCGCGGGCAGCGCCTCGGCCGCGGCTAGCAGCTCAAACGCGAGCGGCACCCCGGGCGCGAGCAGCGGTGCCGCGCACTACGGGTACGCTTCCGCGCAGCCGCCCTATCCGGGCAGCTCAGCAGGGAACGGCTCAGGCGGGTACTCGGGAGGTTATTCCGGAAGCTATCCGGGCTCGTACCAGAGCGCTTCGCAAGGCTCCTATCAGAGCGCATTTCCCGGGGCGTATCAGGGTGGGTACCAGGGCTCCTACCAGCAACCTGGCTACGGGTACGGCTATGGCCCCCAATTCGGGGCCGCGCCGGCGCCGGTCAAGCGGCGTTCGAAGGGTACCACCGCCATTCTCGTCATTATCGGAATGGTAGTCGCGCTGCTCGTGGGTACCGGGGTAGGGTATTTCGGCCTGGCTCCGGAACCGCAAGCGAGCTCCCCTTCCGTCAAGGATCCTTTTAGCTTCCAATATAACGACGGCCTGACCGCCCCGAATGACGGACGCCAGCAGGGCGGAGCGGAACCGTATATGCCGATTCCGCGGGATTTCCCCACCCAGCTGCCCGGCGGTAACCACGGCGCGGACGGGCCTATTGACCGCGGTGAAAAGGTAAGCCCGGCGGGCGTGGCCATTATTAATGCGCGGATGGGCTCCGGCATGGGGGCTGGCAGCGGGATTGTGCTGACCGCCGACGGCCAGGTGCTCACGAATTACCACGTGGTGATGGGATCGGATGCCATCCAGGTGGAGATTCCCGCGGCTGGGAAAACCTACGCGGCCAGTGTTATTGGGCATGACGAGAAGCGCGACGTCGCCCTATTGCAACTCAAGGACGCCTCCGGGCTCACCCCGGCAAAAATTGCTAGCACCCCCGCCAAGCAGGGCGATAAGGTCAGCGCCGTGGGCAACGGGCGCGGGCAGGGCTATCTCACCGAGATTAAAGGTGAGGTAACCGGGCTGGGTATGGACGTGCGGGTGGCCACCGAGGACGGCCTGAGCTTTGACACCCTCAAGAATATGATCGTCACCGATGCCGATGTGGTCCCCGGATACTCGGGCGGGCCCATGATGAACGCCCAGGGTGAAGTGGTGGGGATGAATAGTGCCGCGTCGCAGGGCACCACCTCCGCGCAGGTGTACGGTTTCGCGATTCCCATCGAGCGGGCGCTGTCCATTGTGGAGCAGATTCGCGCCGGGAAGAGCGACGATAATGTGACCGTGGGCAAGAATGCGGCCCTCGGGATTACCGTGGGGCTCAGCGAGCAGGGCGGGGTGACCGTGCTGGCCGTCGGCCCGAATTCCGGGGCGGCCAAGGCCGGCGTCAAGGAAGGGGATACGATTCTCAGCCTGGATGGCCAATCGGTTTCCAGCCCGGCGCAGGTGGCTAAGCAGGTGCGCACCCACAAGGTCGGGGACACCATTACCCTGGAGATTTCGCGCGGCGGCGGTACCCCGCAAACCATCGAGGTGACGTTGGGCGAATCGCCGGTGAACTAGCGGGAGGTGGCGCGGCCGGTATACCGGAACTGATACCGGGACGGGGCCGCACTCCGCATAAAACTGGACCACCGCGCGCCGCTGGAATCTCGCGGCTAAATACCAGAAGGGGACCTGAACAGCTTCTGCTGCGCAGGTCCCCTTCGGTGTTCCACAGGGAGCGGCGTGCCGCTCCGGTACTTCAAGGCGCGGGGATCATTAGGCCCGCTGCCCTGGAGACTTTACTTCGAGGCGAGGCGGGCGCCTTCCACGAGCGTCTCGAGCTTCGCCCAGGCGATGGACGGGTAGATGCGCCCACCCAGCCCGCAATCGGTGGAGGCGATCACGCGCTCGGGGCCCACCAGCGAGGTGAAATGCTCGATGCGCTGGGCCACCAGCTCGGGGTGTTCCACCACGTTCGTGGAGTGGGAAACAACGCCCGGGATAAGAACCTTGTCATCCGGGAGGGTGATATCTTCCCAAATCTTCCATTCGTGGGCGTGGCGCGCATTGCCCGCTTCAAAGGTCAGGCCCTGTGCCTTCACCTTCAAACACAGGTCCACGATGTCGCGGAAGGGAATATCGGTGGTGTGCGGGCCGTGCCACGAACCCCAGCACACGTGCAGGCGCACGAGTTCCGGATCGATGCCTTCCAGCGCGTAGTTGATCGCTTCAATACGGCGAGCCACCCAGGTGCGGTAATCGGCAACCGCCGGTTCCGGATTGACCTGGTCCCAGCCTTCAGCCAGCGAGGGATCGTCAATCTGGACGGTCAGGCCGGCATCGGTGATGATCTTGTATTCCTCGTGGAGGGCATCGGCCATCGCGGTGAGGACTTCATCTTCCGACTTGTAATACGTATTGGAAATACGCGCCGCCGACCCAGGAGACAGCGCCGCGATGAACCCGGAAGAAGCATCAAGCCCGTTGGCCTTGAGTGCCTTGAGAGTAAGGTCGACGTCGCGCTGAGTTTGTTCGGCACCGATGTAGGTCACGGGGCCGGTGATGGTGGGCATGGCCACTTCCTGGCGCTTAGCCTGGTGGATTCCCGATTCCGGATCCGTGTAGGCATCCTTGAACCGCTGCCAATCCCGGCGCTGGTCGAAGGGAACGAGCTCGACCGCTCCCCCGCCCGCGGTGGCCGCCGCGTGGAATTCGTTATCCGTGAATTCCAGCCCGCCCAAGCGCGAGAAGGAGTACCACCACCAGGAACCGTAATTGGTTACTTCGGTCATGACGTGACCGTATTCGCCGTCGTTAATAATATCGAGGCCGATGTCCTTCTGGCGTGCAACAACGCCAGCAACTTCGGCGTCGAGCTTTTCTTTGAATTCAGCTTCGCTAATCTGGCCGTTCTGGTGCGCTTCGTTGGTAGCGCGCAGCGAATCGGTACGCGGGAGGGAGCCGACGTGGGTGGTCTTGATCTTCGTCATATTAATATCCTTTATGCTGGGTGTGGTGATGGAGATCGGTCCGACTCAGCGTATCCCATCAACGATACGACGCCGCAGCGGCGGGTGCTCAGTGAGACGTAACGGACCGGGGCGAGATGTCCTCGCGCGCGGAATCGCCCGAAGGCCAAGTGGAATCCGCGCTAGCCCAGCATTCGCATTCGGGCGGCGGGCATCGTCATGGCAGAGCGAGGATCAGTGAGAACCATGGTGCATCCTTTCCGTCCGAATCGGGGCGCCGGGGCCGTGCCGCCGGCAGTGTTACCAGGTGATGCCCCGTGTGGGCATCCACCTCCAGTAGCCTAGAGGGAATTATTAAGCCACGTCAAACTATTGACCACTATATGAGATGAGGGTTATAGGTTGGGCTATAAGGCCAGGTGCTTCAGCAGCTCGATGCACATAACAGGCCCGGCTTACAGAACCGGCCGGACACGCGGTACCTGCCAGGTATACAGAATCTGCTAGAGATACAGAATGGGCCCGGGTAAAAACCCGGACCCATTCAGCGTGAAACGATGAAACAGTTGAGGATGAATTACCTAGTGGCAACCAGCCTCGGAACTGTTGTTAGTGCCAGAGGCAGGTTCGCTTAGGCAAACTTGCGGTAGGCAACGAAGGCACCACCGGCCAGCAGGAGCAGAGCAGCTCCACCGGCAGCCGCACCGGCGTCAACACCGGAGTTGGCCAGCTTCTTACCTTCGGCCTTCTTGGCTTCCTTCTTGGGGTCAGCCTTCTTTTCAGCCTTGGGATCAGCCTTCTTATCGGCGTCCTTCTTCGGCTCAGCCTTCGGGTCAGCCTTAGGATCGACCTTCTTGTCGCCGTCCTTCTTCGGGTCAACCTTGGGGGTTTGGCCCTTCAGAGCATCAAGAGCCTTCTGGGCGGCATCCAGTTCGGCAACGGCCTTGTCGTAGGCACCCTGAAGCGCCTCAACACCCGGGAAAGCATCAAGGGCTTCTTCAGCGTAGCTGAGGGTACCCTTCTGAATGTCGATGTAACCCTGGATGTCAGCGATATCCGTCTTGATATCTTCCACCGCGCGGAGACCGGCAACGCCAGCCTGTGCGGTGTTCATAGCCGTCTTAGCATCGGCCATAGCCTTCTGGAGAACCTCATCGTTCGGGTTGGCTTCGAAAGCCACGCGAGCCTTGTTGTAATTCTCCTGGGCGGTAGCCAAAGCCGCGTAGGCAGCCTCAGCCTTCTTAAGTTCCTTGGGAAGTTCAGCCTTAGCGACCTCAAGTTCGGTCAGCTTGGCCTTCGCGTTCGAGACGGCGATCTCGAGCTTCTCAAGCTTTTCGGAAGCGGCCTTCAGCTCAGCTTCCGCGGCAGTAACCTTCGCCTTGGCGTCGGCCACAGCCTTTTCAGCCGCCGTGGTATCGGCAGCGGTCACCTGGGGTGCATCAGGCGCGGCAGGAGCAGCGTAAGCTACACCCCCCCCGCGGCGAGCATCACACCAAAGGTAGCGCCAGCCACAATCTTCTTCAACTGCATGTCTACTCCTATAAACGTATGTCCATGGCATGCCTACCTCAGAAGAGCCCTTTTACCGACCGATCCCATTCGCCAGCCGTGCACTCCACTGAGCACCTGCCACAACAGTCACAATACTTTATTGCGCTCTATTAATATACGGGAACGATGAGATTTCCGAAACTCTGTGACCATCGTCACTATCGGCAGTTTAGCTTCAAATTCCGCGCCAAATTAACACGTACTTTTTATTGAAGAAATGTAAGTTACCAGGTAGAAGTGCATGCGGGCGAATTAATATACCCCGTTTCCCACAATCCATCCGAATGGCACCAGCTGTTAATCATGTGTCTATAGTGACAATTGGTGTCTGTACCACTCCGCAAGCGCGTCATGTTTCACTATGCACGGCGGCGGGCACCACCTACTCACCGGAAAGGCTCCACCGCTCCGGCCAAGCATCTCACGGGCGGGCAGCTCTCACCCTCACCCTTTCCATCACGCGCCCATAATTCCCCACCCGCGCACTCAAGGCGATAAGCTCAAGGCGCTATAAGCACATTCCTCACATATCGGGAAAGACCTCTATGTCCACGAATTCCACGCCGGCACCCGCCGGAACTCCAACACCCGGCACGCCCACGGCACCCGGCACACCCACGTCCAGCTCACCGGCACCCGCCGGCACACCAGCACCGGGTACCCACACCAAGCATCACGCTGCCCACCTGCACCGCGACCTCCACAATCGCCATATCCAGATGATCGCGCTGGGCGGGGCCATCGGCACGGGCCTCTTCTACGGCTCGGCTTCCTCCATCAGCCTGGCCGGCCCGGCGATCCTCTTCGTCTACCTCATTGGCGGTTGCACGATCTACCTTGTTATGCGCGCCCTGGGTGAGATGAGCGTGCACGAGCCGGTCCCCGGCGCCTTCTCCCACTACGCCTACAAATATTGGAGCCCGCGCGCCGGCTTCATCTCGGGTTGGAATTACTGGTTTAACTACATTTTCGTGGCGATGTCGGAGCTGTCCGTCGTCGGCCTGTATATCAACTACTGGTTCCCGGCGGTCCCCACCTGGCTCACCGCGGCCTTCTGCCTGGTGTTCATCACGGCGGTCAACCTACTCGGGGTGCGCGCCTTCGGCGAATTCGAATTCTGGTTCGCGCTGGTCAAAGTGGTGGCGATTATCGGCATGATCGTGCTGGGAATCCTGGTGCTCGTCGTCGGGCTCCAAGAACCCCACCAGGTTCCGCCCGGAACCTCCTTCGCCGAGCTGGTTTTCCCCAATGGCCTGAAGGGGGCGACTTTTGCTTTCGTCGTCGTTATGTTTAGTTTTGGCGGCATTGAGCTTATCGGCATCACCGCCGGGGAGGCGGACGACCCGCGCCGGTCCATCCCGCGCGCCATCAACCTGGTGATTCAGCGCATCCTCATTTTTTACGTGCTCTCGCTCGCCATCATCATGGCGGTCATCCCGTGGCGCTCCATCGACGGGCACGCCAGCCCCTTCGTCCAGATTTTCGATTCGGTAGGGATCACCTTCGCGGCCCATATCCTCAATTTCGTGGTGCTCACCGCGGCGCTCTCCGTCTACAATTCCGGCCTGTATTCCAATGGCCGCATGCTGTATTCCTTGGCGCAACAAGGAAATGCGCCGCGGATTTTCGCCACGCTTTCGCGCGCGGGCACGCCGTACGTGGGAATTTTGACGTCCTCGGCCGTGACGGTGGTGGCGGTCATTGTAGTCTTCGCGTTCCCGAATTTCGCTTTCGGGTACCTGCTTTCCATCGCCCTCATCGCCGGGATTATCAACTGGACGATGGTCATGATCACGCAGCTGAAATTCCGCGCCGCACTCGGCCCGGAACGCGTGGCGGGCCTTAGCTACAAACTCCCCGGTGGCCTCGCCTCGAGCATTTTCGTGCTGGTGGCGCTGGCGGCCTGCGTGGTCCTCATGCTGTTCCAAGACGCCTACCGCGTGGCCGTTTTCGTTGGCCCAGCCTGGCTGCTGCTCCTCACCATCGCCTACCAGGTGAAAGTTTCGCGTGAGAAGCGCCATGCGCGCGCGTAATTATTATTAAAGTACGACGACGACCGGGCCGGGATGTGAGCATCCCGGCCCGGTGCATCTGGCCCACGGGAGATTGGGCCACCCGCGGCTGCTTGGGCCGCGGGCGATCAGGGCTTAGAATTCGCCGTCGATGGGCGAATTGGCCACCACCTTGATATTGACGAATTCGTGAATACCCAGGTCGATGAGTTCGTGGCCGTAGCCGGAGTTCTTCACGCCGCCGAAGGGAATATCCGCCGCGACCGCGGTGGGATGGTTGAGGTAGACCATTCCGGTATCCAGCCGCGCGGCTACCTTCTTGCCGCGTTCCAGATCCTCGGTAAAGACCGAGCCGCCCAGGCCGTAGGGCGAATCATTAGCGAGGGTAATCACCTCTTCTTCGTCCTTGACCCGGTAAATCTGGGAGACCGGCCCGAAGAATTCCGTATAGCGGCACTTCGCGCCCTCGGGGATTTCCGTGAGGATAGTGGGCTGGAAGAAGTTGCCGTGCTCGGGTAGCTCAATTCCGGCTTCTTCGGCCTTGGCGCCCTCAGCGATAGCTTCCTCGAGCTGCTTGGCCAGATCACGCTTTGCTGCCGCGGAGGAGAGCGGCGCCAGGGTGGTTTCCCGATCCATCGGGTCCCCGGCCTTGAGCTGCTTGACGCCTTCCCGGTACTTCTCCAGGAATTCGTCGTACACGGAATCCACCACGATCATGCGCTTGGATGAGCAGCACACCTGCCCGGCATTCCAATGCCGGCCGGTCACCGCCCAGGCGACCGTCTTATCGATATCGGCATCCTCGAGCACGATAAAAGCATCGGCCCCACCCAGTTCCAGCGTGGACTTCTTAATGTACTTGCCGGCCAGCTGCGCGATAGCCGCCCCGGCTACTTCCGAGCCGGTGAGCGCCACTCCGCGCACCCGCGGATCGGCCAGCACAATTTCCGACTGGTCATGCGAGAGGTAGAGATTCTGGAAGCAGCCTTCGGGCAGGCCCGCTTCGCGGAAGATCTCCACGAAGGCAGCGGCCGATTCCGGAACGATGGATGCGTGCTTGAGAATGAGGGTATTGCCCGCGAAAAGCTGTGGGGCAGCCACGCGGACAATCTGGTAGTATGGGAAGTTCCACGGTTCCACCATGAAGAGCACCCCGAGCGGCTGGAAGAGCAGCTGCACGGAATCCTTCCCGTATTTATCCGAGGGGAGCGTGCGGGTGGCCAGATACTTTTCGCCATTGCGCACGTAGTCTTCAAACATCGCGATGCAGATATCGACTTCCGCTTCCGCTTCCCCGATCACCTTGCCCATTTCCTTGGTGATAATCGAGGCGTATTCGGTGCGGCGTTCGCGCAGCAGGTCGGCAGCCTTCTGAAGCACCTGCGCGCGCTGTTCATACGATGTTTCCCGCCACGCCAGGAAGGCGTTATGGGCAACGTCTACTGCCTTCTTGACTTCCTCATCCGTGGCAGTGGGATATTCCTTGAGTATTTCACCGGTGTACGGACTGACTGTCTTGTACGCCATTGTTCGACCTCCGCGTATCGGTGCGAGCAGACCCGCGGCCCGCCCGCGTAGTGGATATATTCGATGGACTTCCCGGCGTATCCCGCGCGCCTCGCCCCCCTTGCACGAGCAGCGCAGATACAGGGACTTAGGGCCGGGTAGAGAGGCGACGGCGCTTCGCTACCCGCGGGAAGAGAGCATATATACGGTTATGGGCGGAACGCGGAATCTCCCGCATTCCTACCTATCACTCTACCTATTTTTGGACACATGTGAGGGGTTTCATATCTCTGGGTGAACATGGGAAAGCCTTGGGACCCCTGTCCCGGTGCTGCGTCGTCGTTCCACTGCGCACGCGCTACAACGTGCCCGCCATGCCCGCCGCCGGGGCGCGGCCCCTACACTAGGGGTATGAGTAATACTTTCCCCCAGGGGGCAGACGTGCCCTCGGAACGCTCCTCGAATCCGCCCGAGCCCAACGGCACTCCCGCGCCTATGCCCGCACCGGCGCCAATGCCAACGCCGGCGCCCGCGGTTCGCACCACTCCGCCGCTGGCGGCTCCGCTCGGCGTGCTGGCCGGGTCCATTATCGGTTTTATTGGTACGGCGCTGCATTTCTGGACTCTGCATATGAGCGCCGGCACCCAGTCGGAAGATTTCGGCGTCAAGCTGTGGGAAACCGATACCAAGTCGGTGGCCATTTTCATCACCATCGGGCTGGCCCTGGGCGCGATTGGCGCTTTCGTGGGGCTGGTGCGCCAGGCGCCCGCCGCCGTGCGGAAAACGTGGTCTTCGGGTGGCATCGTCGGCGCCGTTATCGTGGGGATTTACCTGGTCATTAATATCAAACCCTCGGATGCGGATACCATCATTGCTTACGGGCAGGCCCAGGGCGTGGATGTGGATATTGCTCCCGGTATTGGCTACTACCTGCTCGCGGTGGCCGCGGTGCTCATGTTGGGCTTCGGCATCTGGCAAATCGCCAAAACTCCGGCCACGGTAGCCAGCCCCGCGCAGCCCGGAACCGGTGCCGGCGCCGCCGCGCAGGCACCTTTCGCCGGCCAGAGCCCGCAGTTCCCGCCGCAGGATCCCGTTTTCCCGCCGGCACCGCCCGCTGCGCCAGCAGCGGCGTCGTCGCCCGAAAATACGGACCGCGCAGAAAGCGCAGCGCCCGCGGAAACGCAGCTCGTGCAAGAACCGCGCGAGGGCGAAGAACCGCAACAGCCCCGCGAAGGTGAAGACCCGCAAGCACCGCAGGCCCCGCACAACTAGCGAAGCTGACGGCTACAGGCCCAGCTCGAAGAGGTCGTTGAGCACGGTGAGCACGCCTTCTTCCGCATTGGAGGGCGCCACGTAGCGGGCGGCCGCCACCACATCGGGCTGGGCATTCGCCATGGCGAAGCTGAAGCGGGCGTGCTCGAACATGGGGATGTCATTATTGAAATCCCCGAAGCACAGGGTTTGCGCCGGGCTGATGCCCAGGCTGGCCTGGAGACCGGCCAGGCCGGTGCCTTTCGTGGCGGCGGAGGGATTCACATCCGTCCACAGTTCGCCGCTGCGCACCACATCCACGCCCGGCCCGAGGGTTTCCAGCAGCGGAATCACGCGCCGGAGCGGGTCGGCGAAACTGAGCACCCCAATTTTGTAAATCCCCTCGGTATGGGGCATGAGGTCAGGGACGATCGCATTCGCGTGGTAGTAGGCGAGGGTTTCGTCCAGGAACGCGCTGTCGCGGCGTTCGGCGTAAGCCTTCTCACCGCAGAGCACCGTGCCCACATCCTCCCCGGACGCGCTGAGCTCGCGCACGATCTCCACCACCCGCGCGCTGGTTTCCCGCGGCAGGGTGGTGGTGGCCAGCGGCTCGCCGTCCCGGCGCACATTCGCCCCGTTCTCCGCGATAATCGGCATGCCTTCCACGTGGGCGGAAAACATATCCGCGAGGGTCTGGTACTGCCGCCCGGAGGCCGGGCAGAAAATAATGCCACGCTCGCGCAGGCGCGCCACCAGCTCATCGCCGCGTTCCGGGAAAATCTTCCCCGGCAGGAGGAAGGTGCCATCCATATCAACGACGACGAGTTTCACGCTGGCGGCGGCCTCACGCAGGAGGCTCAGATCGGTGGGGGCGGGCTCGGTAGGTGCGGGAGGCACGAAAAAACCTTTCTGGGTAGTACTGGGGTCAAGCGCCGTGCTTAGTTTTCCGTGGCGGGTACGCGGCGAAAAAGCCCGCGGCACCCGCTCCGGTTGCTTAGTTTTCCGTGGCCGCGGCGTCCGCTCCAGCACCGCTAGCGGCGCCAACACCGGCCAGCGCCACCACATCCGCGCGGCTGGCCGTATAGCCTTGCGCCCCGGAGGCCCCGGTGGCGATAGCGCCAAGCGCCGTGCCCCACCGGGCCGCGGTAGCCAGGGATTCACCCACCGCCAGTGCGGCCGCAAAAGCCCCCACAAAAGCATCGCCCGCGCCGGTGGTATCCACAACATCCACGTGGTGGGCGGGTAGCGCATCGGCCTTGACATCAGCATCGGGCAGGTAGGCGTCAATATACTGGCAGCCGTGGCTTCCCAGCGTCACCACGATGGAACCGCCGTAACGCAGATGGAGCTGCTGGGCGCGGTCGGTCACCTTGGTTCCCAAGATGGTATCCGCCTCGGTTTCATTGACGATGAGCACGTCCACATTCTCCAGTAGGTGACCCACCGGGGCGGCCGGGGCGGCATTGAGCACCGTGGTGGCCCCGCGTTTCTTCGCCTCCGCCAGGGCGGCCGCCACCGCGGGTTCGGGAATTTCCAGCTGGCAGACCACAATATCCCCCGCCTGCACCGCGGCGAGGCGCTCCACCACATTCTCCGGGGTATTCGCGGCGTTCGCACCGGCCACCACCACGATGGCATTTTCGCCATCCGCATCGGATTGGATCATGGCCTGCCCGGTGGGTTCACTCACCCGCAGCACGGCAGTCATATCAAGATTTTCTTCCGCGGCGAGCTCCGTGGCAACGGCATCCCCCACCGCATCGCGCCCGAGGGCGGCCACCATCGTAACGGGAATTCCCATGCGGGCCGCGGCAACCGCCTGGTTGAGGCCCTTCCCGCCCAGCGCGGTGTGGGAGCTGAGCGCGGAAATTGTTTCTCCCGGCTCCACAAAATTCTCCACCTTGAGGAAAGTATCGGAATTCATGCTTCCAACAACGAAAATGCGTGCCATGGATACACCCCGTTCTATTTAGGCTCGTGCGCGGGCGACGGCGCCAATCGCGCGGCTCATCACCCTAATACTACCCGGAGCCGCTCCGGTTCCGGGCGCGCTCACCCAAAGGTGGTACGACGACGCGCGCGGCGCGCAGCGCCGCGCGGGGAACCCACCCCCTGCCCACTAAGCGCAATGCGTGGCGATGTACTCGCGCACCGCTTCCGGACCGGCGGGAACCTGGGTTGCACGCTGCGGGAGGGCGAGCAGCCCGGCCAGGCGTTCCTCCAGGCCATCGGCCACATCCCCGACCGCTTCACGCACGGTATGCGCGAATTTCTCCGGGCGGGCGGTTTCCATGGCGAGCACCGTGACCGCGCCGTCGCTCAGGCGGCGGGCCACCGTGACCGCGTCCGCGGTATGTGGGTCAATGAGAATCCCGCTGGTCCGGTAGGTCCATTCGATAGCAGCCAGGCGGTCCGCATGGTGGGATGAGGAGGCCGCGAAACCGAATGTCTCCCCGAATTCCGGCAGATAATCGCGCATATCTAACGTCCCGGTGGCGCTCAGCTGCGCCCAGGCGGCCGGGAAATCCTCCCCCAGCACCTGCCAGATGAACCGCTCCACATTGGAGGCCTTGGAAATATCCATGGAGGGGCTGGAGGTGGCGAAGGTGTGCTCGCGCGAGCGCGGGGTATAGCGCCCGGTGGTGAAGAATTCTTCCAGCACATTATTTTCGTTGGTGGCCAACAGCAGGCGGCGGATGGGCAGGCCCATGCAGCGGGCCAGGTGACCGGCGTAAATATTGCCAAAGTTACCCGAGGGCACACAGAAATCCACCTGGCTGGCCCCGGCCCCTTCCCCGCCGGCCCCACCGGGAGCGGGAGGGGCGGCCGCGCCAGCGGCGGCGTCGTCGTTCAAAGCCTGCGAAAAAGTGCCATCGGTATAACGCAACCACGCCCAGAAGTAGTAGACGATCTGCGCGGCGATCCGCCCGAAGTTGATGGAATTGACCGCGCCGATGCGGTAGCGGGTTTTGAAATCGATATCCGAGCTGAGGGTTTTGACGATATCTTGGCAGTCGTCGAAAACGCCATCGACGACGAGGTTGTGGATATTGGCGTCCTGGAGGGAATACATTTGGGCGCGCTGCACCGCGGACATGCGCCCGCGCGGGGAGAGCATAACCACCTGCACGCCCGGCTGGCCGCGGAAGGCGTATTCCGCCGAGGAGCCAGTATCCCCCGAGGTGGCGCCCAGGATGGTGAGTTCGCGCCCGGTGGCGGCCAGCACGTAGGGAATGGCCTGGCCCAGGAATTGCATGGCGAGATCCTTGAAGGCCATGGTGGGGCCTTCGGATAGGCCCACCAGCACGAGGGTGTTATCCACGCGGCGCAGCGGCACCCCGCCCGGGAAATTCTGCGGGCTATAGGCGGCCGCGGTGAGGCGCGCGAGGTCCGCGGTGGGAATATCGGTGGCGTACAGGCCAATAATCGCGGCGGCCAGCTCCGGGTAGCTCAGGGTGCGCCAGGCTTCGAGCTGGGCAGCATCCACCTGCGGGATGCTGGCGGGCACCACCAAGCCGCCGTCCGGGGCCAGGCCGTCGAGCAGAATATCGGTAAAAGAAGCCGGTTCCATCCCGGAACGCGTGGAGATGAACTGCATGCTCGCCTTTCGCTGAGGGTGGGCGCGGGGAAGAAGGCCGCTCTCCCATCATAGTGGCTCCCGGCGCGCAGAGCCTCGCGAACGGCTCTTCACATTCTCTTCACGAAGCCTCCAGGAAGTCTCCAGTAAGCTGAGAAAAGCTACTACCTATCAGAAATTTTCCCGAAGACATGAAAGGTACCCGGTAGTGACCTTAGCTGGACGCGCGTGGCGTTACGTCGCCCGAAAACATATCCGTACCCTGCTTCTTTTCGTCATTATCACAGTGGTGGTGACCGTGCTGGTTTCGGCCGGGGCGGTGCGCACAGCCTCAGCCGCCGCGGGCCGCGACGCGGAACGCACCCTGGGCTCCGGTTTCGTGCTGGAGAACTCCCCCTATAACTCCGGCACCCCGCGCGGGGGCGGCACGGTCAAACCCGCGGACGTGGAGCGAATCGCCGCCCTGCCCGGGGTGGATCGCTACACCGCGCGCCAGGATGTGACCGCGGATCTGGTGGGTGCCAAGGTGGCTCGGCTGGATCGCCAGGAATATGACGCCAAGCGCGAGGCGCAGCTCGGCAACGCGGTGAGCGTGCGCGGGGTGAGTTCCAGCGCTGATGAAACGAATATTCGCAGCGGCACCCTCGAGCTGGTGGCCGGGCGGCATATTACCCGCGAAGATAAAAATAAGGCGATTATTCACGAGGATTTGGCGCGGCTCAACGGCCTGACCGTGGGCTCGAAACTCACCCTGCGCGGAAACCCCTACGATTACGACAATACGAAGAAATCCACCGCGGAAGTCACCGTGGAAATCGTGGGGCTGGTGCGCGGGGATAATCCGCAGCCGGCCGCGCGCCGCCTCGAACTTTTCGCCAACGCGGTCTACACGGACCTCGCCACCACCCGCACGCTCTACGCCTACACCCCGGAAACCGAGATCTACCAAGACACCACCTTCTTCGTGGCCGACGGCACCGATAGCGAAACGGTCATGAAGGAGGCGCGCGGCCTGCCCATCGATTGGCGTAACTATCAGCTCACCCGCACCTCCCAGCTGCTCACCGGGATTACCGGCGCGGTGGCCGGGGTACAGAGCGTCATGACCGGCGCGATTATTACGACGGCGCTCCTTGCCCTCGCGCTTCTTAGCCTGGTTCTGGTGCTCTGGCTGCGCGAACGCCGCCGCGAAACTGGCGTGCTGCTCGCTATCGGCACCTCGAAAGCGAAGATTCTGGGCCAGTACCTGGTGGAGCTGCTCTTTATTACTATTCCGGCGGCGGCGTGCGGGGTGGCGCTCAGCACCGTGGTCGCCCAGCGGGTGGGGACCAGTGTGCTGGCCTCAGTGAAGAAATCCGGGATGGAGGAGCTCACCTCGCAGGCCCCGCTCGGGGGCGGGGTGGATGTCACCACGGCCACCCGAACCTTGGATGATCTTGCGGTCCAGTTGAGTGCGGGTACGACGACGCTCGCTCTGGCCCTCACCCTCGCCGTGCTTATCGGGGCAACCGTGCTGGCGGCTCTTCCCATGCTGCGCACCTCCCCGCGCAAGCTGCTGGTGAGTGCGGCATGAGTGGGGTAACTCCCGAAAGTGGGCACGTGGGTGACGGTGCGCTAGTGGGCGATGGTGCGCGAGTGCGCGATAGCGAGCCACAGGGGACTCAGCTCCCCGCACCCATGAGCGCAGCGAGCCGCGCCGGGCTCGCGCTGCGGCGCCGCCCGGTTCGCAACATCCTGCTTTTCGTGGTTATTAGCGTGATTTTTACGGCGCTGGTGGCGCAGGCAGGAGTGCGCGGGGCCATGGGACAGCTGCGCACTGCTATTGACGCCCAGGTGGGAGCCGGGTTCGTGGCGAGCGCGCCGGCTACTTCGGCAGATGGTTCGGCCGAAACTTCGCCTGCTGGTTCGCCGGGCAATGCGGGTGATGCGGTCCCAAGCGATAGCCCACATACCACCCCCCGCGATAATCCGCTGACCCAAGCCGCGCCCACCCTGAGTCCGGCCCAGGCCAGCCAGCTCGCGGCGCTGCCTGGAGTGGCGAGCACTGCCACCGAGCAAGATATTCTGGCCACTCCGGTAGGTGCTACAGCGGTGGCGACCGCGGGCGGGGTGCAGCTGGATGCCGGAGTCATGGGCGCGGTGACGGTGACCGCGAGCTCGGATCCGGCGCGTTTCCCGGCTTTCGCGGCCAAGCTTTACCGGCTCACGTCCGGACAGATGAACAGCAGCGCGAAACCGGGCGCCCTCATCCACCGCGATTTCGCCGAGGCGAATAGCTTGCGGCTTGGCGATGAGCTACGGCTACGCGGCCCGGCCGGCGAGGTCACCCGCCAGGTCACCGGGATTTTCGACGGCACCACCCCGAATCCTTCCGGGTTGCCGGCAAACGCAGCCGCGAATCGCATCCTCGTGGATAGCGCGGCCGGCCGTGAGCTCAGCGGGGACGCGGGTGCCACCCGGGTGCGGTGTTTCACCGCGAGCGCGAGCGAGTTACCCGCCAGCCTGGCCGCGGCCCGCGCCACGCTCCCCGATCTCAGCTACGAGCACAATGCCGCGAGTTTCACCGGGGTGCTGCGCGCGGTGGATAGCGTGGAGGGGCTGCTGAGTGCGCTGCTCAGCGGTGCCTGCGCTGCCGGCGTGGTGATTGCCGCGGCGGTGTTGGCCCTGTGGGTGCGTGGGCGTATGCGGGAAATTGGGGTGCTGCTCTCGCTCGGGCAGCGGCGCCGCGTGATTGCCGGCGGTTTCGCGCTTGAGTTGGGCGCGCTGGCGCTGGCTGGCGGCGTCGTCGCTATTCTTGCGGGGCGCCAGCTTACCGCGCTCGTCGGGCGGGCCGTTGTGGACGGTGCGGCACCGGGCGCGCTGGCCGGGTTGCCGCCGGTGGCGGTGAGCGGCGCGGATATTGCGTGGGCGCTGGGTGTTGGCGCCGGGATTCTTGCCGTGGCGCTGGCTATTGCGCTGTTTCCGATTTTGCGCCGGTCTCCCCGGCAGATTCTTTCGTCACTGAGTTAGGAAAAGATTATGAATGTTATGGAACTTGATCACGTGAGTTACAGCTACCCGGGTAGCGGCGCGAAGGTGCTGACCGATGTGTGCGCGGGTTTCGAGCCGGGTACGGTTACGGCGCTGCTGGGAGCTTCGGGTGCCGGGAAATCGACGCTGTTGAGTTTGCTGGCGGGTTTGGATACGCCCACGAAGGGCGCGGTGCTTTTTGAGGGCGTGGATATTGCGACGACGGGCTACGCCCATCACCGCCGCGCCCATATTTCGCTGGTGTTCCAGAATTACAATCTCATTGATTACTTGACGCCGCTGGAGAATGTGCGGTTGGTGGATCGGCGGGCGGATAGTTCCGTGCTGCTGGAGCTGGGGTTGAGTGAGGATGAGATTCACCGCAATGTGCTGCGGCTTTCTGGTGGGCAGCAGCAGCGGGTGGCGATTGCGCGGGCGCTGGCCTCACCCGCGCCGGTGATTCTTGCGGACGAGCCGACGGGGAACCTTGATGAGGACACCGCGCGCGGCGTGGTCCAGATTTTGCACGACGCCGCACATCTGCACGGCAAGTGCGTCATTCTTGTCACGCACTCCGCGGATATTGCCCGCGGCGCGGATCGCGTTCTCACGCTCTCCCACCGGCGCCTCACCGAGCGTACGGCTGCACGCTAAGCAGGCGGGATGCGGGCGGGGAGCGGCCAGAGCTGAGGCGTGTATTCCGCAGCTGATGGGAATTTCCTAGCAAGCTGTGCGCATCCGTTGCGGAATAACGCGTTCCGTGAGCCCGAAGTGCGCGTGGGCCTCGGTCGCGGTGAAAGAAAGTAATGCTTCATCGCCGAGCGAGGTGAATTCACCGCGGGTAGGCGTTACGTTATCAGCCTTGAGTAGCTCTGCGGCTACCGCGCGGCCAAGCATGACAGGAACGGAATTTCCGATTTCTCTGAATCCGTTCCACTTGGTTACGTGGAATCTGAACCAATCCGGGTAGCCATGCAAACGTGCTGCTTCCCGTACTGTAATTACCCGAGGATGGACGGGATGAATAGGGCGGGGAGCTGTGTACGCACCACGGTCTGAGGCAGTACCGGCCCGCAAGGTATTGCAGATTCCTTCTGGGTGAAGCCGAAGGAATCTGCTGATACGTTCGGTTGTTCCGGGAAGAGTAGCGGTGAATCGGTCAATTGATTTTTGAGTATGAACTGTTCGTGCGGATGCAGTAAGCCGATTACCCACGGCCGGGCGCGGCCGGGCGTAATTCCTCAGATCTTGTGTGATACCACGCAGGATTGCCGCGTAGGGGCTTGGTTCCGAATATTCAGTGCTCGCCACCGAGTCACCGCGCAGCAATTCCTCAAAAGTATCTGCATCGGGTAGATCTGCAAGAGCGTCACTGACACTGGGACCCAACGGGAGCAGACTCTCTTCCGGGAGTGAACCATCGATACGGCGTGGCGTATACCGTGGACTCGGGTAGCTGGGGCGCGGGCAGTCCTGCCGATAGCCCAATAAGAAGAGCCTTTTTCGGGATTGTGGAGTGCCAAAATCTGCTGCCTGTAGCACCGATACTGGCTCGACAATGCGATAGTCCCCGTGAGAGACAAATAGTGCGATAACTTCGTCGAGGAGCTGCCGGTGCGAACCGATAGTTAGCCCCGCAACGTTTTCCATAACGAAGTAGCGCGGGCGCAATTCCAGGACTAAACGGACATATTCCTTGAGGAGGGAATTACGTTCATCGTCCAGAGCTCGTTTGCCTATCAGTGAGATCCCCTGGCAGGGTGGACCTCCTGCCACAAGGTGAATCTCTTGATCCTGAATATCTGATTCGGAGCGGATCATAGCGCCGCTGACGTTACGCACGTCCGCGCAGAAAGTCTTACCGTAGGGGAAATTAAATTCGTGGACAGCAGCGTGGATCGGATCGTATTCAACGGACGCGGTAACGTCATACCCGGCTTCCTCAAGGCCGAGAGAAAGCCCGCCGGCACCCGAAAAGAGGTCCACAGCAATGGGACGACGAATACTCTGTGACATGCTCGCAGTTTATCAGTGGCCTACGACAGAATTTTGGAGTAGAAGGAAGCCTCCGCGACCGTATCGCCCATGGTAGCCTGAATATCGAAGACCCCGGAACGATCCCTAGCCTCGGCTAAATCGCCGGGGTTACGACTTTCCAAGATCCGCACATACGTCACAACCGGTCCAATAGGCCGGGTTCGGAGTCGGAATGATTAAATGGCCGCCAAGGCAAATCGGAAGAGGGTTAACAGTACTCCTAAGCGTCATTGTTATGCTTTGGGGTTGTTCAAACGGCAAAACCACTTTGCACTCGGAAAAGCTCATCAACTGGACGCAGTACGAAGTTACAGATTCACACGAGCTGACTTTCACCGTTATCACGGGTGACCCCAAATGTTTCAAGTTGCGTACCGTCACCAAGGAAACTGATGGACGCATTGAGGTGGCAGTTATCGAAGGAGTACTACCGAATGCTCCACAGCACTGCACGGCTGTAGGCCGGATCGAAAAGCTCATTGTTAAAACTGAAGCCCCAGCGCTAGAACTGGATGTCCACGTTTTACCAGCAGAAGAAGTCCAACTAAATCCCTGACTTCCGAAAAGCAGACTTCGGTAAATGAATAGAAATGTGGTGTGAGTATTTATTAGCCAGAATGGTGGAGCTAAGGGGATTCGAACCCCTGACCTTCTCATTGCGAACGAGACGCGCTACCAACTGCGCCATAGCCCCAAAGACCTGATTAGTTTAGCACCCGAACGGCCCGGAATGAAATTTCGGGGAGTGGTTCCCATTACACCACTCCCCGATCTTCCTTTTCAGTTAGTACCCGCGGCGCGGCAGCACATCAGTCAACCAGGCTGCCTCGGCCTACCACAGCTACGCGCGGCGCTTGCGCAGCAGCTCGTCCAGAGCCGCCCCACCCGCGAGGCCGTCATGCGCAGGTGCAGCCACCTGGGCAGGAGGCACTGCGGCTTCGGCCTTCGGTGCCGGCGCGCTGCTTTGCGACGCAGCTTGACCCGCCGGCACTGCGGAAGCCGCCGCGCCTTGCGCCACAGCATCCACAAACGTCACCCGCTCGCCAATCTCCTTCGGGCGGTATGGTACCGGAGCTACCGGAGCTTCAGGGGCTTGGTAGGGCGCTACCGTTCGCTGTTGGATCTGCGGCTTGAGCGTATAGCTGGGCAGCTGGCGGCGCGGGACCGCCCCCGCAACGAAACGCTTAGGAAGTTTCTCCGCTTGTTCACGCTGCGAACCGGCGATAGGAGCGAAATCTTCCGTGGCGATAATCCCCTGTTCAAGGGTCACCGAAATGCCGGAACGGCGCTTAGGCGCCCGCGCCCCCGCGTTCCGGCTCCGTGCTTTTCCCGGGTTCACCCCGGCATCATGTTCCTCGGTACTCGCAGCCTGAGCATCGCGAGCTTCACCAGCGGCACCGTCACGAGCATCGCCAGCAGCTTCACCTTCGCCAGCCGCATTTGCGCCGCCGGTGGCCGCCGAAGCAGCCGTTGGCGTGGTGGCCGCGCTCCTACTCCCCGCACTCGCGCTCGCCGCGCTCCGGCTGAGATCAGCGCTCCGCCCCAGGTCCGCACTGCGGCTCGCATCGGCCGTCAGCGCCCCGAGGTCATCGCTTCCCAGGGCCGCGCTGGCCGCGCTCAAAGCCGAATGGGCGGAAGCCGCCGAGACCGCCGAACGCCCGGGGCGCGGGCGAGCCGGGCGGCGCGAATGGCGCTGCGCCCCGCGGGTCTTCCGGATACCAAGTTCCTCGGTGAGCTCGGCAATATCCTCACGGTCACGAGCGGTTGCCTTCCCCATTTCACTGAGGAGGTAGCCGAAGCCCGCCCCGTACAGCACCCCGATGCCCACAGCAACGTAGAAAATCCAACGTGGCATCGTCGTCGTAAAAGCAAGAGCGCCGAGCACCACAATAAGCAAGCCTAAAGCGCCCGCAACCACAAAACCGCGCTGCCGATTTGCCGCGCGTTGGGAAATACGTGCCTTACGGCGCGCGCGTTCCCGCGCCAGGGTGCGCACATTACCCCCCGCGCTGGGTGGAAGAATATCGCGTTCGTCGTTCTCTGCCATGATGACCTCCGGCTTCCGGAAAAAAATGGCCCCGGTTGGCCCGCCCGTTTCCACGCCCGCCGTTCCGTCCGGCAGCGCGAGGGTGCGTAGCTGGGGTGAATAGCGTTCGTCGATGCGCACATCCGCGAGGATGACGCGCCGCCGATACACACCAGGGATGACATAGACCATGAGCAGCACAACTACTGCCATCAACGCGTATCCCTGGAATCCCACACAGCCACTTTAACCAATCGCGGGGCGCTCAGGCAGGGACGCGCCGTTACTTTCGTAGAGAGAATAACAACGATGTGATTCGTGGGACGAATGGGGTTGTTGAGCAGGGCTATCCCTTCAAGCTGGGCTTACCCGTTGAGAATCATGCACTCTAATTCGTCGCCAATTCCCACGCTTTCCTTATCCGCGGGAACCACCGCGAGCCCGTTCGATTTCGCGAAATTCGCCAGGGAGAGCAGCTCCACATCCCCCACCGGGTCAAATTCGTAGCCGGCGCGCGGATCGCCGTACACCTGCACCCGCACGTAATCTTGCACGCCGGGCCGGGAGAGCAGCCCGCGCGCCGCCCGAGCCCGGATCGAGCGCGGGGTCACATGCTTGTAGCCGGCCATTTTCCGCAGCGAGGGGCGCACAAACACCTCGAAGCACACCAGCGCGGCCACCGGGTTGCCCGGAAGGCAGAACATGAGTGCCGAATTTGCGACGTCGCCCCCGATGGTACCCACCCCGACGTGCCGGCCCGGATTCATAGCGACGGCGTCGAACCGCATCGAACCGAGCGGGGACAGGACCTCCTTGAGGGTATCTCCACCCCCGTAACTCAAACCGCCGGTGGTGAGGATAACGTCAGCGCGCAGCAGCTGGTCCTCCAAGGACTCGCGCAAAAGATGCCGGTCATCGGAAACCGCCGGTACGCGATACGCAACCGCCCCGGCGTTACGCACCGCGGTGGCAAGCGCGTGCGAATTCGCGTCGTAAATCTTTCCGTTCCCCAAAGCTTTTCCGGGCGCCACCAGTTCATCGCCCACAGACATCACGACGACGCGCGGCGCCGGGCGCACCCGTACCCGGTCGCGCCCGGCCGCCGCCAGCAAGGCAATATGGCGCGCCCCGATACGGGTGCCTTCTTCCAGAATCGTGGTGCCGGCCCGCAGGTCCTCACCCTGCGCGCGCACATTCTCCCCGGGGGCCACGCGCGCCGTAATATCCACCTGCGCTTCCCCGTGATCCGTATCGATAAGGGGAACAACGGCGTCCGCGCCCGTGGGCATCCGCGCCCCGGAAGCAATGCGGGCCGCCGCGCCGGGAGTGTGGGCGATGCGGTCGGTGGTGACGGCGAAAATATCATCGGTCACCGGGAAATGCACCGGGCGTGCGGGCTCGGCACCGAAAGTTTCGTCCGCGCGCACCGCGTACCCATCCAGAGCCGCCAGGTCGGTGTGAGGAACATCAACAGTTGCGACGACGTTTTCGGCAAGAATACAACCCATCGCGTCGGCAAGCTCCACATCGAGAGCCTCCAAAGGCTGGGCGACCTTTAAGAATTCATCGAGTTGCTCGGCTACTGTTTTCACGTATTCCTCCTCGGTACACAGCACAGCGTACCGGTTTGGGGGCCTGCCGGCGCTCACGCCGCGCGCACGGGCCTTGTTATTAGAGCACGACGGGCCTTGACTCCACACCACAAGGGCCTTACTCCTAGCGGGCATCCAGCACCTCGTGCCACACTGGTGCCATGACCGACCACACCATATCTCTTCCTGACGTCTCCGCGATGGCGGTGCCGGAAGCCAAACAGGCCTTGCGCGCAACGGTGCGCGCGGCTCGGGCCAAGCGCACGCCCGCAGCCCGGGAGGAAGCCGAAGCCCGCTGGGTCACCACCGTGCTGGATTTCCTCGGCACCGCCACCACGGTTGCCGGCTATATTTCCGTCAATAACGAACCGGGCACCCGGGCCCTATGCGATGCCATTGTGGCCAGCGGGCGCACCCTCCTTGTCCCCAAGCTCGGCCCCGGGCTCACCCGCCAGTGGGCGCGCTACACCGGCGCGGAGAATCTCACCGACCAGGCCCCCGGCCGCCCGCCCGCACCCCGGGGCGAAGCCCTCGATTCCACGGTATTACGCGAGGTAGACGCCGCTTTTATCCCCGCGCTGCTCGTCAATCACGACGGCGTGCGCCTGGGCCAGGGCGGGGGCTGGTATGACCGCGTGCTCAAGCAGCTCGATAGCGCCACCCCGGTCGGCGCCCTGATATGGCCCGAAGAATACGTGCACACGCCCCTCCCCCACGATGAGATGGACGTGCCGGTGCGTTACGTTCTGCTCCCCGAGACCGTGGTGGACCTGGGCGGACATTCTCCCCTGCACTAGGGTTGCGGGCGACTTCCCCGAGGGCACGTGTCACGCGCTAGAATAATGCGCCGTACGGCTTGTGCCGGCCGCCCCTCGGCTCGGCCACCGGCCCGGAAAGGAAGAACGTGCCTACCTACAGTTACCGTTGTGACAATTGCGGTCACCATTTTGATGCGCACCAGTCGATGACAGCCACCGCCCTGGTCACGTGCCCGGAGTGCGGGAAAGACGCATTGCGGAAGGTAATGGCAGGGATTAGCGCAATCGTGTTCAAGGGTTCGGGTTTCTACCACAATGACTCGCGTTCTTCGGGTGGGAGCTCCACGCAGAACTAAGTACGACGGCGCAGCTCGGTTTATCCCCAGCTTCGCGAAACGCTGCCGGTATCCACAGGCGGGCCCACTTCTGGTTGGCGGCTGAGCATTCCTCGCTAGCCTCAAGCTATGACTGGTATCCACACGCGGCTGTGGCGGGCACGCCATCTGCTGCTGGCCGGGGTTGCCCTCCTGGCTTTTTTCACTATTCTTCAGGCGATTGAGCGCCGCTACCCGGAAACCGGGCAAGTGCTGGTCGCGCGCCGCAATCTAGCGGCCGGGCATGTGCTGAGCGGGCGTGATGTGGAGGCGCGCACCGTGGCCCGGGATCTCATTCCGGAGAATGCGCTTTCTTCGCAAGCTGAGGCCAGCGGGCAGCGCCTGGCCGCTAATATTCCGGCCGGGTATCCCCTAGCCCGCGGGGTGCTGCTCTCCCAAGAATTCTTACGTGATCCACCCGCCGGGCACGTGGTGGTGGCGGTGCGGGTGGCTTCCGATGGGACCGGGAGCTTTATTGAGCCGGGCAATTTTATTGGCTTATATGCGCCGGCCCCGGAACATAGTACGGAGGCCGGAGCAGTCCGGGTGGTGGAACGAGCCGCGGTGGTGGGAATCGGCGAAGAGGAAAAGAATGCCGGCATGCTCTCCGAGGGTGTCACATATCGGGTGCTCTACCTGGTTGTTCGCGAAAAAGACGCTAATCTTATCGTGGGCTATGCTGCCGCGGATTCTTTGCGGGCAGTGTTGGTAGCCCCTCCATAGTTTCTGCCGCCGGGGCATTCCCGGTGGCGCTCCGCGCGAAAGGATGGAAGGTGCTCGCGGGTTTCAAGAAATTCATTATGCAGGGTAACGTCATGGACCTCGCCGTCGGTGTTATCGTCGGTGCGGCTTTCTCAGCCGTGGTGAAGTCCCTGACGGACCATATTCTCATGCCGCTTATCGCCGCGATTTTCGGCCAGCCGAATTTTGACGGTAATTTTGTGTGGCACCTGGGTGGGGGCGAAATCCAATTCGGGAGCTTCCTCACCGCGGTGGTCAATTTCTTCATCGTGGCTTTCGCGCTGTACTTCTTCCTGGTACTCCCCATGAATAAGATGCGTGAACGCCACGCCAAGCCGGCCGCGGAGGCCCCGGAAGATCCCCAGCTCATCCTCCTCAAGGAAATCCGTGATGAGCTGCGTGCCAAGCGCGACTAATCTGCGCGATTGATGTGCCCGACTAATCCGCGCGACTAATGTGCTCGGCTAATCGGCGCGACTCACCGCTCGAATACGTGCAGTTCTGAACTCGCGCGGTTCTGAGCGGGTGCGGGGCTTCGCTGTTTTCCGGAGTCCGCTACCGCTTAGAGCTTGCCGATATTTAGAGCTTGCCGAAGTGGGGCGGGCGTTCGTCAAGAATGCTCTGTTCGTGAGCGGTGCGCGCCACAATATCTCGCGTGCGAATATCGCGTGCGGATACGGCCGCGTCCCGGGGTGCCACGGTAGTGGCCCCCGGGGCGCTCTTTTTTAACGCGGATTTTTTGGTGGGCGTATCCGGGTGCGGTAGGGTCGCTCCCCCGTCCCCGCGCGCGAGGCGCTGGAGGGCTTCGGCGGCGTCCTTGAGTTCGCCACTTTCCACCCGCCGGGCATCTACCTCGGAGAGGCGCACCACCGCCCGGTGGACGCGTCTTGCCTGCTGAGCACTATCCCCCTGGCTGCTATCTGCAACCTGGCTGTTATTTACCACCCGGTGGGTGCTTCCGGAATGTGCCTTGCTCGCCACGGCCGCGCGCCTAATCCTGGGCCAGGCCGGAGCGGCGCACCACGTTACCGAGCACCGCATCGGCCTGGGGCCCGCGGCGGCGAATATCAAGTTCGCTGCGCAGTTCTTCCACCAGCTGTTCGGAGTTACGGGCCACCCCATCGGAGGCAATCCAGGCCACCATGTCATCAAGCTGGTCATCCGAGTAGGCGGCTAGCGGCAGGCCCGGCCGCACCGCGGGTTTCTTTCCTCGGGCTCGCCGCGATGCTTCCGGATCCGGCGCGGAAGTTCCGGCCTGTGCACTGCCGGCCGCGCTACCCGAGGCCGGGGTGTGCGTACCTGAACTGTTATCTGCGCCGGCTTCGCCCTGCTGAGCTTCCGCGCTTTCCGTGCTAGCAGCGCCCGGCATTCCGGCGCCCGGCGCGCCCGCGGCACCCGGCGCGCCCGATGCGCCAGCATCGCCACCAGCACCCGCCGCAGCAACATCCGCTTCATCCGCCACATCCGCGACGTCCGCCCCAAACGCGGGGGTATCTTCAGCCCGGTGGCGCGCGGCGGCCTCATCGCGGCGCACCACCCGCACGAGCGCTTCGATACGGTCCGCCTCAGATTCCGGATCAAGGAAAATCGAGGAGGAGAAGGTTTGGACCACCTTCCAGCCCAAATCCTCGAGCATCTCGACCCGGTAGCGGTCCCGGCGGCGCAGCGATGGTTCGGCAACGTAATCGGCGTCGTCGGTCAGAACAGCCACCCGCCAATCGCCTTCGTGTTCGGCAACAACCAGGGGGATGCGCAAGCCGGCGTCGTAGCCGTAGTAGAGGGCGGTGAAAAGCCCGCGCCCGCGCAGGCGCGCGGCCAGGTCGAAGAGCAGCGGGCTGGCCTTGGCCACGTCCTCGTCCGCCCCGATGAGTAGTTCTTCCCGGGCGGCCGTCTCCAGCAGGGTGGCCAGGAGCCGGGGCGCCGCCCCGGAAAGGTCATCCACCCCGATATCGCCGGGGCCCAGCGAAGAAATGACACTCATATAGCGGCTGGGAACCAGGAGTGCCTCGCTCAGGTAGCGCGCGCCTTCCGCTTCGGTAAGCGGGCCGAAAGTATGAAGCACCCGGCCGTGCACCGTCTTGCCGAAGCCCACCGAGAAAATAACCCGGTCGCGCCGCAGCCCGCTCGCCCCGGTAATATCCACCACCGGCACCAGGCTGGACGCGGATTCGCCCGCCTCGGTCAACGCCGGGCTATTGGCGATGGTGCGTTCCACCGCCGCGCGCACATGCACGGCATGCAAACGCGAAATCGTAATAACCGCGAGGGATTCCTCCGGGCGGGTGAGGAGGTGATCCACCACCGCATCCACCACCGCGTCCACTTCCGCGCTGGGGGCTTCCACCATTCCGGTATTCGGGGAGGGAACCCCGCGTCCGTCCACTACCTGCAGGCGGTCCGCCCGGCGCACCCGCCCCGCCGGAGCGGCGCGGTCGGCGTCGTCGTACCCGAGGGTGCGCAAGCAGGCGAGGGCAAGATCATCGTGATGCGCACGGAACGTGGGAAGTTCGCACACCGGAAGCGCATCGGCCAGGGCCGCGAGCGCGCTATCCGCGCCCGCCCGCGCCACGTCACCGAGGACGACGAGCTGCGAGCCGCGCGCCATGAGGGCGACCACCGCGGCGAGCGGAACATCCTCGATACCGTCCAGAATCACCACATCCGCCCAGGGCAGGGTGGGGATGAGCTCCGGGACCAGAGCCGGGGGCACCACCCATACAGGGCGGGCCGCCTGGACCAGCGCGGTTGCTGAAGCGGCCACGTCGGCCAGCGCGCTCACGCCGGCGCGGGCCAGGTAGCGGTCCACCGCCACGGTTTCTTCGCGCTGCTTGCGGGCCACCGATTGCATATGGGTAATTGCGGCGCGCAGCACCGGCCCGGGCAGGCTCTCCACGTGTTCGCGATCCAGATCCCGCACCGTGTGTACAAGCATGGCCAGCTGTTGCGGGCCGGCCTGGGCCAGCACGGTATTCCGAGCGATGAGCTGTTCGAACACAGAGTTGGTGTAGGCCAGGTCGAGTTCGGCGGCCACCGCTTCCCCGCTCACTTCGCGGCGGGCCATATCGCGGGCGAAATCTCCCAGGCCGCTGTCCTCAAGGTCGTGGAGCAGGTCGATGCGGCGCGGCTGGGAATCGAGCACCCGGCGCTGGGAGACCAGGGTGCGCACCAGGGCCAGCACGTTTTCGATGGGTTCGCGGCGCAGGCCGGCGCGGTGCGGGAGGAATTCTTCGAGTTCACGCACCTGCCCGTCCACTTCCGCGGCGGTGGCCCGGATCATCGTCATGCCCTCGGGGAGGGTGGGCCAATCGCTTTCCGCGCTGTAGCGGCGCCAGATATCGCGCTGGCGTGCCACTTCGCTCAGGGCCGCGTGCATATCCGCCACCCGGATCCCGGGGCGCACAAAATCGCGGGCCTGCTTGGTCAGGGCGCGGCGCTGGGCACGTTTCATGCTTTCGCCGTGCTCGGCGCGCCATTCATCACTCGCGGTGGCGATCACCATATCGGCAACCGAGCGCTCATACACGGCGGGTTTGAAGACCTCGAGGGTATCGGCGATCCCTTCGAGCATCTTGATTTGTTCCATCCACTGAGCCAGGGTCTTCGGGCGGGCCAGGCCGGTCTCCCCGGCCACCCGCTGGGATTGCTCCATAACCAGGGGAAGGGTTTCGGTGGCCATGCGGGTCACGGTGGAGAAGGCGCGGGCGGCGTCGTCCTCCGTGCGCACCTGCGCGCGCAACCATTCCGAATTCCCGCCCCCGCTAAAAGCCCCGGCGCGACTCGCCTCCGCGAGCCGTTCGAGCACCGCCTCCCGATCCTCACGAACGCGCGCCGCAGCGGTGGCATCCAGGCGCACCTTCGTGGCCGGGCCCTGGGGCTGGGCGGCGAGCTCGGCCAAATGCTCAAGCACGTCATATACCGAGGTATTCCACACCGGATCGACGGCGTGCAGAGCGTTCACGTAGCCGCGCAGGCTGCGGCGCGCCGCCTTGAGATCGCGGCGCACGGCCAGGGTGCGTTCTTCGTCGATCTGCGGGAACTTTTGGCGCAGGCCCTGGCGCAGCCGCAAAGCCGCGCCGTTAATATCAGAAAGATCAATGAGCAGTTCCCCCACGCCGAGCTCACCGGCCCGCGCGGTCACCGCGGCGCGCCGCGCCCGACTGCCGGGAATATAGAGGACGGAGCGGCTGGATGCGGCTGCGTCCGCGGCAATCGCGACCAGGGTGGTCACGTCCGCGCTTCCCGGCGGGGTATCGATCACGACGTCGCGGCCAGTTGCCACGGCTTCCACCGCGGCAAGTTCAGCCACATCCAAATCGCCCACTCCGCGTTCGCCTTCGGGGGCCCGGTCGCGTTTTTCGGCCGGTGGGAGCGGGGCGCTGGTGAGCTGGTGGGTTCCGCGATCCCCGGCAATTGCCGCGAGCACCCCGGAACGAATCATGACCGGGCGCAGCAGCTCCGCGTCGGTAATCGCGCGCGCGGCCGGATCGGCAAACATGCCCAGCAGCACCTGCGGACGGTAGGAAGCCCCGGGCAGGTAGAGATGCGATAGACGCCGCACCCGGGTAATAAGTTCATCTTCGGTGGCCCGCTCCACCCGGGTGAGCTGGGCCAATTCGCGCACCGGGGCGCCGTGCTGGCGCAGCGCGCTCACAATATCCGGATTGACGGACAGGGCCGGGGTGGTTTGGATAAGGGCATCCGTGCCCACGTCCTCCACCTGCAGCAGGCGGTACACAATCGGCACGCTAACTTCGCGCACCTGCCGGGTTTCTTCACTGTTGGAAGCGGCGGCTTGCGCGGTGCTTTGCCCGGCAGCTTCCGAGGCGGCTTGGGTGGCGGGTTGCTCGAGCGACTCCTCGAATCCGGCCGACTCCTCCCCGAGGGCTGCCTCTGCACCGTTCGCGCCAGAACCGCCGGCCGCCGCGTGAACAGCGGCTTCCTCCGCGCAGGCCCGCATCGCTTCCGGGTCGAGCTTGAGTTCGCCGGTGTCCTCATAGCCGGGCTCCAGCTCATCACTGGGCCGACGCGGCGGGAGCTCCGTCCACGTCAGATTGCCGCTGGCCAGCTGAATCGGGGCGTACCCGTATTCTTCCGCGGCGCGCGCCACCTGGTCCCGCAGGGTACGCCAGGTAGCGAGGGCCTCCTGCTGGCTGCGCTCCTCCCGAATAAGCGAGGTGAGGCGGGTGGGCGCCCCGGAAGAAAACTGCGCTCCCCCGGTCGGGTGCGGATGGGTGAGATCAATGCACACCCGGGCGGCCACATTCTCCGCCGCGCGCTCGGCCCGCGCGGCCAGCTCCTCCTGCCAGGCCGCATAGGCCCGCGACACGAGATCTTCGCGCTGCGGGGCGGGAAGCGGCGCGGGATGGTCCTCCGCTTCCGCTCTACTACTGTCACTTTCAGTTCCGTGTTGCACAGCTGCGGTTTCCGAGGCGCCGTGCGGTACGACGCCGCTAGCGCCGGCCTGCGGTGCCTGCTGAGCTGGAGTGGCGGAATTTCCGGCGGCTTCCGCGCTGGCGGCGGACTCAGCCGCGGCCGGTGAGGAAACGACGGGCGTATCCTGCCCGGGTTCCGCGGGGTCACGGTCGCCCGCGGGCAGCGCGGCGGCCTCGGGAACCGCGGCGGTATCACGAGAAAGAGATTCACGAGCCGAATGCCGGCGAGATGAGCGTCTGAAGAGAGGAGTCACAACCTTAACGCTACTCAGGTCCGGCGTAAAAGTCCCTATGCGCGCCGCAATAAGCCAAAAATTACGGCCTTATTCTGCCACCGGCGTGGAAGGCTGGGGCATGCTAGCGGCACGCGCGGAAGAATCCACAGCGGGGAACGACGACGCTTCCTCTGCCGGGCGCAATCCCGGCCAGAGCGGAAGCTCCTGGAGCTGGCCGCCCACGTGCCGGATAAGCAGCTGCGGGGCGGGTTCGGAGTCGGGCTCAGGGCCCGGTGCCGGGGCGCCGGCTCCCGCGGCGCCAATAACCGGCAGGCCAGCAAGCCCTGGATCCGCGCGATCAACTACGGTCAGCTGGGAGGCATAGCAGCGCAGCGCCGCCACCACGGTGGCTTCATGAGCCCGGGCGTTGCGGTAGCACCATCCGGATTGCGCGGGAGTGGATGCCAGCTCGAGCACCGGAATTCCGCTCACCCGGCCTAGGGCACGGGCCAGGCGATGCACGCGGACGTGGTCGGGATGGCCGTAGCTTGCTGCGGCGTCGTACCCAATAATGACGGTGGGCCGCACGTGCGCGAGGAGTGCCCGCGCATCTGCGATTTCTTCGCTCAGGTCCGCGCGGGAAAAGGCGCGCGGGCCGGCGCTGGGCGCGGGGCCGGCGACCCCGGGTGCAATCCAAGCCATCCCGGAATCGCGGTAGCGGCGCGGCGCGGCGCCGGGTGCGAGGGCCGGCAAGGTGCCGAGCCAGAAGCCGTCCGTGACCCCGAGGATGGCGCGCGCTCGAGTGATTTCCGCTTCGCGCCGGGCAACAAGTTCGGCCTCCCCCGCGCCGGCGGGCAGGGTTCCGGGGACCGCTTCGCCTTCTTCGCCGCGGGTGCAGGTGAGGATGCTGACGCGATGCCCGGCGGCGGTGAGGAGCGCGGTGAGGCCGCCGGCTTGGATTGCTTCGTCGTCCGGGTGGGCGTGGAGGAAAAGGGTGCGGGCGAAGAGCGGGTCGCTGGGGTCCCAGGTGTAGGGGACTGCGTTGGTGCCCGCGCTGGTCTGGCTGCTGGTGCGCGCGTCAGTGTGCGCGTTGGTGCGCGCGTTGGTTCCGCCGGCGGTGCTCATGCGTGCCTCCCGAGTTTGCGGTAGGCGGCGGCGTAATCGCGCGCGACCGCGTCCCAGGTGCGCGATTCGGCGAAGGCGCGCCCCGCGGCACCGTGCCGGGCCCGCAAAGCCGGATCGTCCAGGTAGGCCCGCACCGCGCCGGCCCATTCGCGCGGCTCGCGGCTGCGGCACAGGGTGCCCGTCACGCCGCCGTGCACCGATTCGGGGATCCCGGAGGAATCCCAAGCCACCACGGGGGTGCCGCAGGCAGCCGCTTCCACGTTGATAATCCCGAAAGTTTCCGAGAAAGAGGGATTGAGGAGGAGTTGTGCGTGGGCGAGGAAGGCCGCGAGGCCGGTGCGTGGGAGCGGCCCGATGAAGCGGACGTCACTTTCCATTCCCGTTTCGGTTACGACGGCGCGCAAGTGGTCCTCGTAGCCGGCGAAGTCATCGGAGGCCGCCCCAGCAATAACGAGGAGCGGGCGGGTGCCGGCGGGCAGCTCCGCGAGCGCGCGAATCGCTAAATCCGGGGCTTTCAGGGGTTGGAGGCGGGCGGCGAAGAAAACGTAGTCCCGGCCGCCGGTCACCTCGGTGACGCAGTCGGGGGCGGTGGGCGCTGCGGCCGGTGAGGCGGCAGCGAGTCCACCAGCGCGGGCCGGGCGGAACATCTCAATATCCACGCCCGGGTGCACGATTTCGACCGGGCAGGGCGGAGTGCCGTAGCGCTGCGCGATCATCTCTTTTTCCGCTTGAGATACCGCAATAATGAGGTCTGATTCGCGCACGCAGCGCTCCTCGCCGGGCACCCGCCCGGAGGATTCCGGCGGTTCACCATCGGCAAGATTTTGGCCTTTCCGCGCAGCTACCGAATGGAAGGACTGCACGTGAGGGCGCCCGGTTTCCTGGGCGACGGGCAGGCAGGCTACGCCCGCGAACCAGTGGTGGGAGTGGATAAGATCGACGCCGCCGCCGTGCTCGGCCATCCACCGGCGGAATTCCACCGTGAAGGGGGCGATGAGGCCATCGGTGTGGCTTTTTGCAACGGGATGGCGCGGGCCGGCCGGTAAGAAGAATGCACGTACGCCCGGCATGACCTCATGCATATAGGGCTGGCCGGGTTCGCTGGCGCGGGTGACCAGATCAACCCGGTGCCCGGCGCGGGCCAGGGCCTGGGCGGTATTGGTCACCACCACGTTGAGGCCGCCGGCATCGGCGGAGCCGGGAGTGGCCAGTGGGGAGGTATGCACCGAGGTCATAGCGATATGGAGCGGGGCAGGCGCGCCGTCGTTCCTATCCGGTTCCTGTACGTGGTGCGTATTTCCCAAGGTCATTCCCCCAGCCTACCCGGATTCGAGGGTTTTCCGAATATTCTCCACAAGTGCCATAACAGGCATATCGTCGGGAGTGAACTTCCGTATACCTTCATCCAAACGAGGAACGAGCTCCGCTAAATATTCCTTTTCCTGCACGGAAAGTCCCCTATGAAACTCGTGCCGGAAAACTTCAAGACCGCGGCTCGCTGGTGCGCCGTCGTAAAGATAGTTACCCGAACGATTCGTAACCGTGAAACGGTCGAAAGGACTCATGCTCGCACATACCGCCGCAACCGTTTGGTCAAGAGCGTTTACCGCCACCTCATGTGCTTCGGGTGGCGTCCAGCGAGCAGGCAAGCCGCGTAACCGATCCGCGTAAAATCGCTCCAATAATCCTGCTTGGGAAAGCACCGGTGGAACCGCAAGAATAATCGCGTGCGTGCGGCGCCCAAGCTCGCGCGCTTTCCTAGCTTCGGTTATTACCATCGCGGTATTGCGCCATGTTCCTTCAACCAGAGTGGAAAACGAGTTTTGTGACGCCCAATCGATGCACATCGCGATCCATTGGCCAGAGGCTTGGGCAGTTATGTGAGGCATCTGGAGAGGATCGTTCTGGCATAGCCAATCATAATCGGGATGAAAAGCTCGCAGATCATCGCCGATAATGCGCGTAATATTTTCATCGAGATAGCGAGATATTACCGTTTTTTGTGTTTTGGTTTTACCGGCACCTGGCTGGCCACCGAGAAAAATGGATACCGGCGATAGCGATACCCGAGATCTGGCGAATACTCGTGGTTTGACGCGACGGATCCACTCTGCGCGGATATCAAGATCACACATGAGAAAGAGTGGTGGGTAATTGCTCACGCAGTGCATGCCACGAGCGAATACAACGAATCTGTTCCGCCCGATCATTTTCATTCACAGCATCGCGCTGCTCAATGAGCTCGAGGTATTTACCATCGTAAACCGCTCGACGTGCTTCGTCACCCGCAATATCCGCCTGTCTGGAAAGGGAAATATAACGCCCGCAAAGCATCGTTCCCGCTTCATAGAACACGTCATAAAGAACCGTGTTGGAATAGTCCTCGTAACCAAAAGGCTCCGTCATGGTGTCACGCCCCTTTCGCCCTTGTTCTATCCTAAGCAGTAGCCCCCACACGGGCTACCCGCGCACCGATCTACTGTGCCCCCGAAAGGATTCGAACCTTCGACCTACCGCTTAGGAGGCGGTCGCTCTTCCCCTGAGCTACGAGGGCGGGCCTACCGCCGCCCGTTCATCCGAACGACGGTAGGAATAAGATAACCGTTCCAGGTTACTCTGCGTGGCACCGTGGGCGCCACTTACCGCATGCGGTGCCGCGCTACTTATCGCGGCTCACCCTACCGCCGGAATGTGCGCTGTCGCCCAGACCCCGCACGCGAGACCACCCGGGCACCTCGCACCACCACACCAGTTACTGCGCCGAAGGATCGGGCACATCCCAGGGCACATTAGTATCCGGAACGTGGAGGTTCTTGGTGGCGTGGGTTGGCACCACGAGCACCGGCGATTGGGTGCCAAGGAGCAGCGTGTGGCTAGTGGAGCCAAAAAGCAGCCCGGTAATTCCGCCGCGGCCGCGCGCTCCCACGACCACCAGGTCCACGGAGCTAGAGAATTCCGCCATGATTTCTGCCGCGGAGCCTTCCACCGCGTAGCAGCGCACCTGTACGGTTTCATCCCCGCGCAACACTTCGGCCACGGTTTCTTCCAGGCCCAGGCGGGTGTCATCCAGAATTTCGCGGGTCATATCCCCGCCGGGAAGCAGGCCGCCCCCGGCGCGCGTGACCGACACCGCGTTAATTGCGGAGACCTGCGCGCCCCAGCGCCCGGCCATCCGCACCGCCAAATTAAGCGCGTATTTCGATTCCTGTGAGCCGTCCACTCCCACCACAATGTGGCGAATCGGCAGGCGCCGCGAATGCTGGAGCGGCACTACGGCAACCGGGCAGTACGCCTTGGAAACAATCGCGCCGGCCACCACGCCCAGCTGGTCAATATCCGCGGTATCCGCCCCGGAATACCCGACCACCAGCCGCGAAGCGGTTTTGGATTCTGCCAGGAGTAGCTCAACCGGATCCCCGGGTAGCGCGACCGCGGTGGCTTCCAGCCCCGCCAGGCCCGCCACACCTTCCTGGGCGAGCGCCTCCCGCGCGATACTCATGGCGCTCTCATAGGAGCCGCGCGGATCGGGGCCTTCCTGGTAGCAGGTGAGGGCCCGCAGGGTGGCATTGCGACTCACGGCCACGTGCGCGCCCCACACAAGTGCTGCGCGCGATTCGGGGGAGCCATCCACCCCAACGACCACGGAATTCTCATGCTGGTACATCGTTACCTCCGTTGCCCATTCTCCCACGGGCCCGCCCCGGGGTGGAACCGTGCGTAAAATACGAACGCCGCCGGGAGCTCCGACGGCGTTCGCACATAATTCTTCTCAAACCTCGCGGCAGGCGCGCTTTAGGAAACGCGGATCACGATGGGGGTATCACCGCACCACGAATCCGGACCCACGCGGGTACCCATGCTCGGGTTCCACGCCGCCACATTCTTGCCGTTGCCCAGCGAGATCGCCACGTGGCCGGGCCAGTAGAGGATGTCACCGGGCTGGGCTTCCGCGTAGGAAACCTGGCGGCCCACCGAGAGCACCGAGGTGGTGTACCCGCCGATGGCAACGCCGTGCTGGGCGTAGACCCAACGCACGAAGCCGATGCAATCCCAACCGGAGGGGGTGGTGCCAGCCCATACATAGGGCGAGCCCACGCCGCTGAGGGCGGTATCAAGAACGGAGGAGCCGATAGCGCTGGGCGCGGCTTCTACTTCCACGCCAATGCCCGCGGCTGCGGGAGCGGCATCGTTATCAGAGGAGGCGGTGGCGGTTTCAGCCGCGGCGGTGGTGGCGCTGGCGGCCGGGGCAGCTACTTCAATAGCCGGAGCTGCGGATTGAATGTTGATCTGTTCGATCTTCCATTCCGAGGTGGCGCTCGTGGTGCCGGCGATGCCAGCGGCAACGTCCTGCGCGTGCGGGTTGGACAGCGCCGCCTTGGCGGGCGCCGCCGCGGTATCAGCCGCCGCATTCGGAACGATCAGTGCTGCTGCGCCGCCCACAACGAGAGCTGCGGTGAGACCACGTACTGCGGGGTTCGCGAGGTTATGAGCCTGCGACCGCGTATCAAGAGCGTGGCGTCCGGTCATGGGATGATCTCCTACAAAACTTTTCCTGCGCGCCCCGAGGGGCACTTTCGGTACGTCCATTAGCGTAACGATTAGGCAACGAATTGTCACGTTTATGTAACAAGTGGCACAGGAGGGCCGTTATCATCCCAAAACGGCGAACTCCCGGCCTTTCCTCCACTTTTTTCGCGTGATATCAGGCTTTTCCCAGCACCCGTTTATAACGTTTTGATATACTTTTTCGCGGCTTACGTCACGCTGAGGTGACGAACTGTGGTGGAGACCACGGGAACGACGACGCCGCACTACCGCTCCGTCAGGCCGATCATCCGGCTTTCATTGCCACTCGAGGCGCACCGCCTCCAGCCCGGCCGCCTCAGGCGTGCACGAGGAGGTGTTTGCGAATCCAGTCAGTCAGGGGAAGAACTCCGCTTGCCCCGTGGGCGAGGATATCGCCGTCGTCCTCAACACTGATGGTCACCGCAGCATCGGGTTTAATGCCGGCCGCGGCCATGGCTTCGAGGAGGTCGTCGTCGGTTTGCACCACTTCGCCGATGCGCGCAATGGTGACTTTCCCACCGTTCGGGTTGCGTTCCAGGTAATCCGCCACGGCGAGTAGGCCGGTGCGCGCGGCAATATCCGCGCCGGGACCCATGGAATTTTCCGCGGGAATCGGGTTGCCGAAAGGATCGTGGCTGAGTTCGTAGCCCTGCTCGCCCAGCACGTGGGAAATGCGTTCTTCCAGTTCGCGGGACATCACATGCTCCCAGCGGCAGGCTTCGGCATGCACGTGCTCCCAGGGCATCCCGAGCACGTGGAGAAGGAAACATTCGGCTACCCGGTGTTTGCGCATCACGCTGGTGGCGATGCGCCGGCCTTCGTCGGTGAGCACGATGGCGCGGTCGGTATCCAGGTACATCATGCCGTCACGTTCCAGGCGCGCCACGGTTTCCGAGACGGTGGGTTTGGATTGGCTCAGGCGCTCCACGAGCCGGGCGCGCAGCGGAACGATTCCTTCTTCTTCGAGTTCGTAGACCGCTTTGAGGTACATCTCGCGGGTATCAACAAGGTCATCACTCATCGCGCGTCTCCTTCGTCTCTGCGGCGGGGGCGGCATCCGGGTACCCGCCCGCATCCGGTTCCTCATGCGTATCTTGCCATTCTAAGCTGCCCGCGCGCTGCGGGGAATGCCCAGTTTCCGAGCCGCGAGCTACGCTCTCGTGCGACTCGCTATCGTGCGCTACGTTCTCGCCCGGCGCGCTTTCGTTCGGTTCCGTTTCCTGCACCGCGGCGGCCGATGCCTCACTCGACCGCAGCTCGCTATCGTGCGCTTCGTCCTCCGGTTCGAAAAGATCGGCTTCCACTTCGTCGTGATCCTCAGCGGTAAAGCTTTGCCCACTATCCGTCTGCCCGGTGCGATTGGCCCGCAGCTGCGCTTCACGCTCCTCATTTTCGTGTTCGAGCGGCCCGAGAATCTCCAGCTGGAAGGGGTGGCGCACCCGGTAATGCACTTCCACATCCCATTTGCGCCGGCCCCACAGGTAGGCACCCACGGTGGCCACCAGGCAGCCAATCGCGCCGATGCCCACGCCCCAGCGCGCCCCGGCCGCCCCGGAAATACCGCCAACCACCAGCGAACCAATCGGGGTCACGCCCTGGTTAACCGTCTGGTAGAGGGAAACCACGCGCCCGCGCATCTGCGGAGAAGTAGACATCTGCACCGCGGCATTGGCGGCGGTGAGCATGATGAGCATAAAGAAACCGACCGGCACCAGGGTGAGGGTGTAGATCAGCAGGTTCGGGGCCAGCGCATTGGCGGTCACCGCAATACCCATGGCCACGCCCGCTCCCACCACGGAGCGTACCCGCGGTTGCTTGGTGCGCCGCGCGCCCACCACGGCACCGGAGAGCGAACCCACCGCCACCATGGAGGAAACAATGCCGAATTGGGTGGAGTCGGCGTGGAATTCCATGGTGGACATGGACACCGTGGTGAGCGGAGTATTCATGGCCAGGCAGGACACCACCCCCACCACCGCGAAAATCACGAGGAGGTCGGAACGGTTGCCCACGTAACGCAGGCCGTCAATCGTTCCCTGAATCGCGGAAACTTTCTTCTCCGGCCGCGGCGCCGGATGAAATTCCTCCGGGCGCATAAGCGCAAGCGCAATAAGGGTGGCCCCGAACATGATGCCGTTAATAATGAAGACCCAGCCGGTGCCGATCACCCCGATAAGCAAACCGCCCAGCGCCGGCCCGATGAGGCGCGCAATATTAAAGGACATGGAGTTCAGGCCCACGGCGTTAGGCAGCCAGCGCGGGGGCACCAATTCGGAAATAAAAACGAGGCGCGGCGGATTATCGAAGGATTGAATCACCCCGATGGCCAGGGCGAACAGGCAAACCACCAGCACATTCGCCCAGCCCAGCAGCACCAGCACCCCCAGGGCCACCGCGGTGAGCAGCATCCCGAATTGGGTGAGGACCACCATTTTGCGTTTATCGAGGCGGTCAGCGAGCGCGCCGGCCAGCGGCATAATAAAAGGAATGGGAACGAATTGCAGCGCCGTCACAATACCCACGGCAAAAGCATCATTATTGGTCAGGTCGCTCATAACGAGCCAGTTCTGGGCGGTGCGTTGCATCCACCCGCCGGTATTGGCGACCAACGAGGCAGCGAACCAAATAGCGTAGTTGCGGTATTTCAAACTGGCGAATGTACGCCCCACTAAATCCTGCCCCCTGCGGAAAAATCCGATAACTATAGCGGCCGACGGGCGCGGCGGGCTCGTAGCTGCGCTATCTGCGGTGAGTTTATCACGCACGGCCAGGCAAAGCTCGCCTTTGTCTCACCGGCGAAAATAGTACGACGACGCACGGCGGGCCCGCCCCGGGGAGGGGCGGGCCCGCCGTGATTGAGCTGGCAGCCGAAGTGCTTAGCCGAGCAGGAGTTTCTGAATCGGGTCAAGCAGGAAGTAGATCACGAAGGCAACGAGCGTGCCCCACATGAGCGGGTGGACCTTGCGAGCCTTGCCGGCCGCCACCGCCATAATGACGTAGGCGATGAAGCCCACCCCGATGCCTACCGTAATGGAGTAGGAGAAGGGCATGAGGGCAACGGTGAGGAAGGCCGGGATCCCCACGCTCAGGTCGTCCCAGTCGATCTCGGTCACCTGCTGCATCATGAGGAAGCCCACCGCGACCAGCGCGGGAGCGGCCGCTTCGGAAGGAACCAGGGTCACGAGGGGTGCGAAGAAAATGGAGAGCAGGAAGAGGGCGCCGGTGGTCACCGATGCGAGGCCGGTGCGCGCACCGTCAGCTACGCCCGTCGTCGACTCAACAAAAGAGGTGTTCGAGGATACGCCACCCATACCGCCGGCCAGCGCCGCGAGGGAATCAAGGAGCAGGATGCGGGAGGTGTGGTAGGGCATGCCGTCTTCGTCGAGGAGGTCACCTTCGGAAGCGACCGCGACCATGGTGCCCATGGTGTCGAAGAAGTCGGCGAGCATCACGGAGAAGGCCAGCACCACCACGGAAATAACGCCGAGCTTCTGGAAGGGCCCCACCACGGAGAAGCATCCGAGGGTGGAGAAGTCGGGGATTTGCACCGGGGAGCCGTTGAGGGCGGGCGCCCCGCCGTTCCAACCGGTCACGTCGCCGCCGGCCACGCTTCCGGGCTTGGCAATAATATTGACGATCACGGCCGCGACGGTCGAGGACACGATGCCGATGAGGAGCGTGCCGGGCACCCCGCGCAGCAGGCAGATCGCGGTGAGGAAGAGGCCGAACACGAACACGGCCAGCGGCCAGGAGGCGATGGAGCCGTTGATCCCGAAGGACATGATGGTGCCTTCGCCGGGGCGGATGAGGCCGGCATTGACCAGCCCAACCAGGGTGATGAAGAGTCCCAGGCCCACAGAAATGGCGGTGCGCAAGAACTTCGGCACCGCCCGGAAAATGGCTTCACGCAGGCCCGTCACCACGAGCAGCGTGATGACGATACCTTCAATAACGATAATTCCCATACCGTCAGCCCAGGTCATTCCGGGCATCTGCACGATAACTACGCCGACGATGGTATTGAGGCCCAGCCCGGCCGCCATGGCCAGCGGGAAATTAGCGATGACGCCGGTGAGCAGCGTCATGAGGCCGGCCACGATGGCGGTGCCGGCAGCGATGGCCGGGAGGTTCGGGCCCTCGGTGCCGCCGCCCAGGTAGGCGCCGGTGGAATCCGGACCCGACAGGATAATGGGGTTAAGAACCAGAATGTAGGCCATGGCCACGAAGGTGACCAGCCCGCCGCGCAATTCGCGGGCCACGGTGGTCCCGCGTTCGCGCAGCCGGAAAAAATCCCGCTTCGGCTCGGAGGTTGTGCTGTGGTTCGTCTCGACGTGCGTGGAAGTTACGCTCACGAAGATCTCCTCGGTAGTCGTGCGGTCCGTTATGCGCTGGCGAGCGCGTGATCCGCAAGATTGACGGGCGGTCCTGACCGCCACCGGCACCCATTCTTGAACTGCGGTCACCACCCACGCAAGGAGCGTCTCATTATTTGGACGCTTTTTCGCTCTTTTCGTCTCATATTTTGAGACACGCGCGGGATGTGGTGAAGGAATGGCGCGGTGGCGCGGTTTTCCACCCCTTCACCTCCCGCGTGAGTCCGGCCACGCAGACTCCGCGCCAGACCTCACCGCGATGCGAATACCAGCGCGCACGGCCCGGGTTGTTACGGAACAGATGCGACGACGACGTCGCCAAACCCGCGGACCGCTAATTCTCCATCACAGTGCGGCACGAAAACCGCCTGCCCGGAGTTGAGCGGTTCACGCCGACCCCCGGCGAAGACTTCCACCGCGCCTTCCAGGCAGACCACGGTGCGCGGGCCGCGCGAACGCAGCTTTTCAATGGTGGTGGCATCACGCAGGTGAACCACCGAGAGTTCAAAATCGTCCACGGGAACATAGAAAGTGGAAACCGCTTCGCTCATATGCTCGGGGGCGATGCGGATGGGCGGGACTGCGGCGTCGTCCATAATTCGCAGCAATTCGGCCACGTCCACGTGTTTCGGGGTGAGGCCGGCGCGCAGCACGTTATCGGAGGCCGCCATGATTTCCACCGCGGTTCCGGACAGATAAGCATGAACTGTCCCGGCGGGGATAAAGAGGGCTTCTCCGGGGCGTAAGGTCACCGGATTCATGAGGAGGGAGGCCACCACTCCCGGGTCGCCGGGATAGTGCTGGGCTAGGGTTTCCACAATGCGGTCCGCGCGCGGGGAGGGCGAGGCGCCGCGCTCCAGGCGGGCGGCGCAGGCGGCCACCACCTGCTCGATCTGCTCGGGTGCCGGGCGGGTTCCCGCGGAAAGGAGATCGGCAAAGACCGCTCCCACCCCGCGTTCTTCCACGAGGGCGGCGAGCCGGTTCGTGAGGGGCAGGCCGAGGCCGCCGAGTACCTCGGCGATGCGCCGCGGGGTGCGCAGCCCGCAGATCGCCTCAAAAGGCGTGAGGGCGTAGGCCAGTTCCGGTTTGTGATTGCGATCCCGGTAGGAACGGTGGGGAGCAGTGCGGGAAATTCCGGCGGCTTCTTCCCGCTCGAAGCCGGCGCGGGCCTGCTCGAGGGAGGGGTGAACCTGGAGGGAGAGCGGCTGGTGCGGGGCAATAAGTTTGAGTAGATACGGTAATTCGCCCCCGTGCCGGCGCGCCACATCCGCGCCGAGCATTTCCTCGGGATCCCGTGCAATCAGATCGCGCAGGCTCGGCCCGCCGGGAGCTACCAGGGTGGCGGATTCTTCCGGCAGCTCTGGGGTGCGCGGGCCTCGCACCGGGCCGGCCCGGCGCCGCGAGCGCCGCCGCCCGCGTACCCCGCGCAGCGCGGCGCGCCCGGGCTCGTTCACTTCCGATTCGCGCCCGATCCGGTGTTCCCCGGTCGGTGCGGAAGGGTAGAGCTGGGCCAGGTCGAAAAGCGGGGCATCCTGGGCGGCAATCACCTGGGCGGAATCATCGGGGTGGGCGCCAAGCCAGATTTCCGCCACCCGGGTTTCCGCCGGTGCATAACCGAAGAGCGCGGGAAGCGCGCTCGTTCCGCCCCACGCATAGTCCCTGGCTCGCCCTTGGATCCGCATCACCGCTGCTCCTGTTTTAGCTCAGGGCGCCGGTGGCCTGGTAGCGCCGCCCGCGCGATCCGCGCACCACGGTGCGCTCGCGCCCGCGGCGAATCACCGGAGCCACGCCATTGGCCGGGCTCGCGGCTACTTCTACTGCCGCCGCTTCAGCTGCCGGTTCCTGAGCGGATTCGGAACTAGGGGCCGGCGCTGCTGCCGGAGAGGCAGCGTCCGTTTCTACCGCGCCGGTTTCGCTTTCCACGCCCGCGATCTTGCGCCGCACCCGGCGCCGCCGCCCGCTGCGCTCGGCGCGCTCGGCCTTCTCCGCCGCGGCAGCCCGCGCCGATTCCTTGCGTTCCTTTTCCGAGGCAGCCCGAGCCTGCGCTTTTTCTGTTTCCAGCTTGGCCAGCCGTTCGCTCCACGGCACCCAGCGCGGAGCCAGCAAAGCACCCGCACCGGGCAGCATCTCAATCTCATTAAAGGTCACGGCGCGAGCCCGGCTCGCCCGGCTCACCGTAATACTCCAGTACCAGCCGTGATACCCCGGATGGGTACAGGTAAAGAGGTAGGAGACCACCCGGGTATCCTCGGCGAGGAATCCCGCGTACTCCCCCACGAAACGTTCTGCCACGGCCTCAATCAGGGTTGCCCGCGCTTCATCAACAGCCGCGGCCAGCACCCGATCTTCGGGCAGGCCGGACTGCGGCTCCACCCGCTTATCATCCGGGGTCACCGCCACGTTTTCATCAACGCGATCCTCCGGGCGCGCCACATCCGCACCCTCATCCGCGTGACCTTCTACCCGCACCTCGGGGAAGTGCAATTCCGGGGCTTCGGCCCCCGCACCCCCGGCATTTTCTTCTTTTTCTTCATTCTTAGGCATCAAAATCATCGGCAACCGCACGCAAGGCGCGCGCGATCTGCCCTCCCCCTTCCGGGTAGCGGCCGCGCCGAAGCTGGGTGGAGGCCCCGTCCAGAAGCCGAATGAGATCTTCCACGATCACCACCGTTTCTTCCGGGGAACGCCTATTCTTCCGCGCGAGCGATTCAAGTTTGGTTATCGGTTCGACATTGAGTGCTTGCGGGCCGCGGCGCGTATCGGCAAGCCCGAAGGACACCCGCTGACCCTTGCGCGGCGTGAGCCCTTCCGGGAGGGCCGAGGAGGGCAGGAAGACCTGCGCACCGTCCTCATCGCTGACAATAAAGCCGAAGCCCTTAGCGGCGTCGAAAAACTTAACCTTTCCGGTTGGCACAACACTCTCATTTCTAGCAAAAACGCTTCGCACACGGTCGGGCGAAGCACCAGCGTCATTCTACCAGCGCCCCCGCGGGCACAGGCAACGCTACCGGCTGAACGCCCCCGGCCCCTTTTCCCATCCCGCTCCCAGAATGCTGTGGTTAAATTGTGCTGTCCACCACGTAAGGGGCAGGCCCGGTGCCGCACCGGGGGCACGGAAGGTTGAAGTTATGGGGATCGTACGCCGGATAGCTGGAACACTCGCGCTCGCGGGCGCGCTGCTTCTTTCCGGCCCGCTGGCCGCCGCGGAAGAACCCCTCTCCAGCGTTGATCCGGTCACCGATCAGGCCCAGGTTCTTTCCGCCAGCGAAGAAGAGCAGCTACGCACCTCCCTCAATCGCCTCCAAGATGAGACGGATTACGCGGTGCGTTTCGTTTTTGTTAATAGGTTCGACGGCGCAGGCGCGGACCAGTGGCCCATCGAAACATTCAATCGAGCCGGACTGTCCAGCGATGCCACCCTCATCGCCGTGGCCGTGGATAGCCGCCAGCTGGGCTACGCCTACGGCCGCGCGAGTTTTTCCGCTTCCGATCTGGATAAGGCTTTTACCGCGGAGGTGCGCAAGGCCTACCGGGACGGCCGCTGGCTGGAGGGTTCCCTCGCCTATACCCGGGAGCTGGCGCAGGGCGAAGAAACGGATTGGGCCAGCTTGGCGCTCGGGGGCGGCGCCGTCGTCGTTATTATCGGGGCCATTGTTTTCGTGCGCGCGCGGAAACGCAAGCAGGCGGAAAATAAAACTCGTGAAGATCTGGCCGTGCTCGGCAAACGTGCCGCCGCGGCGCTCTTAGCGACGGACGACGGCGTTCGCAGTGCCGCCGCGGAACTCAATTTCGCGCGGGCGCAATTCGGGGTGAATTCGGTGCGCGGCTTTGACCAGGCGCTCGCGCAGGCACAGCAGTATCTCCAGGAGGCTTTCAACCAGCGCCAGCTTTTAGATGACGATATTCCCGATACCCCGGAGCAGGTACGTTCCTATAACACCGCGATTCTGGAGCTCACGGAAAAGGCACAGCGGGCCATTACCGAGCAGGAAGAAGAATTCGCGCGGCTGCGGGATTTGGCGGCCAATGTGGAGGAGGCCGCGGCGCGGGTGCGCGAGGGCGCAGCGGATATTCGCGCCAATCTTCCCAGCGCCACCCGGCAATTGGATTCCTTGGCGGCCACCTACGGGGAGAATGCGGTGGCGAGTTTCCGCACCTACCCGGCGGATATTGAGGCGTTGCTGGCCGGGGCGGAGGATGCGCTCGGGCAGGTCGATCAGCTGCTCGGCACGGGTGAACGCAACCAGGCCGTGCCTTTTGTGCGCATCGCCGAACAGGCTCTGGACGAGGCCGCGGAACGCTACCGCGCTATTTCCAACGTCCAAGAATCTGTCAATCGGGCTTTCGCCCAGCTAGGTGAACATATCTCCTCAATTTCCGCGGATATCGCGGATGCTCATCGCATCGGCGGCGGGAATGCCCAGGTCGGGGCCGCGCGGGATCGGGCGGAGGCGATGGTGGAGAAATATCGCGGGGAGCGGGTGGATCCGCTCGCCGGAATCCGCGAGCTCACCGAGGCGGAAAATGCCCTGGACGCGGCTCTTGCCCCGGCTCGGGATGCAGAGGAAAACTACCGGCGCCAAGTGGCCGGGCTGGAACGGGATCGCCAGCGAGCCCGGGCGGCAGTGCAGCGGGCGGAGGCGATGGTCTCGCAGAACCGCTGGAGCACCGGGAATGAGGCGCGCGCCCCGCTGGAGGCGGCTCGCACCGCGCTCCAAGCCGGGGATACCAGCGATGACCTGGCTAAACGCCGCGATTATTACGCGCGGGCCGAATCCTATGCCCAGCGCGCCACGGATGCGGTGCAGGAGGCGATGTCCGCCCGCGCTGCGGGAGGTTTCGGCGGCAACGGCGGCAACGGCGGCAACGGCGGCGGGGACGTGGGCAGCCTGCTGCTCGGCATGTTCCTCGGCTCGCTGACCAGCGGCGGATCCCGCCACAATTCCGGTTGGGGTTCGGGCTGGGGTTCCGGTTTTGGCGGCGAGCGCTCCAGCGGATTCGGCGGAGGCTTCGGCGGTTTCGGAGGCGGCTCCGGAGGCGGGGGCTTCGGCGGATTTGGCGGCGGTGGCGCCGCGGGAGGAGGGAGCCGTTCGTTCTAACACCGGTGGCCGCGTGCGTCCGTTGATCGCGCCCCGCCCGGATACTATCTATCCAGTACATCACCCCATTCCTACTCGATAACACAGAGAAAGGCTGATCATGGCTGAAAAACAAACAATCCTCGGACGCATTACCCAGCTCGCGAAGGCGAATATTAACGCGCTCCTCGACCGCGCGGAAGACCCGCAGAAAATGCTCGACCAGATGGTGCGCGATTACAAGAATTCCATCGCGGAAGCCGAAGATGCCGTGGCCCTGACCGTGGGCAATCTGCGCCTGGCGCAATCCGATTACAACGAGGACGTCAAGGCCGCGCGCGATTGGGGCCAGAAGGCCATCGCCTCCTCGCGCCGCGCCGATGAGATGCGCGCCAAAGGCGATGAAGCGGGCGCGAACCACTGGGATGACCTGGCGAAAGTGGCGCTGAGCAAGCAGATCCAGTACGAACGCGAAGCCAAGGATGCCGAACCCATGCTCGCCTCCCAGGAAAAGGTGGTGGAGCAGCTCAAATCCGGGCTCACCCAGATGAAGGAGAAGCTCACCGAGCTCAAGAATAAGCGTGACACCCTGGTGGCGCGCCAGAAGTCCGCCGAGGCGCAAAGCCAGGTGCAGGACGCCATCTCCTCGATCAACGTGCTTGATCCCACCAGCGAGCTGGCGCGTTTCGAAGACCGGGTCCGCCGCCAGGAAGCCCTGGCGCAGGGCAAGGCCGAAGTTGCCTCCCTGAGCTTGGCTGACCAATTCGCCGAATTGGAGGATCATTCCGACGACGCAGAAATCGAAGCGCGCCTAGCCGCCCTCAAGAGCGGCCAAGAACCCGCGCAACTCGAAGGCCGGGACTTCTCCAGCTACTAAAGCGCAGCCGACTTCCCGGGCCGGGGTGGCAGCGCCACCCCGGCCCGCGGCGTCGTCGTTCCACCGCCATCGCTCCCACCGCTTTGCTTTCGCTTCCCGCAAACTTTCAGGAAGCTTCCAGATACCTCGAGTTTCCTTAACGTCATGACGCCTACCGAGCACACTCCCGAAGCGGCCATCCTCGTTGTTGATGATGAGCCCTCGATTCGTGAACTTCTTTCCGTTTCTCTCCGGTTCGCCGGATTCGATGTGTACACCGCCGCCGATGGCGCGGAAGCCCTCGCTCACCAGCAAAATCAGCATCTGGACCTGGCCGTCCTCGATATTATGATGCCGGGCATGGACGGCTTTGAAGTGCTGCGCCGTCTGCGCGAACGTGATCACGATCTGCCCGTGCTGTTCCTCACCGCTCGCGATGATGTGAAAGACAAGGTCCAGGGCTTGACCGTGGGCGGGGATGATTACATCACCAAGCCGTTCTCCCTGGAGGAAGTGGTGGCTCGTATCCGCGCGGTACTGCGGCGCACCAGCCCGGAAGAAACCGAATCGGCGGTGCTGCGCTACGCGGATCTAGAAATGAACGAAGATTCCTATGAAGTCACCCGCGCCGGCCGGCCGGTGGAGCTCTCCCCCACCGAATTCAAGCTGCTGCGCTACCTCATTATTAACGCCGAGCGGGTGGTTTCTAAATCTCAGATCCTCGACCATGTATGGGATTACAACTGGCAGGGCGAAATCTCCATCGTGGAATCCTATATTTCCTATTTGCGGCGCAAAATTGATTCCCCGGAAGCGCTGGGGATTACCGACCCGGAGGAGGCACGCAATCTTGTGCCGCTCATCCACACACGCCGTGGCATCGGCTACGTTCTGCGTGCTTCCAAATAGCATTCGGTTATGACCCAACGTCACGATCCGTTCCCTGCGGAAAGCGCGGGGGCTCCGGGCGCGCCGGGCCGCCCGGCGAATCCCGGCACCTCGACGCGACCGGACCACCCGGCTACCGATGCCCCCGCGCGCACCCGCCGCGGCGGAGTTTTCCGGCGCGCGCTGCGGCCGGCCCGCACCCTGGCCGGCCGCCTCATTATTGCCTTCGTTATTCTGGTAGGCACCGCGGCAACCTTTTTGGGTTTCGCTTCGGTCACCCTCCTCAAGCAATACCTGGTCTCCACTATCGACCAGGATCTGACCACGAATGCACGCTCGGTGGAACGAATGTTCCTCCAGGAGATGCCCGGCGCCAGCCAGTCCTCCCTCAACCTTTCCGATTTCTTCGTGCGGGTCAATTGGGGTATTGCCGGGCAGCGGGACGTGACCACCTACGAGCTGCCCAACCCGGGGGCGGTGGAAGAATTCGGTTACCCGCGCGAACTTGAACGTATTGCCAGCCTGGGTTCCGAAGAGCCGGTCACGGTTCCTTCCACCCTGTACGGCTCGGATTGGCGGGTGCTGGTGCACCCCATTAGCCCGACGTCCACCGGCGGCCTCATTACCGGGAATATTATTATTGCCCAGCCGCTCGGCCCTATCGAATTTACGATTGCGCGGCTGCGCCTTATTTTCGTGCTCGCCGGGCTCGCGACCGTGCTGGCCGCGGGGCTTGCCGTTACCGGCCTGGTATCGCGTACCTTGCGGTCCCTGCGTGATATCGAGGCAGCCACGCATACCATCGCGGAAGGGCACCTGGCCGAACGCGTCCCGCACGGTGAGGACGACGACGAAGTTGGGATGCTCGCCAACTCTATTAACGTTATGCTCGCCCAAATCGAGCACGCCTTCGCGGAAAAAGAGCGCTCGGAAGCAAAAATGCGGCGCTTCGTTTCAGACGCCTCCCACGAATTACGCACCCCGCTGGCCACCGTGCGCGGGTATTCCGAGCTGTACCGCCTGGGCGGGGTTCCCCCGGAGCGGGTCCCCGAGGCGATGGAGCGGGTGGAATCGGAAGCCAACCGCATGGCCGGGTTGGTGGAGGATCTGCTCCAGCTGGCCCGCCTGGATGAAAACCGGCCCCTCAATCTTGATTGCGTCAATCTGGCCAAGCTGGCCGATAACGCCATCCTTGATTTCCGGGTGCGGGCCCCACAGCGCACCGCCACGGTGGTCGCTTTGGATGGGAGCACCCCTCCGCCCGAGGTGGTGGAGGTACACGGAGATGCGGATCGTATCACCCAGGTGATCGCCAATTTGCTGTCGAATGTGCTCGCGCACGCCCCGGAAGCCAGCCCGGTGGAAGTGGCGGTGGGCATCGCGGAGGGCCAGCCCACTATCGAGGTGCGCGATCACGGCCCGGGTATTTCCGAGGCGGATTCCCAGCGGATCTTCGAGCGGTTCTACCGCCCGGATTATTCACGTTCGCGCGAATCGGGGGGCTCCGGGCTGGGCCTGGCGATTGTTGCCGCCATTATGGCCGCCCATCACGGTACCGCCCGGGCGCTCACCACCCCCGGTGGCGGGCTCACGGTGCAGCTCACCTTCCCCGCACCGAGCGAACCGTGCCAGAGTCCCGATGCGCTCGCGCCCGCGAAACCGAGCGCGCAGGAATAGGCGGGCTACTCAGCCGCCGGCGGATCGAAGGGACTGGTGCCTTCCGGGGTGAGCGGATGCGCGCTCTTCTGCTCCAGCATCATCTCAATAGCGGTGAATACCCGGCCCATAAAATCAGCCGGGTCTTCCTCCGGCATGCCATACATAGGCCGGCCAATAAACAAGAACACTTCCCCGCGGAACTTCGGGAGCACCGCCCCCACCGGCATCACCTCGTGCCCACCGGACATGGCGATGGGAACAATCGGAACGTTGAAACGCTGCGCGAGGGCCGCGGCGCCCGCCTTAGGGGTGCCGAGCTTCCCGGTGCGCGAGCGGGTCCCTTCCGGGAAAATCAGAATCGGAACACCCGCGGCCAGCAGGCGGCCCGTCATCCCCTTGGCGCGGCCGGGCTGATATTCCGACCCGGCTTTCCCGGTGGGTTTTTTACCGCGCTCAATGGGATAGGTATTAAAGAACAGCGAAGTGAGATTAGAAATGCCACGGCGGCGATAAAAATAATCCGCGGCCGCGCCGGTCGCTAACCTCTCGGTGAGTTTATCGGGAAGCAGCGAGAAAATCATCGGAGCATCCAGGTGCGAAGAATGATTAGGCACCAGGATAAAAGCGCCGTCCAGGTTCTCAATATTTTCTTCCCCCAGCACGGTAGGTCGGAGAATCGTGGACATGACCGGTTTCGTCAGGGCGCGGCGCACCCGATGCCGGCGGCGGGCCTTGGACTCATCCAGATACGGATCAATCGGTTCGAGCTCGCTCACCCGCGGTCCGCCTTTCGCCCACTGCCATTAATTTTCCTTGCCACCCAGTTTACCGCGCAGCGCGGGCCTTTCTCCGCCAGGAAACCAATGATCTTGTAACGCACGGTAGGCGTGCAGCGGACTTTTCCGCGCGCGGCCGCCGCGAGCGCGGCCCGCGCCACCGTATCGGGCTCCAGCCACAGCGCATCGGGAACCCCGGAGCGTTTCCCGCCCGAGTTGCGGTGGAAATCCGAACGCACCCAGCCAGGTAGCACCGCGGTGACCGTCACCCCGCTGCCGTGCAGCTCCACCGCCAGCGATTCGGACCATACCCGCACAAAAGATTTGAGGGCCGCATAGGCACCCATGGGAACGAAGCTCTGCACCGAGGCAATATTAATGAGGGCGCCCCTCCCCCGCGCGGCCATCGCCGCGGTGGCCGCCGCGCCGATCCGCACCGGAGCTCCAGCCATGAGGGCCGCCGCCGCGTCAATCCGGTCCATATCCCCGTCCACGAGGCTTTCATACAGGCCAGCCCCGGCATTATTGACCACCACATCAACGGCATTGTCACGGAGGTAATCGCATAGGCGTGCGACGTCGTTCCCCACGCCAAGATCGCAACACATCGTTTCGCATTCCACGCCCCGCGCCCGGAATTTTTCGGCCACGGCGCCTAGGCGTTCTTCCCCGCGCGCCACCAGGACCAGCGCGTATCCGCGGGCGGCGAGCTGGCGGGCGAAGGCGAGCCCGATGCCGGAACTTCCCCCGGTCACCAGTGCCCGAGGCCGGCCAGCTGCGTGCGAGGCGGAAAAGGCTGCGTCAGATATCACGTCTCTACGTTAGTGCACCGGCCGCGCCCGTGCACCTCGCCGGCCCGGTTATCGCGTTCAGCTGGGCGAAAAGTGGCAGCCCCGGGAAACTCTCCGCCCGCGTCCACGCGCCACGCCGCACTCCCCCGGGGCGGGCGCGCCCGGCAAAAAGACCCACATGTTCCCCACCCGGGCCTGGGCATGATTAGAATCAGTTGCGTTTGAGTGCGGAGGGCGACGTGCGTCGTCGTCCCCTGGCGAAAAGTTCGCCGCGGGTGCGCACCACGGTGGGAGGAAATATGTCCGTTCCTTCGTGGCTGCCGGTTTCTTTCGAGAAGGCAGTGACGGGGCTGGGGGCGACCGCGTCCAGCGCGGAGATTCAGGAGACGTGTACCTCGGTGCTGGCGCGCTGGTCGGAACCGGATCGTATCTTCCACGATATTCACCACCTCACGGCCATGCTCGCCAATGTGGAAAAACTCATTAACGAAACGCATCATCCGGATACCGTGCGGCTTGCGGCCTGGTACCACGGCGTAGTTTTTTCGACGTCGCGCTACCGCGTCTACACGAAACGCGGCGGTGAAGATGAACTGCTTTCGGCGCGCACCGCTGAAAATGAGCTGACGAACCTCGGCATCGCGCCGGAAACCGCGCGCCGGGTGGCTGAGCTGATTTGGGGGATGAAAGCGCCGGCGCTCACCGCGATGCCGGTGATGGGGCGCGCCCCGGCCACCAGCCTGGGGACCGCCGAACAGGATATTGACATTATGGTGCTGCGTGATGCGCACCTGGCGATTTTGGCTTCCTCCCCGCAGAGCTACCGGCGCTATACCCAGGCGATTCGCGAGGAATACCCGCATATTCCCGACGAGAGTTTCTGGCGCGGGCGCGAGAAAATCGTGGCGAAGCTGCTCGAGCGCAAGCATTTGTTTTATACGCCCGAGGGCCAAAAATGGGAGGATGCCGCGCGTCAGAATTTGCAGGCGGAGGCCGCGAAATTGCGTAAGCGCCTGGCCGAGCCGGAGCCAGGTACAGGCGGTGCGAATGTTGCGGGCGGGCCGCACGCTGCGGATGGGGCGAACGCCGCTGAGGCTCTGCGCCCCGTAGATGCGGCCGGAACTGCTGAAGGCGCACGAACAGCAGATGCCGCGCGAACGTTAGACGTGACGCGCCCGGCAGAGGTAACGCGCCCCGTGGATGCGAATGTAGGTACGACGACGCTCACCGGGCTCGCCACTCCCTCCGCTCCCACCGCGCCGGCCGGGGCGGATGCCTATCGCGATGCCCGCACCGAAACTTCTACTTTGGAAGCGGTGGAAGCTCGGATTCCGGAAGAGGATGCCGGCGAGGTGACGCGGGTGCTGCCCACCGGGCCGGCCGCCGAGGCGAGCGAGCCGCAGCTGAGCGCGGAACAGCTTCGCAAGCGCCAGCGTGAGGAGGTCTCCCAGGCCACCCTGAATAAGATTAATGCACGCCGGCGGGCGGCGGAGAAGGAACGCGATGAGGCCATCGCGCTGGCGGAGAATATTGATTCCCCGCTCGCGGATCGCGCCCAGGCGGAGGTGTGGAAGGAAAAGGAACGCGAGGGCGCGCCCCGGCGTACCCCGCGCTATACGGAGAGCATCCCGCCGCTGATCGAAGACGATCCGGAAGGCGATATTGTGGCCCGGCCCGCAGATCCCTCCCCCACGCACGGCATCGAGCGCGAACCGGATATGTAGCCGCGGCCGTGGCGGTCAAGTGCGGCCGAGCCGGCGCACCGTAGAGATGAACCGGCGCACCGCAGCCGTGCCCTTACGCACGTTCTGATACCACAAAGGTGGCGCGCCCTCCTCGCGGAAAGCGCGCCACCCGACAACTACCAGATCACGCTGGCAGCACTATTACTTTTTGGCGTCAGCTGCAGCTGAATCTAGCGGTTTAGTACATACCGCCCATGCCGCCGTCACCCTGCGCGGCCGGAGCCGGCGGTTCGGGCTTGTCCGCCACCACGGCTTCGGTGGTGAGGAACAGGCCGGCGATGGAGGCCGCGTTCTGCAGCGCCGAGCGGGTCACCTTGACCGGATCCATAACGCCCGCCTCCATGAGGTTGACGTATTCGCCGGTGGCCGCGTTGAGGCCCTCGCCCTTGGGGAGGTTGCGAACCTTCTCGGCCACCACGCCGCCCTCGAGGCCGGCATTGCTGGCGATCTGCTTGAGCGGAGCTTCGATAGCGTAACGCACGATGGCCGCGCCGGTCGCTTCGTCGCCCTCGAGCTTGAGGTCGGCGAAAGCTTCCTTACCGGCCTGGATAAGGGCCACGCCACCACCGGCGACGGTGCCTTCTTCCACGGCCGCCTTGGCATTGCGCACGGCGTCCTCGATGCGGTGCTTGCGTTCCTTGAGTTCAACCTCGGTAGCCGCACCGGCCTTGATAATCGCCACGCCACCGGCGAGCTTGGCCAGGCGCTCCTGGAGCTTCTCGGTGTCGTATTCGGAGGTGGAGTTTTCGATCTGGGTGCGGATCTGGGAAACGCGCCCGTCAATCTGCTCCTGGTCGCCAGCGCCGTCCACGATGGTGGTGTTTTCCTTAGTGACAACCACCTTGCGGGCGCGGCCGAGGAGCGTGAGGTCGGTGTTCTCCAGCTTGAGACCAACGGATTCGGAGATCACCTGGCCGCCGGTGAGGATGGCCATATCCTGGAGCATTTCCTTGCGGCGATCACCGAAGCCCGGGGCCTTGACGGCCACGGAGCGGAAGGTGCCGCGGATCTTGTTGACCACGAGGGTGGCCAGCGCTTCGGATTCCACATCCTCGGCGATGATGAGGAGCGGGCGATCAGCCTGCATCACCTTTTCGAGAACCGGGAGGAGCTCCTTCTGGTTGGAGATCTTCGAATCCACGAAGAGGATGAAGGGATCTTCCAGAACGGCTTCCTGGCGCTCGGCGTCAGTCACGAAGTAGGGGGAGAGGTAGCCCTTATCGAAGGACATACCTTCGGTGAGCTCGAGCTCCAGCTCCAGGCCGGAGGACTCTTCCACGGTGATCACGCCTTCCTTGCCGGCCTTATCCATGGCTTCGGCAATGACCTCACCAATTTCCTGGTCACCGGCCGAGATGGCGGCGGTGGAGGCGATTTCTTCGCGGGTATCGACTTCCTTCGCGTCCGCGAGGAGGCGTTCGGTCACGGCCTTGACCGCGGTATCGATACCCTTCTTCAGCGCGATGGGGTTGGCGCCGGCGGCCACATTGCGCAGGCCTTCCTGCACGAGAGCCTGGGCGAGAACCGTCGCGGTGGTGGTGCCGTCACCGGCGATGTCGTCCGTCTTCTTGGCGACTTCCTTGACGAGCTCAGCACCGATGCGCTCGTAGGGATCTTCCAGCTCAATTTCCTTGGCGATGGACACACCGTCATTCGTGATGGTGGGGGCGCCCCACTTCTTATCAAGAACGACGTTACGGCCCTTGGGTCCCAGCGTCACCTTGACGGTGTCCGCGAGGAGATTGAGGCCGCGCTCCATGGAGCGGCGTGCTTCCTCATCAAAAGCAATGGTCTTTGCCATGCGATATTCCTCCAGAATCACTGTGGCCGGTGCCCGCGACGGACGACTTCCCGCGCGAAGCCTTTCTTCGCTCACGGTCAGCCTCACCAACCAGTTGGACTTATCACTCACATACTCGGAGTGCTAACAGAGATTCTGGCACTCTCACGGCGCGAGTGCAAGCTGTGGTTCAGGTACGACGACGCAGCAGCCACCCGCCAGAAAAGCGCGATATGCCCGCAATTCCGCGCGCCCGGCCCCGGATAACCGCCCCGAAAACTTGAGCGGGAAGCACTCAAGTTTTAGCGGCTGGCGAAGCCGGGAATCTTCGCCCGAGGTTCTTTAGTTGCGAGTATCCCCCGCCAGCACGACGACGATGCTATCCCCGCTCGCGCTGGCGTTTTCAACGAAATCGGTGATTCCCAATTCGGCACCGATGGCTTCCACGGTGGGCAGATCAGCGGCCTCCGGATAGAAAATCTGGGAGTGGGCCGGTGCCGCGTGCTGGTAGTTGCCGATGGAGGTGGTAGTAAAGCCAGCTTCGGTGAGTTGGCGCTGGTGCGCGGCGGCATATCCGGAAATCCCGGAGGCGTTGAGGATGAGGGTGGAACGGCTGTGATCCACTTCAGCGGCCGGGGTGGGGGAAGCCGAAGGCGAGGCTTCTTCCGCGGGCGCTGGCGCCTCCGAAGCGGGGGCCGGGCTACCTTCCGTGCCCGCGGTGCCGGCTTCGGGAGCCGTAGCTGAGGGCTGGGCCGGTGCGCTCACGCTCGGCTTGTGGGAGGGTGGCGCTACTGAAATCTGGTTCATTTTGACAATGCCGTACCCGAGAGCCGGGGCGAGAATGAGGATAGCGATGAGCGCGATCCACCACTTTGCCGAGGATTCGCGCTTGCGGTGAGCGCCGCGGGTTGTGCGCTGGCGCGCCGCGATATCAAATTCGTCTACTGGGTACTTTCCTGCCACACCGTTAGCCTAGCTGTTTTCTGCCGCGCAATCAGCGGTGACGCGGCACGCGGTCGCCACAAATGACGCGCCGCCCCGCGCGCCCGCGCTGCTCGCGCAGCGCGCGTCACTCGCCGCGCCCGCCGCGTTCCTTATCGCGCAGGTCCCGCAGCCGGGTGATAGCTCGCACCACATCCGGGTACTCCACTTCGGCGCGCGGGTTATTGAGAATGCCGGAAAGAATGAGGTAGTAGCGGGTGGGAGTCATGCCGAGCGCCCGGATTGCCTCGGTTTTCGTGCGGTACACGGCCCGCCACCGCATCTCCGTGGTGAGGACGCGCAGCTCGTCGTCGTGCAAGGCAGGGCCGGCACTACGCAAGAAATCCTCCCACGAAGCTTCCCCACTACCCTCACTCGAAGGTGTGCTCGTAAAAGGAGGTTCCTCACTCCGGTACTCTGACACTATGCAGCCTCTTTCCGAGATCATCAGCCCCGATTGGGCGCGGGCTCTTGCCCCTGTTGAACCTATCATTCATGAGATGGGTACGTTCTTACGCGAAGAGAACGCGGCCGGGCGCGGCTATCTTCCCGCGGGCAAAAATGTGCTGCGCGCTTTTACCTATCCCCTGGATTCCGTGAAGGTGCTCATTGTGGGCCAGGACCCCTACCCCACCCCCGGAAATGCGGTGGGGCTCTCCTTTAGCGTGGCGCCGAATGTGGCTCCGCCGCGCTCGCTCGTCAATATCTTTCGGGAATTACACGACGACGTTGGCGCCCCGCTCCCCAGCAGCGGTGACCTCACGCCGTGGTGCGAACAGGGCGTGATGCTGCTCAACAGGGTGCTGACCGTAACCCCGAATAACGCTAATTCACACCGGGGGCGCGGCTGGGAAAAAGTTACCGATCATGCGATTCGCACCCTCGCGGCGCGCGGGAAACCGCTGGTGGCGATTTTATGGGGCCGTAACGCTCAGGAGCTACGCCCGCTGCTGGGAAACACCCCGGTGATTGCCAGCCCGCACCCGTCGCCGCTTTCCGCTTCGCGCGGTTTCTTCGGTTCCAAGCCTTTTTCGCGCGCCAATGCGCTGCTGGCCGAGCAGGGCGCCAGCCCGGTGGATTGGCGGTTACCCTGAATATCTGTGCGTATTCATTTACTACGGCGTAACATGGGATGTAGTGCGGGATTCCCGCCCGCACATCACGCCGTTTCTCAATGTAGTTTCACAGCTGAAGCTGGATAGAGAATTATTTTCCACGGAGGTACCCATGGCCATTCACGCACATACCTTCGGGCGGCTCGCCCTTTCCGCCGCCCTGGCCGGCGCCGGCATTTTCCTTCCCGCCACCGCCACAGCCGGTGGTCCCGATCCTGACCGGACGCTCATGCGCAATGTCATGACCGCGACAGGAGGCGGAGTGAACTGCCGCGGCGGGGATACCTGCGTGGAGAAGGTGGGCGACGTCGCCCATGTGAGTTACACGGTTCAGGTAGCTCGCCTGGTGGAATCCTCGGACCATATCCAGACTGCGCAGGGCGCGGCGGTTTTCGTTCCGACCGTGCTGGAGAACGTAAAAATGACGCTCACCAGCGTTCCGGACTACCCCGCTCTTGAGGCCCTCCAGGCCCAGCCTGATTTCGATTGGGAGAGCCGCTGGACGGTTCCCACCAAGCCCGTCAATCAGGAACTCCGTATCTGGGATGTGGGCCGCGACAGCGACGGGGATGCGGTTTTCGATCCCGAGCTCTATCCCGATATAGCTCCCGAGGATTTCCCCTGGTACTCACACATCACGCCGGATTTCGAGGATCCTAATCTTGGTGTGCGGCGTATAAAAGCCGACTTGGCCGTTGCCACAGCTCCGCCGTCGTACCTCGCCTACGGCGGCGAGGTAGCGAATATGGACCTCTATGACGAATACTCTTTCGGAATAGGCGGCTCGGGCGTCTACACGCTCCGCGTGGAAGGCGATGTGGCGGTGCAATCGGAGGTGACCGTGCTGCCGATCCGCGCCATAAATAAGCTGTGGAAATGCTCGCAGGAAGGCGGCGGGCCCGGTTCGTATATGGAGGGCTGCCAGAGCCTGCAAGAATTTGAATGGGGCCGCATGGGCGATCTACCCGCGTATTCACTCAGCGATCCCGCGGTGAATGCGGCTGCACGCGAGCGGGTCACGGATGCCGGTTTGACCGGCTCGCCGCAGTGCGTGGTGACGCGGGAAACCGGACGCAACGATCTTATCGGGAAAGATATTGAGGGCTCCCTGGGTGCGGGCGATTGGTATACCTACCTCTACGCGCTCCACGCCAATCCCGCGGTTACCTACACCATCAGCGGGGTTGGCGAGGACGGCTGCGATCAAGCCGCCGCGGTCATCACGCTGTGCGAGCAGCCGGAGCCGTCGCCGGAACCTTCCGAATCGCCCGAGCCGTCTTCTTCAGCCGATCCGTCGCCCGAACCTTCCACTTCGCCGGAACCGGAGCCTTCTGAATCGCCGGAACCCGAACCGTCCATGTCACCGGAACCTTCCGAATCGCCGGAGCCGTCCACTACGCTGGTGCCGGAACCCGGTGACCGGAGCGTGCCCAGCCCGACGCCGTCCACGCCAGCGCCGCCGGCACCTACACCTACCGTGCCGGCTACTATGAGCACTCCGAATGTTCCCAGCACACCGCCTTCGGTGAGCACGCCGCGCCCAACGCCGCTACAACGCACCGGCGCGAACTCCGCTGCGGGCCTGGCACTCGCAGCGCTGCTGGGCGGGGCCGGAGTAGCGCTCGCGGCCTGGCGCCGGTTCCGGGGCTAAAGCCGGGCTTCGGGCTCCGCTACGACCCCGAGCCGGTAATGGCAATGGTGCCGGGAGCGGCGTCGAAATTACCGACAACGGCGCCGATCTCGCATTGGGCCGGATAGAGCGCGGAAACCGCGTGACCGTCCGAGCTGATGGTCACCGCCCCGGAACAGCGGTCGGTGAAGCGCAGATTCGCGGTGTCCCCGCCGGTCAGATCGGAGAGAATACTCGTCGGCGCACCGCTGGCGGGGCTGGTGTAGAGCGGCGTCGTCACATTCTCACCATTGGGCCACACCCCGATAATGCTGATGGGAATCGGCTGCCCCTGCTGGATCCGCGGGGGCACCGTGACCTTGACGGAGCGCAGGCGCTGGAGGGGATAGGCGGTGGAGGTAGCCGTTTCATCCCCGGCCGCCTTCGCGGTTGCCTCACTAACCTCGGTGAGCCACTGCGAAAGCTCCTGTTCGTCTTCAGGAACGTAATCCGAACTCACCGTGGCGGTAATGGTCACCGGCTGGCCAACCGTCACGGTGGGAGCCTCCAGGGTCCAGGCACAGCGGGCCGTGAGCGAAGTCGTGGCATTGGAATGCGGTTTGCCGGCGCGATCCCACACCACGTCGGCGCATTGCGGCGCCGCTGCCCCGCTCGTTCCCTTCGTGTTCTGCTGCTCAGACTGCTTTTTCGCGGTATCCCCACCTTCATCCTTGGGTTGCGGGGCGGGAATCACCTCCAGCACGTTACCCGAAATCGGGCTTTTTGCGGTTTTGTACGTGACGGTGTAGTCGATGACCTGGCGTTGCGGATTCCACTTCGCCTCGCGCACAATCGACAGACCGGAGGGAAGCGGGTGATCCTCCAGCCGCGCCTGGATCGGTTCGGTGGGAGCGGTATCGGCACTTTCCGCCTGCGGCCACAGCATCCACACCACCCCGGCAATCGCCGCGAGGAGCGTCACGGCACCCAGCGTCACGAGAATCCAGTGCTCGCGTATAAAACTCCCGGTTTTTTCCCAGAAGCTCGGCTCACGTTCAACCACGGGCGCGGGTACATAGTTAAGGTCCAGTGCCGCGCCGGAACTAATAATGGTGGCCGACGGCGCAGCGTCAAGCTCCCCTAAACTCTCGCGGGAGAGGACGACGGCGGGGCGGGCGGGCGCCTCTTTCTCAGTATCCTTAGCCGCGCCCGGCGCTTCGCGGGCGAGTGCGGCGGCGTTGAAAGCACCGTCCAGCATGGTGGCCGGGTAAAAGACCGGGGCGGAGGGGTTGATCTCCAGGGGGTCCTGGCCGGCGCTTGCCTCCACGCAAGCCGGTAACCTGTCAAGCACCTGCGCGGCATCCGGCCGGGTATCCGGGTTCTTCCCCACCAGCTCATCGAGCAGAGCCGCGGTGTTTTCTTCCAGGCCGGCCAGCGGAGCAATTTTCTCCGTGAGGTGGCGATGCGCAATAGTGAAAGGATTGAGGCCCTCCCCGCCGAAGGGGGTGCGCCCGGTGAGCATTTCGTAGAGCATAATGCCCACCGCGTACATATCCACGCTCGGGGTGGCGCGCGCCTGCGCGATGAGTTCCGGAGCCATATAATCCGGGGTTCCCACGATGCTCGTGGTTTTTGAGCCGGTCCCGATAATCGCGGCAATACCAAAGTCTGTTACTTTGACGTTGAAACGGTCCTCCGCTTCGGTGCGCCCGCGTAGTTTTTTCCGCCCCGGAAGGGCCTTATCTTTGCCGGCCGTGGCTGGCGTATCTGGCGCGACCGCCGCGTCCGGAGCCAGCCCGGTCAAAATAATATTGTCCGGTTTGATATCGCGATGGACGACATCGCCCGCGTGTGCGCTCTGGAGTGCTTCAACCACCTGACGGGTGATATCCAAGGCATCCGCGGGGGCTAAGGGGCCGTGCTCAGCGAGGTATTCGCGCAGGTTAGGGCCGGGCGCATACTCCATGACGATGCCGAGTTTGCCGCCGTCGGCCACCAGATCATGCACCCCGACGATATGGGGGTGGCTGAGCTGGGTGAGGACGGAGCGTTCGGTAATGAAACGCCGCAGAATTTCCGGGTCACCCACGTATTCGTCGCGCAGGAATTTAATGGCAACGCGGGTGCCATCATCCTTGCGTTCCCCCTCGTAAACCACGCCGGAGGCACCGCGGCCGATGGGGGCGAGGGCGCGGTAGGAAGCTCCAAAATCGAATGCGGTACTCATGCGTCATCCCGCACGGTCACGGCTTGGATGAGGGTGGCGGTGCCGCCTTCGCAGGCGTAGCCGCGCCCGGCGGTCATTTTGACCGGGGAGCGCCGCGGGAGGCGCACGCCTAGGAGGTCGCCATCGTAATCGCGGTTCGGGTGGAGCAGAATGCCCAATCGTGATTTGCGTAGCGTCGCCGTCCATTTGCCGTAGGCGGAACGCAGGTCATCGTTGCGGCCGGCTGCGATAATAAGGAGCTGCTGGTTGCTGGTGGCGAGGAGATCCTTGAGGGCTTCTTCCCCTTCCGTGACCTGGTGTGCGTCGTCGATCAAAAGAATAGTGGGCGTGGTACCCAGACCGGCTTCCGCCACCGCGGAGGGGACATCCTCGTGGTCATAAACGTTGTCGAGGACGTCGCTACCGTGCAGCGGGGAGCGGCGCGAGGCCAGGCCGATAATGCGCAGGGGGCTGCCGGCGGCCCGCGCATCGCCGGCCAGTTTTGTGGCGATGCCCAAGAGTACCGAGCTTTTCCCGCTGCGCGCCGGCCCGGAAATGAGCATATGCTCCCCGGCGTAGGCTTCCAGGCAGTAATCGCGCAGGGTGGCTTCTTCCACTCCGACCGGGATAATCCAGGGCTCCCCCGTTAGCTGCGCGGTGGTACTCAGATCGGATACCCGCAGGTCGTCGCTCAGGCGCGCCACCACGGTGGCTTTCTCCACCGGCTGCCAGCGCGCCGCCACCGTGGCAATAGCCTGCTCTAGCGGGGCGGGAATGGTGGCCACATGCCCGTGGAGTTTCGTGATCGCATCCACGTAGCGGCCGGGAACCTGGGCGGGAATATTATCGCGTGAGACCCCCACCAGGGAGTAGTCATAAGAATCGGCCAGGCGATAGAGCCATTTCTGGGTGGTGACTTCATCCACCGCCGCGGGAATGGCCTTGAGGCGCGAGGTGGCGCCCACCATGTGGATGCCCACGCCCGGCCCCTTGCCCCATACCTGGTAGAGCCCTTCGAGGAGTTCCATGCCTTCCGCGTCATCGTATTCTTCACGCAGGGTGGCGAATGAATCGATAAAAACGTAGATATCGGAGTATTCGCCCGGGTCCGTGGTGCGCTTATCGTATTCGCTGCGCAGGTAGCGCAGCAGGCGCTGCTGGAGTTCACGATTGGCTTTGCCCGGCCCGGCGTAACCAATGGAATGGGGCAGTTCGTGGAGGGGTTCCAGGCCGCGCCCGCCCAGGTCAAGGTACAGGAAATCCGTGGTGGCCGGGTCGGATGTTGCGGCGATGACGAGGGCGAGGGATTGCAGCGTCGTCGTTGTTCCCGAACCGGGAATGCCGGCGAGCATAAGATTGCCTTCCGCGGGCCGCCAGCCGGCCGGGATTTGGCGCTGGTGGCTGGGATCATCGGCGAGGGCCACGGCGACGGTATCCCCGCCCGCGCTCACGCGAATATTAGCTACGCCTTCACGCGGAGTATCGGTATCGAGGAGTAGATCCACCCGCTCGCCCAGCGGTTCGGGCCAGACGGGCCGCGGGGTGCCGAAGCCCGCGGCGCGGTGGGCTTCTTGGATGGCTCGGATAAGGAGATCGACGTCGGATTCTTCGTCCCCGGCGCGCGCCACGGTGTGATCAGGGAGCGGACCGCCCAGCTCAATTTCGTCCACGTGAAGGTCGGTGGATTGGGCCGCGTCGCTTATACCCGTCACGAGCGCGGTTTGGATGGGGTGAATATCTTCTTCACCGAGTTTGATATAGGCGCGCCCGCGCTGTTCGCGGCCGATGCTGGAGGCGTGCGGCACCCCGATAACATTCGAGGAATCATCGCGTGATTGCACCCGCAAGGCCACCCGCATATTGGTATTCGCGAGGATGTCATCATTGACAACGCCGGCGGGGCGCTGGGTAGCGAGCACCATATGCACACCGAGGGTACGCCCCACCGCGCCGATAGAGACCAGGGAGGAGAGTACATCCGGGTACTCTTTCGCGAGCTGAGCGAATTCGTCGACGACGACGAGAATGCGCGGCATGGGCTCACTAGGGTTCGTCGCCAAGTAGTTATCGAGGTTGTCCACGCCTTCCCCGGCGGCCGCGAAGCATTGCTGGCGGTAGAGCATCTCAGCTTCCAGGGCACGTAAAGCACGGTAGGCCAGGGAGGGCTCCAGATTCGAGAGAGTGCCGATGGTATGGGGAAGCTGGTCGAGGGTGGCGAAGGCCGCGCCGCCCTTGAAATCAACCAGGATGAACGTGAGGTGCTGAGGATCTACCCGGGCGGCGAGCCCGGCCACCATGGTGCGCAGCATCTCCGATTTACCCGACCCGGTGGTACCACCCACGAGGCCGTGCGGGCCATCGCGAACCATATCCAGCCAGTATGTACCATCTTCGGATACGCCCAGCGGGAAGCGGAATCCCTTATTGTTCTGCCACAGCTGGGTGATATCCGCGCTAGTCATATCGCGGGAAAGCCCGAGCAGGCCGAGAAGATGTACAAGGGGCGGCAGGGCCGCGCCAGCATCGCGCACTTCCGGATCATCGAAAAGGGAGAGGGAACGCGCCCACTCTTCTAGGCGCGGCTCGGTGGATATCGCCCCGGCAATATGTTCGATGGTGACATCTTCGGAGGGGATACTCAAGGTCAGCTCCGCCCCGGGTTTCGCCTCGATAACACTATGGCAGGAAGCAGGGAGCTGTTCGGGGCGGGTGGCCAGCACGATACCGCTGACTTCTTTAGCTTTCTGGGAGCCGGTCACATCCTCCCCTCGGTAGGCGAGGAGGTCACGGGCCGGGCAATCCCGACCTTCCAGGAGTGCCACATCATCAATAACGAGGAAAAGGGATGCGGAAGGCAAGCCGTTGAGGCCATCGCGTAGGCCACGCAGCATGGTTTGGGCCGGAGTGCGCTCAAAGGCAAGATAGCGATTATTCGGGTTAGCTCCGCCCACGCGGGTATGGGGCAGCCAGGCGCACCAGCGCCAGTGTTCGGAGCGGGCCCGGTCGGTAGCAACCGCGATCGTCATATCGGCCGGGCCGGAGAGGGTGGCCAGCTGGGTCACCAGGGAACGCGCCAAGGCCAGGGCCTCGTCACGCTCACCCCAGATACCTACCGGGCCCTTGGTGAAATCCACCCGAACCGGGGCGGCCGGGATGCGGGCCAGGTCGAGGATCTCGCGTACCCGCGGTTCCGGTTTGGTACTGGCATTTTCGAGCGGAACCTCGAAGGGAACCGGCCCGGTACCAATCTGGGCGCTGCCGAAATCGAAGTGATCGGAGCGCACCTGCCACAGGCGTGGCCCGCCGCGCCGAGCTTGTTCGGCCAGCTCGTGCTGGTAGGGAGTTTGGGCGCGCATCCGGGAGCGTTCCACCAGGGCGGCTTTGCCGATATCCACGGTGAAATCCTGGAGCGCGGCCACGAACTTTTCTTCTTCTTCGATTTTGCTTTTCTTGGAGCGGCGCTTCTGTTCAATAAAAGAACCGATGGCGATCACCGGGGAGAAAAGCGCGATGAGGGCGAAGCGGAAGGAACCGAGCACCGCCACGAGCACCACGGCCATGAAAATCGGAGCTAGGATCGCGGCCCAGGAGAGCCGGCCGGGTTTTTCCGGCATTTTCTTTTCCGGCGCTTCGAGTTGTTTGGGGTGGGCGGGCAGGGCTCGGCGCGGGGGTCGGTTAAAAGCGACCGTGGACACGGCGGTGAGCACGCCGTGAGCGGCGTCGTCGTTCTGTTGAGAAGTCTCCTCATCACGCCGGACTGCTTCGAGGTAGAAGGCCCCGATGCCGATCACGTCCCCGGGATGCACTTCGGTGGCGCCTTCCTCCCCTTTTAGGGCCGCGCCGTCCAGGATGGTGCCGTTCGAGGAGTTATCGTCACTGATCCACAGGCCGTCCTCGCGCACTTCCACCAGGCAGTGCGACCACGAAACCGTGGGGGAATCCAGGTGGATATCGGCTTGCGGGCTGCGGCCGATGCGCAGGGTACGGCCCGCGGGAAGGGAGATATAGCGCCCGGTATCCGGTCCCGCTGTAATGATGAAGCCCCACTCCTCGGCGGGCTGTTGCGGTTCGACGGCGGAAATGACGCTTCCCTCGTGCACCCCGGCGCGGGCCAGGGTGGTTGAGGGGGTGACCGCCACGCCGTCCACCCACATGGTGGCCCATTCGCGCCGGTCGAGGTGGGCGCCGTCGAGGATATCCCCGACGCGCGTCTCTTCTGTCACGTTTGTCAGAGAAAACAACCGATCCGAGTGATCGCTCCTAATGACAATACGCATATCGTTTTCCGCTGTGCCTTTACCTTCAGGGGCCGCACCTGGGGTGATGCGGGCGGCCCGCTCCGCTTTTTTCGGGGTGTTCCTTAGTGGGCACCCTCAGAGGAAATCCATTCGACGCGCCCATCCACGATGGCTGCTTGCACCGGGCACGGACCGTCGCCCGCGCTACCTGCGCCGCTGCCACCGCTACTCCCGCTACCTGCGCCGCCACCCGCGCTGCCCGCACCGCAGCGCGCCACCCGTTCGGTTCCCGATACCGCAGCTTCGCGGGCTTCGGAGGTGGTGAGGGCCTGCATGATCTTGGCCGGGTCGGTGGAGTCGGCTACCGCGGCGGCGGCCACGAAGCTGAGCACCGCATCGTGACTGAGGCCGTCCGCGTACTGCCAGCGCTCGCTGAACTCGGTGTCATCGCGCAGGGAGGGAAGCGCGCCGTTGGTGCGCATCACTTCCACGGCCTGGAGGAAACCGCCGGCCGGCAGCCCGCTGGCATCCGGTGACGTTAGGGAGGTTCCTCCCGGGGTGGGGAATCCGTAACTGTAAATACCGGCAATCGGGGTGCGTGCATCGGTGAGGGCCGTGCTGAGTACGCCATTGAAAGCTTCCGGCCCCACGAGGATCGGACCGTCGTATCGCGCCCCGCGCAAGCCGGTGACCTGCTGGGCGATCGTGGATGCCGGAGCGTCAATCACCACGCAGGGATTGGGTCGTCCCAGGGTGGCTTCCAGCACCTGGGCGCTCACGGTGGCGGGTTCAGCCAGACCGATATGGGCATCGACCCCGCGCACGCCCCGCACCCCGTTGGCGAGCTCCCCGCCCACCGAAACCACGGTGGAACACTGGAGGTCACCGAGCTGGTTGGTCAGCCCGGTGATCCAGCCGCCCGCGGTGGGAAGCTGGTAGTGCGCGCCCTCGGGAACATTGGCGGAGGGCTGGAGCTGGTAGGGGAAAATAATGGGGAGCCCGGCATCGGCGGCCGCGTTCGCGAGTGCCAGGGTGTGGCTACCGGTAGTGAGGGCAATGACTCCGGAAACATCGCTATCGGATAATTCGGCGATGGCGGCGCGGGCGCCGTCGTCACTCCCCTGATCGGAGACGGTCACAAGTTCCACCGGGGTGCCGCCCTGCGCGAGGCGCCATTGCGCTACTCGTACGCCTTCACCGCTGAGGTCCCAGCCCGGGCCCTGGGTGAGATCTTCCGTATAAGATACGACGACGCCGAGCTTGAGGCCCTCGGGCACATTCTCCACGGCGAGCTCCACGGAGGCCGGCGGGAAAGCCTCAAAATCGGGTTCGCTGGCCGTCCGTGCCTTTTCTGATTGGTACCGGAAGAACCAGATCAGGGCCGCGAGGAGGGCGATCAACAGAAGAGCCGCGAGAATACCGAGTGCGGTACGGCGCTTATCGCGAGCGGGCTCGCCGCCCGCCGGGTAGGCCCCGGAGGATTGAGTTTCGGCCTCGGTGTGCTTAGCGGATTCGCTCACTTTTCCTCCTCAGTAGGAATGACGTGGAAGGAGTACATTCCGATTTCCGCGTTGCCGGATGCCGGGAGCGTGGGCAGCTGTTCGAGGCGGGCCAGGGAGGCGCGTAGACGCGCGGCCCCGAAGGCATCTGCCCCGAGTGCCGAACGGTACCCGGATTGAATGGTTGTGGTGGTCGCGGTGGAATCGCTCAGCTTGGCATCGGCAATTCCAAGGTGACCTTCGGAGGTTTTCATGGCTCCGAGCAGGCCGCCGCCACCGGGGGTATTGGTCCCGATATCCGCGAGCACGTTGACGAGGTCCTGCATAATGAGCGCGGACACGGCATCCGAATTAGTGATCGCGTTGCGGCTGGTTGTGCTCACGGTTGCGCTGTTCTCATCCATGAGCTGGTTGGTTTCCGCGTCCAAGGTGTTATTCGCGTCCGTAATCAGACCGGTGGTGCTCCGCACCGCGCTGGACCCGGTATTGCGCAGGTTCTCGGAGAATACCGTCAGCTGATTGGAGACGCTATCGAAAATCGCGCTGGAGGAACGTTCGGTGCGATCCCGCGCGGTGGAAACCCCGGTGTAGAGGCGGTCGCGATTGGTAGTGCCCGTTTCATCGGTGCGGGTCTTCGATTTTCCAACGAAACCGTCCAGTTCCGCGGCGAAGGCATCCAATTCACCCACCACGTCACGGGCCAGCGGGGCCAGATCCGCGTAAATATCAACGGTGGTGGCGATGTTCTTATTCAGTTCGTCAACCATCTGCGCGAGTTGTGCGGTGCGATCCTTGCGCTGATCATCGAGGCGAGCGCGTTCGGCATCCAGATCCGTGAGGATCTGCTGGGATTGCGTGAGGCTCTCGCGTAGCTGCGCGAGCCCGGCAATGGCCTCCGGCTGATTCTCCCCGCTCACCGATTGGCTTGCTTCCATAATCGAGGTGATATGATCACGGGTTTCCTGCCCGAGGAAACGCACGGATTGGCGATATTTACCCGCGCGGTTACCGATCATTCCCGCGGTATGCGGGCATTCGGCGCCGGTGAGATCGCGAACAACCTCCCGCACTGCCTTTTTATCGAGCTTGGGATTGGCGATCAGCTCCTCCGAGCCAACCTCACGGGTCAGGCCCGCGTCAATACACATGGATTCCGTGATTTCGGTGAGGCGCTTGTCCTGAGCCTGGTTACGTTCAAAAGCCTTCCCGGCTTCCGCATTCACCCGCGCGAATTCCTTATCCAGGGTATCCACGAGCTTGAGTGCGGCATCGAAACGCTTCTTGAGTTCGTCAATATAGGGCGTCATGGGGGCGCTGGAATCCACCGTTTCGGGCGGAATCTCGTGGGGAGCACCCGCACTGGGCCCCGCGCTTGGCTCCGCAGTAGGCGCCGCGCTCGGTTCAGGCGTACCGGAAGGTTCGGTTCCCGCGCTCGGTTCAAGCGAGCCAGAAGGCTCGGTTCCCGGCCGCGGCGGGAAGCTAGGAGAAAGCCCGGGCGTGGGTTCCGGCTGCGGCAGGCGGCCTTCGTGCTGGTAGATCTGCAGGTCTTTCGCGAGGGTGTTCACGCTGCGCAGCGCTCCATCCAATTGCTCAACCGTATCCAGGTTCTTGTGCTGGGAACCGCCACGCAGCTGCGTGACCAGCTCTTCACCTTCGGAACGCACCTGGTTGCTCAGCTCATTCAAATCATGGTGGGCGCTGAGAACCGTGCAGGTCAAGGTGGTGGCAACGGCCGGATTCGCGCAGTCTTCCGGGGAGGGATTTTGCGGCCCGAGGATGCTGTCCAGATCGGAAAGAATATGTTCCTGGCAGCGGGTGGTGGTGGCGCTCAGCGCTTCCAAACGGGCGGAGAGGCCGTTGATAACCCCGTACACCCCGCCGGCCGGAATCACTTCTTCCGGGTTGGTGACGGTGGGCAAGTCATCGCCCGCTGCCGGGCCGCTGGGCTTGGGTGCCGGTGACAGCGTGGCCATGGGAATGGAGCTTGCCGTTGGCCTGGGGCTGGGATCCCCATTCGGGAGGGTGGGCCACGGCGACGGCGCGGCACCCGTACCCGCAGAAGCAGAAGGCGAGGGAGCCGGGGATGCCGGCGCGCTCGGCCCCTCCCCCGGGCTGGGAGCCGCCGGCGTGGAAGCTGCCGGGCTGGGAGCCGCCGGGCTCGGCGTAGCCGGCAGATCTTCTTCCAGGCCGAAGTTGATTTCGCAAGTATCGGGGTTGATATCGATACGCGGCCGGGGAGCATCCGGGTTACCCAAGAGGGTGCGCACAGTGGCGGTTGTTTCCGCCAGCGAGCTGGACATGGTGGAGCCCGTGCTGGCGAAGAGGCTGTTGAGGCGCGATTCCAGGCTCTCGAGCGTGGATGAGACGGACTGCGCCGAATTCTCGATGCGCCCGCGCGACATTTCCAGATCCCGGATAGTGCGCGAACCAATGGATCCGCCGGCGTTGGCGAGCATGGCACGCGCATCCTCAAGGGCGGTCCCGGAATCCGCGAGGATATCCGCGGATTCTTGCAGGGTACGGATCGTTTGGGAAACGAGCAGTGTTTCCTCACGCTGCTTGCGCGAATCCGGGTTGATACCGAAGCCGGGCTGCGTCGCAATATTAATAACGGGCGTGACGAAATCCTGTGCCTCAACAACCAGCGTGAAATGCAGGAGCGAGGTGGTGGACCCTACTCCGGTGAGTCCAGCCCACTGCACCGTGGTGGTACCGCGGTCATTAACGGCGACGACGCCGTTGGTTGCTATGCCTTCACCGCCGGCCTGGGGAGTCCGAACAGCTTCGGGAGCGATACCGGGCAATTCCACACCGGCAGCAACCGACATCGGGGTGGCCACCAGGACCTCGTGACTAACAGCGCGCCCGTCAATATCCGCGTTCACCCGCTCCAATTTACCTGTGATATTTTGCACAGTGACATCGATGCGGACCGGGCCGGTAGCCCCGGCAACACTGCTGGCATCTGAAGTGGTGACCCCGTTAAAGGTGTAGGAGGTCACCACCCGGATGGGGAGGTCCCCACCGGCGGCTGCCGGATCAATACGGTGGCCATCACCGCCGGCCATGGCCGTAATGGCTCCGTCACCGCCCACCTGGATCGTGACAACTCCAGGGTCGGCCTGAGCCGGGACAGCCACCGCCACTCCGGCCACGGCCAGAGCGGGAACCGCCAGAGCCAGAAGCGCTGGCCGGCATCGCTTCACAAAGTTGCGGACAGGAAACATTGGGCGCCTTTCGTACTGTGGTGAGCGCATGACGGCCACACCCTATCACTACGTGATGACATAATTTCCCTGGCTTAAACCGCGCCAGAAAGCCGTTTCCCGGGAATTTGGTTTTTATTTACCTTGGGGGCACATACTATGCGGATTTACCTTCGTTTCACGGTCCCGCGCGGCCGGAGAAGCACCGTCGCCGTATATTCCACCGCGCCGCAGTCAAGCCCGCCGCAAGGTTAACGCAAGCCCTCCACCACCCTCGTAATTGTTATCAATTTGTAATATTTCACGTTACGGAGTATTTACCCGGGGTCAGTAGCGTCGAAGGCGTCGATGGCTAGACATGACAATGTCGCCCTGTCGGCACTGTCAGAACTCTTCTCTACCCAATAAGGAGACCAATCATGGCTCGTGTACTTACATCCAGTGAAGCCAAGCAGGCCATTCAGCAGATGCAGTCCATTATTAACGGTGGGCTGACCGATCAGATTTCGCAGCTTGATACCCAGGGGCAGACCCTCTCGGATGCGAATGTGTGGGATGGTCCGCTCGCTCAGCAGTTCCGTGGTGATGTGTGGCCGCAGACCAAGTCGGCTCTGGACAAGGCCAAGCAGGAACTTGAGGATCTGCGTAACCAGCTCGACCAGATCTCGACCAATATCTTCACCGCCGGCGGCGGCGAGTAAGCACCACACCACCACCAGTCCGATTTACGCGCAATCCGGGCGGTTCACCGCATTTGCGTGTCACCCACGCGGCGAACCGCCCGGATCTTGCGTTTCCTTATATTTCATTTCTCCTCCATGACTTCTTCATCGCCCGCCCTGTCTCGCCTCGCCACCACAGCACACCGTCACGTGCCCCGCGAGGCGCTCACACTGAGCGCGCGAAACACAGCTTGCCCAGCCCGGATGTCGACTCATAACGATAGGTAGTTCCCATGCCAAGACCCAACGTATATACCGGTTTCGAAGCCGGTCTCGCGAGCAATTTAAAGAGCGCTATCAACAACGCGATTGAGGCGCTGAACACCGCCCAGACCACTCTCAACGGCGGCATCGCCTACGCACAAATTGACTTCGCCGGGCGGTTCGCGGATTTGTACGCGCAGAATATGGATATCCAGCGCGCGGATAAAGAGATGCTGGTCGCGTCTTTGCAGGCGCTGGAATCGGGCGTTACCGAACTGGAAGAAGCCGCGCGGGCCGAACAGAAGATGATCGACATCTTCAACGCCTGGGAAGCAGACCACAACCGCTGGCGCGCCCGGCGGCCCATTGACCCGGAGCTCATACCGCTGTGGTTGGCCAACGAACCGCGCCTCATCCCTCCGAGTGCGCGTTACCCGGGTACCCCGCCGGCGCGTTCCATCGATCAGCCTTCCTTACCCCAACACGACACCCCCATGCCGGGCAGCGGCGGTGGCGGCTCAGGCGGGCGTTCCTCCTGCTACCCCGCGAATCTGTACGAATACGTGCTAGCGGCCCGTTCAGCGCATGACACTCTTGAGAGCCATCCGCGCGCCTTGCAGACTGCCGTCAGTTCCTTTGTGAGCGGCTGGAAGTTCGGGAATCTTTCCGGTGGGGAAAGCATCGCGTGGGGCATCAACGATTACATGCGCAATAACGATAACGATGCCGAGTGGATTGACGTGGTGCGCCAGGCATTCAAGGAAGCCGGCGAGGGCGGTCCCGTACTTACGTTGCTGGATTCGTACATCGATGCGGTGCTCGATAACGCCGGTGTGGATGCGGGGCGTAAGGCTATTGGGGTGGCGTGGCCGGTTTTGACTGGTCAGGTTGTTAATTCTGCTTTGGTGTCTGATCCGGTTAATAGTGCGACGGGTAATTTCCTGGAGCCGGAGTTAGATATTAGTTTCCCTGACGGTTCCCAGGTGGGTGGCTTGTCGCGGGTGTATAACTCGATTCTGGCTCATATGCAACGCTTGGGTAGTGATGATGCTCCCGTGCGTGGTGTTTTCGGTACGGGGTGGACGAGTGTGCTTGACCAGTGTGTGGTCGAGCGTGGCGATTACCTGGTGTGGATGCGCGGGGATGGTCAGCATATCTACTTCCCGGTGGACGGCGAGAAGTTCGGGCCCGGTTCGGGCGTGGTGCGTGCTGAGGGAGAAAACTTCTGGGTCCGCGCGGTTATCGCGCCTGGCGATAGCGAAGGAGCACTGCGTTGGGAAGTTTCGGATAATACTGGCCAGCGTTGGATCTTCACCCGAGGCGGGGCCTGGCTTGAAGTGTGTGGGCGTGAAGGTTTCGGGGTAAGCGTCGAGCGGGATCGTGATGGCCTGATTAGCGCGCTGGTCAGTGAGCGTGGCCGGCGTATCGAGGTGGAGTACCTGGATGGCCGGGTGGTTGTGGCTCGTGGCTGGGATGGTACTCGTTTCGAATATCTTTACGAGGGCGAGCATTTGGTGGGCGCGAAGGGCCCGCATGGTACCCGGCGTTACGAGATTGATGATGCTGGTCTAGTTGCCCGCGTGGTTGCGGCAACTGGCGTGGTTGAGTGCGTGAATGTTTACGACGACGCAGCTCGCGTGATCAAGCAGACCTCCGAGCACGGTCGTGATACTCGTTTTGCTTATCTACCGGGCCGGGTCACGGTGGTCAGTGATGCTGATGGTTCGCGTTCGAATACGTGGGTGGCTGATAGTCGGGGGCGTACTATCGCCGCCCAGGACTGTGATGGTAACCGCCAGACCATGTCTTATGACCGGCACGGGAACTTGTTGCGGTCCCGGGACCGGGATAATAAAGTCACCACGCATTTTTATGATGAGCGTGGGCACCTGGTTCGCACGGTTTCCCCTGCTGGTGGGGAACTAACCGCCACCTATGACGGTCTGGATCGCCTGGTTGAGGCGGTGGGGCCTACCGGCCTGGTGGCCCGCTATGAGTATGAGGGCGAGAGCCGTAACCCGAGCCGTTTCATTGATGCGGCCGGCGGCATCACCACGATGGAGTGGGAAGGCGGGCTCTTGGTGAAGGCCACGGACCCGACGGGAGTATTCCAGACTATTGGCTATAACGATGCCGGTGAGGTTATTTCCTTTGCTGACGCGTTGGGGAATACGTATCGCCTGGATCGTGATAGCGCGGGCCGTGTGGTTGAGATGGTCACACCGCTTGGTTTTGCTACCCGGCTTGTTTATAACACGGACGGCAGCTTGGCTCGCCGTGTTGATCCGGATGGGGCTACCACCACGATTGATTACGATGCTTATGGGCGTCCGGTTGTGGTCACTGACCCGGGCGGGGCGAAAATAACGTTGGTGTATAGCGAGATTGATGGCCGGGTAGAAAAGATTATTAACCCGCTGGGCCATAACCTGGCTAATGATGTGGATGACTTGGGTAATCTGCGTTCCATCACTATGCCCGATGGGGATGAGTTCACCTTTGTTTTTGATGCTCTCTCGCGCCTGCGCGAGGTTGCTGACCCGCTAGGGCATGCGTGGAAGTTTGAGTATGACGCTGTTGGGGATCTTTCCACCGTGATTGACCCGGCTGGGGTTACTACCCGGACGGTCACGGACTCTAAAGAGCGTACCGCTACCTCGGTTGACAGCCACGGTCATGGTGCGGTTGTGCAGTTTGATGAGTTCGGGCGTCCGGTGGCTAGTTATGACACCGCGAAGAACGCCTCCGTGGTTACCTACGATACCCGGGGTAATGTCACGGAAATGTTAGACGCTGAAGGCGCTCTGACAACCCTGGATTATGACGCGGCCGGGCGTGTGGTGCGGATGACTAGCCCGGGAGGGAAGGTTACTGACTACACGTATGGGCCCTCGGGGCGTTTGGATGAGCTCACTACCCCGGAAGGCGTGACGCGTTTTGAATACGATGCTGACGGGCGTGTGGTTGCCACGGTGAATACTGCCGGGGAGCGTTCGACTTTCGAGTATGACTCGTGTGGGAGGTTGCTGCGGGCTAGGGTAGCCGGGCGGGGTACCTCCGAGTTCCGGTATGACGCGTGTGGGCGGGTCACTTATTCGCGGGATATCCTCACGGGTGTCCGTTATTTCCGGTATGACGCGGCGGGGAATCTTATCTCGGTGCGTAACGGCCTGGGCGGTATCACGCGTTATGAATACGATGTGCGTAACCGCCTGGTGCGGGTGGTTGACCCGGCTGGCGGGGTGACGGAGCGCGTGTATGACGGTGTGGATAACCTCCTCTCGGTCACTGACCCGCTCGGGCGTAGCGTGGCGGTGGCCTATGACGAGCTGGGGAACCCGCTCTCCCGCACGAGTGCTGATGGGACCGTGACGAGTTTCGAGCATGAGGATGGCATGGTTAGCCAGGCTCGTATCGATGGCCGGGAAGCCTTCCGTTCCGAACTTGATTATGAGGACCGTACCCTTACCCTTACCGATGGTGAGGAGAATCGGTATGTGTTCACTTATGACCGCCTGGGCCGCCTGGTTTCCCACAACAGTATGGTGGCAGGAGGTGCGCGGTGTTCTACCTGGACGTACGGGAAAGACGGGGAGCGGACTTCTTATACCCCGGCAGGCGGGGCGACCTACCGTTATGGCTATGATGCGGTTGGTAATCTCGCCACGATCACGCATCCGGACCTGGATACGGTCCGCTTTGGTTACGATCCGATGGGCCGAGTCACCCACATGGTTGCCGGTGAAGATACCCATCAGTGGGCCTATAGGGATGGTTTCGTCTGCCGCCATACGCATACTCGTGATGGTGTGGAGGAAACTACCCGTGTTGAACATGATTCGTGGGGTCGTGTTATCTCGATAACCACCGGGAGTGAGAAAGTTGCTTATGAGTACGGTGAGGACGGCCAGCTTACTGCTGCTATCTCAACCAGTGGCGTAAAGAAGACGTGGGAGTATGACGAGGCTGCTCGTATTATCCGCTTCACCGACGGTGATACGGTCAGTGAATACACCTATGATCAGGCGAGCCAGCTCGTTGAGCGGCACCTCACTGGCCCGCAAGGCACGAGCCGGACGGTTTACGGCTATGACGCGGATGGGTATCGGGTTAGCCAGACCGTGGACGGGAAGCTCGTGCGCCGGTTGCGTTGGGATGCGAGTGGGAGCCTGGCGGGTATTACTGACGTGGTTGATGGCCGTGAACGCGAGCTGACTATCACCCTGGACGGGTTGGGTAACCCGATCAGTTTCGGGGATGAGACTCGCCTTGAGTGGGATTATGCTTCCCCTATCCCCACGGTCGGGGCGATGAATGGTAGCCCGTTCGTGTCTCTTCCCGGTGGTGTGATGCTCAGCGGGCAAGGTATGGAAACTCGGTCTGATACGAGCTGGAGGGCCGGGCGGGGCACGGACCCGATGGCCCCGTTCGCTAGCCCCGGCGTCGTGGCTGGTTTGAGTGAGTCTTTACCTGAGGGTGTTGACGTGCTCGGGACTGGGGCCTTGCGTGTTGGTGGTATGGAGTGGATGGGTGAGCGCCTGTATGACCCGACCACTCAGGCGTTCTTGTCCCCGGATCCCCTCCCGGCGCCGGCGGGGACGTCGTACCAGACTAATCCGTATAACTATGGTGCGAATAACCCACTCGCACTCATGGACCCACTCGGGCTGACCCCTGCTACCGATGGTTTCTTTACAAGGCTGGGTAGAGGGCTTGATGCTGCGTTTGATGGTATTGGCAAGGCTTTGCGTACTGGGTGGGATTGGACCCGCGATAATATCCTCAAACCAGTCGGCAACTTCCTGAAAAGCGCAGGGAACTGGCTCAAGGGAGCGTTCAACGCAACTGTCAATTGGGTAAAGGTCCATTGGGAAGACATCAAGCGCGGAGCGCTCATTGTTGGTGGAATCGCTCTCGTTGCAGCCGGTGTTTTTCTAGCGCCCGCCGTATTTGGAACTGGGCTCGCAGCCGCAGTTATAGCGGGAGGAGCGGTAGCTGGCGGAGCTAATATGACCACTCAAGCGATATTCAAGCCAGCTAATCAATTTAGTTTATCGGAATTCGCCCTCAGTACTGTGGTCGGGGGAGCAACCGGAGGTTTAGGAAAATGGGTCGGAGACCTTGGTATCGTCAAGAACTTCGCCGGGCGTTTCGGTGCAGCCGCTCCAGATAAAGTCAATGGCGTAATTTCAGGAATGAACAAGCTAGGACAACGATTCCTCGGCAAAACATCTCTCGCTAAGAATGCTATCCCGAAGCTCTCTGCGGGCGGACGAGAATTTGTTACTAACGTGGCCGAAAATGGGATGAAGAGCTTCGCATCCGACGGCGCAAAAGAAACTGCATCCTGGTTCATGAACGGAACGTTTGAAACCTTTGCCGAGACCGGACAGTTCAAACCCAATTACGATGTCGGAAAACTTGCGGGAAATATCGCAAAATCGAGCCTCGGAGCCACGGGAAGCGGCCTAGTCAAAACCAAGGGCCTGGACAAGATTGGCATTGACAAGCTTCCACAGAACCCCAAACTGAAGGATCTCGGCCAACGGGCACTCAACCGTGGCGGACAGTTCGCGGTAGAAATGACCTCGAAGGAGATCAAGAACTTCGGTGGATACGTCCAAGATAGATTCCTAGATGGGGATCCTGCGATTAATAAACCGGAGTCACACGCCGAGAAGCAGATCAAGGCTGTTGGCGACTCGCTATCGAAGATGACGCAGAAATAAGGACTCTATGTAATCAATAAAGTACCCCAGGTAGGAAAACGGTGGGTGGGATCATATGCACGATTCCACCCACCGCTCAACCTTTTCAAACGTCAATATTTCTTGAAAGGAAAAGACCCGTGTCAGTTACATTCGCTCCATTCGCAGGATTTGTTACCGGCGCAATACAATCCCCGTTGCAACGCCGCATCAGGAAGATGAGCGAATACCCGCGCCAAGAGCGAGTTTTCTCGATAGTCAAGCGGGCAGTTCCTATCGGCGGCGTTTTCCTAGCAATCGGAATCCTCGGTCTTCTCGGCACCCTCATCGTGTCATCGGGATCGGACCTTGGCGACTTCATCCCGGAACTCGTGGGATTTTCCGCCAGTTTTATTCTGGGTTTGCTCCTGGTATGGGTAGGTCTAGCTCGCCGATACGGCGTTAATCAGGTAAGTGTATGGTCCCATCTGACTCCGTTTTTCCATCACGAGATCCCCTACTCTCAGATCACCAGTATCACCACTGCCGGCAATGACGGCTGGAAGGTTTATGGGAACAGCACCCATCTCACCCTCTCCAAAGATGTTTTCGATTACACCCTTGCCTACCTACGGATCCTTGAGGAACTCAAGTACCGCCGTTTCACCGCCAACAATGTTGAACCCCACGACCCGCGTTGGCCCGAAGCCGCACAAAACCTACGTTACGAACTAGCCGCGGAAACCTACCGCAACCACCAGAAGTACTACAACAGCCACCCAGCTGAGCTCCAAGCGCTGATTGAACTTTCCGAGGGACGTTAGTTACCAAACCCCGCTCCCCTTGGTAGAAAAGGATTCCCCTGATGACTAGCTTTATCGGACCAGCGGCCAGTTTCACCGCGGGCGCTGCGGCACCAACCATTCAGCGGCGACTCCGGAAGATGAGCACGTACCCGCGTGAACCACGAGTCTTTTCACAGGCGAAAATCTTCCTTCCAGTCGGTGGAATCAGTGCCAGTCTCCTCGGACTAACGGTCATTGCCCTAGCAACCAGTGACGAGGCCAGCCGCCCCGAGGATGCCACCATAGGGATTGTCTTATGCTCCATCGCAATAATTCCGTCCCTCTGGTTCCTCTGGATGGGATTAGCGCGCCGGTTCGGCGTCGACAACGAAAAAGTTTGGTCCCGTTTCGCACCCGTGTTCTACCGCGAGATCTACTTCTCGGACATCACTCGAATCACGTTCGACAACCTGGGTTTTCGCCTCTACAACGGACAGAAGAAGTTCCTCGGAATAGCAATCAACCGCTTCGACTACACCCTTGCCTACTTGCGAATCCTTGAAGAGCTGAAGTACCGCCGTTTCACGGTGGGCGACGTCGCCCCACACGACCCGCGCTGGCCCGAAGCCGCACAGGAACTACGCAACGCGCTAGCCACGGAAGCCTATTGCAACCACCAGAACTACTACGACACACATCTCGTCGAACTCCACGAACTCACTGCCCTCGCTCAAGGACGCTAGTCATCACCGTTTCCGCGGAAGGAGCCGCTGCCATGTCCATACCTTTTGTCTCCGCTGCCGGACTCGCCACCAACGTTATGCAATCCTCGGTCCAACGCAGACTCCGGAAGATGAGTATGTACCCGCGTGAAAAACGCATCTTCTCTCAAGCGAAATTGGCTCTTTCTCTTGGCGGCATCATAACTAGTTGCGCCGCTTTGGGGCTTCTTGTCCTTTCTGTTGTGGATCCAGAAGAGCGAACTTCCAATTTCACCAGTCTCATCGCTATTCTCGCCGCCGCGTGTTTTATCGGATTGCTTTGCCTATGGCTGGGAATCGGGCGCCGTCTTGGTGTGGACAACCATAGAATGTGGTCGCGCTTTACTCCCATTTTCTACCGCGAGATACCTTTCGCGAACATTACTCAGATAACACCTGCGGGGAATAATGGATGGCGCATTTATGAAGGTAATTCCCGTCTCGTGATCGACAAGGCGCGTTTCGATTACACCCTCGCTTACTTGCGAATCCTTGAAGAGCTGAAGTACCGCCGTTTCACGGTGGACGACGTCGCCCCCCACGACCCGCGTTGGCCCGAAGCCGCACAAAACCTACGTTACGAACTAGCCGCGGAAACCTACCGCAACCACCGAGGCTACTACGACAGCCGCCCCGCCGAGCTCCAAGCACTGATCGAGCTTTCCGAGGGACGTTGAGAGCCCGAAGGGTAACGCCCCACCGCTAATGCGTTGAGCTCCTGCAATTCGACTGGGTGGGAATCATAGTAATTTTGGTGGTTCCGATACGCTTCGGCCGCAAGGCGATTACGCATGTCCTGCCACGCCTCCGGCCACCGCGGATCGTTCGGTTCAATTTTCCCAACCGTGAAGCGACGGATCCGCATCTCCTCCAGGATTCGCAAGCATGCCAGGGTGTAATCAAAGCGGTTGATACCCAAAGCAATAGGTCTCTTATTACAAGCAAAGACCCCGAAAGATATCCCCGCGAAGGTCACGCGCGTTATCTCGGAGAAATAAATCTCTCGGTAGAAAACAGACCCGAACTTCGACCATACTTTTTGATCATCTACGCCGAAACGCCGCCAGAAACCATGCGCCAAAAACAAAACGCCGAAAAACATCCCGAAGGAAATCAAAGCGAGAAACAGCATTTTATCAACAGGATCAGGCACTTCGTCGGTAGTCAGAACGATAACCGAGCCGATCAACAGAAACGAAGTACATAATGCCCCTACTGGAATAAGGAGCTTCGCTTGCGAGAACACCCGCGGCTCGCGCGGATACTTGCTCATTTTCCGCAAACGGCGCTGAATCGCGGGCGCTGCAGCAGTAAATGCACCAACGGGAAGGGACATAAAAACCTCCATAACCAGGAGCCGCTGAGGCTACCGCGTCTCAGTCGAACGATCACATGTACGCGAACTACCGACGCCACGCACCATTCACCACTAACGGTACGATGCGAGGACTGCACCGCCACAAGCTATGCCTATTCTGCCGCATGAGAACACCTAACCCCGTATAGTGTGACTGGAAATACCTCAACAATAAATCGCATTATTTAAAAACTGCACCTCAAGAACCATTGCGCGAAAATCAATCACATTAAAATGCACCCGACCGGCCACGATAAACCAAGTCTTCACCAGAAAAACACAGCACGGTATGTGCACCTCATTTCCCCCGCTATGTTCGACCAGTTCGATACGATTCAGGCTATAATTTCTAATATATTGAGCAACCTCAACAGGTTTATCTACGCCTTTGGTGTAGCCCAAATTCTACTTCGGGTTAGTCCAGTGTCGGGTACCCAAAAGTTTAGAATTGCGGGCTCCGCCACACCTCGTATTTTTACCCACGTTACGAATGGATGAGACATGAAAAAACCAATAGTGGCATTCGGGAGCGCCGCTCTTGCTGTTGCGCTCGCCGGGATAGGTTTGCTTCTACCCGCCACTGCCAGTGGCACCGCCACGCAGTGGGGCCGCGGTATTAATTCCCTGACTGGCGGCGCGGTTAACTGCCAGGGCGGCGACACTTGTGTGGAGAAAGTTGGTGACGTCGCCCATGTGACCTATACAGTACAGACAACTCCCCTACTTCTATCCTCCGACCATATTCAAACAACGCGAGGTACCTCCATTTTTGTACCCTCCGTACTGGAAAATGTGAAATTCACTCTAACCAGCGTCCCGGATCGTGCCTGGGAGGTTGCGGAGAAGTCCGATCTTCGTGTAACAACGACGATTCCCGTAAAAAGCGTGGAACAAGCCCTTCCCGTTATTGAGGTTACGCGCGATTCCTCCGGTTGGTTAGAAACACCGGGCAGCGGTGGGGTTATTTCCACCGATTTCACCGATCCTAACTTCGGGATATGGCGTACTCCAGCGAGCACCGCAAAGTCAGGTGAAGAGCCATCATATCTTGGTTATAGCGCGCCGGTGAAAAATATGGAGATGTACGACGAGTATAGCTTCGGCATCAACGAGCCAGGTGTCTTCACAATCAAGGTTGAAGGCGATGTCACCGTCCAATCAGAGCTGACCGTTCTTCCTATCCGTGCAACCAATAAGCTCTGGAAGTGTAGCCAAGAAGGCGGTGGGCCCGGTTCCTACGAGGAAGGATGCCAGAATCTCCAGGAATATCAATGGGCCCGCACGGGTGAGTTGCCCGCTTATTCGCTGACAGATCCCAGCACCAATAAGTTCCTCCTCGAACACACCACCCCCGCAGGTCTGACTGGCTCACCCCAGTGCATCGTCACCGGAGAATCAGGCCGCACCGACCTTATCGGTACGGATATTGGAAGTTCTGCGTCAGTTTATGACCGCTATTCCTTCACCTTTGCACTCCACTCAAATCCTGCGGTCACCTACTACCTGAGCGGCATCAACGAAGATGGCTGTGACCAAGCCGCGGCAGTCGTGAAGATATGCGAGAAGACGACGCCGGAGGACAAGAAGCCCGACAATCCCGAAACATCTGATACCGGTACCCCCGCCACACCTGGCACCCAGCCCACTACCCCGGGCACCCCTGACGATCCGGAGACTCCAGGTAACCAACCGAGTGCCCCGAGTAGCCCGGGCAGTCAAACCCCGGGCGCTCAGCCCAGCACTCCGAGTAACCCCAGCCCCGGAACACCGGGAACTCCTGGTGCCACTACTCCCGGAAACCCCAGCGGTGAGAAGCCCGGCCAGAATCCCTCCGAGGGACCGCGGGTAACGAAGAAGCGCACCCAGCCCCAGCTGCAGCGCACCGGTGCCTCGAGCGTCTTTGGCCTGGCAGCTGCCACGGCTCTGCTCTTTATGGGCATCCCGGTGGTCACGCGCAGCCGAGCCAAGCGCACGGCATAGCACGCCTTGACCGCAACGCGGGAGAAAGCTGGTCATCAGACCGCGCCTTCTCCCGCGTTTGTTTTCCGAGCACCATGGTTACCACCCAGTGCATTCCTGACATATATGCCGTACTTGAGCCCCCGGCAGGACTCGAACCTGTGACCTGCTGTTTACAAGACAGCTGCTCTACCAACTGAGCTACGGAGGCAATTCTTGCCCGGCACACCCGCCGAGCAAGGAACCAGAGTTTATCATGCCAGAATCCCCCCTCTGGAACAAATAGGGATCCCGGGAGCTAGCACCCAGCGGGGCGGCGCGAAGCGACCGCCCCGCTGCGGCGTCGTCGTACCGAAAAGGCACGCGGCGCCTGGGGCACTACTTGAGGGCGTCGAGCGCGGCGCTGAGTTTGCCGTCGGTCCAGTCCGCCACCTGTTTGCCGTTGAGGAGCACGGTGGGGGTGCCGGTGAAGCCGTCGGCGCTGAACTGCTGGAGCGACTGGCCCAGCAGCTCGGAGTACATAGCGGGCTTGCCGTCCCCAACGGAAACGTCCGCGATCATTTGCTCGGCTTCGGCATCGGTGAGGCCGGCCTTCTTACCGAGTTCGGCCAGCTGCGCGGTTTGCGGCACCGGCACCTTTTCCTTCGCTTCGAAGAGCGGGGCCGTCATCGCGAAAATTTCGTTGTGGTAGGCCGCGAAAACATCGGGGCGATGCTCGGCCACCCACAGCGCCGAGGCCGAGGCGGTGTGCGAGAATTCGTACTGCGATTCCACCACGAGCGGGTGGTAGACCAGCGTGATTTCGCCGTTCTTCGCGCGCTGGGTGAGCTCCTCCGCGTAGGAGGTTTCCAGGCGGTTGCACCACACGCACAGGTAGTCGAAGTAAATATCAACAACCGGCTTGCCGTCGTTCACGGTGCCGGCCGCAAGCGAACTGCCCACGCTCACCCCCACATCCGGGGTCACGTTTTTCGGCAGCTGCGCGGTGACCTTCGGGGCGGAGCGTTCGGCCAGCGCGGTGGCCGGCGCGCTCGGGTACGCGGCCGCAGAGCTTTCCTGCGTGGCCGGGGCGCCCGCATCATCCTTCTTATTGGAGAGGATGAACCACACGGCCGCCGCGATAAGCGCCACCACCACAACAGCCGCCACAACCGCGAGCGCGCGATTGCGCCGCGCCCGCTTCTTTTCCTGTTCCTGGAGCCGGGCCGCCGCCGCGCGCGCGGTTTCACGCCGCTGCGCCGCGGAGCTTTGCCGGTTATTCTTCTGAGTCTGTGCCATTCACTTTCCCTCGGTTACGACGACGCGCCTGCGGCCAGCCGGCCACTGCGCCTTTCACCCTGACTTTAACATGTCAATTATCGCCGCTTTCGCTGGGAAAAGTGAGGGCCGGCCGGGTGACATTGCCCGCGCGGGTGGTTTGGCGGCGGTTTAGCGGGCTGCGCGGGCGGTTTGGTGGGCCGCGCTGCCGGGTACTCCGGCCGTTTAGCGCCCCGCGCCGCCCACAATATCCTTGACCATCGTGACCAGCGGCTCGCCGAAGTACCCGAAGCTGAGCGGGGTATGCGAAGGCACGCCGAGCACCCCGGAAAGCGCCAGGAGCGCGAGTGCGGCCGTGCCGGCGGCCAGCACCACGGCCCAAAAGGCCCGGTAGGGGCGGGTGGGGGCGAGCTTGGCGAAGATGACCGCGCTGCCGCCGCGCGCTATCCGCCCGCTCGGGCCGAGCCAGGAGATTCCCACGCCCGCGAGGGCCGCTACGGCTCCCGCACCCGGCCCGGTGAGCCCGCCCAGCCGTGCCGCCACGTAGCCGAGCGTAACCGCGAGGAGCCCCACGCCGTGTAGCGGAATCACGCTGAGGGCGCTTTCCGCGAGGGTGAGCGGGGCGCGCAGAATTTGCCCCAGGTGTTCGCCGCGGAACGGCCCGCCTTCTTCTGCACGACGCCGCCGCAGCCGCGCCGCGTTCCGCTCCGCAAAGGCCAGGCACACCGTGACAAGCGCATATCCCACGTATCCGGCGATCTGCCAGGCAGCCACCAGCGCGCATAGCAACCCGCCCAGCACGAAGCTGAGGACGGGGGTGCGGCGAGGCGGGCGAGCCCACGGCGGGAGCGGTGCGGGGGCGGGTTCTAGCGGTGCGGCGCCCGGATAGGGTGCGGCTTCCGGCTGGGAAGCGAAAGGTGCGGCGGGGCCAGGTACGGCTTGCTGATAAGCGCTGGCTTCCGGGTAGGGAGTGGTGACGGGCGCCGCAGGGCCCGGCGCGGCTTGCTGATAAGCGCTGGCTTCCAGATAGGGCGCGGTGGCCGAGCCGGCGTAAATGGGTTGGGGCCAGGTTTCCGGGAACGCACTGGGAACGCTATCCGTGGCGTTATAGCTTGGCGCCGCCGCCCCGGGAAGGGCCGCCGGCACGGTTGCATCCAGCTGGGTGGGCAGGGCGCGGGGTGCGGTAGCGGCGTCGTCGTACCATGAAACCGGATCCGCAAGGGCCGCAACTACCTCATCAATCCCCCACCGCTGCTCCACCGGCTCGGCAAGCGCGGCGCGCAGGGCGTGGGCGATACGCGGCGGCACGCCGGTCACGTCCACGTCCCCCTCGAGGACGCGGCGCATGATCACCGCCGGGTTCGCGCCCGGGTAGGGATCGTGACCGGTGGCGGCGAAAGCGATGACCGCGGCGAGCGCCCACAGGTCAGCGGCTTCGTCCGGGGCGTGGCCGCGCAGCACCCGCGGGTCGAGGTAGCCGGGGGTGTGGGTGACCGCGCCGGACATGGTGAGGCGGCTATCGCCGCCCGTTTGCGCGATGCCAAAGTCGATGAGGACCGGGCCGTTCGCGCCGAGCATGACGTTCGAGGGTTTGAGATCGCGGTGCAGTACCCCGAGGCGATGCACGGAGGTGACCGCGGCGTGGAGCTGGCGGGCCAGGGTAACTAATTCCGCGGGCGGGTAGGGGCCGTCCACGCGCACGTCCTCCGCGAGCGTGGGGCCTTCCACCAGCTGGGTGACGATAAAAGCATCCTCGTCATCCGTTTCAGCATCGAGGACTTCGGCAACGTAGGGCCCGCGCACCCGCTGCAACATCGCAACTTCGCGCCGCAGGCGTTCGCGCCCGGCCGGCCCATCCACGGCCGCGGGGTGAAGGAGTTTCAGGGCCACGCGGGTGCCGGCGCCGTCCACCGCCTCGTAGACCGTGGACATGCCGCCGAAGCCAATGCGCCGCACCAGCCGATAGCCACCAATTTCCTCCCGCATACCTCAAAAATACCGAAGTGTGCCGCCCCGCGCATTTTTAGCGGGAATTCACTCTCGTATTCCCGTTCCTGACGTGGCATAATAGTGGATGAGCGTGTCAATGCCGACCGCTATAACTGATGGAGAATTCCCATGGCTTCTGTGTCACTCGTCAATGCGACACTGTACTATCCCGATGCGCCTGCGCCCGCGGTGGATCACGTGAATCTCCATATCAACGACGGCGAATTTTTCGCCCTCACCGGCCCGGTCAGCTCCGGAAAATCCACGGTTTTACGCATGATTGCGGGGCTGGAGGATGTGGATTACGGGTCGGTGCTGCTGGACGGTGAAGATGTGACCGCGCTGCCGCCGTCCATGCGCGATGTAGTGATCGTATTTCAGAATTACGCCCTGTATCCGCATATGACGGTCGCGGATAATATGGGCTTCCACCTGAAAATTGCCGGGGCGGACCCGGATGATATCGCCGCGCGGGTGGCGCAAGCGGCAGATATTTTGGAGCTCACCGACCTCCTGGAAGCGAAACCCGCCCAGCTCACCCGCGCCGAACGCCAGCGCGTCTCCATGGGGCGGGCGGTGGTGCGCCGGCCCCGAATTTTCCTCATGGATGAGCCGTTGAAAAATATGGATGTGGAAATTCGCGATGAAATTCGCGAACAGATTGCCGTGCTTCAGGAACGCACCGGCATCACCACGGTGTACGTAACAAACGATCCGCGCGAAGCTTTCAGCTGCGCCCATCGGGTGGGCGTTATGGTGGATGGCGCCCTCCAGCAGGTGGGGACCCCCGCGGAAATTCTGGCGGACCTCACTCCGCCCGTGCGGGCCTTCCTGGAGGAAGCCGGGATGGTGGAGGCGGGGGCGCTGGTTGATGGCGCGCTAGTAGACGGCGCGCTCGTGGCGGATAACCCGAGCCCCGCACCGGCCTAGCGCGCCCGCGCGCACCGAACTACCCGAGCGCGCCCGAACGCGCCGGGCTCTCGAGCTTTCGGCTACGATTAAGCCGCAGCTACTCCCGGAAAGGACACTCATGCGATCCTCGCTATCCATTATGGCGGCTAGCGTTGAACCTGATCTCCTCGATCTGCCGTGGAACGTGGCGCTCGAAGAGTGGCCGCGTGATCTCATCGCTGCGCTCCCGCGCGGTATTTCCCGCCACACCGTGCGTTTCGTGCGGCTCTCCGGGCGGATCATCGCCATTAAAGAGATTTCCGAACTGGTGGCGGTACGCGAATACGAACTGCTGCGCACCCTCAAGCGCCTCGGGGCACCCTCGGTGGAACCGGTGGCGGTGGTATCCAAACGCACCGACGCGGAAGGCAATGCCCTCAACGCCTGCCTCATCACCGAGCATCTCCCCTTCTCCCTGCCCTACCGCGCGATTTTCGGGCAGCAGCACCGGCGCGCCACCATCGCCCAGCTCATCGACGGGCTGGCTGTGCTGCTGGTGCGGCTCCACCTCCTCGGATTCTTCTGGGGTGATGTGTCGCTGTCGAATACCCTCTTCCGCCGCGATGCGGGAACTTTCGCCGCGTATTTGGTGGACGCGGAAACCGGGGAGCTTTACAGCCCCATCACCCAGCGCAAACGCGAATACGATATCGACGTGGCCCGCACGAATATTATTGGCGAGCTCATGGACTTGCAGGCCGGCGGGGTGCTTCCCGAAGATTTCGATACCATCGGGGTGGGCGATACGTTCTCGGATCGCTACTTCGAGCTATGGGAGGAAATCACCGCGCAGGTGGCCATCGGCCCGGATGAAAAGTGGAAGGTGACGGAGCGGGTGCGCCGCCTCAACGACCTGGGCTTTGACGTGGATGAAATCGCTATCGATTCCGGCCCGGATGAAGACCGCCTCCTCATCCAACCCAAGATCGTGGAAGCCGGGCACTATTCGCGCAAGGTGTGGCGCCTGACCGGCCTGGATGTGGAAGAAAACCAGGCCCGCCGCATCCTCAACGATATTGACGAATACGCCGCCCTCCACAATAAGAGCGGCAAATCCGACATGATGATCGGCCACGATTGGCTCGCCGATGTTTATGAACCGACCGTGGCCGCGATCCCGCCCGAGCTCACCGCGAAACTGGAGCCGGCCGAGCTCTTCCACGAAATCCTGGAACACCGCTGGTTCATCTCCGAAGACCAGCAGCGCGATGTGCCGCAGGCCGAAGCCGTGGCCTCCTTCGTGGAGAAAGTACTGCGCCACCGGCGTGACGAATCGACCTTCCTGGATGGGGAAACCACCGGGGAGATCCCCGCGGTCACGGCCACGCCGGAATAAGGCGCGCTTATTGCGCAGGTCGCGACCGCTGCGCCCGGTGCCGCGAGCTAGGCGCACCGGTGCCGCGCCTAGGCTCTAGGCCGCGCCGTTCTCCGTGAGCTCCTTGATGACCAGCTCAGCCAGCTGAATAGTATTGAGGGCCGCACCCTTACGCAGGTTATCGGCCACGCAGAAGAAGGCCAGCCCGCGCCCGCCCGGCACCGAAGGATCGCGGCGGATGCGCCCCACGAAGCAGGCATCCTTCCCAGCCGCATCGAGCGGATTGGGCAGGTCCACCACTTCTACACCGGGAGCACCTTTGAGGAGCTCGATTGCAGCTGCGACGTCGACCTCCTTCTCAAATTCCGCGTTGACGGACATCCCGTGCGCGGTGTACACCGGTACGCGCACGCACGTTCCGGCTACCGCGAGGTCCGGGATCCCGAGGATTTTGCGTGATTCGTTGCGTAGTTTTTGTTCTTCGTCGGTTTCGCCGCTGCCGTCCGTGGCGAGGTTCCCGGCAAAAGCGACAGCGTTGAAAGCGATGGGGGCCCGGTACACCTCAGGTTCGGGCAGTTCCACGGCGTGCCCGTCCAAGGCGAGGGCTTCTACATCCCCGCCCAGCGCGGCACGCACCCCGGTGGTTAGCTCGTGCACGCCCCGCACCCCGGAACCGGAGACCGCCTGGTAGGAGGAGGCGATCAGGCGAGTGAGCCCGTAGGCATCGTGCAGCGGCTTGAGGATGGGCATCGCGGCCATGGTGGTGCAATTCGGGTTGGCGATAATGCCCTTGGGGCGGCGCGCGATATCCTGCGGATTGACTTCGGATACGACGAGCGGCACGTCCGGGTCGCGGCGCCACGCGGAAGAATTATCGACGACGACGGCACCTGCCGCAACGAACTTCGGCGCGTAGGTGCGCGAGGCATCCCCGCCAGCGGAGAACACCGCGATGTCAATGCCGGCCAGGTCAGCGGTGGCAATATCTTCCACCACGATGTTGTTGCCGCGGAAGGGCAGTTCGGTGCCGGCTGAGCGCGCCGTCGCAAAGAACCGCACCCGGTCCACCGGAACGTCGCGTTCTTCCAGCAGGGCGCGCATAACCCGCCCGACCTGCCCGGTTGCTCCCACTACTGCCAAGGTGATGCTCATCGGCCTGTCCCTCCGTAAACGATTGCTTCTTCGCTGGCGTCCAGCCCGAAGGCGGTGTGGACCGCGCGGGCGGCCGCGTCTAGCACATTCGGGTCTACCACCACGGAAATGCGGATTTCCGAGGTGCTGATCATATCCACGTTCACGCCGTTATCCCCCAGGGTTTTGAACAGCTTGGAGGAGACGCCGCTGTGGGAGCGCATGCCCGCGCCCACGATAGAGAGGATGCCGATTTCGGAGCTGACGGCGATGTCCTCGAAACCGAATTCGGCCTGGTTGGCGCGTAGCGCGGCGACGGCAAGGTCCACTTGGTCGCGGGGCACCGTAAAGGAAATATTGCTCAGGCCCACGCGAGTGAGCGCGGTGTTCTGCACGATCATGTCAATATTGCAGTCCGCTTCGGCCACGCAGGAGAAGATTTTCGCGGCGGATCCGGGAAGATTGGGCACGCCCGTGACCGAGATTTTGCCCTGGTTGCGGTCGTGTGCCACTCCGACGACGACGGCGTCTTCATATCCGCCCTGTTTCGCGGTTTCTTCCACTATCCACGTCCCTTCGTTCTCGGAGAATGATGATCGTACGTGCAAGGCCACATTGAATTTCCGGGCGAATTCCACCGCCCGCAGGTGGAGCACTTTCGCTCCGTGTGCCGCTAATTCTAGCGTTTCTTCGTAGCTGAGTTCGCGGCGTTGGCTGGCCGCGGGGACGATGCGCGGGTCCGCGGAGAGCACGCCATCCACGTCCGTGTAGATTTCGCATACGTCCGCGCCGAGGGCGGCGGCGAAAGCCACGGCGGTGGTGTCGGAGCCGCCCCGCCCGAGGGTGGTGACGTCATTGGTGTCGTTCACGCCTTGGAATCCGGCAATAATGGCGACGGCGCCGTCTTGCACGGTCCGGAAAATGCGTTCGGGAACGATCCCGGTGATGGAGGCATTGCCGTAGCGTGCATCGGTGTGCAGGCCGGCTTGTTGGCCGGTGAACGAGTGCGCCGCGACGCCTTCATCATTGACGGCCATGGCGAGGAGGGCCATAGAGATCCGTTCTCCCGCGGTGAGGAGGATATCGAGTTCCCGCGCGGGCGGGTTGTCGGTGACGTTGTGGGCGAGGTCCAAGAGATTATCGGTGGTGTCTCCCATGGCGGAAACCACAACAACGACTTTGTTTCCGGCTTTGCTGGTCTGGGCAATTCGTTTCGCCACTCGTCTGAGTCCGGCGGGATCGGCGACCGAGGATCCCCCGAACTTCTGCACGATGAGTGCCACATTAACTCCTATTTTTCCAAGACTTACTAATGGTAACTGGAAGCGCGGGGCCGCCTGGGTGGCTTTCCGAGATTTTCAGGTGAGATTGTTCTCCTGCTCGGTGCTCGCGTGCGCGAGGAGCCGCATTATGCGAAGCATCGCCTTGTGCGAGGTGCCTCATTGGGGCGGGGCGCTGTGCTTTACGGTGATCCCGGACTGAGCTGCTTAGTTGTGCTCGCCGTGCGTTTCCGCGACTGGGGCGGAAGGCGTGGTGCCCGGAACCACCGAGGGCATTCGTCCCGTGTCTGTCATGCCCGTTCCGGGCGTGCTCGTGGTTTCCGTGCCGGTGGTTTCTGTGCTTGTGGTGGTGCCGGTGCCTGTGCCGGTGTCAGTGGTGGTAGGCACGGTTGCGCCGCTGGTAATGCGGGTGCGACCTTCGAAGGCGCGCGAGAGTGTGATTTCGTCAGCGTATTCGAGGTCTCCGCCTACGGGGAGTCCGGAGGCGAGACGGGAAAGCGCGATTCCGATAGGGGTGAGGAGGCGGATGAGGTAGGCCGCTGTAGCATCGCCTTCAATATTGGGGTCGGTGGCGATAATGACTTCGGTGACGCGGCCATCTTGGAGCCGGGTGAGGAGTTCGCGGATGCGCAGGTCCTCCGGGCCGATGCCTTGGATGGGGTTAATGGAGCCGCCTAGAACGTGGTAGCGCCCGCGGTATTCGCGGGTGCGTTCGATGACCATGATGTCTTTGGCTTCTTCGACGACGCAGATCACGGCATCACTACGCCGGGTATCCGAGCATAGTGAACAGATATCGGCTTCGGTCACGTTGCCGCAGATCTGACAGAAGTGAACCCGTTCCTTGACCCGGAGCATGGCTTCCGCGAGCGCCCGCACTTCAGGTTCTTCTTGTTCGAGGAGGTAGAAGGCGATGCGTTGGGCGCTTTTCGGGCCGATGCCCGGCAGGCGCCCGAGCTCATCAATGAGCTCCTGCACGGCACCGTCATACACCCCCGCCACTACATTCCTCCTTGTGCGGTATCAATTTCTTCAACGATGGTTCCTGAGAGCATTTCCACCACAACTTGCAGCCCGACAACATTGCTCTGCTCGATTGTGGGATCGTCCAAGGAGACATCATCCTCCTCAGTAGAATACCCCACCCCCGCCCGCGGCGCGGCATTATGCGGGCTGTTCGGACCGGCTGGCGCGGAGCTGGCCGGCGCGGTGGGCACATTGACACTGAGCCCAGGGCCCGCGGTTCCCCTACCGCCGGGCGCGCTACCCGCGGGCGCGTTGCCCCCCGCTGCTCCGTGGCGAAGCTGGCGCAGGTGTTCCCGGGCGTCATAAGTGGGGACTTCCTGGGTGCGCTGCGGCGGGCGCGGGATATGGAAATCCTGCGCGGGCTCAGGTGCGGCTGCCTGCTTCGGGGCGGCCTGCCCCGCAGCTACCTGCCCTGCGGCGGGCTGGCTTGCGCCTGGTGCCGGGCTTCCCGGGGATGCCGGCACATCGCCCGGGCTGGCGAAAGGCTGCGGCATGGGCATGTTTTGAAGATAGAAAGGAATCTCCCCACCGGGGTTAGCTGATCCGGAATTAGCCGGGCCAGAGCTGGCCGTACTCGCACCGGTCACGCCAGAGCTCGCATTTCCGGGCGCCGTAGCTTGCCGGCTGGGCGGGTAGTCTTCCGCGTCATCCGGATCGGAGAGTTCTTCAGGTTCGGGCCACTCATCATCCGCGGCCGCGCTGCCAGCGCCACGTACTGCGTTCCGCCCTGCGGGAGCGCCGGCAGGGCTGGCGGGAGCAGGAGCGGTAGCGGCCGCCGCGGTGGCGGCATTAGCTTTTGGGTGGGCACCACCGCCATCGGGACCGCTCGGGCGCGGCTGAGCTGCCACTGACGATTGGGGATTCTCCGCAACCGTTGCGTTAGCCGGCTGACCCGCATCACCCGAATGCCCCGAGGCATTGGCCTGTTGAGGGGCCGCGGCAATAACCCGCACGGTGACCGGAACCGAGGTGAAATGCGAAAGGTGGGCGCTCAAACGCTCCACGTTGCGCGGATCTTGGAGGGCGCCGAGCACCTTCTCTGATGAAAATTCCAAGGCAACCTGGTTTCCCCGCGAGCCGAGCACCCTGGTAGGCCCGGAGAAAATCGCTTGGGCGAAACGCCCGGATGAGGTTACCTCCGCCCACCGGGCCGTGAGCTCGGCAGCGTGATCCGGCCCTGATTCCTCCGGGGCGGCCGGCTGCTCCACGCCACCTTCGCGCGGTTGCTGCGCTGCTGGTTCACCGGCTGGCTGAACAGCCTGCTGAACCGGATGTTCTTCCGTTTGCGGAGCACGCTGCTGCGCGGGTTGCTCCACCGGCTGCGCGGGCTGCTCCACCGGCTGATCCGCAGCTGGCGCCGCGGGCGATTCCTTAGCCTGTTGAGGAGCGGGCTGGGTGGGAGTTGCGGCGTCGTCGTTCTGTACCGGAACGGAAGTAACAGGCCGCGGCGCGGACGCAGCCGGAACGCTAGCAGAACCCGGAACTACCGGGGCCCCGCGCTGCGCTGCGGCCGCGGCGGCGGCTGCCCGTGCCTTTTCCCGCGCGATATCCTGCGGAGATTTCCGCGCGTTTCCGCCACTTGCCGCGGGTCCAGTAACCGGCCGTGCCGCGCCGCTTTCCCGCGCCGCACCACCGGAACCGCTCCCCGAAGGCGCCGCCCCGCTGCCGGGAAGCAAAAGCCGGGCACAGAGCAATTCCAGCTGCAAGCGCGGCGAGGTAGCGCCCACCATCGCGGAAAGCGCCTCGTTCGCACGCTCGGCACTTTCGGTGGCGCGCGCCGCACCCAGCGCCTGCGCCTGGGTGCGCATAGCGGCCAGCTGATCCTGCGGCAATTCGCCCAAAGCATCCGCTGCGGCTTCCCCCGCCAAATCGATGACGATCAGATCGCGTAGGCGCTGGAGCAGATCTTCCACGAAACGGCGCGGTTCATGCCCGGCGCCGATAAGTTCTTCGACGACGCCGAAAAGCTGGCTGCCCGAACTTTCCGCAATGGCGGTGACCGCGCGATCCAGCAAGCCACTATCCGTATAACCCAGCAGCGCAACCGCCTGAGAATACGACAGCGTGGACGTTTCCGAACCGCCCATGAGCTGGTCCAGAACCGAAAGGGAATCACGCACCGATCCCCCGCCCGCGCGCACTACCAAACCGAGCACCCCCGGTTCCGGAGTGATGCCTTCCTCCGCGCAAATCTGTGAGAGGTACTCCTCCATGCGCGCCGGGGAGACCAGGCGGAACGGATAGTGATGAGTACGCGAGCGGATGGTTCCGATAACTTTTTCCGGCTCCGTAGTGGCAAAAATGAACTTGATATGAGCCGGAGGTTCTTCCACGAGTTTGAGCAGAGCGTTGAAACCCTGGGTGGTGACCATATGGGCTTCATCAATAATGAAAATCTTGTAGCGATCCCGGCTAGGGGCGAAAGCCGCGCGTTCAACCAGGTCACGGGCATCATCCACCCCGCCGTGGCTGGCCGCGTCCATTTCTACCACGTCCAGCGAACCGGGGCCATCCCCCGCCAGTTCCCGGCACGAGGCACATTCCCCGCACGGCGTATCCGTGGGCGCCTGCGCACAATTCAGGCAGCGGGCAAGGATGCGCGCCGAGGTAGTTTTCCCGCACCCGCGCGGGCCGGAGAAGAGATAAGCGTGCACCGTGCGCTCCCCGCGCAACGCAGCCATGAGGGGACGAGTTACCTGCTCCTGGCCGATAACATCTTGAAAACGCTCCGGGCGATACCGCCGATACAATGCCATGCTCACGAGTATCAGTCTACGGGGTACCTACGACACGAATCACGCGCGCAAAAAACCTGTGGATACAAGATGGTAGATACAAGACGCCCCACGCACCCGCCAGAGCCCGCATACCCTTGCTGCCTTCCGGCCCTGGGGGAGTTTTGCAAGATGACGCCACGTGGGGAGTCAGGTGCCAGTCTAAACGAGTTCGCGGGGAATGCAAAACACGGGGAGAAACACGGGGAGAAACACGGGGAGACCCCCGGCTTCATTTTCACCATTTTTTGTGTCGGAGGCCCGCGGTACACTCTCTAGCGTGAGTGGGCGGTCCCCGCGATGGCGGGAGTATCGCCGTCGTCCACAACAACAGGGAGAATCAATGGCTTTCCTTACCGAAGATCTATTGGAAACACTGCGCTCGCGGGCGGCGGCGGTGGATGCCGCCAATGAATTCCCGCGTGAGGACTACGAAGATTTGAAGCAGGCCGGCTACTACGGCGCTTTTGTCCCCAAGGAATACGGCGGGGCCGGCTTGAGCTTGGTGGAGATTTGCGCGGAACAGACCCGTTTGGCCAAGTACGCTCCAGCCACTGCGCTGGGCATTAATATGCACCAGATTATTGTGGGGCTCGGCCGCCACCTGGTGCGCAACGGCGTAGCCGCCGGGGAAAAGATTCTGCGCGAAGCCGCGGCCGGTAAGCTGTTCGCTTTCGGTATTTCTGAACCTGGTAATGACCTGGTGCTTTTCGGTTCGCTCACCCGAGCCGAACGCGATGAGGCGGGATACCGGCTGTACGGCACCAAAGTTTTCACATCCCTCGCGCCCGCGTGGGATTACCTCATGACTTTCGGCGCGCTCAAGGATGACTCCGGGGTGCGTGACGTTTTCGGCCTGGTTGAACGGGGCGACGGCGGCTTCGCAATCAAGGACGATTGGAACACCCTCGGGATGCGGGCCACCCAATCCAATTCCACGGTTTTAGACGGCGCGCTACTTCGCGATGAAAACGTGCTGGGGATCGTGGCGCCGGGCCCGAATAAGGAACCGGTTGTTTACGGCATCTTCTCCAATTTTGAGATTCTGCTCGGGGCCACCTACCAGGGCATTGGTGAGCGCGCCATTGAGGTTGCGGTGGAGCATGTTAAGAAGCGCCGCTCGGTCCTCCACAATGATGTTTACGCAAATGATCCCGATATCCGCTGGCGCATTGCGGAAGCCGCGCTCACAATGAACGCGGTGGGTCCGCAGCTACGCGAACTGGCCGCGCATATTGACAGCGGGGAGCTGGGCGGGGCGGATGAATACCCGCGTTTCTCCGCGGCCAAGAATGTGGCGGCGGAAGCGTCGCTGCGCACCGTGGAAGAATGCATCCGTGCGTGCGGGGGAAGCTCGTATTACGCGGGTCATGAACTTTCGCGGCTCTACCGCGATGTGCTGGCCGGGCTTTTCCAGCCTTCCGATCAGGAATCCCTGCACGGTTCCTGGGCCAGCCTGGTGCTCGGGCCCGTCATGCGTAAGGAGAACTAGCCTCAGAAATCAAGGAGTATCTATATGAGTGAATCCGTACCCGAAGTTTCTTACAGCGCGAATGTGGATCGTGCGCTGCTCGGTGATCTTCCCTGGCAGCCGGCGCTTGAGCATCTGGATTTGCTGGCCGCGCCGGTGGCGGCGGGTTTGCAGGCTGTTGCGCAGAACCATCCTGAGCTGGCAGCGCAGGCCCTGGTCACGGAGATTGATCCGGAGTTCGCGGATACCGAACCGATGACTGAGCATTACGGGCTCGATTTGGCGGTGTCGTGTAATTGCGTGCTGGTGGCCGGCAAGCGTGAAGGTCAGGAACGGGTGGCTGCCTGCGTGGTGCGGGCAACTACCCGCGCGGATGTGAACCACGTGGTGAAGAAGTTCCTCAACGTTCGCAAGGCTTCTTTCTGGCCTACCGAGCTAGCGGTGGAAGCTTCGGGTATGGAGTACGGCGGGATTTCCCCGGTTGGGGTTCCGGCCGAATGGAATCTCCTCATTGATGAGCGGGTGGCTGGCGGGACGGCTCTTATCGGCTCGGGACTGCGCCGCTCGAAGCTCGTGGTGCCGGGGGCGCTGCTCGCGCAGCTACCCGGCGCACACGTGCTGAGCAACTTGGCGATTGAGTAATCGGTGATCAGTCAGGCGGCAATCACGCAGTTGGCAATTGAGTAATCGGGAATCGAACTGACTGGCGACTGAATAATCGGCGATCAAACTAGCTGGTGATCGAATAACGTGGGCATCACCTCATCATGCTGAGTGGTGCTCATGCCCGAATCTACGCTAAGCTGTACAGGCAGTTTAAAACTGCCCTGGAGGATTCGCCTAGTGGCCTATGGCGCACGCTTGGAAAGCGTGTTGGGTGCAAGCCCTCGGGGGTTCGAATCCCCCATCCTCCGCCGTTAAGAAACTTCGTGTTTCAGTTACGCTCTAAATATTTATCGGTTTTCAAGTCAAATGCCGCGGGTACAGTTACCTGTAAGTCTGATACTCGCTAGGTATACTTAGGGCATGAGGTTTCGAAAAAAACTGGGATTTTCTTCTCTGTAATACTGATTCTCTCCGGCTGTAGCACGGACGGCGACATCATCAACGATATCGAGTCCGGCATCAGAGACGGTGCACCCTGCAGCGAACTCTTCCAACTTCGCAACGATTTAGACCCGTCCAATATCGATATGGCTACTATCAATGAAGCATTCCGCTCGATTGGCTGTTTCTCATCATCATCTGATCGAACAGACGGAAAGTAAATCTCATCAGATCTTTTGTCCACATCTTCTGTCCAGCGTCTGACATATCGTCTTGCCGTGGTCAGAACGTCGAAAGCGCGGACAACGTAAGTTCCAGTGGGCACACCCTCCGGCGCAGCTCAACTCCGGTTAAATGGATAAAAGGGGGACGTTCGAAAGCTAAGCAGCCAGCTGGCTGACACGCCCCGCAGTAATACCGAGAGCCGACGCGATCTCCCGCGTAGAGTACCCTTCCTCCCGCAAAACATGGATGGAATGCAAGGTCGCTTCCCGCAGACGGGCCTGTTCAACTTGGAGCTCGAGCCGCCTCTTAGCGATTGCGAACGCCACCTGAATCTCCGGGCTTAAGCCTTCACCAGCTTCTAGCTGGATATTGAATTTAGCTCCGCTGGGTAAATCTGCAGCGAGAACGATTGCATCCATCATTCCTTTGCATAGTTTTTTGAGGGTGGGGGCAAAGTCTACAGCTTCGGGAAATTCCACACACTGACCAAGCCAGTCGGTTTCCTCGCGGGTTACAGTAACGCGGTAGGTTTTCATTTTGTGAGCCATCCTTTCCCAAGTATTGGGGCGAGTTGTTTTTCGACGGTTTTCAGGGTTCCGATGCGAATGTCGTGGCTCCCATGTTGTGGGACAGTTGCGAAAACGGTCCGTCCATCGCGCGTGAGTTTGTAGCGGCGATGTGAACCTTCTTGCCGGACACATTCGCCTCCCGCTCGCTCGATGCGCTTGTTGATTTCTCTCGCCTTCACACCCATGAATTTAGTCGCTAAACGATAGCGTGTCAAGTAGCTAAACAGCCAAGCTTCCCGGACCCCGAGGAACAAGGGGTTTTTCCGAGATGTACTGCGCACGTGCGACAAGTGCAGTACAGGTCTGAGAACACCTAGCACCCCCGCTGGGACACGTGTGACTACTGGGCATCTTGATGATTACAGCACTTCCAGCGCAGTACGACTTGCCCACTCACCTCTCATATATGAACATAGGCACCCAGCTCAACGACCCACACCTTCGATGGCTATGGACGGTAAGATATGTACCGCGGCGCTTTGATGGGCGCTTCATCGATGAAGTAACGCAAAACTTCATGCCGCTTTATTTATACAACCAAAGACGAGGGAAGTTATGTCAGCACCACTGCAGTGCTCCGGATGCGGTAGCAACAACATTTCCGTGCAATTCGTAGAAAGCGGTCAGCGCACTGCCCGCAAGGGCGTAGGCGGACTCGGCCACCTCAACAATGCCGCGCGCAAAATAACAGCCATTGGAACAGTAGGAATGTCCAACCTCGTTTGGAAGAAATCTGAGGGGACCATGCGAACGAAAACCAAGGGCGGCAAAATGGCCATTTGCCAAAGCTGCGGTAATAGCTGGAAAATCTAGAAATTCTTTCGATTTACCCTGTAGGCACCTGATGCCTGCGGAGTAAATTGATTCCGACAACATGGGCCACCTCATGAATGAACGTGACCACCGTAGCTCAAGCTAATCACGAAGACCGTCGGCTGATACCCTCGAGCTGCTCGGCGTGGAAAATACCAACTTCAACCACACGCTCTGATCAGCCATCACGGCATAAGCACCGCGGGGCGGGAAGCTTCTTCGGCTTCCCGCCCCGCGTGCATCCATTTATTTTTTGAGGCCGGCCCAACTGTTACCCCGAATCGCCACATCATTCGCGCGAGTCCAGGGCGCCTAGCCGCGCCGTCGTACTACAAGGTGCGGCTAATTGCTGGCGTGCGTTCCGTCCGCACCGCGCGAAGCCTCGCGCGAAACGTCCGCGCCGCTCGCGTTATCCGCTCCGGCGGCATCGCCCGCGCGCGTCGCGCCTTCCGCATTCCCCGCAATCCCCGCGATTTCCGCGAGCTCCGCAAGGTCCGGCGCGCTCTGCACCCGCTGGCTCGCCGGCGTGCGCGCCAGCTTCCCATCAGGCTGAACATCCCAGGACCGCTCCAGGTGACCTTCCGCAAGCTCCGCACCCGCGGGGGCCGAGGCCGGCGTCGCCGGTTCAAGAGACGTACCACGCAGGCGCGAAACCGCGCGCATGCAGTGGTAGATGATAATGGCACCGAAGGAACCGAGCGCGATCCCCTCGAAGACCATATCCCCCACCGTCCAGGTGTAATTCGCGATCGCTACCACCATCGCCACCGCGGCGGTATTGAGATTGACCGGGTCGGAGAAGTCCACGCGGTTCTGCACCCAGATACGCACCCCGAGCATGCCGATCATGCCGTAGAGGATCGTGGCCGCGCCGCCCAGCACCCCGGGAGGAATCGTCGCAACAACCACGCCGAACTTCGGGAACATGGACAGCACCAGGGCCGTGACCGCCGCCACGATGTAGGCCGCGGTCGAGTAGACGCGGGTCGCGGCCATCACGCCGATGTTTTCCGCGTACGTCGTGGTACCCGAGCCCCCGCCCGCGCCGGCGAAGACCGTGGACAGGCCGTCGGCGAAGAGCGCCCGGCCGGTCACACCGTCCAGATTGCGCCCGGTCATCGCGGACACCGACTTCACGTGGCCCACGTTCTCCGCGATGAGCACCAGCACCACCGGGACGAACAGCCCGAGGGTGGACACATCGAAAGCCGGGGCGTGGAAGGTGGGGATACCCACCCAGCTGGCATCGCCAATCGCGGAGAAGTCCACTTCGCCGCGGATGCAGGCGCATACGTAACCGATAATCACACCGATCAAAATGGACAGGCGCCCGATAATTCCCTTGAAGAGGACCGTGACCGCGAGCACCGCCACGATGGTCACCACCGCGGTCACCGGCGCGGCCTTGACGTTATTCCAGGCCGCAGGGGCCAGGTTGAAGCCGATGAGCGCCACGATTGTGCCGGTCACCACCGGGGGCATGAGCTTATCGATCCACCCCGCGCCGAAGACCATCACGATCAGGCCGACCAGCAGCAGGGCCGCGCCCGTCGAAATAATGCCACCCTGCGCGAGCGCCATCCCGTGCGAATCGATGGGGCCGCCGCCCTGGGTGTAGCCGGTCACCGCGCCGATGGGCGCAATGAGGGCAAAAGAAGAGCCCAGGTAACTGGGCAATTTTCCGGCGGTAATAAGGATAAAAAGAAGGGTTCCGCATCCCGTGAAGAACAATGTCGTCGAAGGATCGAAACCCGTTAGTAAGGGAACGAGGAACGTTGCGCCAAACATTGCAACAACGTGCTGCATTCCAATGCCGATTGTGGCTGGCCACCCCAGCCGTTCGTCCGGTTGAACCACCTCACCCGGCGCGATGCGCACACCGTCGCCGTGAAGTTTCCATACTTGTGCCATGAATGCTCTCCTCGTTGCTCTTCGCGCGGGCTTACCCGCGCATAGAAGGAATGGGTTCGCAATCTCGCAGTGGCGCGACCGGGATACCGCGTGGCGACCGGCCCGCCCACACTCGTTTGAACCTGAATTAGTGTATGGCTTTTTGCGGACGGTGCAAGTCCCGCGCGGCTCGCTTCACAGGGGCGACGACGCCGCTACCGCTCAAAAACTAGGTAAACTCTACGTAAACAAGGTGACATGGGATGTGTCACACCTCCGGGCTTGGCGAGACGGTTGGCGACGGATGTGGCGGTGGTGGGGTTGGCCGCGGGGCGGCAGCGCTGCTTGGCAACGGAGCTGCCGAACAGTGCGGGCTATCTCCCAGTGTGCGCAGCTGCTTTTTCGGGGCCGGTGAACTAGCGTTAAACCCGTGACCCAGCAGCATCTTGGGCCCCGCGAGGCCTACCGTCGTAAGATCCAGCAGCGCCAGACCGTGGTGTTCAGCATCGTGTCCGGGGCGCTCGCACTTGTTTTTGCCCTCTGCCTGCTCATCTGGCTCGGCATTATCCCCTCCCCGATCAATAAGGAATTCGCGGCCGACCCGGATCCCGATGAGGTCACCATCCCCTGCCTGAGCGGCCCCACCACGCCGCTGGAGCTCTCTAAAATTAACGCGAATGTGTATAACTCAACGTCGTCGAGCGGCCTTGCGGCGGAGGTTGCACATAACCTCGCGGAAATGGGCGTCACGGTAGGGACGACGGCGAACTGGCCAGCCGGTGTAGATAAATACGGTGCGATTGTGCAGGCCGGACCCGATGGCCTGGCTGCGGCCTACACCCTGGCAACCTTCATTCCTGATTCGGTCGTGGGCTTCTCTAATGACACCACGGGTCAAACGGTCACGGTGATCCTGGGTGAGAAATTCGATGCACTGCGCAGCCCGGAAGATGCTGCCGCCCAGCTCACCGATGGGCAGCTTACTTCCCCGGGCAATTGCGTGCCGGTGAGCGAGGCGCGGAAGTAGGCAGCTAGCTTAGTTGCCGGCCACCGCGCCGGGCCCGAGGTGATCATCGCGGTCCGAGTAGAGCACGGTGAAGCGCTCCACCACCACATCCCCGGCCGGATCGAATTCCAGCCCGGCCGCTGCTGCTTCCGCCCGGAAGAATTCCGTGTGGGCGGCGCGCCAGCTCTCCAAGCTGCAATCACCTTCGCCTTCAGCCTGCGCGATCTGCGCGCTGACCTCTGTAAAGGGCATGACCTCCACGCTATCGGTGCGGATAAGGGCACGCGGGCGTTCTTCCCCATCCAGCACAATCGCCAAATCGCCTTTTTCGGGGAGCGGCACATCTTCGGCGCGGTAGCTATCCGCCCAGCTCGACGTCGCAGTTTTCCTCCCCGCCACGATAAGTTCAGCAATCTCGGTGGCCTCTTCGGAGGTCAAACCGAAGCTAAATGCCGGGGGCCGGAAAGCGGAAATTGATTCACCACCGGTGATGACCTCAAGCGGGTTGATTTTCCCGCGCGTGACCGCGCGGGCCCAAAAAGCTTCGAGGAAGCCTTCTACCTGGGTGTTCTCACTCATGAGTGCCCTCCTCGAACGGCTCGGACAGTTCGGACGGTTCGGATGTGCGTTTCGCCGGCCCCGGGTTCAAACCTTCGGCCTCCAGTGCGGCGTTGAGCCATTGGGTGGTAAGAATGCGCACCAGGGCATTAGCGCCCAGCGCCCCGCCCGCGATGGTCAGCGCGCGATACCCGCGTTTATTCCAGCGCCGCGCCCCGGCGATAACCATCGCCAAGCCCAGCCCGGCCTGCGCGGAAGAAATAATCTCCAGCAGCCGCGGATGATCCAGGTAGAGGCGCCGGTACACTTTCCACATTCCGGCTGGGGCCGAGCCGTAGCCGGATACCTCATAGGCCAGGGATGCTTTCATGCGTTCCGGGAAAGCCTGCGGTGTGAAGACGGTCGCTTCCGGAATATCCGCCGGAATATCCGCGGCTTCCCGCGCCCCGCGCAGCACTTCACCCACCGCTGCCGGCAGGCCCAACACCTCAAGGAAGCGCGGCACCGCTTCGGATACCGGGGCGGTGAGCGCCTCGGTGAGATCCCCGGCATCCACCTCCGGGAAATCATCGAGAATACGCCGCACCCGCGCCCCGGCTCCCAGTTCTTCCCGGGAGAAAGCCGCGGCGGCACTATTGGCTTCCACGTGCGGAAGATCTTGGAGGGTATCCAGCCACTTCCAGTAGGTGATCCCGGAGTTCTGCCGGATGACCAAAACCGGGTTGCGCCAGCTGGGCGCCGCCCCCGCGGTGGAAAGCACGATCACGAATCCGGGCCGCCGTCCGATTTCCGCGTCGCGAGCCAGGGGCACATCCGCCACCATGACATTGGCGTTCCCGTGCGCGAAAACAGCCACCGGTTTTTTGATGCGAGCCGCCAGGCCCGGCACCCGCGCGAAAGGCACATCGGAAATAGCCACCATGGGCCCGTTGTGCATGGTCGGGATTTTACCTTCATCACCGGGCAGCAGCGGGGAATCGGAAACCGGAGCGAAAGCCTGAGTTTCCTCCACTATCGGGTTCGCCGCGGCCGGTTCCGCCGCGTGAGCGGCGGCGGCGTCGTGCTGAAGGTGCGCATCCGCGTACGCGAGATCCGCTTCCGTGACATCCACTTCACCCAAATCAATATTCGGGTACACCACGTAACCATCCACCTCAATGTGGATTTTGCGCAGTTCGTGATCCATTTTTTGGGCGAAATCCACAAGGTTGAGGCCGGGCACGATGCCGGGTTCTTCCTCCCGAGCGCTCGCGCCGGTATCGGCATCCGCACCGGCTTCGGGATCCTCACCGCTTCCGGAATGCACCGCGTTTTCCTCGCCAGCCGGCGCCGATGTGCCGCTAGACCCATCCGATTCAGCCGCTTCCAGCACGCTCCGGATCGTGGCGACGCGGCGCCGCTTGCCGGTCACCGCGATTTCGAAACGGAAAATATCGCCGTCGTGATCCCCGCGGACCACCACGCCTTCGCGCGCGAAGAACTCCTCGAGCTGGGCGGGGCTGGTCAGGCTCTGGTCGAGCCGCTGCACCTCACCGCGAACCGGCCTCCACTGATACATTGTCCCCTCCGTTCATCCGTGCCCGGATCCGATCGACCTGGTAGAGCGAAATTCCCGTGGCGACCGCGGCGTTGAGCGATTCCATGCGCGCGGCAATCGGAATCGAGGCAATCACATCGCATTTATCGCGAATGAGCCGCGCCAGCCCGCGCCCTTCCGAACCGGTCACCAGCACCAGCGGGGTATCGGCCAAGCTGAGGTTCTCCACCGTGGTGGAGCCGCCGCCGTCCAAACCGACCACGAAATATCCCATTTTCTTCAGTTCATCGAGCGTGGAAGCAAGGTTCGTGACCCGCGCGGTCGGCACAATGGACACCGCCCCGGCCGACACCTTCCACACCGTGGCGTTCACCCCGGCCGCGCGGCGCTCCGGCACGATGACCGCGTCCGCGTTGAACGCCGCCGCGCTGCGCAGCACCGCCCCCAGATTATGCGGGTCGGTCACCGAGTCGAGAGCCACGAAAAGCGGCAGCGGGCCGCCCTCCTCGTGGCGCTTCAGGGCCGCGCGCGCTTCCTCAATCGCATCCGCGTACTCGTAAGGCGGCACTTCGATAGCCACGCCCTGGTGCACGGCATTATCCGTCATGCGGTCAAGCTCCCCGTGGGAAACTTCCACCAGCGGGGCGCCCAGCGCGGTTGCTTGGGCCACCAGCTCCGCCAGGCGCTCATCGCCCACCGCGGAAGTCTGCATAAAGACCCTGGTCAGGGGCACGCCAGCCCGCACCGCTTCGCGTACCGGGTTGCGCCCGCAAATGAGTTCGTGGCCGGGCGCCGTGTGCAGATCGCGGCGCAGCTTGAAGCTGGAACGTTCGCGCGCCTCGGCTTGCGCCTTGCGGGCATCGCGCACCTGCTTTTCTTTATAGGCCTTGTGGTAGACCCGTTCCTCCGCTTTCGGGGTGGGGCCCTTGCCCTCCAGGCGCCGGCGGTTGTTCCCGCCCGAGCCGACCGTAGCGCGCTTCTTGCCCTTGGGGCGCCGGGTGCGTCCGTCTCCCATATTTCTCCTACTTTTCTTCCGCGCCGGTGGCGGGCTCTGCTGTTGCGCTGGCGGGTTGTTCCGCACCTGCCGCGGCCTTTTCCGCGCCGGTAGCGGCTTTTTGCGCGTTTTCTAGGTGCCAGTGCGCGCCGTCCGCCGAATCTTCCACCGCGATGCCGGCCGCGTGCAAAGCATCGCGGAGCGCATCGGCCCGGGCCCAGTCTTTCGCGGCGCGCGCGGCCGCGCGTTCCTCCAGCATGGTATCGACGACGGCGCCCAGCGCCCGCGCGGTTGCTTTATCAGCGCCACTGGAATTACGCCAGGGGGCAGCCAGGGGATCCAGGCCGAGCACATCGAGCATGGCCCGCACCCGCACCTGGGCGGCGCGCACTTCGGCGCTGTCCCGTTCCGCGAGCGCGGCGTTCCCGCGGCGCACCTCCTCATGGATCGCGGCCAGCCCACTCGAAACATTGAGGTCATCATCGAGGGCCCGCACGAATGCTTCGGGTAGATCCGCCGGACCCACCGCCGCGATTTCTTCCGCCGCTACTTCTTCAGTGGCAGCCACCGAGCGTTCCACGAATCCGGCCAGGCGCTCCCACACCACCCCGGCTTCCGCCAGGTTTTGCGGCGAGTAGTCCACGGTGGAGCGGTAGTGGACCGTTCCCAGCGCGAAACGCACCACCGCCGGGGATACCTGCGCGGTAACATCCTCCAAAGAGACGACATTCCCCAGCGACTTGCTTATTTTTTCGCCATTAACGGTCACCCAGGCGTTATGCATCCAGTACCGCGCGAAATTCCGCCCGGCAGCATGGGCCTGCGCCTGCTCATTTTCATGGTGCGGGAAACGCAAATCGATCCCGCCACCGTGAATATCAAATTCCTTACCCAGGTAGTGGGTGGACATCGCGGTGCACTCCAGGTGCCAGCCCGGGCGCCCGCGGCCCCAGGGAGTATCCCAAGCCGCGCTTTCCGGTTCGCCCGGCTTGGGGGCCTTCCACAGCGCGAAGTCATGCGGATTGCGCTTATCGGCTTCCCCGCCTTCCTCATCCACCACCATATTTTCGAGCTTTTGGCGGGTGAGGGAACCGTAATCGGGTAGCGATGCGACGTCGAAATACACATTGCCGGGCTTGCCTACATAGGCGTGGCCGGCGTCGATAATCTCCTGAATAAGCGTGATCATCTGCGGGATGTGCCCGGTAGCGCGCGGTTCGTACGTGGGATCCAGGATGCCGAGGGTGCGGTAGGCAGCGCTGAATTCCTTTTCGAAACGGTAGGCCCAGGCCCACCACGGGGCACCGGCCTGCGCCGATTTATCGAGGATCTTATCGTCAATATCGGTGACGTTACGCACCAGGCGCACCTCATTGCCGCAGCGGCGCAGCCACCGCACCAGCACATCGAAGGCCAGGGCGGAGCGAATATGCCCGATATGCGGGGACCCCTGCACCGTAGCACCGCACAGGTACACACTGACATTCCCGGGTTCCAGGGGAACGAAATCCCGGACGGCACGGGCTGACGAATCATAGATCTTGAAGCTCACGTAGTCAGTTTACCCGCTCCCTGCCGGCCAGGCAGCGCCCTTCCTCTGCTGGTGTACCGAGACGGCGCTAGTACCTGGTGGCCGCAGCTGCGCCGTCGTACCTATTCCCGCACCACTCCCTCGCGAGCGCCGTTCAACGCCTCGTTACCCTCCTCGCCTACGATGAAGCCATGCACAACACTTCCGCGCGTTCCGTTCTTTTCAACCGCCGCGTGCTCCCGTGGGCGCTGTGGGATTGGGGATCGGCAGCTTTTAACGCCGTCGTCACGACTTTCGTTTTCACCCCGTATCTTTCTAACGAAAAATTCTTCGGGACCCAAGCCAATGCTTTGATCGGCTGGGGCCTGGCGCTGGCCGGGCTGCTCGTGGCGCTTATCGCGCCTGCGGTGGGGCAATGGGCGGACCGGTCGGGGAAGAAGAATTCCCTCCTCACCCTCACCACGCTCGTCACGATTGTGTGCATGGCGCTGCTGTTCCTGGTGGCGCCCTCGCCTTCCTACCTGTGGCTCGGGGTGGTGCTGCTCGCCGTGGGCAATATTGTTTTCGAAATCGGTTCGGTGGTCTACAACGCGATGGTCACCGATATTTCCACGCCGTCCACCCTGGGCCGCATCTCCGGTTTCGGTTGGGGCATGGGTTACGTGGGCGGTATCGTGCTGCTCCTCATCCTTTTTATTGGTTTCATCAGCCCGGATACCGGTTGGTTCGGGGTGACGAGCGCGAACGGCATGAACATCCGCGTATGCATGATCGCGTGCGCGCTGTGGACGCTCGTTTTTTCCGCCCCGCTCATGGTGCTGTCCCGCGACGAAGCCCCGCGCGGGGAACAATCCCGCGGTGTCATCGCCGCCTACCGGGCGATTTTCCGCTCTATTGCGCGGCTGTGGCGCGCGGATCGCTCCACGTTCTGGTTCCTCATTTCTTCCGCGATTTACCGCGACGGCCTGGCCGGCGTCTTCGCCTTCGGCGGAGTGCTCGCGGCTCGCGTTTTCGGTTTCACTCCCGGGGAAGTCATGATTTTCGGCATCGCGGCGAACGTGATCGCGGGGGTTGCGACCATTGCGTTCGGGTGGTTGGAAGATATTATCGGTGCGCGCCGCGTTATTTTGATGTCGCTCACTTTGATGATCGCGTGCGGCTGCGTGTTGTTCTTTATGCACGACGCCGGAAAATCCCTCTTCTGGGTCTTTGGCTCCCTGCTGTGCATTTTCGTGGGGCCGGTCCAGAGTTCTTCGCGTACCTACCTGGCGCGGCGTGCCGGCCGGGAGAATAGCGGCGAGCTTTTTGGCCTCTATGCCACCACCGGCCGCGCGGTTTCTTTCCTCACTCCGGCGCTTTATTCTGCTGCGATTATGAGCTTCGGCTCGCTGGCGGGAGTGAGCGGCGACGCCGCGGCCCACTACGGAATCCTCGGGATTATCGCGGTGCTCGCGGTGGGGCTGACCGCTTTCTACGGTTCGCTGCGCGCCGGGCGGCGATAACTCTGGCATCGGCCGCCGGAGAAGCCCGTCGGGCTCGCGTAGTGCAAGCCCAGAGCAGAAATCGGGCCAAAATGGTGCGTGGATGTGCACCCTGTTGCGAGCTGAGGACAACCCACCATGAGCGACTTGTTTTTCTGCCCCGAGGCGCCCCGGGCCAGCTGGCAGCGTCGTCGAACTTTAATGCGTGAAGCGGCCCGGGAGAATTCCCGGACCGCTTCATTCACACGGATCTCAAAACGCGCCTGTGCTTCAAAACGAGCGTGCGCCGTGAAACGAAGACGCCCCGCGCCTGAGGCGAACTAGGCGGATGCCGCGGCACCTTCTTCTGAGCTGCTTTCCCGGCCTTCGTTGCCTTCGGCCAGGATCTCATCGAGGAGTTCACCGGCTTCTTCTTCGCTCAATTCGCGGGCGAGGGCAATTTCCGAGCAGAGGATCTGGCGGGCGCGCTGGAGCATCCGCTTCTCCCCCGCCGAAAGGTGGCGGTCGGTATCCCGGCGGGTCAGGTCACGCACCACTTCGGCTACCTTATTGACATCCCCCGAGGTGAGCTTTTCGGTATTCGCCTTGAAACGCCGGCTCCAATTGGAAGGTTCTTCCACATCCTGTTCGCGCAGGACCCGGAACACCACTTCAAGCTGATCTTCGTTGGAGACATCACGGACCCCAACTTCCTCAATGGATTCGGCCGGAACCTGAATGACCATATCGCCCTGCATGACGTTAAGCGTGAGATAGGTGCGCTTTTCACCCCTGATAATCTTGTCTGAAATATCAGTAATTTCCGCTGCCCCGTGATGCGGGTAAATAACGGTTTCTCCGACCTTGAACGGCATTGAATCAGAACCCTTTCTCCGCTGCGCGTTCGCGCAATATGCGCATATCCGATAGACATTTTACCATTGACGGTGTAGTCTCTGATCTTTTTTGCGCTGCAAGCCACAAAGCGCTGAGGTGCGGGCCACAAGTTCGCAGGCAGGCGGGCCGCCCAAGTTTGCAGGAAGACCGACCGCACGCTCACTCCGCATGCGGGAACGCGGGCATCCGCCCGCGCTCGCGCCCCGCCCGCAACTACTCAGAAACCAGCTTGTAGCCGAGCCCGCGCACCGTCACCAGCGCGGTGGGCGCGGAGGGATCCACCTCGATCTTCGAGCGAATCCGCTTGACGTGCACATCCAGGGTCTTGGTGTCACCCATATAGTCCAGGCCCCAGATACGGTCGAGGATCTGGGGGCGGGTGAGCACCCGGTCCGGGTTACGCAAGAAGAGTTCGAGGAGTTCGAATTCCCGCAGCGGCATGCTGATGAGTTCCCCACCCACGTAAACTTCGTGCTTATCGGTATCCATTTCGACCCGGCCCACCCGCAGCACATCTTCGTCCACGTCGTCGGCGGCCCCGGTGCTGGCCCGGCGCAGCACCGCCCGCACCCGCGCCACCAGTTCCCGGTAGGAATACGGCTTGGTCACGTAATCATCCGCGCCGACTTCCAAGCCGACCACCTTATCGATTTCAGAATCCTTGGCGGTGAGCATAATGATGGGCACATCGGAGGTGGCCCGAATCCGGCGGCATATTTCCTCCCCGGACATCCCCGGGAGCATGAGGTCAAGAAGCACCACATCGGGGCGCGCCACCCGGAATTGTTCGAGGGCCGCGGTGCCGTCCGCGGCGGTGACCACCTCGTAACCGTCCCGGCCCAGGTTGAATGCGAGGGTATCGCGGTAGGTCGGTTCGTCATCAACAACAAGAATCGTGGTCATGGTGTTTCGTTACTTCCTCTCCGAATGCTCGAGCAGATCGGTTTCAAGACTAGGAGCCAGTTCAGGAATATATGGCTCGGGTAGGCAGATGGTGAAGGTGGAGCCCTGGCCTACCTTGCTCCACAATTTGATCCGCCCGCCGTGGTCCTGGACCACGTGCTTGACGATAGCAAGGCCAATCCCGGAGCCCCCGGAATTGCGATCCCGAGCGGCATCCCCGCGGTAGAACCGTTCAAAAATACGCTCGCGTTGCGCCGCCTCAATTCCTTCACCTTGGTCGACGACGGAAATAAGCACCTGCCCATCTGCCAGCGATGTTGCTATCGAGACCCGCCCGTGCGGCCGGGTATAGCGCACCGCATTATCCAAAAGATTGCGGATCGCGGTGGCGAGCATGCGCCTATCGCCATACACCGTCAGCCCCGGCTGCCCGCCGCTCACAATTTTCACCCCGCGATTGGCGGCTTCCACATCCATCCGCGCAACCGATTCGGCCACCACCGCATCAACATCCACGAGCTCCGTGGTGGTCAGCGCATTGCCTTCTTGGAGGCGCGAAAGCTCGATAATATCCTGAACCAGGCCGCGCAGGCGCACCACTTCGGTATCCAGCTGGGCGGTGAAATGCCGCACCGCCTGCGGGTCATCCGCCGCGCTTTCCAGGGTTTCCACCAGCAAAGAAATCGCCCCCACCGGGGTTTTTAGCTCGTGGGATACATTGGCCACGAAATCCCGCCGGGTTTCCTCCAGCTTGAGCTTCTCGGTATTGTCCTCGAAAAGCACGAGCACCCGCCCGCCGGATAGCGGCGCCGCGTAGACCATCAAGCGGGTATCGCTCTGATTTTTCAGAGTGGAGCGCTTAATGGAAAGCGGGCGGGAGAGCACTTCCCCGGTATCGCGCACTCGCGCCACCAGCTGGATGAATTCCGGGCGCACCAGGCGATCATCACGCACCAGCCCAAAACTATAGGCCTGAGTGGAAGCGCGTTCCACCACATCGAGGGCGGACACCAGCACAAAGAATTGCGGAATCGCCTCGAGGACTTTCACGGCGTCCTCCACCGGCTCCACCGTGGTGGTCACCCGCAGCGGGCGCAGGGAACGCTGCGAATAGGCGAAAGCCAGGGAGGCGATAATGCCCACGGCGATGCCTCCGCACACCGCAGCAAGAACAGCGATTCCTTCTACCATGGTTCCAGACTAGCTTGTCCGAGCGGAGCCTGGCACGCCCCACAGCCCCGAAACCCCGCTATTTACCTACTGTTTACGCAATATGCCGCTAGTGTTAACCCCATACTGCTGAAATGAAACCTGTGGTGCGCCGCCGTGCGCTACGAACGCGCCCGCGGGCGCACAGACATGAGGAGCTTTAATGCGTCAAGAATTCCGCAACGAAATGAAGACGCTCGAGGAAACGCTTGCCAAGCAGGCTCGCAGCGCCGCTCGGGCGATGGAACACGCCGCAGATTCGCTGCGGAACGCCAACCTGGCCCTGGCGGAATCGGTTATCGATGCCGATGCGAATATTGATGAGCTGCAGCGTCAGATTGAGGATATGGCTATTTCGCTGCTGGCGCGCCAGGCGCCGGTCGCCTCGGATTTGCGGACCGTGGTGACCGCCATGCGCATCGCCATCACCCTGGAGCGCATGGGCGATCTGGCCCGCCACGTTGCCTATATCGCGCGCGGGCGTTTCCCCGAGCGCGTGGTGGGTGGCCCCGGCTACGACCTGCTGGTACGCATGGCCGATGAGGCCGTGCGGGTGGGCCGCCAGGTGGAAGAGCTGGTGCGCAAGCAGGACCTCGCCATCGCCGATGAAATTGATGAACGCGATGAGGTTCTTGATGATCTGCACCGCCAGTCCTTCCAGCTGGTGCTCGATGAAGATAACGGCATGAGCCACCAGGAAATCGTGGACGTGGTGCTGCTGGGTCGCTTCCTGGAACGCTACGGGGATCACGGGGTGACCGTGGCGCGCCGCATGCACTTCCTGGTCACCGGCCTGCGCGTGGATGTGGAATCCACCCCCGGCACCGAAGAAGAAATGCTCGGTGGCGACTTCCCCGAAGGTTTCTCCGCCGGGGATATGGAAGACTAATCGCCGCCTCGCCGCACCGGCCAGGTTCGCGGGCCAGCTCAGCTCACTAGCCAGCTAGGCTCCCGCGGCCGGCCGGCCGCGGCGCCGTCGTTCGGGCCTGTACTACACGCGGTCGCTGACGCGTGCGGTACGGGCCCGCACTAGTTTCCCGCGCACCGGGACACTCAACCACACGAGGGCGAAGAGCGCCGTCGTAACTAAAACAATGGCCGCACCCGCCGGAATATCCGCCGCCCAAGAAAGCCACACCCCCACGAAAGCGCTCGCGCACCCGAGGAGCGGGGCGAGGAGCATCATCGTGCCCACGCGGTCGGTGAGGAGGCGCGCGGTGGCGGCCGGGGTGACGAGCAGCGCCAGCACCAAAATATTGCCGATGGACTGCACGGAAATCACCACCGCGAGCGCCACGGTGAGGTAGAGGCACACGTCGACGAGCAGCACCCGGGTGCCGGTGGCGCGCGCAAAATCGCGGTCCACGCTCACGGAGAGCAGCGCCGGGTGGAGCACGGCCAGGAACAGCAGCACGGCCGCGGCCACCACCGCGGAGGTGAGCACGTCGGAACTATCCACGCCGGTGAGCGACCCGAAGAGGAAGGATTCGAGGGAACCTGTGTAGCCGGGGATGCGCGCGATGAGGGCCACGCCGAAGGCGAAAGCCGCGGCCATAAAGATCCCGATAATGGAGTCTTCGCGCAGGTTGCGGTTTTGTGAGGCGAGCGCGATAAGAAGAGCGACGACGCCGCCCGCGACCGCTCCGCCCACCAGAATGGACCCCTGGAGCGCGAAAGCGATAACGATGCCGGGGAAAACGGCGTGGGCGAGGGCATCCCCCAGGAAGGACATGCCGCGCAGCACCACGTGCACGCCCACCGCCCCGCACACCACCGCGGAGAGCATGGCGACCAGCAGCGCGCGCGGGAGGAAGCCGAGAACCGGATTGGACAGGTCAGCCAGGAAATCAAAGAAACTCATGCTTTCACCATTCCGAGGACGCGCAGCAGCGGCGAGGAGGCCCGCACCTGGAAGGTTTCCATCCACAGGTCGGCGCGGAGGATATCGGCGGGCGGGCCGGCCGCGATAATTGTGCGGTTGAGGAGGGCCACGCGGGTGGAAATATCAACGGCCTGGGTGAGGTCGTGGGTGGACATAATAATTCCGGCCCCGCCGGCGCGCAGCGAGAGGAAAAGATCGGCCAGGGAATCCTGGGTCGGGTGGTCCAGCCCGGTGAAGGGTTCGTCCAGGAGAAGGATGGCCGGGTCGCGCACGAGGGCGCGCGCGATGAGGATGCGCTGCTGCTGCCCGCCGGAAAGCTGCCCGATGGGACGACGGCGCATCTCGAATAAATCGACCCTATCGAGCGCCGCATAGACTTTTTCCCACGCGCTCCGCCCGAGGCGCGCCCGGGCGAGCAACCCGCGGCGTTCCAGCCCGGTGGCCACCAGTTCCTCCACGCTCATGGGGTAGCCCCATTGGGTGGCGCGGGACTGGGGCACGTAGCCGATGGCGCGGTGCGGGCGGCCGGGCCGAACCCGCTCCCCGCGCACCTCGACCGTGCCGGCTGCCGGGCTGAGCAGGCCCATAATGCTGCGCATGAGGGTGGTTTTCCCGGCGCCGTTCGGGCCGATGAGGCCAACGAGCTCGCCGGCGGCCACCTCGAGATTCACATCGCGCAGCACCCGCACTCCCCCGAGCACAACCGCGAGGTCACGGACCCGTAGCGCCGTTTGTTCCGGTTCTGCTGCCACGGCTACTCCCCTTCCGGCGCGGCGGAGCCGGATTGCGAGGTGTTGGCGGGGGCCGCATCTGCGGCGCCGTCTCCGCCATCGCGGGCCCGGGTGCGGGCCGCGAGCGCGGCCTCCTGGTGGCGGCGGCGCGAGGCGCGCGCCCCGATAAATCCAGCGGCAATAAGAAGCACGGCGCCGGCGCAGCCGATAACCACCCAGCGCAGCGGGATTTCCGCCTCGCCGGCGGCCGCGTTCTGGGAGCCCTGCGCGCCGGATTGTGCCGAACCGGATTGGCCCGCGGCAGATTGCCCGGCCTGCGCGTTATCTGCCGCGTTATCCGCGGCCGAGCCGCTGGCGGCTGCGCCTTCGCTCCCGGCCGGCCACTGGGCCGCGCGGGCGTCGTCGGCAGAAGTATTCGCACCCACCGCGAAACGTAAGGTTACGGTTTTCTCCACCTGGGTACCGTCCGTGAGCTGGGCGGATACCGTGAGGCGCACCAGGTGTACGCCAGGCTTGGTGAAGACCCAATTTGCGTGGGTGTGGGTATTGAGGGAGACGTGCACCGGCTGCGAGGTGGCGACTTCGGAATTCCACAGCAGGGTAGGCCCGGAGAAATTACCCGAATCGACGAAGGCGGTGAACTGGCCTTCCCCGGAGTGCCCGCCGTAGGTGAGGGCAACGTCGCCATTGACGCGACTCACTACGCCCGGGTCCTGGGTATTCCAACCCAGCCAGGGCACGTCGGCGAGCTGCTGCTGCGGGATCACGTAGGCCGGGCCGGAGGCGTGAATAAAGGAATAGGCATCTGTGGCGGGCACCTCCATGCGGGCTGCCTCCCCCACCCGGAAGACCACGTCGTCCACGAAGCGCCACACCGGCGCGGCGCCCGAGTCATCGCGCACCAGGAAATCCCAGCCGGCATCGGTGAGCCGCGGGCCCATATCCACGTGCCCGGAGCTGATCTCCACCGGGGTACCGGCCGGGGCGAGTTGCTCGTCCCCGCTCACCGTTTGGGTGAGGGCCGGATCGACGGCGGTGCTGGAGCCGCTCCCGCTAGTGGATCCCGGCGCGACTGAGGGCTGCGCGGGCACCGGGTCCGGATGGGCGAAGGCCCGCGCGGGCATGGCCAGCACCAGGGCGCAGCTGAGCACCATCAAGGTCAGTGCAGCGAGCAGGCGGGCGCAAACAGGGCGGACAGCGCCGGAACATGCGCTCAGGTGCGCGGTAGAGAATCGAGTCATGAGTTGTCCTTCGTGGGTTCGGTAGCGGGAAGCTGCGCGGCGGGCGGCGCGGCTTGCGGATCAGGTTGCGGCGCAGCGCCCGGGTCCGCGTGCGCATCGGGCGCGGTAGGCAGAGGCAGCCGCGGCACCTGGTAATCGGGAGGCCAGGCCGGCAGCGCGCCCGGATCGAGGCAGCTTTTCAGGGCGCGGCCATTGGCGATCATCATGGCTTCGTAGGTGGTGGCGGCGCCGTCGAAAGAATCAGAATAGAGCTGGCAGACCGCCACCCCCGCCGCGCCCGCCACGGCCCGCAGCTCCCCGGCGTGCGAGGCCGTGGTCGGCTCCCCAAATACCGCGGGAACGCGCAGGTCCAGGAGCGTATGGGTGAGATTGGCGAGCTGGCGCGCGGAAGGCTCCAGCGCCGGATTCGGGGTGACGAAACCGACCGTGTCCAGGCCGTAGGCACGCGCCAAATAGCCGAAGCCGTCATGCGCGGTTACGAGCTTGCGTTGCCGGGCCGGAATAGAGGCGACGACGCCGCGCAGCCACTCATCCACGCCTCGCAATCTGGCAATATACGCCTGCGCATTGGCCGCGTAGGTGGGCGCACCTTTCGGATCCAGGGCGCTGAGCTCGCCCGCGATGGTTTCCACATAGGCGATGGCATTCGAGGCATCGAGCCACAGGTGCGGATCAACATCGCCGTGCACGTGTTCGCCGAGCACCGCCTGGGCCAGCACCCAGCTGGTATCCCCGGCCCGCCCTAGGAAACGCCAGGCGGGATCGCCGGGAATCTGGGTGGCCACGGTATGGGGCACCGCCACAACCGCGCTATCCGGGGAAACTTCGGTGGTGCGGGCCGATTCGATTTCCCCGCGCAGGGTAATGGCGCCGCTATCGGCCATGGTGATATCCACGTGACCGGCATCGATCACCCGGCTGCGCCCGGTGCTGGCCGGGTCTACCCCAACGGCAAAGACCACCGTACCCTCGCCGAGGCTGCGGCTCTGGCCGTTCTCCTGCACTTCGGCGCGCATGCGCAATTCGTAGATGCCGGGGGCGGAAAAAGCCCAGGACATATGGGTATGGGCTTGGGCGGGGAGATCCACGTGGCCGAGGTCCTCGCGCGAGGAATCAATGTATACCTTGGGTTGCCCGAACGTTCCGGTGGTGAAAGCGGCGAGGGTGCCCGGGCCGGTGACCGAGACCGCGCGCAGCGAAACGATGGGAGCCGAAGTGGTGGGAGCGGAAGGGGCGGCGTCGTCGTGCCCCTCCTGGGGCCCGACCGTGACCGGTGCCCCGGCACGGAAGCCGAGCCACACGGTACTGAGGGCTGCGTCTTCAACGAGCGCGATGTGGCGTGCGCCGTACGCGACGGCCGCCTCACCCAAACCGACGTTTTTTACGCCGGGGCGCCTGGTAGCATCCATGGTGGCGAGCAGCGCTTGGTCCTCCAGCAGCAATTGGTTGGAGAAGACGATGTCCGCCCGGGCCAGTTCCCGCAAGGACCGCAGTGACGGTTCAAAAGAATGCGGGTCTGCCCCGGGCGGCACGAGGGAAGTCACCTCACCCCGCTCGCCCAGAACATTCTGGGCGAGGTCCGCGAGTATCGGAGTGGAGGCGACAACCCGTGGCGCATCGGAATTCCGATCGCCAGTTTCGGCGCGGGTCCTCACTCCCGCGGCCGAAACACTACCCGCCAGCGCTTCCTGGCTCCCACCGGAAGGGATACCGGCAGGGCAGACCATCGCGAAGATGGACGCGATGGCGGGTAGCAGCTTCATCATGCTCGGACACACACCTCCGGATACGTGAATCCAGGCCGCCGGGCGGCGGCGCTGCGCTCGGCTTTCAGGCCGGGCGCTTCCCAGGCAGCGGCCGAGCCGCTCACAAGCCGTAACGATAACCGTTATCATTACCAGCTCAATGGTAGGGGGTGGGGCGGGGATGGACAAGTCCCGGCCGCGCTGCCGTGACTGAGTTAACAGCAACAGGGCCCCGGTTTGACCGGAGCCCTGCTACCTAGCTCGCTAGCGCAGCGCTAGCAGCTACGAATTACTTGCGCATGACGCGAATTTACTTGCCCTGGTTGGCAACTTCCGCGATCTTCTTCTGCGCTTCAGGATCGAGGTAGGTGCCACCCTTCTTCACGGGCTTGAGGGTTTCCTCATCAAGCTCGTAGACCAGCGGAATGCCGGTGGGGATGTTCACGCCCACGATGTCATCATCGGAGATGTCATCAAGGTACTTGACGATGCCGCGCAGCGAATTACCGTGCGCCGCGATCATGACGGTCTTGCCGGTCTTGATGGCGGGGACGATATCGGATTCCCAGTAAGGCAGCGCGCGCGCCAGCACATCCTTGAGGCATTCCGAGCGCGGGATCGGCTCACCGGCGTAGCGGGGATCCTGATCCTGCGACCATTCCGAACCGAGCTCAATGGCCGGCGGCGGAACATCGTAGGAGCGGCGCCACTGCATGAACTGCTCTTCGCCGTATTCGTCGCGGATTTCCTTCTTGTTCTTGCCCTGCAGCGCGCCGTAGTGGCGTTCGTTGAGGTGCCAGGAACGCTGCACCGGAATCCAGTGGCGGTCGCATTCATCCAGGGCAATATTCGCCGTGGTGATCGCGCGCCGGAGCAGCGAAGTAAAGAGGAGGTCGGGGAGGATGTTGTTCTCCTTGAGGAGCTTGCCGCCGTGAGCGGCTTCCGCGCGCCCCTTTTCCGAGAGCGGCACATCAACCCAACCGGTGAACAGGTTCTTTGCGTTCCAATCGCTCTCACCGTGGCGGAGCAATACCAGTGTGTAGGTCATATTGTTATTCTTTCATGTCGCGGCGCGGGTTACCACGCCCTTTGCCTAGAACTTAAAGGGGAACGACGACGACGCCGTACGCACGCGCCCGGCATCACTGCCGGCCGCGTGCGCGGGGCTGGGCCACCAGCGGCTTAGCAGCCCGGCGCGTTCGATTCCACCGAGCAGGATCCGGGGCCCGAGGAGCTCGGGTCGGAACTGGGGTTATCCGAAGGGGACGAGGAACACGAGGCCAGGGCCAGGGAGCACAGCAGTGCGCCCGCCACAGTCAGTAGTTTCTTCTTCACCTTACCCACTCTACCGATGGAAGCTCGCCGCGGGCGAGCCTTGAGGCCTAGCGCGGCGGGCGCCGGACTGCGTGTCCCCGGCGCCCGCCACCTGCCAGGCTGGCTCTGCCGACTTAGTTCGCCGCGCCTTCAGCTGCGCCGTCGTTCTTCTTCTCCGCCTTGGCGCCCTTCCCGGAAGCCTTTGCGGAAGCGGGCGAGGCGCCCTCGAGCTGGGTATCGACGAGTTCTTCGGCGGCCGGATCATCCTGATCGGCTTCGGCGTGCTCGAGGCTGGCCTTGGCCTTGTGATCGTAGATCTCTACCTGGGCGTTCGTGGCCGATTGCGAGGCCGAGGGCCGCGAGGAGTCGCCCTTGCGCGCCTTCGCCGCGCGGCGGCGGGCCGCCTCACCGGTGCCGAGGTCAGCGAGCACATCCACGCCGCGCGAGGCGGTGTATCCCACTTCGCCTTCAAAGGCGTCAATGATAAGGGTACGCAGCTCGGAAACGAGCGGGGCCTTCGGGTTGGCCGGGGTGCACTGGTCTTCCAGGGCGCGGTCAGCCAGCCAGTCGAGCTTGGGCTCGAGCGCTTCCCAGGTCACCCCGTTGGCCTTGAGGCTCATCTCGATACCGAGATCCTCGGCGAGCTTGGTGACCTCATCGATGAGCGACTGCACGCCCTCTTCGGTGGTCGAGGCCGGGAAGCCCATGTACCGCGCGAATTCCGCGAGGTCTTCGTCGGCGCGATAGTGCTCGTAAGCCGGGAAAATGGAGTGCTTGTACGGCTTGGTAGCGTTGTACCGAATAACATGCGGCAGGAAGATCGCGTTGGTGCGACCGTGCGCAATATCGAATTCACCGCCAACCTTGTGCGAGAGCGAGTGAACAATGCCCAGGAACGCATTCGCGAAGGCCATACCGGCCATAGCCGAGGCGTTGTGGACCTTTTCCTTCGCTTCCATATCGCCATCCAGCACAGACTTGCGCAGGTTGGCGAAGATGAGCTGAGCGGCGCGGATGGACAGGCCGCGGGTGTAATCGCTAGCCATCGTGGACACGTACGATTCAATGGCGTGCGTGAGGGCGTCCATACCGGAATCGGCGGCGGTGCGCGCGGGCACCGAATCCACGTACTGCGCGTCCACAATCGCCACATTCGGGGTAATTGCGTAATCGGCGAAGGGGTACTTGACGTGGGTTTCGGCGTCGGTAATCACCGCGAAAGGCGTACATTCCGAACCGGTACCCGAGGTGGTCGGGATGGCCACGAACTGCGCCTTGCGCCCCAGCTTCGGGAAGCGGTAGGTGCGCTTGCGAATATCCATGAACTTCTGCTTCATGCCGAAGTACGAGGATTCGGGGTGTTCGTAGAAGAGCCACATGGCCTTCGCGGCGTCCATGGGAGAACCGCCGCCCAGGGCGATAATGCAATCGGGCTGGAATTCTTCCATGAGTTTCGCACCGCGGAACACCGTGGTCGAGGAGGGGTTGGGTTCCACGTCCTGGAAGATGTTCCAGGCGACGTCGTCCCGGCGGGCCTTGAGGTGATCGATAATAACGTCCACGTAGCCGTTCATGACCATGCCCGGGTCGGTGACGATGAAGACACGCGAGATCGCGGGCATCTTCTGCAGGTACTGCGTGGAGTACCGCTCGAAGTACGTCTTCGGCGGAACCTTGAACCACTGCATATTGTTACGCCTTTCCGCAATTCGCTTGATATTAATAAGGTCGACGGCGCTGACGTTATGCGAGACGGAATTCCGCCCGTAGGAACCGCACCCGAGCGTCATGGAGGGGATGAGGCCGTTGTAAACGTCGCCGATGCCACCCAGCGCGGAAGGAGCGTTGACGATAATGCGGCAGGCCTTCATACGCAGGCCGTATTCGCGCGCCACGTCCTTATCTTCCGTGTGGATCACCGCGGTGTGGCCCAGGCCGCCGAAACGCAGCAGCTTTTCGGCCACGTCGAAGCCTTCGGCATCGCTTTCCACGGTGGTGTAGCCGAGCACCGGGCACAGCTTCTCACGCGAGAAGGGTTCTTCGGGGCCCAGGCCCTCCAGCTCAACGAGGAGGATCTTCGTTCCGGTGGGAACGTCAATGCCCGCACCTTCGGCGATGCGATCCGCATTCATACCCACAACGTCGGCGCTGATGGTGCCATCCGCCTTGACCATGAACTTAGCGAGCTTTTGCTTTTCCTCCGGGGTGACGATATGACAGCCCATGCGCTCGAATTCGGCGAGCAGTTCCTCGCGGACCGAGGCATCGATAACGAGGGACTGTTCAGAGGCACAGATCATGCCGTTATCGAAGGTCTTCGAGAGGATGAGGTCGTTAACGGTGCGCTTGATCTTGGCGGTCTTGTGCACGTACACCGGGGCGTTGCCCGGGCCCACACCCAGGGCCGGCTTGCCGGTGGAGTAGGCGGAGGCCACCATGCCCGCTCCCCCGGTGGCGAGGGCCAGGGAGATGGAATCGTGGTTGAGCAGGGTCTTCGTGGCTTCCAGGGAGGGAGTTTCGATCCACTGGATGCAGTGTTCGGGGGCGCCGGCGGCAATCGCGGCGTCCAGCATGACCTGCGCGGCCAGCGCCGAAGACTTTTGCGCACTGGGATGGAACGCAAAAATAATCGGGTTGCGGGTCATAATCGAGATGATGCACTTGAACATCGTGGTGGACGTCGGGTTGGTCACCGGGGTCACTCCGGCGATCACGCCCACGGGCTCGGCAATTTCGATAATGCCCTTTTGCTTGTCCTGGCGAATAATTCCCACGGTGCGGTCATACTTGATGGAGTTCCAGATGTATTCCGTGGCGAAAAGATTCTTGATGCACTTATCTTCGTAGAGGCCGCGGCCAGTTTCTTCAATGGCGGCCTTGGCGAGCACCATGTGCTGATCAACCCCGGCAAGGGCCATCGCGTGCACAATCGCATTAATCTTTTCTTGATCGAAGGCATCGAATTCTTCGAGGGCGGATATTGCCTGCGATGCCAAGCGATCGATCATGTCACCAACGTCGGTGCGGTCACCAGTTTGCTGAGTGGTAGCCATAGTTCGCTTTCTCCCGATGGATCCGCGCCTGTGTCACCTTCGGCATATAGCGTTGCCCCGCGCTGCGGGAGGCCCGCCGTGCGGGAGAACGCCGGCTCTTGACGAACCACGCGCGTTTCCGTGCGAGCCGTGATGCCGGTTGCCGGCTCCATCGTCGCTCGCGCCTTTACCTTAGCGAATGAAAGATGCTTGCGTTGTAGCGCAGCTCGCACCGGGCGCGCCGCGGGATGAGCGCGGGGAAAGTCGGGACTTTCTGCCTGTTACCTGCGGTTTTACGCGTGGAAAACGCGCTGAAAAGCCCTGAAAATTCCTCAGAAAATCGCGGCTCGCGCGCGCGATGCGGAGCGAGAAGTAAAAGTCAGACAACTTCGCGGGACTGATGTCCCCTTCTTCGCCGCCCGCAAAGTTATTTTTTTCACGACGGCGCTAACCGGGCAAGGCGTGCTTAGGCGGGTGATGTGAAGCTTCGCGGGCTCCGCTCGCGCCTCCGGCGGGATGCCATTTCCGTATTACGATAATTGCATGACTGAAACGCTCAAGGGCACACCGGTTACCGAAGAACAAATACAGGCATGGGCCGCTGAAGCGGAAGCTGGCTACGATGTTGATACTCTTACGAAGCGAGGTCGCGGGCGCCCCGGGCGAGGCTCCACCCCCAGCCAGGTAGTTGCTGTTCGTTTCACGCCCGAGGAAATCAAAGCCATTGATGCTCGCGCTCGGGAACTCAATGTGACACGCTCCGAACTGATTCGCGAAGCCGTCTTAGCGTGACAATTTCACTTCATGCCTCAGCCAGAAAACACGCACCGAACATGAACCCCGCGCGCTACTCCTGGGCGTTATTGGCCGGCTCGCTTACCCGGCGCAGCGCGGGCACCAGCGCCAGGACCGCGAGCAGGGAGAGCACCAGCGCGGCCAACAAAGCCACCAGCAGCACAGGAGAGAAAGAGGCATCCAGGGAAACGGAACGCATCTCCATGAGCAGCCAGCCCGCCCCGAAACCGGCCGCTGTTGTGATCGTGGCGATGACCGCCAGCGGGAGCACCGACTCCACCACGAGCATGGCGGCCAGTTGGCGCACCTGCATGCCGCTCAGGCGCAGCGTCAGCAAAGAGCGGCGTCGTTCCAATAACCCCGCGTACGTCGAGACCAGCAGCGACACAATCGCCACCGCAAAAGTCAGGGCAATTCCGGCGTAGACGAGGTACGTCATCGTCTCCACGGTCTTATCCACCGCCACCGCGATACCGCGCCCACCGGCGAACACAAACACGCCGCCCGGCTCGGTGAGCTGCGCATTCATGAGGGCCGTGCGCACGGCCTCAATATCTCCCGGCTCGCGCAGCTCCAGCAGCACCGCGCTCGCCTCCCCGGAAATATACGCGTTGTAACTCCCCTGCACGGTTTCGGCTAATTGCGTGGCATCGGAAGCTTCGACGACGGCGCCCGGCGCATCCGCCAGATCCCAGAAATTCACGCCGATCACGCCACTGCCCTGGCACGTGAGTCCCACAGCCCGAGCGGCGGTATCACAAGGAAGCACCACCCAGGACCGCGCGAGATAAGGCACGGTGAGAGCCTGGGCCCCCGGAACATTCGCGGGAATCGCCCGGGCCGCGGCCTCGGCCTGCTCCGGGCTGAGGTTCGCGAGCACCGCGGTGGTAGCCGGCATCTTTTCCGCCACAGTCGGCACCTGCGCGCCCAGGAAATCCACTTCAGAAACCGTGGTAATAAAGAAGGTACCGGCGAAAAGCGCGAGGATCACCCCGGAAACCGAGCGGGCAATCCGCCCCGAATGCGCCCGCACGTATTTTTGGCCAATAATCATGGGCGCTCGGCGCGCCCAGCGCGCGCTCAGACCGGCCAACGCGTAGATCAGCCAGCGCGCCGCCACCACCAGGCCGAGCATCATGATGACCAGCGCAATCAGGAAGAGATTTTGTTCGGTGCCGGTGGCGTTATCCGGCTCGCTGGTGACATACAGATAGCCAAAGATCGCGCAGGCCAGCGCGATACCCGCGAAACTGAGCGGAGAGGGGCGGGTGAGGGTGCGGCGTCGTCGTACCACCCCCAGGGGCGTGGCATCGATGCGCCGCAGCCCCCACAGATTCGCACCCACCACCATCGCAATAATCGCGAGTGCGGCAAGCGCGTAAGCCAGCGGCGTGACCTCGAGGGACTCGGCCCAATAGCGCCCGCGCGCCAGCGGAATCTCCGCGAGAAGCGGCCGCGCCACCGCGAAAAGCGCCGCGCCCAGCACGTACCCGGCCGCCGCTCCCACCAGGGCCTCGAGAATAAGAATCCCGCGCACCTGCCGCCGGGTAGCGCCCACCAGGCGCAAGGTAGCGTAGCGCTGTTCGCGCTGAGCACTGCCGAGCGCCGCCGAAATCGAAATAAGGAAGAGCACCGGGAACAGCAGCACCACCAGCCCGATGAGCAGCAGAATGAAATTCGGGTCGCTTCCGCTAGAGCCGGGTGTATCAAAGGAAGCGAGGCTGCGGGCATCCTCCACTTCGCTCAGATCGGTGCCCACCACAGCGAGGAGGTCGTCCGGGCCGTTGGTAAGCTCCTGCGGCAGCGTGCCCCGATCCACGCGCCCGAAGCGGTTGGCGACCGCCGGATTCGCGCTGGTCTCCAGCAGGGTACGGGTCCCGCGCGAGAGCAGATATTCGCCGCGGCCCGGCCAGGTAATGCCGTGCAATTGCGCCGGAGTGCTCACCCCGGCCGCGTCCACGTACACAACCTCGACCTGCGCCCCACCGATCACCGCAAGGTCATCGATACCGGGGCGATACATTTTTATGTGCGACGACGCCGCAGCTGCGGGCAGATCCGAAGCAAAAGGTGCATCGTGCAGCGTGTCCTCCCAGGATTCGGCGGTGCGATCCAGGGTGGCGTGGGTGAAGGCCGCGAAGGCGAGCAGGAGGACGGTTCCGAAGGCGACCGCGCCGGTAATGAGGGCGAGGCGGCCTTTGGTGCGGCTGAGGGATTGGCGTACCACGATCCAGGCCATATGCATGGTTATGCCTCCAGGATTCCGTCGCGGACGATGATCTCGCGGTCCGCGTAGGCGGCGATGGTCGGTTCGTGGGTGACGAGCACCACGGTCATGGCGTGTTCGCGGGCCAGTTGGACCAGGCCGCTCATGACGTATTCAGAGTTGAGGGAATCGAGGGAACCGGTGGGTTCGTCGGCGAAAAGGATGCTGGGGTGCGGGCTCAGCGCGCGGGCGATGGCGATGCGTTGGGCTTCCCCGCCGGACATTTCGCCAGGTAGGGCCTTCGCGTGGTCCGCCAGGCCGACGCGTTCGAGCCAGCGGTAGGCGGTGGCGTAGGCGGCGCGCTTCTTGGTGCCGCCCAGGAGGAGCGGCACCGCGATATTATCCAGGGCGGTGAGCTCCGGGATGAGCTGGCTGAATTGGAAAACGAAGCCGAAATCCTCGCGGCGCAGCCGGGTGCGGTCGTTATCGGAAAGCGCGGTGAGCTCGCGGGGGTGGGTTTCGGGGGCCGGGGCGCCGGACTGGCTCGCGAGCTGGCGTGCGGCCGCGGCATCCGGAGCGCTGCGCCGGTCCGCCGGGACCGGGCCGAAGTAGGTGACCGTGCCGCTATCGGGAAGTTCGATGCCGGCCAGCGCGTGGAGCAGGGTCGATTTGCCCGATCCGGAGGGCCCCATAATGGCCAGGACTTCCCCGCGGCGAATATCCACGCTGACGCCGCGCAAGGCCGCGGTTTTGCCGTAACTTTTCGCGAGGTCGCGGGCGGAAAGGATGATATTGCTCGCGCTCGGTGCTCCCGTAGCGCTTGGTGCGCCCGTGCCGATGCTAGTCATAGCGGTATTGCTCATAGCTCCTCCTTGAGCTGGTCGAGGCGCGAGGAGGTCAATTGGATCCACCGCAGATCAGCCTCGATATGGAAAATGGCGCTGTCGAGAAGAAGTTTTTCGGCCAGCGGGGCGTTTTGTTTGCGGGTGGTGAGTTCGCGCATGCGCTGCTGGTGGGTGGCCCGCTGCGCTTTGAGGTAGCCGGAGGCATCGCCGGTGACGAGGAGCGAAAGAATCGTTTTGAAATAGAGGTCTTCTTGGAGAGCGAGCGCCGGGACTTCCGGGGTGGCGAGCCATTCACGCAAGGAGCGCTCCCCGGTGGTGGTGAGGGCGTAGCGCGTGCGGCTCGGGCCACCCGAACTTTCGTGAACATCCACCTGCGCCACCTTGGCATCGCGGGCCAGCCGCGCCAGGGTGGCGTACACCTGACCGGCCAAAATCGGCTTATCGCCCGCGAAGTAGCGGTCGTAGAGCTTTTTCAACTCGTAGCCGTAATTCGGTTCGCGGGTAAGCAAACCGAGGAATGCGTACTGAACTTCCATTCCGATACCAACTATTCACTCAGTAACTAGTTCTACTAGTCACCGAGTGTATAGTGGTGGGTGCGGGGTGCGCAAGGAGTGCGGGGCGCAAGGGAGAGTTGGAGCGAAAAACAGGTGCACCGGGCGGGTTGCGGTGATAGCCAAACGGGCATACCGCGCGGCAGGCGCGGCGTCGTCGTTATTACCGCAGCTCAACGAGTTGAAAACCACAAACGGTTTTCCTCACCCAGTTTGCGTCTCGCGCGATTTGCCATTACCCTTTCAACCATGGCTCATAACACCGCTGCATTCGTATCCGCCTCCATGGCTCTGGGTACCTGCATGTGTATGTGCATGCGAATGTGTATGTGCCGCTAAATTCAGCTAGAGCATTTTCATCGCCACATCGCCCGTAGTGGGCACAATTCCCTCATTTTTCGGATAGCAGTATCCGCAATTTCACGCACCCAAAACACCCAAAAATGGATTAACTATGCCTAAAAACCTATCTTTTGCCACCCGAGTTGTTAACGATTACTCCGCATCGCGCCCGGATGACCAGTACCGTGCGGTCATCCCACCCATTTATTTGGCCTCCACGTTCGAGCAGCCCACCGACGGCTCGGCCGGACCGTACGGGTATCAGCGCAGCTCCAACCCGACCCGCGGCTCTGTGGAATCCGCGGTTGCGTACGTGGAAGGCGCCGAGCACGCCCTGGCTTTCGCCACCGGAATGGCCGCAACCGCAACGGTATTTTCCTCCCTGACCACAGGCGACCGGGTTTTGCTTACCTCATCGGTGTACGGGGGCACGTTCCTCTTTGTTGATGAATTTTTCGCCCGCCGCGGGATAACTGCCGAGTTCGTCGACGATTTCAACGAATTGACCGAGATTCCCGAGGATACCGCGCTGGTATTTCTGGAATCACCAACGAATCCCACCCTGCGGGTGACCGATATTTCACATGTCGTGGCTTTGGCGAAAAAGGTTAATGCCAAGGTAGTTGTGGATAATACGTTCTCAACCGCATACCTGCAAAAGCCCCTGGAACTGGGCGCAGACGCCGTGGTGTACTCGGGCACAAAGTATTTTGGTGGGCACTCGGACGTTTTAGCGGGATTCATATTAACGAACGACGACGCCTGGTACGCCAGCCTGAAAATCGCTTCCAAGGCACTGGGCAATCCCCTCTCCCCCTTCGATTCTTATTCGATTCTGCGCGGGTTGAAAACACTTGTTATCAGGCTCGACCGGCAGCAAGAAAACGCCGCAATCCTGCGGGGCTACCTTGAAAATCACCCTGCAGTTTCCCGGGTATTGGCTCCGGGCTGGTATTCCCCCAAAGAAAAGGAGATTCACGCGCGCCAATCCCGCGGCGACGGCGCGCTCTTCGCCTTCGAGCTCGCTGAAGGTATCGACTTCCATGCCTTCGCAAAGAATTTGAAGCTTATGCGCTTCGCGGTTTCCCTGGGCTCCGTGGAAACTCTGATCTGCCACCCGGCAAGCATGATCCACGAAAATCTCACCCCGGAAGAACGCGAAAAGGCGGGCATCTCTGATCGCCTGCTGCGCTTATCCGTTGGTATTGAGGATGCTCACGACCTCAAGGCCGACCTAGAAAATGCCCTGTCCGCTATCGATTAAAGGAACCATCGATTATCTGAACCCTCGATTGAGGGAAGCATCAAATACCCGACCCATCGATCAAAGGGAACCATCAGGTACCCAAACTATTAATCACCCCAACCATCAATTAAGGGAACCACAATGAAGAAAATATTTAAGGTGCTGGCTGCCGGCCTTGCCGCTGCGACCGTACTGAGCGGTTGCGGAGCCAAGAAAGACGCGCTCGCCCAGGTGGAAGAATCCGGAAAACTCAAAGTGGGTATCGAGGGCACCTTCGTGCCCTACGGCTACCATGACGAATCGGGCAAACTGGTGGGCTTTGAAGTAGAAATTGCCAAGCTCATCGCCCAAGATCTCGGCGTTGAACCCGAATTCGTTGAAACAAAATGGGATTCGCTCATTGCCGGTCTTGATACGGGCAAATATGACATCGTCATCAATAACATTAACCCGACCGAAGAACGCCGGCAGAAATACGATTTCACCAACCCTTACGCCATTTCTCGTTCCGAGATTCTGGTGAAAAAGGGCGCCGGTATTACCAAGTTGGAGGATCTGAAAGGCAAGAAGTGCGCCCAGACTCCCTCGTCCGACTACGGCCAGACTGCCGCCGCGGCCGGCGCCGAGATCGTACCCACCCAAGGTTTTTCAGAATCAACCCAGCTGGTCATTAACGGCCAGGCAGACTGCACGGTGAACGACGTGGTGACGGTTTCTGACTTCCTGAAGAAGACCACCGCTACCGGTCTGGACGGCATCAAAGTTCCCGGCGGCGAGCCGGTCCAGATTTCGGTCATGCTAGCCAAGGGCTCCGATCCCCTCAAGGACAAACTGAACGAATCTATTGCCAAGGGCCTCAGCAATGGCTCGTACGCACAGATCTTCGAAAAGTACATCGGCGAAGATATTTCGCCTAACTAAGCCCATATAAAAGGTACGTCATGAATACGATCACGCTATGGCTCGAGTCTTTTCCGCAACTCTTAGAAGCCACGTTAAAAGTTACGATTCCGCTTTCGCTCATTTCTTTCGCGATTGCGCTCGTGTTGGGCATCATCACCGCCCAGCTGCGGCTATCGAAGAGTCGGATAGCTCGGGCCATAGCGTGGTTCTATGTCTGGATTTTCCGCGGCACCCCGCTCCTCGTACAGCTATTTATCGTCTTTTTCGGGCTTCCCAAGGTTGGCATCACGCTATCGGCCTGGCTCGCCGCGATCATCACTTTTTCGCTCAATACCGGCGCGTATATTTCCGAGGGAATCCGCGGGGCTCAGCTCTCCATCCCTTCCGGCCAGTGGGAGGCCGCATCCACCTTGCGGCTCACGCATTGGCAAACACTGCGGCACGTTATTGGCCCGCAGATCTGGAGGATCGCGCTTCCTTCTATCAGTAACGAGTTCGTGAACCTGGTGAAATCGACTTCGCTGGCATCCGTTATCACTATTTCCGATGTTTTCCAGATCGGCCAGCAGATCACCGCGCGCGTCTATGAGCCCCTGGTACTTTACGTTGAAGTTGCGGCGATTTACCTCGCTATCTGCACGCTGCTGACCTGGCTGCAGGCATACCTGGAAAAGAAAACCTCCAAGCACGTGGTGAAAAATGATTGAGATTAAAGACCTAGCTAAAACATTCGGCACTGATATCCACGCCTTAGCGGGCGTCACCGCGAGCTTTTCTCCCGGCAAGACCACCGTGATCGTGGGCCCATCCGGTTCCGGTAAATCCACGCTGCTGCGCACGTTGAACCTGCTGGAGATCCCCAATTCCGGGAGCATCCGGGTTGAGGATTTCTTGCTCACCTTCCCCGCGCAGGTCACACGCACCGATAAAGAAAAAATCCGTTCGCATTCCGCCATGGTTTTCCAGGGTTTTCACCTGTTCCCGCACCTGACCGTCCGCGAGAACGTTGAACTTGCGCCACGACTGCACGGAAAAGACCCGAAAGCCGCGCGTGCCGACAGCGACGCTTTGCTTGAGCGAGTTGGCCTCAGTGCGAAAACAGATGCTTATCCTGCCGAGCTTTCTGGCGGCCAGGCCCAGCGAGCGGCAATCGCCCGCGCGCTAGCGATGCGCCCGAAGTATCTGCTCTGCGACGAACCAACCTCAGCGCTGGATCCGGAGCTCGCGGCCGAAGTGTCCAAGGTTTTATCCGAACTGGCCCGCCAGGGTCAGGGCTTGATCGTGGTGAGCCACGATATGAATTTCACCAGGCGCGTGGCAGACCAGGTGGTTTTCTTGGACGCGGGCCACATCCAATACGAGGGCGCCCCGGAAGATTTCTTCACCTCGAACAACGAGCGCATCGTGAAATTCCTATCGGTGTACGACCCGTCAGAAAACTTGTAGGAGCGCGGCGCGGCGGGGCTTGCGGCACCGGGCGGTTTCTGGCGCGGCGCGGGTTGCGGTGATAGCCAAGCGGGCACGCGGCGCGGCAGGCGCGGCGTCGTCGTACTAATATCGCGCGCACCCGCGCGCGCTCCTAGGCGTTATCCGCCTCCCATTCGCCGAAAGTGCGGCCGTCTTCCGCGAGCCATTCGCGCCGGCCGTTCGAAGAGCGCCCCAGGATCACCGCGGCCGCGGTGGAAGGTGAACCGAAAGCAATATCGCGGGTGAGAACCGCGGCGCTGCCGGAAATTTTTATGGAACCATCGTCGACGAGCTTGTGATGCAGCGCGGCGTAGCTGGTGTAGGAACGGAGCGTCGATTCGGAAGCGCCGCGCAGCTGCCATTCGGCGACGACGCGCGAACCTTTGAGAACGAAATACTCGCCATCCACCAGCTGCATCGTGGCATCCACCCCTTTATTAGCCTGGCGCAGGTGGAATAGCGCGGACGTGGACGCGGGCGTTTCGGGAGCGGGAGCAGCGGGAATCGTGGAACGCGAACGCAGCACATTCACGCCGAGAATCGGAAGAATGACCTTAACATTATCCAGGAAGGATTCCGCCGAGGCCTGCTGCCCCTCCGACAGCTTGCGCAGCCGCGGGACCTGCTTATTATCGGGCATGGAGCAGCGCTCGGCGGCCTGGGCAATATCCACGAGGCGCGACTCCAGGTAGCCCCAATGCCCCTCGTTGAAAGATTTTTGCATGCTGCCGATAATGACGACCCGGTTCCACTGCGGTTTGCGCTGGTCGTGGGTGCGCAGGCGCTCGCTGAAATTTTCGGTTTTGCCGATGTAGCACCAGGTGTTGTCGATGGCGTCCGGGTCTGCGCCGAGGAGGAGGTAGACGCCGTTGCCGTGGGCGTCCTCGCGGTGCAGCAGTTCCGATAACTGGTCGCGGCGTGCAGATACGACGACGCCCGTCCAGTCGGCGATGCTTGCCGTCATGATCCCGCCGGGCGTGCCATCCACCAAGAACAGCTCAATCGCTTTGCCGCGTACCATGCCACCAGTGCCTTTCCGTGGGTTCCACTTGGAGTTTGCCTAGAGGTAACTGCGTTCCGCGCCTAGGTTCTCCCGATTTGCCAATGCTCCTCTCAGATTCTATGCGAGAGAGAAGCCTGCGGGGCTGGAGACGGCCGGGGTTCGTTATTCACGCAGCCTTCGCAGACCCATGATGCCCGCGCCCATAAGGGTGCAGGCGAACGCAGCCAAGGGCAGGGTAACCGAGCCGGTATGGGCCAAGCTCTTGCCGGTGCCGCCTGTATTACGCGGGTGGTTCGGGGTGGGCGTGGGACTCGGCGTCGACGTGGAGCTCGGTAAGGGAATGAGTAGAGCCGACGGCGGAGTACTCACACCCGACGTTGGCATCGGATCAGGAGTGGGTGTCTCTCCACCTTCTTGATCTTTCTCGGGTTCGGCAGGCTCGGGCTTATCAACATCTGGAGGTGGGCACATCGCATCGCCACTCAGCACCGTCGAGGCAATCACGTCTTCCGTATCCTGAGTTCGCGTAACTATCGATACTTTAGTTCCCGCAGTCAACTTATCGCTTGGAACGTTGAGGTTGAGGTCCTCAAAGGTTGTTGGTTCACCGTAGTAGTTATCATCGATTTTGAGCTGGTACTTAGGGACGTGGTTTTCTACAGCCAAAGTGGTAGTTCCAACATTTTGCCAGCGCCCCCAGCGCGTCTCGCGCGCGAGGTACGTTATCCTTATCGGCTTGCCAGCTTCGGCATCGCTCGTTAGGTCAAGCTCACCATCACAATTGAAGTCATGCGGTATACCCAGAGAAACTTTGGGATTCCCCTCCTCATCTCTGGCGGCTGGTTTCGGGCGCCACTTACAGTTATAGGTGTCATTGATGCGCAGTTTCAGAAAGGGTGCCCAGAAGCCAGGCGTGCCGTGCTCATCCGTGAGAACGACCTTCATAGAGAATTTGAGACGGTACTTCCGTTTCGTTTCCGTAACACTAAGCCTGGTTGCGCCATTATCGCAATCCGAATGGATGCTCATGTGTGAGGATTTCTCGAGCAGCGCCGTGCCATTTTCCAGTCGCTCATTAATCCCCAGACCAAAGGCTACCGGGGTGACCATACTCAAAGAGAGAAAGGCGACGGCAACTCCCGCGAGTGATCGGAGCAAGGCTTTCTTCATTCATTCACCCCATTTCCAGGACAAATAATGGTTCATTCACATCTCACGTGCCGTCCCGCGCCTCGCAGTGGGTGGCAGTGTGGAATGAGCGGTAGTTTCACACATCCAGTGAGCAGCAGGGACGCGGGCTCGACACCTAAATCGTTTCACATGTTAACACGCAAACATGCTTAGTTTTGGGACTAAATAACGTGATATAAGGGCGATATATTTCCAATCTTTTTATAGTTGATTTTCGCCGGATCCCTTGACGACCCTGCGGGTCACTGTAGCATTTTTAGCGACCCCGAAAGTGCTGCAACCTGCATGGATACGTTCTAGCGCATTGACCTTTATAGCAAGACCCTCGATTGATTTCCGGACGGTAAAAGGTGCAGATATTTCGGTGTGACGAATTTACCACCGCCAATGGTCAGCCACGAAGGATGCAATCTGACGAAACTGAATGAAAACTGTAGGAGCAGTCAGAAGCTTCATTAAGGAGCCTGATAAACACCTTGGGAAGCACCTCGCCAACCAGCTTTCGAAAGCAACCCATCCAACTCTTCTCGGTTGGGCTACTTTTCGACCGTTGGCCCTGGGCTACTTTTCGACCGCCACTAACGCATCGATCCGACTTGCACAACAGAAACGGTCCAACTTGCACAACAGAAACCGTCCAACTTGCACAACAGCGTGTTAACATGTGATAACGAGAGTGAAAGGAGGGTATCCACATGGGCGATTCTTCAACCCCTCCAGCCTATTTACCTCGGGTAGCCGACAGTCTCCTGGCACGAAAGCTCAAAGTAGCTGGAGCTGTACATATCCAAGGCCCGAAGTGGTGCGGCAAAACCGCTACCGCACAACAGGCAGCGGCGAGCGCTATCTACTTGCAAGACCCGGATCGTTCCGCTGATTACCTTCAACTTGCTTTCTCAAAACCGTCCCTCCTTCTGGAAGGTGAAAGCCCGCGCCTGATTGATGAATGGCAGATGGCTCCCCAGCTCTGGGATGCAGTGCGCTACGCCATCGATAGGGAGCATGGCCGCGGCAGATTTATTTTGACGGGCTCTTCGACGCCGCGCCAATCTGAGATGCCAAGTCACTCGGGTGTTGGAAGATTCGCGCGGATCACTATGCGCACCATGTCCCTGTGGGAAACGCGGGAATCAAGCGGCGCGGTTTCTCTTACCGAGCTTTTTGACGGCCGGCACGATATCGGTGCTTTAGTCAATTTCGATATTGAGCGAATTGCTTTCGCAATTTGCCGGGGCGGTTGGCCCGAAGCCGTCACCGAAAAAGACGAAGGCACCGCCCTTGATATGGCGAAGGAGTATATCCAGCTTCTCTTAGACACCGATATTGCGCAGATCGACGGAATTAACAGAAACCGCACCTGGGCTCAGGCAATTTTGCGTTCCTACGCCCGCAATGTTTCTTCTCAGGCGACGCTGGCTACCATCGCGCAGGATATGCAGGGAGAACCGCCCGCGCGCAATACCGTTTCTGATTATGTGGATGCTTTAAATAGGGCCTTTGTATTCGAAGATTTACCCGCGTGGAATCCGCGCCTGCGCTCGAAAACGGCAGTTCGCACCAGCTCAACGCGCCATTTCTGCGATCCATCGCTGGCCGCCGTTATGCTCAATGCCACCCCGAAGCGACTTTTGACCGATTGGGAAACTTTCGGGCTTCTTTTTGAATCTCTGTGCGTGCACGATCTACGGGTTTATGTTGATGCCTTGGGTGGCCAGGTCTACCACTATCGCGATAAAACAGGTTTAGAGGCCGACGCCGTCCTGGTCTTAGATGATGGGCGCTGGGCCTTGGTTGAGGTGAAACTAGGGGAACAGTCAATCGACCAAGCTGCCGAGCATCTTAAGAAGCTCGCGCAACGGATCAACACCGCCCACGAGGGTGAACCCGCATTCTTGCTTGTGGTCACCGGAACTCAAGTGGCTTATCAACGTGACGACGGCGTGCTGGTGGTTCCCTTGGCAGCGCTTAAGCCTTAGCGAGCGTTTGCTCTAGCCCAGCGGTGATGCGCAACGGTAAAGTGCGCAATGATGGGGAGGTGAGATGTGAACGAGCGTAACCGCGGGCATCGGTCGTCATCCCCACCGAGAATCACGCCCCTCGTGAAGTGTTTAGCGCTCATAGGCTGTTCTCAGCTTGTTGCCGTCGGGTTGTTTTACTGCGTAGCGGAAACGAATGCGGCTACTGCTTCTTTTGCATCAGTGTTGGAAATGAGCTTCCTGACGATATTGGCCAGCTTCTTCCTCAGGAACGGCGTCATCACTGCTCTGGTAGTAGCTTGCATGTTGCTCACGCTCATATCTCTCGCCCTCATTGGAGTACTTGTGCGTAAGCACGGACTGTCCCTCGTCGCTACGCTTTCCAGCATCACTCTGGGCTTGTTGTTGTATTTCCCAACCGCCGGTGGTGCGCTATTTCCGCACGCGCTCAAGATGCCGGCAATATCTTTTGGGCTACTTCTGCTTTTCTCGGTTCCCCTCGCAGTGGTCATCTGCGGGCGGCTGATTCATAAACACTACTCACACACAAACAATTAGGCACTCTCGACAGTCAACAACTTTTTCCATTGGTTCTCCTATAGCTTTGAACCAGTTTGCATTCAGGAAAGGCACCGAAATCACTGTACCCATCGGCTAGCAGGCAGCCAGTTTCTTCCACTTGCGAATCTTGGTGCGAAACGTGGTAAACGGGGCGACCGTGTTGATATGCACCCACTTCCACACCGGCCACGCCGACGGCGTGGAAGACGCCCACGCCCGCTGCCCAGACTCAAACAACTCCGCTTCAGTTAGACCGCCCACCATCTGGACCACCTCACCGAGCAAGGTCCCGAACTGGTCAATCAACTCTTCAGCAGGTTCATGTTCCCAGCGCTGATAAAACGACTCGTACAAGCCACCCAGCTGATTCCATTTATAGCCAGCTGCCGGAGTCACTACCTCAAGACCGGATTGCTCGTCACGTTCCCAGCCAAGCAGTAATTCCATCCAGCCGACCTGGTAGGCGATCATCTGCCGGGGCGTGCGATCAACACCATCAACCAGCTGATCCCAACCATCGTCAGGAACATCGGCGAACTCGCCGAGAAATAGACTGCCGCGCTCAGCGATCTCCACCTGCAGCTCAGTGCCAGATTCATATGATCTCACCGCACACCTCCTTGTGAAGCAGCGTTATTTTCACGCTCCGCTAGAGCATTAAACCATGAACCTATGCCTGATTACGAGAAATGCGACACCCGCTAACGCAAACGCAGACTTATTAAATCCGACGTAAAAGTTGGAGCCACCTGAGAGAATCGAACTCTCGACCTATTCATTACGAGTGAATCGCTCTGCCGACTGAGCTAAGGTGGCACGCTACCCGCGGCTAGCCGCGTATGCGGCCAGTTCACAAGGCAACAGATGCATACTACCCGGCCGGCGCACGGGCACGCAAACCCCGGCGCCGTGAGCTAGCGAACGTTGAAGGCGGGGTAGGGCAACCGGGCGGCAGGCGCGGCGTCGTCGTAAAAAGAAAGGAAAGAAAAGTGTTGCTCCCCGGGGCGAGAGTCACATGAACTCGCCTCGGGGAGCAACATGGGGATTACAACATCCCCAGATGAGCACACCGACCACCACAACCGGCGGCTCAGGCCTATAAAGTTTTTGACAATCAGCCCTGCTTGAAAGCCTATTCAAGAATGGCCGCGTCAGCACATACAAGCATAACGCCCCGGCGCTAAGGGAGCAAAGAATTGCGTTCCCTATTTATGTGTACAACTTCACTACGGGACCGTAACTTCGTGAAATTTGCAGCAATTCCATGTTGGCCTGGGACGATAGGCCGATATCAAGCGCACGCCCCGGCCCGCGCAGCCCGGCATTCACGCACCTCACTCACCCCGCCGGCCGCTCGCCGCGAATCGCGCGCTCACCACGCTAACGCGCCGGGCAATTGAGGTTCTCCGGGACGGCTCCGGTGAGGTAAAACTGGCGAATCGGATCATCGATGCACCGGCCCGCGGTCCCGAAAGCGGTATGCCCATCACCTTCCCAGGTCACCAGCACGCCGGATTCTAAATCCTCAGCGAGGGACTTCGCCCAAGCCTGCGGGGTAGCCGGGTCATACTTGGTGCCGATCACGATAATGGGTGCCGCACCGGCCGCGCGGAAGGGCCCCGGATTCTCCTTCGCCTGGGTGGGCCACACCTGGCACAGATCCGAACCCGCGTAAGCATCCCCGAGCAGCGGGCCGCCCTTGGTAGCACGGGAGGCTTCCTCCAGTTCCGCATCCGTGGCGGGCCGGTAATCCGCACAATTAATAGCCCAATTCGCTTCCGTGGAATTATCCAGGAAATGCCCGTCGCTCGGATCGCGGTTCTGCCCGGTCAGGGCGATGAGCTGGAGAACCGTTCCCTTATTCTGCTTATCGACCTCCGAAATTCCCTCCATGAGCACCGGCCACAGCATCTTGCTGTAGAACGGAATAGTGAAAGCCGATAGCGCCTGCGCGCCGGTAAGCGGCATATTCGGATTCCCGGTGGGGATCGGGGTGGCGGTTGCGGCGTCGATAATACCGCGCATATGCGCGATACTCTCATCCACGCTCCCCTTCAACGGGCAGCGCGAACCCTGTTCCTGCTGGCACCATTCCACGAAACGGCGCGCGGATTCTTCGAAACCACGCGTTTGATCGGTGGCAAGGCGGGCCGTACCCAAGGTGGTGTCGACGGCGCCGTCGAGCACCATACGCCCCACGTGAGCAGGGAAAAGATCCGCATACTGCGCGCCCAGGAACGTGCCGTACGAATAGCCCAGGTAGTTGAGCGAGCGGTCCCCCACCAGGTGGCGCAACACATCGAGATCCTGCGCCGCCGAACGGGTATCCACGTACTTGAGATACTCGCCGTTTTTCTCCTTGCAGCGTTCAGCCACCCGCCGCGCATCCGCGGCCTCTTTCGCGCCCGCCTCCGGATCGGAATCCGGGTAGGTGGTATCCACGAGCTGCTGCAATTCCGCATCCGTGAAACAGGTTATCGGGGTGGATTCGCCCACCCCGCGCGGGTCAAAACCGATGACATTATATTTTTCGACAACATCCTTGCCCAGAGAAATCGAGGCTGTGGGGAGCAAATCAAGACCCGAACCCCCAGGGCCACCAGGATTAATAAAAATAGAGCCGACGGCGCTGCCACTCGCCTCTTGTTTCCGCATCGATAATTCGATGGTCGCCCCTTCCGGGTCCTCATAATTCATGGGAACCTGGACGCGAGCGCATTGATCTTTGCCGCAAGAAGTCCATTCCACCCGCTGCTCATAGAACCGGGCGAGCTGCGCCGGATATTCGGGCAACCCGCCGGTGGAGGTATTGCCGGTGCCGCCACGCACCAGGGCATTATTGGCACACCCGGAGACTAAAAACAGCACGGCGCCGAGAGCAGCAAGAGTTCTTTTCACGTGTCTAGCGTACGGGAGCAAGCTGGTAATAGGCAGGAGGCCGCCATAATTTCGCTAGCCGTGCAATTACTGCATTTTCGCGTCTCGGGCATTGCGCGGGCGGTCACCCTCTGACAGACTGAATGTGACGCTCACTACACATATTGAGAATGTCGCGTCCACGCCCCAACCTGCGTGCCCACGTAAAGGAGGAAGAATGAAGGCTATTCGCTACTACGGCAAGGAAGACGTCCGGCTTGAGGATATTCCTGAACCTGAACTCCGGCCGGGAACCGTGAAGATTTCCCTGGCGTACAACGGTATTTGCGGCTCTGATCTGCACCTGTACTTCGATGGAGTCATGCCACCGGCTCCCTCGGCTGATGAACCCCACCCCATTTCCGGAGAAACTCTTCCGGTGGTTTTCGGCCACGAATTCTCCGGAACTGTGGATGAAGTCGGCGAAGGTGTCACCAAGGTCAAGGCCGGTGACCGCGTTGCCGTGGAACCCTTTATGGTGTGCGGGGAATGCCCGGCCTGTAAGAAGGGCATGTACAACCTCTGCGAAAAAATGGGATTCATTGGGATTTCCGGGCGCGGGGGCGGCCTGGCTGAAAAGATCGTGGTGGAGGAACGCTGGGTTCATAACGTTGGCGATATTCCGCTTGATCAGGCCGCTCTTATCGAGCCGCTTTCCGTTGGCCATCACGCGGTTGCACATGCCGGCGCCGCTTTCGGCAAGGCTGAAGACAAGGTGGCCGTGGTGGGCGGGGCCGGTCCGATTGGGCTGCTCACCGCCGCGGTCCTCAAGGCTTACGGTGTGAAAACCATCGTGTCCGAACCTTCCGAAATTCGCCGTAACAAGCTCAAGGAAGTGGGGGTTGCCGATCTGATCGTCAACCCGGCGGAAGAGGATCTGCTGGAGAAGGTGAAGGAATTTACCGACGGCGTGCTCGCGGACTTCGCTTTCGATTGCGCCGGGATTTCCGCGGTGGCCGATCAGCTTCTCAGCGTGCTCACCACCGGCGGGCACCTCGAAGTGGTGGCCCTGCACGTCCATCCCTTCGAGCTGGATCTTATGGGTGCCATTATGATGCCCGAACGCTCCATCAGCGCGTGCATTGGCTACTGCAATGATCACGAACCATCCATCAAGCTGGTGCAGGAAGGCAAGGTCAACCTGGAGCCGCTCATCACCTCGAAGATCACCGCTGATCGCATCGTCGAGGATGGCTACAAGCGCCTGCAGGGCAACCCGGGCGAAGTGAAGATCCTTGTTTCGATGAAGTAGTTCGATGGGGTAAGGAGTAGCGCGAGCTAGCGAACGAACGCTAGCGCGCGAGCCGGCGAACGCTAGCGCGAACTAACGGGCCGGTACGGAAGCACATCCCCAAAGGAAGGTTTCTGCCGGCCCGTTAGTGCGCCCGAGATAGTTACGCCAGAATCGGCGAAGCCAGGTCGATAAACATCGCTTCGAGGGCGAGCTGCGGAGCAACATTCGCGGCCAGCCGGCGCCGCGCCTGCGCCACCGCGTCCATGCGCGCCACCGAGAGCTCCGGGGTGGAGGCCGCCGCGGCCGCGATAATCTGCGTTTCGAAATCGGCGTTAATAAGTTCGACGCCGGCATCGACCTGCACCGCCAGCACATCACGATAGAGCGCCAGCACATCAAGCATGGCCCGATCCAGGTAGTCGCGGTCCTCCCGCACCGCCCGCTTTTTCCGCTGTTCCTCAAAAGCGCGTATCTGGGCGCGTTGCGAAGCCGAACCGCTCTCCCGCTCCCCCAACCCAATACTGGCCCGGAATTCCGCGAGCTCGGTATCGGTTTCGGTATCAGCTGCCACCTTCGTGCCCTTTTTCGCTCCGGTACCGGAGTGCGCGGATTTCGACGCGGTATTTTTCGACGCCGCACCCGCGCTTGCCGGATAGTGATCGAGGAGATGCTGCGCGGCGAGCACCGCGTCGGCGGTCCCGCTCAGATCAAGAGTTTCCCGTAGCAGCGCGGCGCGTTCCGCCGCGACCTGCGGATCACGAAGTAGAGCGCGAGCCCGGCCAATATGGCATTGCGCAATACGGGCGGTCGCGCGGGCCGTACGCTCACCAACCTCGAATTCGCCGGCCAGGAGCTGGGCGACCGCTTCCACGCTCGGAACCTGGAGGGCCACGTGGCGGCACCGGGATCGAATCGTGGGGAGCATATCCTCCGGCGAAGCGGTAATCAGAATCCACACGGTATCGCGCGGGGGTTCCTCGATTGCTTTGAGGAGAACATTCGTGGTGCGTTCCAGCATGCGGTCCGCGTCTTCAATAATGATGATGCGGCGCCGACCCACCGAGGGGAACGTATAGGAAGATGCCACCAGCGAACGGGTTTCTTCCACCGAGATCGTCACCGAGCGCGGATCCATCCGGATCACATCGGGATGGGTGCCACCCAGCGTGGTGGTGCAGGCATGGCAGTGCCCGCAGCCGGGCACAGCTCCGGTGCATTGCACGGCAGCCGCGAAAGCGAGCGCGGCAACCGAGCGCCCCGAACCGGGCGGCCCGGTAACCAACCATGCTTGGGCCATTGCCGCGCTGCTAATATCCGCCGTCGTACTAGAAACCGGCGCAATACTAGAATCCGGCTCCGTTTCCACGGACGCTGCGGCGTTCGGACCGGTAGCACCCGCCGCGTCCATATCGGACGCAACCGCGGCCGGGCCGGGCAGCTCCGGGTCGCCGATCCGCGAGGCCCAGGCCGCCCGCTGCAAGAGCTCGGCAACCGGCTGCTGGCCGATAAGCGCGTCGAAAACGCTCATGATGCGTCTCCTGCGGCTTGCTGACACGCACCGCGGCCCTCAACGGCTTCCATGCTTTCCATGCTTGCCAGATTTTCCAGGCCTGCCAGCAGAGTTTCCACCCGCGCAATAATCTGAGCGGCCAACTCGGCAACAGTCTCGCGCGCATTGAGCACCAGGTAGCGCTGCGGATTATCCGCCGCGAGCGCGAGGAAATTTTCACGCACCGCCCGGTGGAACTCCCGGCCTTCCGCCTCGATACGGTCGTAGTGGCCGTCATCCGCGCGCGCTAAGCCTTCGTTTTCCGGGATGTCGAGGAGCACGGTGAGGTCCGGCCAGAGTTCTTCGGTGGCCCACTCGGATATCGCCCGGATTCCCGCGCCGAGCTCACGCGCCCCGCCCTGGTAGGCCAGGGAAGAATCAATATAGCGATCCGAGAGCACGACCGCCCCGGCCTCCAGACCCGGGCGAATAACGGAAGCGACGTGCTGGGCGCGATCCGCGGCGTAGAGGAGCGCCTCGGCGCGCGGGCTGACGGCGCCCCCGTGCAAAAGCAACTCCCGAATCTGGGTACCGAGCATGGTCCCCCCGGGCTCCCGGGTCTGCACAACCGTATACCCGCGCTCGGAAAGCGCCGCAGCAAGCAGCTGCAACTGGGTTGTTTTCCCAGCTCCATCCCCACCTTCAAAGGTAATGAACACCCCGCGCATTTATGC
>NZ_JASOKT010000027.1 GCF_030216305.1 Actinotignum timonense | reverse complement strand
GCAAGCAGCTGCAACTGGGTTGTTTTCCCAGCTCCATCCCCACCTTCAAAGGTAATGAACACCCCGCGCATTTATGCCTTCTCGGTGGTCGATTCGGTAGCGGACTTCTTCGCGGCCGGCTTCTTCGCGGTGGTCTTATTCGCAGCCGGTTTCTTCGAGGTGGTCGTCTTGGCAGTCGAAGTTTTCGCGGAGGTCTTTTTCGCCGTCGTTTTCTTCGCGCTTGAGCTTGCGGACGCGGTCTTCTTCGCCGTGGTACGCCGTTTCACCGGGCCCTTCGCGCGCCGATCCGCGAGCAGTTCGTAAGCGCGCTCGGGGGTAATATCCTCCACGGTATCGCCCTTGCGCAGCGACGCATTCGTTTTCCCGTCCGTCACGTACGGCCCGAAACGGCCCTCTTTGAGCACCACCGGCGCTTCGGTCACCGGATCGGTTCCCAGCTCCTTGAGCGGGGGCTTAGCAGTGGCCTGCCCGCGGCGCCGCTTGGGCTGGGCCAGCAAGGCCTGCGCCTCCTCCAGGGTGATCGTGAAAATCTGCTCCTCGGTTTCCAGCGAGCGCGTATCTTTCCCGTGGGTAATATACGGGCCGTAACGCCCGTTCGTCGCGGTGATATCCACGCCATCCTCACCCTGCCCGATCACGCGGGGCAGATGCAGCAAACGCAGCGCCTCCTCCAGCGTGACAGTTTCCGGTTGCATGGATTTCAGCAGCGAGGCCGTGCGCGGCTTCGGTGCCTTTTTGGAGACTTTCCCGGTGGGAGTGAGCGCGACTTCACCCTCGCGAATAATTTCGGTGACGTAGGGCCCGAAACGCCCGGATTTTACGACGACGCGCCGCCCGGTTTCGGGGTCCTCGCCCAGCTCACGCCCATCGGAAGATGCCTTCTCCAGGATGTCGCGGGCGGCCTCCACCGTCATTTCGTCGGGGGCCATGCCGGCCGGCACCGAAGCACGTTTATCCGAGCCCTCTACTTCAAGATAGGGCCCGTATTTGCCGTTGCGCAGGGTGATTCCCTCCCCGATCGGGGTGGAATTAATAGCGCGCGCATCAATATCGCCGAGGGATTCCACCCGGCCTTCCAGGCCCGGCTTATCGCCATCTCCCCGCCAGAATTTCGACAGGTAGGTGACCCGATCCCCACTGCCCTCCGCAATACGGTCGAGATCGGTTTCCATCTGGGCGGTGAAATCGTAATCCACCAGGTCGGGGAGGTTTTCTTCCAGGAGGCGCACCACGGAGAAAGCCGTCCAGGTAGGGACGAGCGCCTGGCCGCGATGCTCCACGTATCCACGGTCGGTAATGGTGGAGATCGTGGAAGCGTAGGTCGAGGGACGCCCGATACCCAGTTCTTCCATTTTCTTCACCAACGATGCTTCGGTGTAGCGCGGCGGGGGAAGAGTTTCGTGGCCGGTGGCCTGCGGGGCGCTGACCGGCAGCGCTTCCCCTTCTTTTACGTCCGGGAGCCGGGCGGCATCGGTAGCTTCGTAGCGATTGGCATCCCGGCCTTCTTCGTACGCGGCCAGGAACCCGGGGAAGGTAATCACCGTTCCGGATGCGGAGAAGGTGGCGGTTTGGGCTCCGGCCGCCCCGCTCACCGGCACATCAATTTTTAGCGAAACCGTTTGCCCGCGTGCATCTTCCATCTGAGAAGCAACCGTGCGCTTCCAAATGAGTTCGTAGAGGCGGAAATCCGCGCCGGACAGTTCCCCGGCCACCATCTGCGGGGTGCGGAAATGATCCCCGGCCGGGCGGATAGCTTCGTGAGCTTCCTGCGCGCCTTTCGCTTTCTTACCGTAGAAACGCGGCTTTTCCGGCAGGCTGACCTGCCCGTACAATTCCTTGATTTGGCTGCGGGCCGCGCTGATGGCCTGCGCGGACAGGTTCGTGGAATCGGTACGCATATAGGTGATATAGCCCGATTCGTACAGCGACTGGGCGATGCGCATTGTTTGACGCGAGGAGAGACGCAGCTTACGCCCGGCTTCCTGCTGCAAGGTTGAGGTGGTGAAGGGTGCGGCAGGGCGACGGCGATACGGCTTTTCTTCCCGGGTGCGTACCGTGCCCCTCGCGCCTTCGAGTGTTTCCGCCAGCTCACCGGCCAGCTCGGCGTTCAGAGCACGGACGCCTTCTTTAGTGGCCTTGGCGGAGAGGGCGCCGTCGTCGCCAAAATCTTTACCGGAAGCAATTCGCGCGCCGTCAAGGGAATGGAGGGCTGCTTCGAATTGTTCGGACGTGCCGAAAGTGGCGGTCACGTCCCAATACGAGGCGGAAACGAAAGCCATGCGTTCGCGTTCGCGTTGCACAACCAGGCGAGTGGTGGCGGATTGGACGCGGCCGGCGGAAAGTCCCGCGGCGACCTTGCGCCACAGCAACGGCGAGACTTCGTAGCCGACCAGGCGGTCAAGAATACGGCGTGATTCCTGGGCGTCCACCAGCTGGGTATCGAGCGCGCGAGGTGTTTCCAAGGCGCGGGAGATCGCCTCAGGAGTGATTTCGTGGAAGACCATCCGCGAAGTGGGAACTTTCGGCTTGAGCACCTCGTAAAGATGCCAGGCGATTGCTTCCCCCTCGCGATCCTCATCGGTTGCCAGGAAGAGTTCGTCGGCGTTCTTCAAAGCTTTCTTCAGCTCGGCAACCGTTTTGTTCTTCCCGGCAGAAATAACGTAGTAGGGCGCGAAATCACCGTCCACATCAACAGCGAAGCGCCCGTAGGGGCCCTTCTTCATACTGTCAGGGAGCTCCGAGGGCTGGGGCAGGTCTCGAATGTGCCCCACGGACGCCAGCACCTCGAAATCTTCGCCTAGGTACCTGCCGATCGTGCGCGCCTTGGCGGGAGACTCCACGATAACCAGCTTCGTCACAACTGCATCCCTCACTACTCACGGCGTGACAAGGTCACGCCTCCAACACATATTTTGTGCCCTGTTGTCACACGGTAGCACGCCCACGCCGAAAACCGGCGCTCGTGACGGGTACTCTTTACGGGTATTCTTTGCGGGTACTCGTTACAGGTACTCGTGACGGGCGCTCTATTGTTAATCGTCTAGCTCCCGGTTCCTGTTCCCATTCCTGTTCCCATTCCGCTTCCTTCGGTCAAGAGCCCGGTGGCGATCAGCTCGCGCACCGTCTCGAGCAGGCGGGCTTGGACCGCCGCGCTATCTTCTCCGTAAATCTGCGCAATCGCCTGGCATAAGGCTCCCACGCTCAACTCGCCATCGCAGGCACCCACGAAAGCCGCGACTTGGGAATCGGCCGGGAGGGTCTGCTGGAATCCGCCCGTGTGCGCGAGAACAATACGCAGCGGATCGGCCGCCCCCGGGTCATAAAAACGATGCTCGATCACTTCGGTGCGGGTGAGGTGGCGCTGCGCTAGATCCTCATCGGGGGCGGCCACCAGGTGCCGGTTATTCCAAACCCGCTGAATATGCTGGCGAATATCACCCTGGGGACGGCCGGGTATTTCCTCGGTGCGGATCATGGGTTCGCGGGAGGCAGCCGGACGGGAGAGAATCCCGTAGCCCAGGCTGATGGCGCGTATCCCGCGCGCGGCAAAATCATCAAGCCAGGTACGGTAGGCCTCCTCGTATCCGGCATCGCGCGGGCGCAGGCCACCATCCCGGAGCCACATTTCCACGTAGTGGGCCGGATCGACGTCATCGCGCGCAATGAACCAGGCATCGAGGCCCGCCACCCGGGCCCACACCTGCGGGTGGGTATCCCAGGAGCAGCCGTCTTCCACTTCCCAATTCCCCAAAATATAGGCGGTGCCGGTATCCGTGAGGTGGTTGGGAAGCGCGGAGATGAGTTCGGAGAGGAGCATATCCCCACCGAAGCCACCGTCGCGATACTCGAAATCGACTTTTTGCCGGACACTTGCGGGGGTGATAACGAAGGGAGGATTGGACACGATGGTGTCGAAACGCCCTTCCACCGGATCGAAAAGGGAACCTTGGAGCAGCTCCACCCGCACGGCCGCGAGCGCGATATTGAGGGAGGCGAATTGCAAAGCTCGCGCTGAAATATCGGTGGCGACCACCTCGCAGCCGTGCAACGCGGCGCTAATGGCATGGATCCCGCAGCCGGTTCCCACATCCAGAACCCGTCCCCCGGTATAGGTGACGATATTCGCGAGGGTGCGGGTGGCCCCACCCACCGGCATAACGTGGTGGGCTCCGGGTACCCGGCCGGCCAGTTCCCCGAAATCGGAGGCGATCAGCACTTCGGTACGGGTGATCCGGCGGGTGCCCTTGCGGGTAATGTCGAGCGGAACGGGAACCACTTGGAAACGGGCCCGGTATCCCGCATTGCCGATAACAAGCAGCGCGTCGCGCGTGACCCGGTCACCGAAAGTGGCAGGAAAAGCGCCCTCGAGTTCCTCGGCGCTCAACGTGTCTCCAAGGATAAGGAGGCGAACCTGGCAGGCCAGGATCTCCGCTTCGGTATGCGGGGCGGTGGCCTGGTGGCACGCTTTTTCGCATACGAGGAGCGCGGGAATGCGCTGCTCGCGGCGCATGGCGGCAGTGGCTTCCGGGCCGAGCAGGGTGGATATATGTGCGGTGGTATAACCTGTGAGATCTTGACGTAACGTGGTGGCGAGGCGCTCGGGGGCGCCCGGGACAAAGAGCTCCATGCCATAACAGTAAACTGCCCGGCCG
>NZ_JASOKT010000026.1 GCF_030216305.1 Actinotignum timonense | reverse complement strand
TTTTTGCTACGTAGCCGGGTGGTTTTTGCTACGTAGCCGGGTGGTTTTTGCTACGTAGCCGGGTGGTTTTTGCTACGGTGCCGGTCCGTTTTAGTTGCGCCCAGAAAGCCCCGGCCCGGCGAATTTCCGCACCAGGGAACGCGGTGCGATACGCAGCGCCGCGGCAGCCGCCTTGTAAAGCAGGGTGGGCGTAACAAGCACCCGCCCGCGCCGGCATGCCTCCAGCGCGGCATTCACCACCGCTTCGGGCTGGGCGAAAAGCAGATCGGCCCACTGGCTAGCATCCACCGCAGCCCGTTCGTGAAATTCGGTGCGGATAAGCCCTGGGGTCACGCAGGTGACCGATACCCCGGCCGGCGCCAGTTCCGCGGCCAGCCCCTCGGAAAAAGTACGCACCCAGGCTTTATGCGCCGAATAGGTACCCTGCGCGGTACCGGCCGTCATCGAGGAGACGTTGATAATTCCCCCGTAACCGCGGCGCGAAAATTCCCGCGCCGCCGCGTGACATGTGATGAGAACCGCGCGGACCATGACGTCGAGCGCTTCTTCTTCCCGTTCCCATTCGCCGGTAGAAAATTCCTGCCCCAGCCCAAAGCCCGCGTTATTGACGAGCAAACCGATGGGACGCGAATGCTGCGCTACCCGGCGCGCAACCGCACGTGCGTCGTCGTGCCGCGACAGATCTGCCGCGAGGACCTCCACCTGCACCCCGGCAACCTGGCGCAAGTCATGCGCAATAGCCTCCAAACGCGCCCGGTTACGCGCCACGAGCACGAGGTCATTTCCTTCGGCCGCGAGCTGCCACGCAAATTCCAGCCCGAGGCCGGCGCTGGCGCCGGTAATAAGAGCACTTCCCATAACCGCTATGGTAACGTGCCCGCGGCTCCCTACACTGGTGTTATGCGTATTGCCACCTGGAATATTAATTCTGTGCGCGCCCGCGCCGAACGCGCCCGCGCCGTCCTGGAACGCTGGGACCTGGACGCCCTCCTTCTACAAGAAACGAAATGCACGCCCGCGCAGTTCCCGCGCGAAATTTTTGAAGCCGCCGGGTATGAGGTCGCCTGCACCGGCCTCAACCAATGGAACGGAGTCGCGATTCTTTCCCGCGTGGGGATCGCGAACGTGCAGGTGGGCTTCCCCGGGCAGCCCGGTTTTTCTAAGGTCGACGACGACGGCGCCCTCCTCAGCGCGCCCACCGTGGAGGCGCGTGCCCTGGGAGCGCGCCTGGGTACCGGGCCGGACGCGGTCACGGTGTGGAGCCTGTATATTCCCAATGGGCGGGCTTACGGGGATCCGCATTTCCACTACAAGCTGGAGTTCCTCGAGGCACTGCGGGCCGCGGTGAGCGCGCGGCTGGGCGAGGAACCTGACTATCCGCTGCTGCTGGCGGGGGATTGGAATGTAGCTCCGCGCGATACTGACGTCTGGGATATTGATTATTTTCGGAACGACGTAGGCATGTATGTAACCGCGGAGGAACGCGGGGCGCTGGCCGCACTGCTGGAGGCCGGGGTGGAGGATATTACCCGCGCGGCCGAGGGAGCGGATTACACCTTCTGGGATTACCAGCGGCTGCGCTTCCCGAAGAATCACGGGATGCGGATCGATTTCGGTTTCGCTTCCCCGGCGCTCGCGGCCCGGCATACCCACTCCATCATTGATCGAGAGGAACGGAAGGGCAAAGGCGCTTCCGATCACGTCCCGGTCATTATGGAGTTCGCGGACTAGGCATCCTGGCTGGGGTGGACTGGCCGGCTATCCCAGCTGGGTACCTCAGCCAGGTATCTCAGCTACGCGGCGCGGGTGTGCTGGGCGCGGCGGGCGCGGATGCGCAGGTGTGCTGGGCGCGGATGCGCAGGTGCAAGATGCGCGCGCAGCCCAGCCCCGTGGCCGAGGCAATCATGGCGTAGAGGAAGGCGCGGGTGTAATCGCCGTCGTACATAGCACCTATCTGAGCGCCGAGCCGCGGGGCGAAAATAGCGGCCACCGAAAACCCGGTGAAGGCGAGCGCGTAATTAATGCCTTGCCAGCGCGGCCCAAAGCGATCCATCACGCAGGCGGGCATGATCGCGATGGTGCCACCGTAGCTCAGGCCGAGCGCGAGCAGGCCGCCCGCCAGGAACATCCCGCTGGCCAGGTTGCCGGCACCGCTCGCGGCGCCGAACGTACCCGCTCCCCCGAATACGTCGTGTCCACCCACGATGAGGAGCAGCAAGCCGAAAGCGTCGCAGCAAAAAGTGACTTCGAGGGTGCGGGCATGGCCGAGGCGGTCGGCAAGCCAGCCGAAGCAGAAACGCCCCGCGGTTCCGGCGCAGGCGTAGAGGGAGACGAAAAGCGCGGCGTTGGCCGCGGAGAAGTGGAACATTTTTGCCGCGATGGGAGCCGCATTGGAGACAATCATGAGCCCCGAGAAGGCCCCGGCGATGAAGATGGCGAAAATGAGCCAGAAATCAGGGGTCGCGAGCATTTGGCCGGTGGTGAGGGACGCGCGAGTGGTGAGGGACGCGCGGGTGGTGAGCGAAGCGCGGGCGCGGCCCTCGGGCGCCGGACGTGATTCGGTGGCGGGCGTCGATTCGGTGGCGGGCGCCGGACGTACTTCGGTGGCGGGCGCGGCGGGCGCGGCTACACCCTCCACCGGGGCGGCGCGATAATTTAAGGCCACGACGAGCGCGATCACCGCGTAAAGGCTCGCAAAGACCAGTAAGGTGGTGCGCAAGTCGCTGGAATCGAGAAGTCGCTGGGCCAGGGGCGCCATAACGATGCCAGAGGCACCGTTCACACAGGAAATAATGCCGGAAATAAGCCCGCGCCGGCCCGGGAAGAAACGTAGGGTATTGGAGAGCGCGGAGGTGAGCACCAGGCCCATTCCAATGCCACCGATGAGTCCGTAGCCGAGCACGAAGTGGACCGGGGAACTCGCGCAGGCTGCGCTGGCCCAGCCGATGGCCGCGCAGAGCGCGCCGATTGTTGCCGTCCACACCGCGCGGCCCCGGTCAATAAAGTACCCGCCTAGCAGCATGGGCAATGGGGCGAGGGCATTCGTGAGAGTGTAGGCACCCATCGCCGCGCTCAGCCCGTATAGCTGAGCGGCCGGGAGTTGGAAAATTGAGAAAACGTATGAACACCCGGTGATAAAGGTGAGCAGGCAGGCACAGACGAGCACCCGCCAAGGATGAACCTGACGCATGATTTCTCCGTCGTTACACGAAACCGCCAGCCGCGGCACGGCCAGCGGGTAACGCGGAGGCGGCGAGCCGGCGCACCGGGCGCCGGGCGTCGGCACGAAGCCGCATACCGGGCACGGGCATATGACCCGCACGTCGGGCATAAGCACTCCACCCGCGTTACCTACGGTAGCGTAACTTAGGGGTGGGGTGCAGACCTTGCTATCTCATTATTCGACCATCGGTACCCGTGTGCGAGCTTGCGTTTGACAGCAAGCAACGGGTGAGAAGTATCCACAGAATCGCCAAACGTCGCCCTTGTCCACAGGGCGGTAAAAAGCTCTTTTTTGTGTCCCTATGCCATGCGAGAATGGCGGAGAAGGACGGGGAAAACCACCCGGAACTATGCAATTGAAGGAGCAAAGTCATGAGTTTTGTTAGGGGACGCAAGTTGTTTCCAGACCTTACTTTTACATCGCTTGAAGATGTTCTCAAGCGCAAAGAGGAAATTTTGCGTGAGGTCAGGATGACCCGCGAAGAATTCGACCAGCGCGCTGATAACTACCAGCTCGGACCCGACGAGTCTGACGCTTATTTCGAGATGGTAGGTCTGGATCGTTTCGAGGAGTATTACCGTGGTGAACGAACACTTGGATGAGCATGCCGATAAATTTGCGGCACATCTACAGCTGATTGGGAAGTTGATTGACCCTGAATTTTCACTATCCACGCAGAAGGTTACAAAAGGAGATCTTCCGCTAAAAAGACTGTCGGGGCGCATTTGCGTTGATCGTCTCCTTTTTATCCGTTTCGATTACGAGGTTTTCCTGGATTCCGAAACTGGATCTCTCACTGTTAATGAATCAACGTTCTCGGTCACCCGGGGAGCAAAAAACAGCGAGCCTTTGGCGCGTTGGGACTATATTCGCTCACCACGCTCGAATATTCCCTGCGCGCATATCCAGGTACATGCCCATCGTGACGAATGGACACATGCTTTGCTCCTGGGCGGTCACCATTCCCGTCGCTCTCGCCGGCGCATCAAGAACGAAGCCCGCACTCCCCGTATTGCCGATGTCCATTTCCCGGTGGGCGGGCACAGATTCCGGCCCTGCCTGGAAGAAATCATCCTTTTTGTTATTGACGAGTTCGGGGCCCAATGCACACCCGAAGCCCGCGCAACACTCGAGCAAGGCATGCGGGAGTGGGAGGAGATCCAGCTGAAAGCCGTTGTGCGCGATAACCGTGCCAATGTGCTCCAAGCCCTCGAAGCATAACCACCCGAGAAAAATTGGGGGCCGATAGCGGAAACCAGGCGGCACGTATGGGAATGGCACGTAGAAGACCTCATACGGCCAGAGGGGCCCGTGCACAAAGCTGTATGCACGGACCCCTCTCAGTAAAATAGGCCGCCCGCATAAGAAGCAGCTAGAGCAGCTCCGCCACTTCCGCGATGGAAGGATGCACGTAATCCGGGCGGTAGGGGAAGTTCACGATTTCCTCCTGGGCCGTCGAGCCGGAGAGCACCAGGTGGGTTTGCAGCCCGGCTTCCATGCCCGCGAGGATATCGGTATCCATCCGGTCCCCTACCAGCGCGGTTTCTTCGGAATGTGCGTCAATAAGATTGAGGCCCTTGCGCAGCATCACCGGATTCGGCTTGCCCACGTAATAGGGCTGGCGGCCGGTGGCGGCGGTAATCATGGCGGCCACCGCCCCGGTTGCCGGAATCGGCCCCAGATCGGAAGGACCCGTCACATCCGGGTTGGTGGCAATGAACCGGGCACCCTTATTAATGAGGCGGATCGCGGTGGTAAGCGCTTCAATGGAATAGGTTCGGGTTTCCCCAAGGACCACCACTTCCGGATTGACGTTCGTCATCACGAAACCGACGTTGTACATCGAAGTGGTGAGGCCGGCTTCTCCCACCACGTAGGCACGCTTATTTTCGACCTGATCCGCAAGGAAATTCGCGGTTGCTGCCGCCGAAGTCCAAATATGATCTTCCGGGACGATCAGTCCGGCAGCTTCCAAACGCGCGGAAAGATCACGCCGGGTAAAAATCGAATTATTGGTGAGAACGAGATAGGGGTACTCTTTTTCGTTGAGTTTATTGAGAAAATCCGCGGCACCCGGAAGCGCCTTTTCTTCGTGGATGAGCACACCATCCATATCGGTGAGCCAGTTCTTAATCACTCGTGTCATACCGCCATGATATCGAGTTTCGCAGGTCCCGAAACATGCCGAGGGCCCCGGGCCGGCCGCTCAAGCTCGCGCCTGGCGCAAATATCGATATACGGTGGGCTCGGAAAGATTCATCGCGAGCGCCAGGTCGGTTACCGCACCGCGCAGCTGGAAGAATCCATCCTCGTCGAGCGAACGCACCACTTCCAGGCGTTCGGCTTGGGTGAGGTGGTCCACCGATACGTGATAGCGCGAAAGCACCGACTCCATGGCAGCCGTTTTCATATCAGCAACGGAGGATGCCAAAATTTCCGGCTTTTCCTCCGTCGCCTCCTTGCGCCGTTCGGGATTGGGGAAATACAAGGCCGAAATTTTTTTGACAGTTTCGTCCAGTTGCCGCAGCACGGTTTGGTCAGAATTAAGGCAGAGCATCCCAATGATGCGGCCCCGTCGTCGTATAAAAAATGTGGACGAACGCAAGGTGCGCGCGCGACCCGGCGTAATCGCTTCGTAACCGGTGAGGTAATCGGCCGTGGTTCCTTCGCCGGCACGCAGCACCCGCAACATGAGATCGGTGGCCGGGGAGCCCACAGTACGCTGGGTGACATGCGAGTTGGCGATGGCGATAACCGAATGGTCGAGGTCGCTCACATCGTGGAGCACAACCTCGGTGCTCTCCCCCAGCGCCACCCCGAGGAATTCGACCAGCGGCTTGAAAGAGGCCACATATTCGCTATCTTCCCGGGATATCGCTTTGCCGGAGGTCACCTCGCGGGAGATTACCTCGCGGGAGATTACCTCGTCGGATATCGCTTCGTATTCCGCCGACTCCATGGCACCGGCTCCTTCCTCCGTACGGCCCCATTACTGTATCTTCTGACAAAATATCTTAAATGACGGGCATAGTGCGGGGGTGCGCACTACAGTGAGTGGCACCCCCGATTTTTTACCCCGCTTTACAGGGTTTCTTCGCCCTTGGCGATGTAGGAATCCATCTCCTTATCCGGAACCATATTGCCGCCGGTAATCCACGTGAGGTGCGTGGCACCCGCGAGCTTCTCCGGGGTGAGCCCCGCCCGCTCCAGGTATTCGCTCGCGGCGAGCACGTGGAAGGGGCCCTCGAAGGAGGTCGAGGAGGAAGGCTCGATGCGCAGGCCCTCGGTGTGGGCCAGGAGCGCCACGTTTTCGTACATGGTCTGGTCCTCAACGGTGTAGTAGCCGTCGATGAGGTACTGCATGCGCGAACCCACGAAAGCCGAGGGACGCCCGCAGGCCAGGCCGTCCGCGGCAGTGAGGTTATCAATACCGAAATCTTGCACCGCGATCTCGTCATGCTTGCCGGTCATAACGCCGAGGAACATCGAGGGCGAATGGGTCGGCTCAGCGAAGATGCAGTGGACGTTGTCGCCGAAAACGGTTTTGAGGCCGAAAGCAACGCCGCCCGGGCCACCACCCACCCCGCAGGGGAGGTAGGCGATGAGCGGATGCTCGGCATCCACCGTGACATCCAGGGACTGGAATTGGCCTTGCAGGCGGCGCGCGGCCACCGCGTAACCGAGGAAGAGCGAGGGGGAATTCTCATCGTCCACGAAGTAGGCGGTGGGATCCGATTCGGCTTCCTTGCGGCCCTGCGCCACCGCAACCGAGTAATCCGATTCGTATTCCACCACGTTCACGCCGTGGGAGCGGAGCTTATCCTTCTTCCACTGGCGAGCATCGGCGGACATATGCACCGAAGCCTGGAAACCTAGCTGGGCGGACATAATCCCGATGGATAACCCCAGGTTGCCGGTGGAACCCACCGCCACCTTGTATTGGGAGAAGAACTTTCGCGCTTCTTCGGTATCCAGCTTGCGGTAGTCATCCTCAAGGGTGATGAGGCCGGCTTCCAGCGCGAGTTCTTCGGCGTGCTTGAGTACTTCGTAAACCCCGCCGCGGGCCTTGATCGATCCGGAAATGGGCAGGTGGGAATCAAGTTTCGCCCACAGCTGGCCCGGGATCTCCACTCCCTTTCGTTCGGCGAGCTGAGCCTGCATGGTAGGAACCGCCACCAGCGGGGATTCCAGGATGCCAGCCGTGGGGCGGGCGGCAGGGAAAACCTGCTTGAGGTAGGGGGCCCAGCGCTTGAGGCGCGCTGCGGCGTCGTCCACATCAGCCACGGTGAGGCCGACCTTTGCCAGACCTTCCGCGGCCGGCAGCACCTCCGGATTGAACCAGTCCGCGACCTTGAGATCCACGAGGTCCTGAATAAGCGGGTAGTCCTCCACCCATTGCTCGAGAGTTTTTCCAGCGATAGTTGTCATGACTGAGTCCTTTCTCAGATTAGTTAGTAGATAAGTGCGAGGCGCCACTTCTACGCCATCTCAGCGCAAACCGCAGCCCTACTCCACGCGGCCTTTAGATGACGAGATGAAGCAGCATGGTCATGCACAGGGCCACCACCGAGGCAATAGTGGTACCCACGGTGAGGGTCTTGAGCGCATCCCCCACCGAGATGCCCATGTATTCCTTGTACAGCCAGAAGAGCGAATCGGTTACGTGGGTGAGACCGATGGCGCCGGCGCCCACGGCGATAGCCATAAGCGCGGGACTGAGATCCGGGGATGCTTGCAGCATCGGCAGCACAATACCGGCCGCGGAAATCATGGCGACGGTGGCGCTACCTACCGCGAAGTGCAGCACGATAGCGATGAGCCAGGCGAGGATAAGCGGGCTGACCGGCAAGCTTCCCATGGCGCCCGCGATGGCCTTGTCCATACCAGAGGCCATCAGCACCGCGTTGAAGGCACCGCCCGCACCGATAATGAGGAGCACCCCACCGATGGGCGCGAAAGAAGAATCGGTCACCGACGACAGATCCGAAAGCGACTTGCCCCGCGAAATCCCCAGCGAGAAGTACGCGAAAATCACCGAAATGAGGAGCGCCAAAATCGGGTTACCTACGAGGTCCACGAATTGGCGCACGCCGTTTTCCTCCGGAAGGGTCTGATCCGCAACGGTGCGGCACACCATAATAATGAGGGGCAGCAGAATCGTGAGGAGAGTAATCCCGAAACCGGGCAAGGTGCGCTCCGCTGCATCATCTTTGAGGATGGTTTCGCCCGCAGCAAGCGCGTCACTATGTGCCTCGCTCGGTTCGTGGCCCGGTTTTTCTGCGGCGACGACGCCGCTTACCTGGCCGGCGCGCGCAGCAACGTGAGCACGTTCAAGCTGACGCAGCCCAATTCCGGTGTAAAGCGGGCCGCCGATAAGAGCGGCCGGGATCCCCACAATAAGACCGAGCATAATAACCATGCCGATATCTGCGCCGAGGGTGCCCGCGATAGCGGTAGCGGCGGGGTGCGGGGGCAGGATGCAGTGGACCACCATGAGGGAGATAGCCAGCGGCACTCCTACCCGGATCTTCGAGCACCCCACTTCCTTGGCCACCACGAAAACGAGGGGAACCAGGAGCACGAAGCCCACTTCCACGAAGACCGGAATACCGGCAATCAAGCCGAGGAATGACATAACAATCGGGGCGCGTTTCTCACCGAAAACCCGAAGCATCCCCTTGGCGAGACGTTCGGCTCCGCCGGATACTTCCAGCATTTTCCCGAGAATTGCGCCGAAGCCAATAATAAGAACAAGGAATCCGAGGGTTCCGCCCACGCCTTGTTCGAGTACATCGCCCACTTCCGCGGGCTTCACGCCCGTGACCAGCGCGACAGTAATCGCCGCGATGGTCAGGGCGATCGAGCCGTGTAATTTCAAGCCGACGATGAGCACAACAACGAGCACAATCGCGGCGATGAGGACTGCGATCAGCCCTCCGGTTCCTAGGGTCATCATAACCTCCCGTTAGCGCCACATCAGTGTGGCCTATTCCCAGCCTACACACACGAAGATACTTTTGTCATCATGATAAGTTTATTATCACGCTGTGGCGCAGCTTGCACCAGCCCGAAGTTTTCCGCGGGCATGGCACACTTGAACCATGCCTGTGGATAACCGCCTCGCTTCGGATTCTTTTTCGTTCCCGCACGCGCTCGGAGTTGTCGACGCTGCCGGGCGCTGCACTTTTTCTTATGGGAATACGCGGGAAATATATCCCTACATGTCGGTAACGAAGCTGCTGGTGGCCTGGGCGACCCTTATTGCGGTGGAGCGCGGCCTGGCGGATTTTGACGATCCGGCGGGCCCTCCCGGTGCCACGGTTGTCCATCTTCTCGCACATGCTTCCGGTTTGCCGGAGGAGGAAGGGCCGGTACGAGCAGGCGTAGAGGAGAAACGCATTTATTCGAATTACGGTTTTGAGGTGCTCGGTGATTATTTGGAGCATCAGACCGGGATGTCGATTCAAAATTGGGTGCGTCGTGTTGTTATTGAGCCGCTGCGCCTAAGCTCGGTCGCGGTGGAGGCGAGCCCTGCTTATTCGGCGGTGGGGAATCTGCGTGACTTGGCGCGTTTTTCCGGGGAGTTGCTGCGGCCGCGTCTTATTTCTCCGAAGTTAGCACGCTACGCCCGCGCCGTGCATTTTGATGGATTGCCCGGCTTGCTGCCCGGCTACGGGTGGCAGCGCAATAATACCTGGGGTTTGGGCATGGAGATCCGCGGGGAGAAACATCCCCACTGGACAGGCCCGTCGTTTTCGCCGCGCACCTTCGGCCATTTCGGTCAATCAGGTTCGTTCCTATGGGTAGATCCGGAGCTCGGCAAGGCCGGGGTATTCCTGGGCGCTCAAGCTTTCGGGCGCGAACACCGAAAGTTCTGGCCGGCACTAACCGAGGAGATGCGCGGCCTATAAAAATAGCGCCCGCGGCAGGTGCTCCTACCACGGGCGCTATTTCTAAGGGACTCGCTCAGAGAGCTACGATTTTATTCTTCACCTTCGCCGTTCGGGGAAACGAGAATCTTAACCGCGGTTTCGTTGCGGTTGATGAGGGTATCGAAGCCCTTGTCTACGAGGTCTTCCAGGTTGATCTTGCCGGTGATGAACGGGGAGACGTCGATCTTACCCGAGGCAACCAGTTCAATTGTTTGCGGGTGGGTGTTCACGTAGGCGATGACGCCGCGCACATCCAGTTCCTTCATGACCACGGAGTGCATATCAATATTCGGCTGGTGTCCCCAGATGGACATATTGACGAGCACGCCGCGCGGCCCGAGCGCCGCGATGAGCTGGTTGAGTACCACGTCCACCGAGGTGCATTCGAAGGCAACATTGGCACCTACACCACCGGTGAGCTTCTTGGTTTCCTCCACGATATCGACTTCGCGGGGATCCCAGGCGTAGTCGACCACGCCGGCATCGACGGCGCGCTGGCGGCGCAGTTCGGAGAGTTCCGACACCGCGACCGTAAGCCCCTTGGCCTTGAGGACCGCACAGCAGAGCACACCGATGGGACCGGCACCGCCCACCAGGGCGAAGTTGCCTTCCTTGACGTCGCCGCGATCCACGCCGTGCACGGCCACGGAAAGCGGCTCGATGAGCGCGGCTTGGTCGAGCGGGATGTTATTCGGGATTTTGTGAACCCAGCGCCGCTTGACGACGATGTTTTCGGCAAGCCCACCACCGCGGCCGCCCAGGCCGATGAAGTTCATATCGGGGGACAGGTGGTAGGTGGTCGATTCCGGGCCGGTGTCCACGCTATCGCGGATAATATACGGTTCGACGACGACGTGGTCGCCAGCTGCAAGGTCCGTCACGCCTTCGCCTACTTCGGCGACGACGCCGGACATTTCGTGCCCGAGGGTAACCGGTACTTCCTCACCGGAAATCGGATGAGGATGGCCTTCCGCGGGACAGAAGATGGGGCCGTCGAGATATTCGTGAAGGTCGGTTCCACAGATACCGCACCAAGCAACCTTGACCCGCACAGTGCCGGGCTCTAGCGGCTGCTCTTCGATATCTTCGATGCGAATGTCGTGATTACCGTAGTAACGCGCTGCTTTCATATCTCCTCCATTGGGTAGACCGTGCGCGGTTGCGCGCCTTTTAGTTTACTCTACGACGACGCATTTTTGAGGTCCAGGCCACTTTTTCGCTTGACGCTGGATTGGAGGCACGCCCTTGCTTTTGAGCTGAAACGAATGACCCTACTAACCACGGCCCCCAGCAAGTACACCACTCCCGCATCTATCACAAGGTGCGGCCGAGAGCTATGGGCCCGAAGCAATAGTGAGCTCGGCCCGGGGTTAAATGTGTGTGGGGTGTTACCCAACCGAGTAACACCCCACACACAATAAGAAACATGGCGGCAGCAACCTACTCTCCCACACCCCACCGAGTGCAGTACCATCAGCGCAAACAACCTTAGCTACCGGGTTCGAAAAGGATACCGGGCGTAACCTTGCCGCTATAACCACCGCCACAACCAAAACACCAACCAACCACCACTATGGTGGCCAGTCATCGCACAGTGAACGCAAACACCCAAACAAAAATCCCACGCAAAAACAATTCCAAATGCCTTGTTATTTTGGCTATCGGTCCATTAGTACCAGTCAACTAAAACCCTCACAAGCCTTACATCCCTGGCCTATCAACCCGATCA